>NZ_CP097267.1:562500-1162500 GCF_028473605.1 Acidovorax sp. NCPPB 3576 | reverse complement strand
GCCACGCGGCCCATCCAGGACTACGCGGCCTACCGCGAAAGCCTCACCCGCTTCGTCTATCAGACCAGCATGTTCATGCGCCCGGTCTTCACCGCCGCCAAGGCCGCACCTCAGCGCGTGGCCTATGCCGAGGGCGAGGACGACCGCGTGCTGCGCGCGGCGCAGGTGGCGGTCGATGAAGGCCTGGCGCGCCCGATCCTGATCGGCCGCCCCGCCGTGATCGCCACGCGCATCGCCAAGGCCGGCCTGCGCCTGCAGCCGGGCAAGGACGTGGAGATCTGCAACCCCGAGGACGATCCGCGCTTTCGCCAGTACTGGGAGGCCTACCACCAGCTCATGGGCCGCGACGGCATCACGCCCGAGGCCGCCAAGGCCGCGGTGCGCCGCTCCAACACGCTGATCGGCGCGCTCATGGTGCACCTGGGCGACGCCGATGCGCTGCTGTGCGGCCTGGTGGGCCGCTTCGACCACCACCTGGAGCATGTGCGCCAGGTGATCGGCCTGAAAGACGGCGCGCCGGGCTTCGCCACGGTGAACGCGCTCACGCTGGACCAGCACACGCTGTTCATCGCCGACACGTACATCAACGAAGCACCCGATGCCGAGCAACTGGCGGCGATCGCACTGATGGCGGCCGAGGAAGTGCAGCGCTTCGGACTGCCGCCCAAGGTGGCGTTCCTGTCGCACTCCAACTACGGCTCGTCCACGCGCCCCTCGGCCCTCAAGATGCGCGCGGCACGCGACCTGTTCGTGAAGGCCGCGCCCCACATCGAATGCGACGGCGAGCTGCATGGCGACTCCGCCCTGTCGGAGAAAGTGCGCCACAACGCGCTGCTGGACAGCACGCTGTCGGGCTCGGCCAACGTGCTGATCTGCCCCAACCTCGACGCGGCGAACATCTTGTTCAACGTGCTCAAGACCACCGGCAGCCACGGCACGACCATCGGCCCGATCCTGCTGGGTGCGGCGGCTTCGGCCCACGTGCTGACCCCCTCGTCCACCGTGCGCCGCGTGGTCAACATGACGGCCCTGGCGGCGGCGAACGCGGCAGCGGCCAAGGCGCGCTGATCCGGAAACCGGGGGCGCCGGCTTGGCGCCTCCCGCCCCGCGCAGGCTCTAGCGTCGGAAAGAGTGGGCGGTGGTGCGGGGTGAGTCAACGCTCCGCGGGTTCAAGCCCGGCGCGGCCTTTGCGCCGGCACATCCAGGCGGTTGTCGATGTGCGATGCCTCCGCTGCCTCCAGGCTCGCCAGTTGCACCACCACATCGACGCCCTGGGTCTGCTGCACCGATTTGCGCTCGTACGAGCGCAGCGAATAGGGCTGCACCGATGCGGGGTCCTTCCATTTCGATTCGATCGTTCCCGCCAGCGCGGAGACGACCTGCGGCAGGCCGCTCGGGTGCTGCGCGCACAGCTGCATCGCTGAGCGGTAGGCATCGTCCTGGGCCCGGGCCTCGGCCGTCACGATGTAGCGCGCCGCGTAGCTGTGGGTGGGTGCCGCGTGGTCGCGAATGTCGTCCAGCAGGCCCTGCAAACGTTCGGGGTTGGCGCCCGCGTCCACCCATTCACCCAAGTGAGGCTGCACCGCCTGCATGAAGGCATCGACCGTCTGGTATTCCGTCTCGACGAACGACAGGGGATGCAGGCGGCCGTCTTCGTACACCGCTTCCCGCCGGTCGAACACGCCGGACAGAATGTGTTCCGCGCTCACGCCGAACTGCGCCGTCGCGAGCGACATGTCGACCCCGCCGGAAAACGAGGTGCTGGACGCCACACTGGTGGACGGCCCGACCGACACCTTCACCCCCGCACCGACCCGCGCGGCATGGCCATGGATCGACCGCTCCACGCGCATGCGCCCGGTGGCATCGGCGTAGTGCTTGGTCACATTGCGCTGGGCTTCGACGAAGCCGCCGACACCGGCGCTGGCCTTGACCCCCAACTGACCGATCGATCCCATCAGGTCCACCCCCGCGCCATGCCGGCGCCGCCCGTCGCCGGCATGGCCGATGCGATTGATCGTCAGCCCGGGAAAGTCCTGCATCAAACGCTGCAGCAGCGGGGTGGGGTCATCCGCCTGCGGCCCGCCCTCGCTACCGTCGATCAGAGCGTCCACCAGCGCGGAGAATTCGGCCCGCAGTTCCGCCACCGGCCGGCCGATGCGCGGCAGGCGCAGGGAGATGCCCTGGATCTCGGCCTCCTCCTTGCCGTAGAGCAGCGTATCGACATTGACCCCCGCCTTGGCCACGCCGATGTCCGGCCCGACGAAGGCGCCCAGCCCGATCTGCTTGGACACCTGGCGTTGCGACCCCAGCACCAGCTCCATGTCATAGGGCGGCATGGCGATCTCGAAAATGGCTTGCCGGCCGCGCTGCGCCCGCCCATCCACCCGCCCGCGCAGGAAGAAGGCGCTCGCCACCGCGCTGATCGACGACGTGATCTGCCGCAGCCCCACCCCAACGAGCCCGCCGCTGCTCAGCCGCAGCCGCGACGAGCCCTCGATGTTGGCGATGATGTCTTTCAGGGCCGAACGCACGGTCTCGCGCGTGACCACCGGCACCCGGGTGTCGCGGCCGACGGCCTCTTCCTCGGCCCGGGCCAGCGCGGCGGAGACGGTCTGCACCCAGGGCACTTCCTGCGCCCCTTGCACCCCTTGCCCCTCCCCGCTTCTCGCGCCCCCGGCAATGCAGGCCCGCCCTCCGCCGTGCGGGCAGCCGCCAGCCATTCGCCCATGAGCTTCGCATCCAGGCGCAGGTCGGTCAGGGCCTTCAACTGCGGCATCTGCGCCAGTTGCCGCTGCAGGCCCGGCGCGGGGGCGGGGGTCAGCAGGTTCGCCAGGCGGTCGGCGATGTCGGCGCAGGCGTCCGCATCGAAGCCGGCCCGCTCCAGCGGACGAGGCGCGGGCGTCTCCAGGCAATGCGCCAGCACGGCCGCCCGCAGCAGGCCGTCCGAGACCTGCCCGGACCCGGGCGAACGGGTGAACGGCGCCATGGCGATCAGTTGCTCCTTCAAGGCAACCGCCGCTTCGCGCAGTGCCGCTTCGCGTGCCGCCCGGTGGCGCGCGATGGCCGGGCCGCGCTCCACGTTCTGCGTGCCGTGCCGCAAGGCCCGGAAAGGCGACTTGCCGAAGATCGGGTTGCGCAGCAGGCGCCCGCGCTCCGGCGTGGCGCGCTCGATCCAGCGCCCGGTCTTCATCAGGCGCGCATTCAAAGCCGCGAATTCTGTTCCCGGCCCCCTCTCGAACAGGTCATTGCGCGCGGAGGTCATGGAGCCCTGGTGTAACCGGGCCGCATCCACCTCGCCTGCCATGCGTGCGGCAGTGCAGGCGACGGCCTCGCCAGTCAGCGTACCGAGGGCCGCCGAGCTGGCAAGGATCGCAGCCGGGTCGCCCCGCTCCGCGTGCCTGGCCGGCATGCCGGTCGCCGCCTTGAGCAGCAGGGCGAAGTCCTCGCGATGCGCCGCATCCACGGGGCGGGCCACGACGGCCTGCAGCACGTCCATGCCGGTGGGCGTGCCGGCCAGGGCCGCGGCCACCTGCCAGGCCGCCCGCCGTGCCGCCACCGAAGCGTCGCTCGGCCCGCCCTCCATGGAGCGCCGCGGCGAGGCCGGCGGCGACCGGTCCTGGTCGCCCTCCACCGAGCCATCGGGCGTGTAGTACGCCGAAGTCCTGGGCGTGTGATAGACCGATTCGCCGTCCACCGAAGCGTCGTCCTCGGGCCCGCCGGCCCGCTGCCGCCAGGCCGTGACGATGTCCTGCTGCGGATCGAGCCCTTGCAGCTCTTCGAGCGCGGCCCTGGCGAGGCGGGCATCGCCACCGGTCGCCGCAGCCAGCGCCTGGGCCAGCAACACGGTGGGCGCACCCGGCAGCCCGGGAATCGGGGGCATGCGCGACAAATCCAGGTCGCGCAGTTCGATGGCGAGATCCGCCGCCGCAAACAAGACCGGTGACCGTGTGAACAATTCCTTCGTCAGCACGGCACAGTCGGGTGACGCCTGCCCCATGAGGTCGATCAGGACATGGCTGGGCTGATTGCTTGCGGCGCCCCCGGTGCTCGACGGAGCGCCGACGTTGGCCGCTGCGGCCGAGGCCGCCAGGGCCGATGGCACAGCGGCACGCGGCGGCAGGGTCGCCCCCGCGCCGGCATGCCGGCGCTTGGGGCCGTCCAGCGGCCGCACCGCGGTGCTGGGGATCGAAGGGGTCTTTTGCTTCTGGCTCGTGGGCGTTTCGACGCTGAAACGGGCAATACCGAGGCGGTTCGAGAGTTTGGAGAAGAATGACATCGGGAGCCATCGTGTTCCCGGGCGCGCCGGCCTTTTCGGGGCGATCCGAAGCCCCCGTCCGGAAAACGAACCCTCCAACCGAGGAAAACCCGCATTTCGATAGACGGAAAACGCATAAGCGGCTAGGCAATTGGCGCGTCATGCCGTGCGCACCGAGCCGGGAAAATCCCCGCTTCCAGGCGCACCAAGCTGGGGAACAATGGCTTCGAGCCCGCCAGAACCGTATACAAAGCAGGCATCGTTTTTGCTGACGCTCTGGCATACCGCCCGTGAAGCCGCACGCATTCACGCTCTTTGCGCCTCCCTCCCCACGACCGGAGCCTCCATGCACAAACGTTCCCTTTTGAAAGCCGCTGCCGCCTTTGCCGCCGCCAGCGCATTCACCGTGGCGCAGGCCCAGACCCCGACGCCCATCAAGTTCCAGCTGGACTGGCGCTTCGAAGGGCCGGCCGCGTTCTTCCTGCTGCCCACCGCCAAGGGCTACTTCAAGGAAGCCGGGCTGAACGTGACGGTGGACGCGGGCAACGGCTCCGGCGGCGCCGTGCAGCGCGTGGCCTCGGGCACCTACGACATGGGTTTCGCCGACCTGGCCGCGGTGATGGAATTCCACGCCAACAACCCCGACGCGCAGAACAAGCCCGTGGCCGTGATGATGGTCTACAACAACACGCCGGCCTCGGTCATGGCGCTCAAGAAGAGCGGCATCGCCAAGCCCGCCGACCTGGCCGGCAAGAAGCTGGGCGCCCCGGTGTTCGACGCCGGCCGCCGCGCCTTCCCCATCTTCGCCAAGGCCAACGGCATCGGCAACGTGCAGTGGACCGCCATGGACCCGCCGCTGCGCGAGACCATGCTGGTGCGCGGCGACGTGGACGCCATCACCGGCTTCACCTTCACCTCGCTGCTGAACCTGGAGGCGCGCGGCGCCAAGGCCAGCGACGTGGTGGTGCTGCCCTATGCCGACTTCGGCGTGAAGCTGTACGGCAACGTGATCATCGCCAGCCCCAAGCTGGTCAAGGAGAACCCCGAGGCGGTCCGCGCCTTCCTCAAGGCCTTCACCCGGGGCGCGAAAGAGGTCATGGCCAACCCGGCGGCCGCCATCGCCTCCGTGAAGGAGCGCGACGGCATCGTGAACGTGGCCCTGGAAACCCGCCGCCTGCAACTGGCCATCGACACCGTGGTCAACAGCGCCGATGCGCGGGCCGAAGGCTTCGGCCAGGCGAAGCCGCAGCGCCTGGCGCTGATGGCCTCGCAGGTGTCCGACGCCTTCGCCACCAAGTCCCGCGTGAACGCCGAGACGGTGTGGAACGGCAGCTTCCTGCCGCCGGCGGCCGAGCTGAACATCCTGCCCAGGAAGTGACGGCACGGGCGGCCGGCCCATGGCGGGGAGCCCGCCCCCGGTCCGTCCGCCGTCCAGAGCCCGCCAGGCCCCATCCGGCAATTGCTACAAATTCAATAGCAATATGCCGTAGTGTTGATTGCGCTGGCGGCCCTTTTCACTCAAAACCCTCTTTCATCCCATGCAGGCCGACGACTCCTATTTCGTGGATTTTCGCGATGTCTGGCTCGCCTACAACGAAGAGTTGCTGCGCGCCAACCACTTTGCCGTCGAAGCCATCGACCTGCAGGTGCGCCGCGGCGAGTTCATCGCCATCGTGGGCCCCTCGGGCTGCGGCAAGTCCACCTTCATGAAGCTGGCCACCGGGCTGCGCATGCCGTCGATGGGCAAGATCCGCATCGACGGCCAGCCCGTGACCGGCCCGCTCAAGATCTCGGGCATGGCCTTCCAGGCGCCCTCGCTGCTGCCCTGGCGCACCACCGTCGCCAACGTGCTGCTGCCGCTGGAGATCGTCGAGCCGCACCGCAGCCAGTTCAAGGCCCGCCGCAAGGAATACGAGGCCCGCGCGCGCGCCCTGCTGCAGAAGGTGGGCCTGGCCGGCTATGAAGACAAGTTCCCCTGGCAGCTGTCGGGCGGCATGCAGCAGCGTGCCAGCATCTGCCGCGCCCTCATCCACGAGCCCAAGATGCTGCTGCTGGACGAGCCCTTCGGCGCGCTCGACGCCTTCACGCGCGAGGAGCTGTGGTGCATCCTGCGCGACCTGCAGGCCGAGCAGCAGTTCAACGTCATCCTCGTCACGCACGACCTGCGCGAGAGCGTCTTCCTCGCCGACACCGTGTACGTGATGAGCAAGAGCCCGGGCCGCTTCATCGTGCGCCGCGACATCGAACTGCCGCGCCCGCGCGAGCTGGAACTGACCTACACCAAGGAATTCACCGACATCGTGCTGGAGCTGCGCGGCCACATCGGCGCCCTGCGAAAGACCGGCGGGGAGATCACGCAATGAACGCGCTGCACAAGAAACGGGTGGAGCGCTGGTCGCCCTGGGTTTTGCTGTTCTCGGTGCTGGTGCTGTGGCAGGTGATCTGCTCAGGCCTGGGGGTGTCGGAGTTCATCTTCCCCAGCCCCTGGGCGATCTGGACGCAGTTCGTCGAGTTCAAGTGGATCATCGCGGGCCACGCCTGGCGCACCTTCTGGGTCACCATGGCCGGCTTCGGCATCGCCATCGTGGTCGGGGTGCTGCTGGGCTTCGTCATCGGATCGTCGCGGCTGGCGTATGCCGCCGTCTATCCGCTGATGACCGCCTTCAACGCCCTGCCCAAGGCCGCCTTCGTGCCCATCCTCGTCGTGTGGTTCGGCATCGGCGTGGGACCGGCCATCCTCACGGCCTTCCTCATCAGCTTCTTTCCGATCATGGTCAACATCGCCACGGGCCTGGCCACGCTGGAGCCCGAGCTGGAAGACGTGCTGCGCGTGCTGGGCGCCAAACGCTGGGACGTGCTCACCAAGGTCGGCCTGCCGCGCTCCATGCCGTACTTCTACGGCTCGCTCAAGGTGGCGATCACCCTCGCCTTCGTGGGCACCACCGTCTCGGAGATGACCGCCGCCAACGAGGGCATCGGCTACCTGCTGATCTCGGCCGGCTCTTCCATGCAGATGGGCCTGGCCTTCGCCGGCCTGATGGTGGTGGGCGCCATGGCGATGGTGATGTACGAGCTGTTCAGCGTGCTGGAAAAGCACACCACGGGCTGGGCGCACCGGGGGTCGCAAGGGGAGTGAGGCGGCCGCGCAGCACCGACCCGAGCGTAGGGAGCGATGTGCATCGCTCTGCGCAGGCCAGTGAAACCCGTCTGCTTACGCGTTGGCCCTGGCGTTGACCATTTGGGCAAAGACGGCATCGGTGCGCCTCCATTGATCTGCGCTCAATCCGCTGTTCTGGATCGCAGACTCGATCTGCAGCAACAACTCCGCACGGTCAGGATGGTTTTCGAGGGGTTGAACCGCGTGCCGCGCAGCCACCAGCAGCCTGCCCCGGTCGGTCCATCCCGGATGGTTTTGTGCGGCGTGGATAGCGCGGCCAATGGCCAATGAAACTTCGTCGTTTGGCGTGCCTGGATTGATACCCAGCAAGGCATGAACCCCCTCGATGGAATGCATGACATCGCGTTCGCCACGAGGCAACGCCTGATGGAGGCTTTGCGAAGCCTGCCGAAGCGCAGAACGCCCCGTCCTGGGCAGCAAGGTGCCGATGTGGTGCTGCAAATCGCCAGGCAAGCGGTTGAAAGGCCCGTTTTCCTCACGGCTGCTGCTACCGCTGCGCCTGGGACTGATAGGCAATTGGGCTGCATTGGCATGGGTGCTGCTGCGCCGCGGCTCCTCAGTCGAAGACCGGACCGATTCGGCGGAAGAGTTCTGGCGGCTGATCCGGCCACTGCCAGATGCCGAAGGCGTGCAGCATGCGTTTCCCATTTCGATTCCTCAAAGCAAAGGGAATACCCTATCCAAGCCTTCATGTTTGACATGGGCAAAGGCGAACCATTTGCACGCTATCCGAAATCCGAAAGGGCCCAGCATCCGCTCGCCCCGGCAAACTGCAGTTTTCCAACTTAATTCGGAATATCCGCGCACAGCCTGATGCCCGCCAAAGAATCGGGCATATTTTGCAGGGGGATTTGCAGCTCCGTAGAAAGCATCGCCCATTGCGCCGGGCCTTGGAATGGATAGAAACCGGAAGCACCGCCCCTCACCATCACGCCATTTCGGCCCTCCACCTTGGTCATCGCTGCCAAACCGAGCCCTGCGATTCCAAAAAAATTGGAGGCTTTCTTATTCTTCGAAGCACTCCCGAAAGACGTCAGGCAGACATTTTTTGAAAGATCGCCCCGGGGCAATTGATCTCCACAAATGAAAACATTCGACCGCAGCTCTTTTGCCACATATTCCCATTCATGATCCCACGGCAATCGGTAGCCGCTTTTGCTCAAGAATTTTTCCGCCTCGCTGGTTGACAAATAGATGGGGTAAGGTCCCTCTTCCGTCGAAAAATCAGGCCGTTCCAAATCGTCAGACAAATCGATATTTTCTTCTGCCACCCATTCAAAGAGCGGGAATCGACTCATCAAAAATGGACGTATGGCTTTTTCCTCTGGTGATGCTCGACCTTCGACCAACGATTTCAGCATCTGCCATTCATCTGGAGAGCAAATAGCCTGAATTGCTTTTTTATGTGCATCACTCATGCCATAGTCAAAAACTCCGCCAAAGACCAGGCTCAAGGGGGTTTCGTATTCCTCGTCATAGAAACACGGAATATCCACTTTCGATTGCGTTCGAGGCTCGATGGAATGAAAAGGCTCGGCCAGCTGAAAACGATCAGGGAGCCTTTCCAGAATTTCTTCGCAAATAGATTCCTGTCGCTTCAGATCTTGCGCCACCCATGCTGCCAAGGACTCTATTTCTGGAAAGTGGTGTCCAGCCGCCATTCAAACGCCTTCCAACATGCCGACCTTACGGCTCCTGGCCAGCGCGCACAAATACAGACGGGTCATACCAGACATCCTCGTAGCCTTCATCGTCCACAATGAATTTATACCCAGGGGGTAAGGCAAGATATTTACCCAATTCTGGCAGTCTATCCAAGACATGAGAACCATGCACGGGCTGAAAGAAGTCATCATCATCAGAATATTCGCCTCCCCAGAAATACCATCCTGATGCATCAATCGTTGGCCGAATTCGAACGCCATAGATCGGTTGCTGGTTCAAAGAAGCAAGATGGACCCCGACATGCAAGGCCGGTTTGAATGCCAACGGGCTGCAATTGTACTTTTCACACATCGCAGCTTGTTCATTATCGATAGCACCTTCCATTGCAGCACTCACTCAATAAATAATTCGATTCACCGCCGGCGACCATAGATTAAAAACTCCTTTTCTCAGGTTCGTACAGATACTCGCTGACCTGACTGCCCCGCATCTCCCCGCCAGCAGATGGCCGTCATACACGAACCGCGTCTTGCCGAAGGCGTCCGTCTTGTCGATGCGCCGCCCCAGCGCGTCGTAGCGGTATTCGTCACCAACTGGCCTGCGGCGTCCCATTGCAGATGCCGGGTTTTGCCGTGTGCATCCTCGATGGCAACGGACAGGCCGCGTGGTTCATATTGCCAGGTTGCTGCGGGCGTCCCCTTCATAATTTTGCAAACCTCCAACTGCTCAGTAGTGTTAAAGGTCTCCATGGAATACAACAATTAATAATCGATCAAATTCTCTGAGGATCAACAATGGAATAAATGGATTTCTCAATAATTTCATCAAATTTCTCAACGCCTTCGCGATTAATAATATCAACTTCTCGGCTATTGATCGGAATGACCCACAGAACAGGCACTGATTCGGAACCCACCGCAATGCCTTCCAGCGACTCACTTTCACCGCGCAACTCATCGATCAGCAACGCTTTCGAGCTCCACTTAGCTGGCGCTATTTCACTTTCTGCCATGACAATTGGGGGAGTTGAGCTTGCTGCATTTTCTATATGATGGGCAATCAAATCAACCACATAGCTAAAAACTCTATCGGAAGACTCTCCCCCCAGATCTGATGTAAGAGCAAGCATCCATTCAGCGGACACAAGGGCACCAGATGGGCGGCGTGCCATCGATAAACCTACAGTTGCGAATCTCGATACCTTGGAATTCTTCCCCGCCGGAAAATAATAAATTTCCACATGGATTTTTCTTGATGCCTTTACAGTTATGACTCTATGCTCGGGCATTCCCCATTCATGCATATAGTGTCCTAAAATTATGCTTCGCCTTACGTCGAAGGAAAATTTTTCATCTCGAGAAAACCATTCCATACCAAAATTAACATCCATCTTTACGCCTTGATTTTCGTGGCTTGGATTTAGGCCCCGTATCCGTTCTATATTGTTGCGCATGACTCATTCGTACCGCCTTTTGAAACGGCAGACACGCCAAACTGTCAGCAGTCGAGTTACATAAATCATTTCTGCCTGCTTGGTCCGTATTAAATCCTAAAGCATTATGAGTTTCGACCAAAGGAGGAGAGTGCTGAACAGAAGCATTACCAGGACCTAGCTGACAACTACATATTGCACAAGCAATATTTCCATCTGAGCCTTTTTGCTTTTCCTCCAACTCTTTTCTAGTCCCTTTTCTAACCCGCGATGGATAGAGCTTTTCTCTGATACCAGGCCCACTACGTTTCGCGAGTCCGAAAGGGTCGAACCATCCGCTGGCATTTGGAGCGTAAGCAAAAAAATTAGTCCCCCCGAACAACCCAATCGGGTCCTGATGCACAAACCGCCCCGTCACCGGATCGTAATACCGGAAGCGGTTGGAATGCAGCCCCGTTTCCCCATCGAAGTACTGCCCCTGGAACCGGAGCGGTTGCTCCACCAGATTCAGCGCCTGCGTTTGTCCCTGGGTCGCCAGCGCCAGCGGTCTTTCATTGGCCGTGAAGACCGCCGCCTCCCCATCGGTGCCCGTGCGAAGCATCTGCAGCGCCTGCGCCTCCCCCCACACCTTGTAGCTGGCCGCCCACACGATCCGCCCCGCCTCGTCCGTCAACTCCTGCGGCGCTCCGATCTGGTCGCACTGGTAGTAGTAGATGGCGAAGTCTTTGTCTTCGGCTTTCTCATTTGCTACATCTTTTGTAGCAATATGCCATAGTACTTCTTGCGCTGTAGCCTGCTTCGCCTCTGACTCCAGCTTGGCCAGCGGCACGAAGCTGTCCGGCTCGTACAGGTATTCGCTGACTTTGCTGCCCCGCATCTCCCCGGCAAGCAGGTCGCCGTCATAGACGAACCGGGTCTTGCCGAAGGCGTCTGTCTTGTCGATGCGCCGGCCCAGCGCGTCGTATCGGTAGCGCGTGGTCTGCACGGTGGCAGCAGGCTCGGTTTGGCCATGGCCGGCAGCAGGCACCGATTGCAGCGCGGGACGCTCCCGGTAGCGCGTGACGGCGGCCTCCACGATCTGGTGCTCCGCGCTGTAGCGGAAGTTTTGCACCGTGTGCCAGCCCACCAACCGCTGCACGACGTTGCCATGCAGGTCGTAGGTGAACCGCAGGTCCTGGTACACGGTGAGGCGGTTGGTGGGCACTTTTTCCCGCTCGTGGCTCACGCCGCCGGCGCTTTGCTCGCCGCCCCGGTTCGGGTTGAGCAGGTTGCCGGCCGGGTCGAACGTGAATTGCTCGCGCTCTTCCCCCTGCTGCGTGCCCTGCGCCGTGCTTCGCGTGCCCTTGTGCGCCGACAGGATGCGGCCCAGCGCGTCGTAACGGTATTCGCTGGCCCCCCGCAGGCTGTCCTGCGTGGCCGTGAGGTTGCCGCCCCGGTCGTACTGGTAGTGCCGCGCGATGCGATGGCCGGAAGGAAGGTGCGGCAGGCGGGCCAGCAGGTCGGACAGGCCCGGTGGGCCGGACATGGCGGATGGTGGGTCCCGGTCCCGCAGCGACGCTTCCGTGGCCGCGCCGGGCAGCGTTTTCAGGGCGGCTTCCCGGCTCACTTTGTGCGCCACCAGCCGGCCCATGGGATCGAGGCCGTAGCGGCTGGTCAACGCCCCTTGTGTGCGCGATATCTCCTGGTGCAGCGCGTCGCGCTCCATGTCGCTGATCGTGTGGCCATCCACCCGGATCTGGTGCAGGCGCCCGGAGCCGTAGTACAGCCATTGCACGTTCTTGCCGCTGGGCAGCACGCTGGCGATTCGGTTGCCCAGGGCGTCGTAGGCGTTCTTCCAAACGTGGCCCAGAGCGTCGGTGATGTCGGTGATGTCGGTGGGCAGGTTAGGCGCGTTGTAGCGCAGCCGCGTGGATCGCCCTACGGTCGTTGACATTCACACATGGGCAGGCCGCGGAGTCACGGGACGATAACCGGCAAGCATCTGTTGGCGTCCGTGATGGTGCTTCCTCGGGTTTTTAGGGAAGCGATCGCCATGGCCAGCAGGTCGTGGTGGTAAGTCAAGGTGGTCAGGTAATTGCGCATCACCATCCCGCCCAAGACGATACCCACCAGTGCGGCCAAGCCGCAGGCTATGGGGAAGGCGATCCAATGATCAAAATCGGTGAGCTTGCTTTCAAGATTGGCAAGGGTCAACTCTTTCCAAACTGTGGATGCCAACCCGAGGACCGCAAAAAGCACCGCTTTATCGGGAGAGCCGAAGAACAGGGACAGTCTGGCTTTGATCCGTTCGATTTGAATGCCTTTCCATTGCTGAGCCAGCACTAGGATTTCCTGGGGATGGGCTTTCAAGGATTCGACGTGCTTCAAATCGTTCTTGGCATCCAATAGTAGCATTGCCTCGAATTCTTTTTTGAACGAAATTATTAATGGCAAACCCGATAGCATTTGGAGCAGCAGACCCGAAAACACCGGCGCCATACAGAGTATGTACAGAATACCTGCCGTTGTTTGAACCGCGACTCGGGACTTGATCTCTGGAAGTAACCAAGCCATGGTGGCCAATAATAAAAGAAGAATGAAGAAAATGCATGCAACCCCCATCATGAAGTTGGAGAGCTTTAGCATTCGGGATTCAAAGGTGCTTCTTTTTTCCTTGGAGGACAAGGGGTGCAACTGATTCAAATGATCCAGGATTTTTATTATTTCCGTCATTGGTTTTCAAACCTCCCACTGCAGAAAATCACCCTGCAGTCTTTACATCTTTCACCTTGTTTTCACTAAGAAATGCAATGCCACTTATAATACTTTCGCAGCACCAGCCAATCTCATGCCTCTTGATCTGCCCACAAAATTACAAAGAATATGCCAGACATGCGAAAATCACTATTCAAATTGAAATTTAATTTTTTCATCATTCGGCAGGTCTTTTATCTGTAATGCAATGGAAGCTCGCGACCGCATCGCCGTAACCGCCTCAGCCGCATACAAATTTTCAACTTCAAACTCACCTCCAAAAACAAATGGCATTTTAGGTATCAAGCGAAATTTATCAGGCAATGGGCCATTTATTTTTTGCCACTCATTTGCAAGAGAGTGGCCAGTATAAAAATCATAGTCATCCAGGACTTCTTTCACCCACCCATCAACCGTCTTTGAAATCAACTCCAATTCCCCGGTTTCAGGATCAAAAGAAGAAACTCCTTCTTCAGAAGCTAAAAATTGGATTCCAAACAAATCTTCTGCAAAAACCAAACCTTTGGGATTTAGAGATTTATAAGCATCTCTCCAGAGCAAAGGGTCATTCCACTCCTCAATTGACCAGTCAGTTCTTTTCAATCCGGAGCCCATAATATGCAAAGCTGATTCAAACGCATATCCTCCATTAATTTTACTTAAGAAATAACTCAATTCCTTAACCATTGGCTCTAGAATTTTAAAATCCCTCAGAAATTCCAAATCACATAAAGCGCTAGAGCTGGAGGTGCTAATTTTAACGAGTTTTTCAACATTCTTAAATTGCATCATTTCACCTTTATTTTCACCTTTGTTCCATCCGGATATTTCTTACACTGGTGGCCCATGCATGAGCCCGCGCCTCTGTTATCACAGGGATCAATATGCTTGACATCAGCCCCAGCCCCACCCTCCTTAAACATTGCCGGAGGGTATTCGTCACGATCTTTATTAACTTTTGTTTTTATTCCTTTAAGAGATGCTTTACGTCGCGCCTTTGCGCCTGGGCGATCAATTGTCACCTCATCTGGATGACCTGCCGCTATCGCGTCTTTAACGTGCTGGGCTGTTTCCGGATATTTACTACTGTCAATCGTGATGCAAGGGAGAGAACAACCACAGGTTTTTGTTGTGCTTCTCTTTCTCTTTCTTTGCAGCCCTACAGGATCAATCCATTCCAGAGGATTATTCGCATATAAAAAGCTATTAAGGCCGCCTTCCAGATCAATAGGGTCCTGATGAATGAACCGCCCCGTCACCGGATCGTAGTACCGGAAGCGGTTGTAATGCAGCCCCGTTTCCCCATCAAAATACTGCCCTTGGAACCGGAGCGGCTGCTCCACCAGATTGATGCTCTGGACCTCTCCGCTGGCCGCCAATGCCAGCGGTCTTTCATTGGCCGCGAACACCGCCGCCTCCCCATCGGTGCCCGTCCCCGTGCGAAGCATCTGCAGCGCCTGCGTCTGCCCCCACACCTTGTAGCTGGCCGCCCACACGATCCGCCCCGCCTCGTCTGTCAACTCCTGCGGCGCTCCGATCTGGTCGCACTGGTAGTAATAGACGGCGAAGTCTTTGGCCTGGGCCGCTTTTTCCGATTCACTTTCGATCGCTATATCTTTTGCAGCAACCTGCCCTAGTGGTATTTGCGCTGGAGCCTGTTTCGCCTCTGACTCCAGCTTGGCCAGCGGCACGAAGCTGTCCGGCTCGTACAGGTACTCGCTGACCTTGCTGCCCCGCATCTCCCCGGCAAGCAGATCGCCGTCATAGACGAACCGGGTCTTGCCGAAGGCGTCCGTCTTGTCGATGCGCCGCCCCAGTGCGTCGTAGCGGTAGCGCGTGGTCTGCACGGTGGCGGCAGGCTCGGTTTGGCCCTGGCCGGCAGCAGGCACCGATTGCAGCGCGGGACGCTCCCGGTAGCGCGTGACGGTGGCCTCCACGATCTGGTGCTCCGCGCTGTAGCGGTAGTTTTGCACCGTGTGCCAGCCCACCAGCCGTTGCACGACGTTGCCATGCAGGTCGTAGGTGAACCGCAGGTCCTGGTACACGGTGAGGCGGTTGGTGGGCACTTTTTCCCGCTCGTGGCTCACGCCGCCTGCGCTCTCATCGCTGCCTTGGCAGTTTCTCCGTTTCGTCGATCAACTCAAAATAAATTATCCAATAATCGGGCGAGAATAAATCAAAAAATCTCCTTTTTGCCATTTTTTACCCCCCTTCCAACCGCATGGAAATCCTTGTAATTTATGAACTTCAAACAATCGCTCGAAATACAGATGAGCTCCTGGAATCAACAACCTAGACTCTGCGCAGAGATATAAATTTCCGCTCATTGCATCAGCAATTAATTCGATGTCTTTAGGTTTGATTTGTATTTCATTTTTTAAAAAATTACAACGATCTAACAGAATTTGATAAAAATCCTCCTGCTCCTCATACTCAATTAGCTTATATTTTAAATCCATGAGCCTCTCATCACCCATTACTGCCGGAATATCTCCTGACGCATCTTCTGTGATATCTGTTAAAAAATACTTAGGAGGCTTAACATCCTGATTGGTATAATTTTTGAGCGCAGCCTTAATGTCAAAATACATCTCATCAATCGAAATTTCACCTCGATAAGAACTTTGAAGAATTGGTCCTGATTTAACAAAATCAATGACTTCTCTTACCTCAGGTGGAAAAATATCATCAGAAATCATTTAAAAACCTCCAGTTCGCAAAATTTTATCCCATTGTGAAAAACTCGCCCCTTCAGAATTCATGATAGGCGTACCATTTTTCAGTTCTGCTCGTATTAATTTTTGCATATCTCCCAACGCAGCCGAAAGTTTCTTAGGACAATTGCCAGCTTGTGCGGCGACTCTCGCTACAGAGGCTTCTATTGCCTTTGAATATCTAACGTGATTTGTATTGTGGGTAGATTTTCCAAAATATTTTCCCTTTTTACCATCATACTTCCCCGCTGTTTTTGGCAAATTAATCAAATTATCCAAATGATTTTTGTCAATGCATTTTAATATTGGAAATTTCTTGAACATTTCCTGAGGGATCATATGGTGGGTCTGGTGTTTAGGAGCTTTGCCCACCTGCTTATTCATCCGGTTGCGATGGGTGCTCAGACCCTCTGGATCAATCCAGTCAAATGGGTTTAGACCATACCCATATAAGTTTTCTCCTCCAAACAAACCAATAGGATCTTGATGAATGAATCGGCCTGTTACTGGATCATAGTAACGAGCCCGGTTGTAATGCAGCCCCGTTTCCCCATCGAAGTACTGCCCTTGGAACCGGAGCGGCTGCTCCACCAAGTTGAGGCTCTGGACCTCTCCGCTGGCCGCCAACGCCAGCGGTCTTTCATTGGCCGCGAACACCGCAGCTTCCCCATCGGTGCCCGTGCGAAGCATCTGCAGCGCCTGCGCCTGCCCCCACACCTTGTAGCTGGCCGCCCACACGATCCGCCCCGCCTCGTCCGTCAACTCCTGCGGCGCTCCGATCTGGTCGCACTGGTAGTAGTAGATGGCGAAGTCTTTGGCTTCGGTTTTTTCTGATGCACTTTCGATCGCTATATCTTTTATAGCAATCTGCCCTAGTACTTCTTGCGCTGTAGCCTGCTTCGCCTCCGACTCCAGCTTGGCCAGCGGCACGAAGCTGTCCGGCTCGTACAGGTACTCGCTGACCTTGCTGCCCCGCATCTCCCCTGCAAGCAGATCGCCGTCATAGACGAACCGGGTCTTGCCGAAGGCGTCCGTCTTGTCGATGCGCCGCCCCAGCGCGTCGTAGCGGTAGCGCATGGTCTGCACGGTGGCGGCAGGCTCGGTTTGGCCCTGGCCGGCAGCCGGCACCGATTGCAGTGCGGGCCGGTCCCGGTAGCGCGTGACGGTGGCCTCCACGATCTGGTGCTCCGCGCTGTAGCGGTAGTTTTGCACCGTGTGCCAGCCCACCAACCGCTGCACGACGTTGCCATGCAGGTCGTAGGTGAACCGCAGGTCCTGGTACACGGTGAGGCGGTTCGTGGGCACCTTCTCCCGCTCGTGGCTCACGCCGCCGGCGCTTTGCTCGCCGCCCCGGTTCGGGTTGAGCAGGTTGCCGGCCGGGTCGAACGTGAATTGCTCGCGGTCTTCCCCCTGCTGCGTACCTTGCGCCGTGCTTCGCGTGCCCTTGTGCGCCGACAGGATGCGGCCCAGCGCGTCGTAGCGGTATTCGCTGGCCCCCCGCAGGCTGTCCTGCGTGGCCGTGAGGTTGCCGCCCCGGTCGTACTGGTAGTGCCGCGCGATGCGATGGCCTGATGGCAGGTGCGGCAGGCGGGCCAGCAGGTCGGACAGGCCCGGTGGGCCGGACATGGCGGATGGTGGGTCCCGGTCCCGCAGCGACGCTTCCGTGGCCGCGCCGGGCAGCGTTTTCAGGGCGGCTTCCCGGCTCACTTTGTGCGCCACCAGCCGGCCCATGGGATCGAGGCCGTAGCGGCTGGTCAACGCCCCTTGTGTGCGCGATATCTCCTGGTGCAGCGCGTCGCGCTCCATGTCGCTGATCGTGTGGCCATCCACCCGGATCTGGTGCAGGTGCCCGGAGCCGTAGTACAGCCATTGCACGTTCTTGCCGCTGGGCAGCACGCTGGCGATTCGGTTGCCCAGGGCGTCGTAGGCGTGGCGGAAGGTGAAGTGCCGATCCGCCTGCGCCTGCGCACTGTCTGCCGGGGCATCGCCCAGATGGACCTGCGTTTCCTCGACCAGTTGCGACAGTGGGTCGTAGGCGAATCGAACTTGGGCCTGCCCGTTGGCGCAGCCGACCATGCGGCCCAGCAGGTCGTAGGCGTAGCTGGCCGCCTCTCCATTGCTGTGGACCTTGGCCAGCAGCCGGCCCAGCCGGTCGCGCTGGAAGTGCGTGCGCTTGGGCAATGGCGCATCGGGCGCCATGTCGTACGGCGTGTCCGGCGGCTGCGCGGCGTCGCGTTCGTGCAGCTCGGTCAACTCGCCCGCCGCGTTGTACCGGTAGCGCTGGATGCGGCCATCAAAGCCGATCTCCTGCACCAGGTTGTCAGCCGCGTCGTAGTGGAACTGGTACCAGGCGCCGTTCTCGTTTTGCAGCGCCACGAGCCGCCCCACCGCGTCGTAGCGGTAGCGCAGGCTTTGGCCCTGCGGGTCCTGGCGCTCCACGGGCTGGTCCAAGCCGTTGTACGCGTAGCGGGTGATGGCGCCTTTGGGGTCGGTGTAGGCGGTCAGGTTGCCTTGCGCGTCGTGGTCGTAGCGGTGCTCCGCCCCGTCGGCTTCGGTGACGATGCGCAACTGGCCCAGCGCGTCGTGCTGGTAGCGCGTGGTCTGGCCCAGGGCATCGATGCTGGCGGCCAGGTTGCCCAGGATGTCGTACTGGTAGCGGGTGGTGCGGCCCGAGCAGTCGGTGTAGGCCACCAGTTGGCCGGCCGCATCCCATTGCAGATGCCGGGTCTTGCCGTGGGCGTCCTCGATGGCAACGGGCAGGCCGCGCGGGTCGTATTGGTAGCGGGTGGCGTGGCCCAGGGCGTCGGTGTGCTCGCGCAGGTCGCCGCGCGCGTCGTAGTCGTTGCGCCACACATGGCCCAGGGCGTCGGTGATCTCGGTCGGCAAATTCTGCGCGTTGTAGCGCAGCCGCGTGGTGGCGCCGGCCGCGTCGGTGACGGCGGTCAGGTTGCCACGGGCGTCCCATTGCCAGCGGGTGCTGCGGCCCAGGGCGTCGGTGCTGGCCTCGGGGTTGCCGGCGCGGTCCATCTGCGTTTCTGTGCGTACAGATTGGCCGTCCGGTCCGGCTTCCGTGACGGCAACGACTTCGTTGTGCGCGTTGTAGTGGTAGCTGGTGCGCCGGCCCAGGGCATCGGTGACATGGGTGGTGCGCATCCCCAGGTCGTATTCGAAGCGGGTGTCCAGCAGGCCGGGGGTGTCGGTCCAGGTGCGCACCACGCGAGCACCCGCGTCCAGCCGGCTCCACTGCTGGTGGTGGGTGAAGCCGTTCTTGGTGGTGTAGGCCACCATGAGGTGGTTCTCGTAGCGGTACGCCGTGGTGCCGCCCTGCGCATCGGTGGCGCTGGCGAGGTTGGCCTGGCTATTGCCCTTGCCACCCTTGTCGCCCTCCAGGTTGCCCGCGCTGTCGTAGGCATAACGCACCAGCACCCCGCCCTGGTGCTGCACGCCATCGAGGGTGCGGGGCGCGAGGCGCACCTCGGCCAGCAGGCCAGCATCGGTCCAGCCGAAGTGCAACTCGCGCCCGGCGCTGTCGGTGAGGCCGGTGGGGCGCGGCGCAATGCCGTCCAAGCCGGTTTCGTCATAGGCGGGGTAATGCAGCGTGATGGCATTGCCGTGGCGGTCGCGCACCCGCGCCAAGGGCAGGCGCCACTGGCCGGGCACGGGCTTGGCGAACTCGTGCCGCAGGCCATCGGTGGCCTCGACGCTGTAGCGCCCGTCTTCGTGGCGCTGCAGCGTGATCTTTTCTCGCTCGTCGAAGTGGCTCTGCCCGGGCGAGAGCGGCGGCAACTGCACCCTGCGGCCCCGGGCATCGTAGTAGTGCACATGGCTGTGGACCAGGGCCAGCTCGATACTCAAGGGCGTGCTCCACCCCCAGCCCAGCCAGCCGGGGCGCCGGTCGGCCGAGCGGTAAAAGCGCCGCCATTCCAGCGGCAGCAGGCCGGGCAAGGCAAAGTCGGTTTCCGACAGGATCTTGACGCCGGTGGCGAAGATGACCGGGTGGCAGGTGCCGAGTTCGCAGGTGGCGCCGCCCGGTGCGCCGACGTGCACGTCATCGACGATCTTGGCCTGCGTGTTGGGGGTGTTCTGGCTGTCCTGCCGGCTGGCAACCGCATTGATCTTGGACTTGGCGCGCTTCACGATCTTGCCGAGCACGAAGCCGATGGTGATGGCCGCCACGCCATTGGCGATCACATCGGCGATCTGGTCGATCTTCTCGTCGGTCAGGGGCGGCGTGAGCAGGTCCTGCACCTCCTGGGCCAACTCTGCGATCTGCATGGCGGATTCGGCCATGGCGGCACCGCCCACCACCAGATTGACGCCGGGAATGAGCTTGCCCACCAGCTTGAGCGCGGGGCCGATCAGCACGCTCGGGTCGGCGAGCGACTCGCCCAGCGCGCTCAACTGGTCACCGAAGGCGCCGGGGAGCTTTTCGATGACTTTCTGGGCCAGCTGGTCGTAGGGGCCGGGCAGCGCCTTCATGGCCAGGCGCATGGCCCAGCCAGGGTTGATGACGAGGGAGTTGGATTTGGTCGTGTCGAACGAGCGGACGCTGCCCTTGCCTTCGAACTTGGTGTCGCTGCTGTAGCTGGTGGGCTCGGCCGCGCCGCCCACGACGGTGGAGCGCACGCCGGCGATGCCGCCCAGCCGGTCGGGCGTGGCGGGAATGGATTCGAACCGGCTACCGGCCACGGAGACGGGCTTGCCGTCGATCTTGAGGGTGGCCGTGCCGTTTTTGAGGCCCGGCCCGTGGGCCATGTTGAGGATCGGAACCGGCGGTCCGTTGGGCTTGGGGAAGACGGGGTTGATGGGCCCGGGAATCATGGCCGGGCTGCGCCCCTCATGGATCGCCCGGCGGTCGTTGACGTAAGTGGCCATGGGTCAGGCAGCTTCGCGGTTGCGGGTGGATGGGAATGGCATCGGTGCGCGGGTGTGGTTCCAAGTGGCGACCCAGGCGGCCACGCGCGTGCCCAGTCCGGTCACGCTCTGCAGGCCCGCGTGGCCGCTCAGCGCCACGGGCCTGTGCGGGTGGTGCAAGCCCTGGCGCATCTCGTGCAGCAGGCTCAGCAGCAAAGGCACCCAGGCGGCGCCGACTTCGCCCAGGAACGCGGCGGGATCGTGCATGGCGGGATGGCCGTTCTGCGCAGCCAGATGGGCGCTCAGGTTCATGAGCTCGCTGCCTCGCCACGGGCTTCCGTCCATGTCGCTCCAGTACGACTGCAGCGCCTGTGCGGGAAGGTTCGCGGCCTTCAAGGCCTGGGCCGCCGCACCGATGAGGGCAGCGCCGTCCAGGATGGCCTCACTACCCACCCGGGAGGCCGGCTCCTGCGCAAACGCGGGCGGGAACACGGTGACGTAGTTCGCCGCACAGGGCTGGCGCGCCAGCCGCACGAACGCGGCCCCTTCGGAGGCGATGAACCCCTCCGTGTGGCCTTTCACCCGGAGCCAGCGCCGTTGGTGGAAGACATTGATGGTGGCCGGGTCCACCCCGCTGTCCACGCCGCCGCAAACCACCTCGGGCACGCTGGGGTGTTCCTGCATGAAACGGTATGCCGCAGCCAGCGCATCCGCCCCGGCCACCGCCCCGCCCGTGTAGAGCATGAGCGGCAGGAACTCGGGTGCCACGTCGAGCGCGCGCGGCAGCTCCAGCGCGAATCGCTGGGCATCGATGGCGCCCCGCAGCTCAGGCAGTGGCTCCGGCAGCGCGATGAAGACCGGGATGGGCCGGACCATCGGCCATGCCGCGGCGGGTGCGGTGGTGGGGCCTTGCAGCGCCTCGTGCAGGGCCGGTGCGGCCAGCCGGACCAGCCGATCGATGCCGGTGCAGTCGGCCTCGATGGCCTGCACGCGCGACACCGTGGCCTGGTGATCGATGTGGCCCGTGACGGGGTGGCGGGTGAAGGCCGCAAAGCGGCTGGCCACGGCGCTGCCGGTCTGCCAGGCCCGCGTGCCGATGGGCGTGCAGGCGCCGGTGGCTGCAATGGTGAGCGGCGTCATGGCGCGCTCCTGGCAAAGACGGCCCGCTCGAACACGGAGGCCGTCTGAAGCGCCAGCGCCTGCACGCCGGCCAGGTCATCGGCCTCGATCCACAGCGCGCCGCTCATGCGGGAGACATGTTCGATGTACAGCAGGCGGCGCAGCGGTGCGCCCACGCCTGCGGCGGCCTCTTCCAGCACGACCGATTGCCGCGGCTTGCCGATTCGCAGGGGCGGGCCGGCGCTGGGCAGTGCGGCCAGGGCCGCGTCCGCCCACTGGGCGCGGTCGCCGGCCGGGCGGGCGCGGTCGAACAGCCCATCGCAGGGAACGCCCGCCAGCAATGCCACGCTGTCGGCCAGTGCCCGGCATGCGAGTTCGTCGTCCCACAGCGTGTGCGCGGCAAGATGGCGCAGCAAGGGGCCATCGCCGACCAGGGCGGCGGCATACAGCTGCTGCGTCCAGGCCATGGCGGGAAAGCGGCCTTCCCGCAAGGCAACGGCCAGATCGTGCCCGGCGCGCGCCGCGCAAAGGGCCACCGCCACCGGGGAGTCGGGCCAGCGCGCCAGCATTGCCTTGGCGGCCGGGGTTTCGTGCGGGCTGCCCATGAGGGCGAGGGAGACCAGGCCCGCTTCGGCGTCTTCCCCTTGCTCCAAGGCCCGCAACGCCTTGGCCTCGTCGGCGCGGGCCACGCAACGCCAACGGCAAAGGTTCGCCAAGCCGCCGGGCAGGGGCTCGGCCAGGGCCGCCATGGCATCGGCATAGGCATCGGACACCGCGGGCCGCGCGATGGCGAGCCGCATCAGAAGGCGCACCAGCGACAGGTGCTGCTGCTGAACCGCCTGGCCTGCGCGCGGCGCGAGATAGCTGGCCACGGCGTCATCAAAAGCGAATCGCAAGGCATGGAAGACCGCGGCGGGGTGAGCTTGCAGATGGCCGTTCCAGAGGTCGGGGGCCACATCTGCGGGCCGGCCCAGCTGCAGCTTGAGGACCTCGATGCAGGCGTGGGCAAAGACGGCGGGGCCTTCCTGCTGCAATTCGTGCCCTGCGGCGGCGATTTCCGCGTGAAAATCCGACTCCATCGCGGGCGCATGGGCCAGATGCAGCTTGAGCGAGGCCAGGCACTGAACGATGCTGTCGTCGAACACCGCCAGGGCCTCCAGCCGGTGTGCGGGCAGCGTGAGCATGTGGGTGCGGCGCCAGTACTGCGTGACCAGCGAACGCGCCATGCGCAGGGGCAATGCGCGCATGACCGGGATGTCGATGGCGCGCGCCAGGGGAAGACGGGTCACACTCACGCCTGCCCCCCCGGGGCCGGCGCATGGCAAGGTCGAAAGCAAAAAGGATGCATACGATGCTGGAAAATTTGACGCCCTTCGCCGCGGAAATCCTTCCGGGCTACGGGCCAGATGGCGGGCTGCAAAAGACCGTGGTCGTCAAGGCCACGCTGGACTTTCGCAATCGGGTGGCGCCGCACGGCACGGGCTTGCCGATCCTGCGTGGCGACCAGTTCTTCGATGCACAGGGCATGGAGGGCGTGGTGCGCTTCGAAAGCGACCTGGTGCCCTTCAAGCCGCGGGTGGATGTCATCGTCAACGCGGTGGCCTACGCGCCCGGCGGCAAGCCCGTCGCCGCGTTCGATGCGGGCGTGACGGTGGGCCGCGAGGCGCGGGTGGTGCGCGTTTTTGGCGAGCGTGTGTGGCGCAAGCGACTGGGCTTGTTTCCGGTGGCGGTGGAGCAGGCACCCGCGCTGCACGTACCCGTGGCCTATCACCTGGCCTACGGCGGGCAGGACCCTGCCGATGCGCAGGCCTTCGCCCCCGCCAACCCCACGGGCCTGGGCTTCAGCGCCGGGCTGCCGCCCGATGGTTTGCCGCTGCCCCGGATCGAATGGCCGGACGAGTTGATTCACGCAGCGAGCGATACGCCCTCGCCCGCAGGGTTCGGGTGTTTCGGCCGCACCTGGTTGCCGCGGCGAAAACTGCTGGGCAGCTATGGGCCGGCGGAGTGGCAGGTGCCGGGCATCGTGGGGCGGATGCCGCAATCGTTCGACCCGGCGGCCTGGAACTGCGCGCATCCGAGGATGCAGTTTTCTCCTGCCCAAGTGAAGCCCGGCACATCGATCCAGTGGGTCCACTTGAGTGCCCAGGGCCCGTCGCAAATCACCCTGCCCGACATCCGTCCCCACGTTTCCTGGACGGCGGACGGCAAGAGCCATACCGTGTCCCCGCATTTCGACACCGTGACCATCGAGCCCGAGCACGGCCACTTCGCGCTGACGTGGCGCCACACGCTGTCGCAGGCAATCCATGGCCATGTGGAGGCGGTGCAGGTCCATCTCTGAAACGGACGGCGGCCGCCGCTCAGTTGATCCGGACTTCGGCGGCGTCGATGTCCACCAGGTCGCGCGCGTCGTGCTCGATGGTGAGGGCAACGATGCGGGCCAGCCCCTCGGCCGTCAGCCGCAGCGTCGCGGCGCCGGACGAGAGCGTGATGGAGTCATGCGACTGCAAACGGATGGACCGGTCGCTCCATGGCACGGCGGCACAAGGCACCAGCACGGCGGTGATGACGGCTCGGCCCGCATCAGTGCGGGCCAGCAGCACCTCATCGCCCGGCACGAGCGCAGGCAGCATCACGCCCACGCCGGCCTCCAAGGTTTCCGCGCCGCATGCCACGCTGTAGGCGTCCAGCCCGGCCTGCGCACGCACCGTGGCCTGGCACATCGTGACGGGTGGGGCCGCGCCTGCGCGATCGCCCTGCGAGGGCGAAGGAGAAAGCGAAGGATCGACGGAGGACGGTTGTGCGAGCGCCATGCGGACTCCGGTCAGGTGGGGTTGACGTTGGTGTTCGGCGACGCGACGGTCACGCTGGAGCTGCCGGCCACGTTGATGGTCTGCCCGTTGATCTGCACGGTGCCGTCGCTGGTCATGCGCAGCACGGCCTTGCCGCACTTGATCTCGATGGCATCGCCCACGGTCACGGACATTTCCTTGCCGACCGACAGCGTGCGCACCTCGCCGACTGTCGTGGCGGCGTTCTTGCCCACGCTCTCGGTGTAGTTGTCGGAGGTGCTGTCGGTGCGGTCCTTGCCCACCTTGCTGGTCTGGCTCTGCCCCACCGTGACCGAGCGGCTCATCAGCACGTTGGTACTCTGCGTCAACCCCACGTTGACCACCATGGCCGCGCCCACGTTCACGTTGTAGGCCGCGCCGATGTTCATCATCTTGGCCAGCCCCACGTTCTGCAGGTAGGCCAGGCCGACGGTCTCGGTCTTGAAGCTGCCGACCTTGATCGACCAGTTGTTGCCGATCTTGTCCTTCTCGTTGCGGCCGATGGTCTTGCTGCGGTTGTTGCCGATGCTCACCGTCTCGTCGATGCCGACGTCTTCATTGCGGTTGTCGCCGATGCTGATCTTCTCGTTGTGGTCCACCCGCTCGGTGCGGTTGTTGTGCACGGTGATGGTTTCATCGCGGTCCACGGTCTCGGTGCGGTCGCGGTGGATGACGTTGGTCTCGTCCCGGTCGATGGTCTTGCGCCGATCATTGCCCACCCACTTGTCTTCGTCGTTCTCGACCTCGGTGAGCTGGTCCTTCTGCGCATGCAGCCACAGCTGCTCGGCGCCGGCCTTGTCCTCGAAGCGGATGGCGTTGGCATCCCCCGCGCCGTTCTTCAACCCGTCGCCGAAGGCCCCGCCCTTGCTCGATTTGGTCTTGATGCCCGACTGCGTGGCGTTGGCCGGCAGCGCCCACGGCGGCATGTTGTCGGCGTTGTACACGCAGCCGGTGATGAGGGGGTAGTCGGGGTCGCCGTTGAGGAAGTCGACCACGACTTCCATATTGATGCGCGGGATGAACATGGCCCCGAAGCCGGAGCCGGCCCAGCTGCTCGATACCCGCACCCAGCAACTGGAGTTCTCGTTCATGGCGCCCACGCGGTCCCAGTGGAACTGCACCTTGACGCGGCCGTACTGGTCGGGCCAGATCTCCTCGCCCGGCGGGCCGACGACGACGGCGGTCTGCGGGCCGGTGGTCCTGGGTTTGGGGGTGGTGCGCGCGGGGGTGTAGGGCACGCTGGTGGGCTGGGCCACCAGGGTGAATCGCTGGAACGAGCCTTCTTCCTGCGCCGTGCCCTTGGGGCCGGGCGCTGCGGCGCTGACCTGGGGGTTTTCCTTGAAGTGGTATTCGAGGCCGGTGAGCAGGTATTGCTGGTTCTGGTCCTCGCGCGGGTAGTTCTCCAGCGTGAAGGTATAGCCCGGGGCGAGCGCCCGGTGGCGCGACTGGCCCCGCACGGTGCTGTGCCCGGTGAGGCTTTCCTGCAGCCGCACGCGGGCATAGGCTTCGCCGTCGCCGAACTCGGTGTAGCCGCCCGGCCATTCGTAGATTTCGTGGCTGTCGTGCGCGTGGCCCGGCGGGGTCTGGCGCATGTTGGACAGGTCGGCGCGCGGTTTCTTGAAGTCGTAGTCGTCGTTGTAGTGCCGCCCGGAGTGGATGGCCTGGTGCAGTTCCCAGGCGTGGATGTTCTCCTTGTCGGCGACGGCGGCCTTCTCGGGCGGGTAAAAGGGGATGACGGCAGCCCCGGGCAGCGGGCTGTGCGAGGCGACGATGTCGTCGGCCAGGGTCAGGATGTGCTGGCCGGCGCTGTGCTGGTGGTAGTAGTAGATGCCTTCATGTTCCATGAGGCGCGAGACGAAGGCGCAGTCGGTCTCGCCGTACTGCACGCAGTAATCCCAGCTGCGATACGCCCGCGTGAGCCGCTTTTGCAGGGGGTGGCCGTATTTGCCGAGCACCTCTTCAATGATGTCGGGGACGGTCTTGTTCTGGAAGATCCGGAAGTCGCTCTTGCGCGTGGCCAGCCACAGCCAGGGCTGCAGGCGCAGGCGGTAAGAGTAATACCGGTGGTCTTCGCCTTGCAGGCCGAAGCGGGTGACGATGCCGTCCAGGTAGCGCCGGCCGCCGCCTTCGGTCTCCACTTCCACGCTGGCGTGCTTGCCGAGCAACGCCTTGGGGTCGATGGATTTGCTCTCGCTCAGCAGGTCCACATCCAGCGAGAACAGTTCGGAGAGCGCTTCCTTGCCCTGCAGGCGGCGAAACTGCAGCTGTTCTCCCAATGGCGTTTGGATCGTGACGCGGCGTGTCATGTGAGCAGGCCCTATCGGCGTAATCGCTGTGATTAGAGGCCGCGATCATAGCCACCAATAATGACAATGCATCGATTAGACAAGGCCACTTCAAGGGCATTACCCTGATCGAAAATAACGTAACAAAAATATGAACTGACGTATTTATTTTTACGCCTTGGCCTTATTGCGGTGGAATCCAAAAATCATTTCAAAAATATGACAAAAAAGAAACATTGGGCACCCATCAAAGAACGGCGCTTCGAAACCGCTCGACAAAGATCGCAGACCGGTTGACTCAGCGCCCAAACACTCGCACCTCTCCCCCGCGCCAGAAAGCCTGTTCATTTCACATGCCCCGCTTTGCCGCCAACCTGTCCCTGCTCTACCCGGAGTTCGATTTCCTCGACCGCTTCGCCGCGGCGGCACGCGATGGCTTCCAGGCGGTGGAGTTTCTCTTTCCCTACGCCCACCCGCCTGCCGAACTGGCAGCGCGCCTGCAGGCCCACGGCCTCGAACAGGTGCTGTTCAACGCACCGCCGGGCCAGTGGGACGCAGGCGAGCGCGGCATGGCCTGCGTGCCAGGGCGCGAGGCGGAATTTCGCGCCGGCATGGTGCAGGCGATCGATTACGCGCAAGCGCTGCGGTCGCCGCGCATCCACGTGATGGCGGGGCTGCTGCCGGCCGGCCGCACGCGGGGCGAAGTGCGCGCCACCTATGTAGCCAACCTGCGCCTGGCGGCCGAGCTGGCCGCGCCGCACGGGCTGCAGATCCTCATCGAACCCATCAATGGGCGGGACATGCCCGGCTACTTTTTGAACCGCCAGGACGAGGCCCATGCGCTGCTGGCCGAGATCGGCGCGCCGAACGTCCAGGTGCAGATGGACCTGTACCACTGCCAGATCGTGGAAGGCGACCTGGCCACCCAGATCCGCCGGTACGTGCCCACGGGCCGGGTGGGGCACATCCAGATCGCGGGCGTGCCCGAGCGGCACGAGCCGGATGTGGGCGAAGTCCACTACCCCTACCTGTTCCAGTTGCTGGACGAACTGGGCTACCGTGGCTGGATTGGCTGCGAATACCGTCCCGCGCGGGGCCTGGGCCCGGGGGGCACCACCGCCGGGCTGGGCTGGTTGCATCAATCCCGATGAGACGGACCCGGGCGATCCGGCCACGAGCCGCCCCGATCACTTGTTCAACGCCTTCTGCACTTCCAGCTGGAACTGGTCGCTGCTGCGCAAGCGCAGGTATTCCTGGTATGCGGCGTGGTACGCCTCTTTCTCCAGGCCATAGGAGTGCGCCAGCACGTCGTAGCGGTCCACGCCCGCACGCCGCCACAGCGCGAAGTCGGCAATCACCTCTGCGCGCGTGAGGGGGCCTTCCTTTTCCGCGGTCTCGCCCGGGGTGTTCTGGGCATGCGCAGGCAGCGCGAGCGAGGCGGCCAGGGTGGCAATGACCGCGACAGCAGCCAGCATCTGGCGGGCGAGATGACGGGGTGGATTGGCTTTCGTGTTCGACATGGCAAGTCCTGTGGTGAGGGAGGAGAAAATCAAAGCCTTCAAAGGCACGGGAATGCAAGCGGCTCAGCGCCGCTCAGCGCCCACACGGGCCGGCGCAGCGGGCTGCGCCGCATCGGCGAGGCGAAGGGATTGATCGGCTGGAACGAGCGAAAGGCCAGAAAGGGCGGCCGGGGGTGCTGCGGGGTCTTGCGGGCGGTTGGGCGCCGACGCGTTCTCCGGCGCCCAACCGCCGCCCAACGCCTTGAAGATGGCAACAGCCGAACGCGCTGACTCCGTTTGCGCCTGGGCCTGCCCGTCCAGCACGCCGAGCAAGGCTTCATCAGCCTGCAACACTTCGATCAGGCTGACGACGCCCTTGTCGAAAGCGGCCGCAGAAGCGGCCCTCACCCGCGTTAGCGAGTCGGCAGCCGCCGCCAACAGGTCGGCCTGCTCCTGCCGGCGCTGGAACGAGGACAGTGCGTTTTCCACCTCTTCGGTCGCGCGCAGCACGGCGTGGCGATAGCCGGCCAGTGCCTCGGCTTCCTGTGCCTCGGCAAAACGGATCTGTGCATCGATGCGGCCAAAGTCGAACAGCCGCCAGCGCAGACCGACGGTGGCGCCGGCCTGTGCCGCCCCGCCGGTGAAGAGGTGACCGCTGGAAATGGAAGTGGCGCTGCCCAGCAGGCCGCCGAGCGAGACCTTCGGGTAGTACTCGGCCACGGCAACGCCGATGCGTGCGCTGCGGGCGGCCAGTTGCCGCTCGGCGGCGATCAGGTCGGGACGGCGGCGCAGCAAGTCGCCCGGCGCGCCGCCGGATGCGATCTGCGGCAGAGCGGGCAAGGGCCGGGGAGCGGACAACTCGGCGCGGTGGGTGCCGGGGTGGGTTCCCAGCATCACGTCCATTGCGTTCATGGCGGCTTCCTGGGCTGCCTGCAGCACGGGAATCGACGCCTTCGCCCGCACGAGCGCCCCTTCGGCCTGGCGCAATTGCAGTTCCGCCGCCAGGCCCTTGTTGAATCGCAGCTCGATCATGGACAACAGCCTTTGCTGCGTCTGCACCTGCCTTCGCGCCACCTCGATGCGCGCCTGCAGGCCACGCACCATGAGGTAGACGTCGGCGGTCTGGGCAGCCACCGCCAGCCGCACGGCGGCCGCTCCCGCCTGCGAACCCTCGAACTCGGCCCGTGCCGCTTGACGCCCGCGCTCCAGGCCACCGAAGAAATCCAGTTCCCAGCTGGCGGACAGGTTGGCCTCGTACGCGCTGCCGTAGCGGTCGAAGCCGGGGGCCGAGTTCAGCACCTGCCCCAGCGGGGTTTCGACCGACTGGTAGGCCCTCGATGCCTGTGCCGCGACGCCGACCGTGGGTGCCAAAGCGGCACCCGCAGCCTGCAGCCCGGCCCTGGCCTGGAGCACACGGGCCGACGCCTGGGAAAGCTCCAGGTTCTGCTCCAGGGCCAGCGCAACGAAACGGGTGAGTTGCGGATCACCGAATGCCGGCCACCATAGGGCGAGGTCCGCATCCGCAAGGGCAGCTCCACGGTTTTGCCAGGCGGGCCCGCGGTCGCCCTGGTAGGCATCAGGCATGGCCGGCACGGGCCGCACGTAATCGGGGCCGACCGCACACCCGGCGGACAGCGCGGCGACAAGGGTCAATAGGACAGGGCGAGTGCGAAACATGGCGAGATCGGTGGACTTTGATTTAGTGACTATATACTCAATTAGTCACTTATTGTGCGGATTTTTCCATGCGGGTAAGCTGTGCCCCATGAGCACCTCCTCCGCCCTACCGATCGCCACCCGCGGCCCCGTCGACCACGACGTGCGGGCACAAATCGTCACTGCTGCCAAAGAACACTTCAGCCGATACGGCTATGAGAAGACGACCGTTTCCGACCTGGCCAAGGCCATCGGCTTTTCCAAGGCGTATGTCTATAAATTCTTCGAGTCCAAGCAGGTGATCGGCGAAATGATCTGCGCCAACTGCCTGGCCGAGATCGAGGCCGAGATCCGCCAGGCAGTCGCCAAGGGCGAACGCCCACCCGAGCAATTGCGCCGGATGTTCAAGGCGATCGTGCAGGCAACGCTGCGGCTGCTTTCGGAGGACAGCAAGCTGTATGAGATTGCAGCCTCGGCCGCACGGGAGAATTGGCAATCAGCCGTTGCTTACGAAAAACGCATTCAGCAGCTTTTGGCGGAGATCCTGGAGGCAGGACGCCAGTCGGGCGACTTCGAGCGCAAGACGCCGCTCGATGAATTGGTCGATGCCATTTTCCTGGTCATGCGCCCCTATCTGAATCCCCTGTTGCTGCAGCACAGCCTGGGCCATGCAGAGCGTGCTCCAGGGCAGTTGTCCAGTCTGGTCTTGCGAAGCCTTTCGCCTTAAAACAATAGTGACCATTGACAATTATGGTCACTAAAAACAAAATCGAGTTCTGATCCATTCCTCAGGACTCCCATGCTTCGGCAACGTTACCTGCCCCTCGCCGCGCTGTGCGCACTGCCGATCGCCCTCGTCGCGTGCGGCAAAACCCCCGCCCCCGATCCCCGCAACGAAACCCCGCTGGTGCGCACCGTGGCTGTCACGCCCGGCAATGAGAGCACGCGGGCTTTCACGGGCACCGTGGCCGCCCGGGTCCAAAGCGATCTCGGCTTCCGTGTGCCGGGCAAGGTACTGGAGCGGCTCGTGGACGCAGGGCAGACCGTCAAGCGCGGCCAGTTGATGCTGCGCATCGACCCCGTTGATCTGCGGCTCGCAGCGAATGCCCAGCAGGAGGCAGTGGCTGCGGCCCAGGCCCGCGCCCGGCAGGCGAGCGATGAAGAGGCGCGCTACCTGGACTTGCGCGGCACCGGAGCCATCTCCGCATCCGCCTACGACCAGATCAAGGCGGCTGCGGACTCCGCAAGGGCGCAACTCAAGGCCGCCCTGGCCCAAGCCGAGATCGCAGGCAACACCACGCGATATGCCGAACTGGTGGCGGACGCCGACGGCGTGGTGATGGAAACGCTCGCCGAGCCCGGCCAGGTCGTGGGCGCGGGCCAGGTCGTGGTGCGCATCGCGCGCACCGGAAAGCGGGAGGCGGTCATCCAGGTGCCCGAAACGCTCCGGCCCACCGTGGGATCAACGGCGCAGGCGACGCTTTTCGGGAGCGAGGGCGCCCCGGTCGATGCCAGGCTCCGCCAGTTGTCCGACACGGCCGACCGCGTGACCCGCACCTTCGAAGCACGCTACGTGCTCGAAGGCAACTTGGCGCATGCGCCGCTCGGGTCCACCGTCACCGTGCGTCTTCCCGGCGGTAGCCGGCCTGCCATATCGACCTTGCAGATCCCGCTGAGCGCCGTGTTCGACGAAGGAAAGGGGCCTGCCGTGTGGCGGGTCAAGGGTACACAGGTGGTTCGCGTGCCCGTCACGATCTCGAGCATCGAGGATGAGCGCGCCCAGGTCACGGGTTCGCTCCAGGCAGGCGACAAGATCGTGGCGCTCGGCGCCCACTTGCTGCGCGACGGCGCGGCGGTTCGCCTGGCAGACCAGGGTGCCATGAAGGCGCCTGCGCCGGTGGGAGCCGTTCGTGAGTGAGGGCCGCTTCAACCTTTCCGCGCTGGCGGTTCGCGAGCGCTCGATCACGCTCTTTCTGATCATCCTGATCTCGCTGGCAGGCGTGGTCTCGTTCCTGAAACTGGGCCGAGCGGAAGACCCGGCCTTCACCGTCAAGGTGATGACGATCGTCTCCGCATGGCCTGGAGCGACCGCGCAGGAAATGCAGGATCAGGTGGCGGAAAAGCTCGAAAAGCGCCTGCAGGAGCTGCGCTGGTACGACCGCACGGAAACCTTCACCCGCCCGGGGCTGGCCTTCACCACGCTGACGCTGCTGGACTCCACCCCGCCGTCGGCGGTGCAGGAAGAGTTCTACCAGGCGCGGAAAAAGCTCGGCGACGAAGCCCCGAACCTTCCGGCCGGCGTGATCGGCCCGATGGTGAACGACGAATACGCCGACGTCACGTTCGCCCTCTACGCCCTCAAAGCGCAGGGCGAGCCGCAACGCCTGCTGGCCCGCAATGCGGAAACGCTGCGGCAGCGCCTGCTTCATGTGCCGGGTGTGAAGAAGGTCAACATCATCGGCGAGCAGTCCGAGCGCATCTATGTCGAGTTTTCGCACGAGCGGCTGGCCACGCTGGGCATCGCCCCGCAGGACATCTTCACCGCGCTGAACCACCAGAACGCATTGACGCCCGCAGGCTCCGTGGAGACGAAGGGTCCGCAGGTCTTCATCCGCATCGATGGCGCGCTGGACGGGTTGCAGAAGATACGCAACACGCCGATCGTCGCGCAGGGCCGCACCTTGATGCTCTCGGACATCGCCACAGTCAAGCGCGGCTACGAAGACCCATCGACCCTGCTGATCCGCAACGGCGGAGAGCCCACGTTGCTGCTGGGCGTGATCATGCGCGACGGCTGGAACGGCCTCGACCTGGGCCAATCGCTGGACACCGAGGTCACCGCGATCAACGCCGAGATGCCTCTGGGAATGGCCCTCTCTAAGGTGACCGATCAATCCGTCAACATCAGCGCATCCGTCGATGAATTCATGGTGAAGTTCTTCGCGGCCCTGGTGGTCGTGATGGTGGTGTGCTTCGTCAGCATGGGCTGGCGCGTCGGCGTGGTGGTGGCGGCCGCGGTGCCGCTGACGCTGGCCGCGGTGTTCGTGATCATGGCCGCCACCGGCAAGAACTTCGACCGCATCACGCTCGGGTCGCTCATCCTCGCCCTGGGCCTGCTGGTGGACGACGCGATCATCGCGATCGAGATGATGGTGGTGAAGATGGAGGAAGGCTTCAGCCGCACGGCCGCATCGGCCTACGCCTGGAGCCACACCGCAGCGCCGATGCTCTCGGGAACGCTCGTCACCGCGGTGGGCTTCATGCCCAACGGCTTCGCGCGCTCCACGGCCGGGGAATACACCAGCAACATGTTCTGGATCGTGGGCATCGCGCTGATCGTCTCGTGGGTCGTGGCGGTGGTGTTCACGCCGTACCTGGGCGTGAAGCTGCTGCCCGAGCTGAAAAAGGTCGAAGGCGGCCATGCCGCGATGTACAACACGCCCCGATACGCCCGCTTTCGCCGCGGACTGGAACGCGTCATCGCAGCCAAGTGGCTGGTGGTCGCAGCAGTCGTGTTGGCGATGGTGCTGGCCGTGCTGGGCATGGGCCTGGTGAAGAAGCAGTTCTTTCCCACCTCGGACCGCCCGGAGGTGCTGGTGGAAGTGCAGATGCCGTATGGCACGTCGATCGGCCAGACCAGCGCCGCCACGGAGAAAGTCGAAGCCTGGCTGGCAAAACAGCCCGAGTCGAAGATCGTCACCGCCTACGTCGGCCAGGGCGCGCCCCGTTTCTTCCTGGCGATCTCGCCAGAGTTGCCGGACCCTTCGTTCGCCAAGATCGTGGTTCGCACCGACAACCCGCACGAGCGCGAAGCCCTCAAGATGCGGCTGCGCGACGCGATCGCCCAAGGGCTCGCGCCCGAGGCAAGGGTTCGCGTCACCCAACTGGTGTTCGGGCCCTACTCGCCCTTCCCGGTGGCGTACCGGGTCTCGGGTCCGGACCCTGAACAACTGCGCGTGATCGCATCGCAGGTGCAGCAGACGATGCAATCGAGCCCCATGATGCGTACGGTGAACGTGGACTGGGGCCAGCGCACCCCTGTGCTGCATTTCAAGCTGCAGCAAGACCGCCTGCAGGCCGTCGGCCTGACATCGGCCAGCGTTGCCCAGCAATTGCAGTTCCTGCTGAGCGGCGTGCCGGTGACCTCGGTCCGCGAAGACATCCGCACGGTCCAGGTGACGGCCCGGTCCGCCGGCGCGAACCGGCTCGACCCGGCCAAGGTGGCGGACTTCACGCTCACCACCGCGACGGGCCAGCGCGTCCCGCTGTCGCAGCTGGGCGAGTTCGACATTCGCATGGAGGAGCCGATCCTGCGGCGCCGCGACCGCATGCCGACCATCACGGTTCGGGGCGACATTGCGGAGGAGCTGCAGCCGCCCGATGTTTCCGCAGCGATGTCGCGGCAGTTGCAGCCGATCAAGGACGCGCTGCCGGCCGGCTACCGCATCGACGAGGCCGGCGCCATCGAAGAGTCCGGCAAGGCAATGACCGCCATGCTCCCGCTGTTCCCGATCATGATCGCCGTGACGCTGATGATCATCATCCTGCAGGTGCGGTCGATGTCGGCGATGGTGATGGTGTTCCTCACAAGCCCGCTGGGCCTGATCGGCGTCGTGCCCATGCTGCTGCTGTTCCAGCAACCGTTCGGCATCAATGCGCTCGTCGGGCTGATCGCGCTGTCGGGGATTTTGATGCGCAACACGTTGATCCTCATCGGGCAGATCCAGCAGAACGAACAGGAAGGACTCGGTCCGTTCCATGCCGTGGTGGAAGCCACCGTGCAGCGGGCCCGCCCGGTCATCCTGACCGCGTTGGCGGCCATCCTGGCGTTCATACCGCTCACCCATTCGGTGTTCTGGGGAACCCTGGCCTACACCCTGATTGGTGGCACGTTGGCGGGAACGGTTCTGACGCTGGTCTTCCTGCCCGCCATGTATTCGATCTGGTTCGGAATCCGGCCCGACGGTCAGAGGCCACCAGCCGCCGTGGCCGCGTGAACACATGTACCGAAACAACCACTGACATCACTCCTCATCGCCATGAAAAATCAGACAATCGCCCTCGTCACAGGGGTCTCGTCCGGCATCGGACGGGCCACCGCAGAACAACTCGCCGCCCAGGGCTGCCAGGTTTTCGGCACCGTGCGAAACATCGATGCCGCCGCGCCGCTGGCAGGCGTGGAGCTGGTCGAGATGGACATTCGCAGCGACACCTCGGTTCAAACCGCCGTGAGAGACATCATCGGCAGGGCCGGAAAAATCGACGTTCTCGTGAACAACGCTGGCATGAATCTGGTCGGCGCCGTGGAGGAAACCAGCCCTGCCGAAGCACTGTCGCTGTTCGACACCAACGTTTTCGGCATATTGCGCACGGTGCAGGCCGTGCTGCCCCACATGCGCGCACAAGGCAGCGGCCGCATCGTGAACATCAGTTCCGTGCTGGGCTTTCTGCCAGCGCCCTACATGGGTTTGTACTGCGCATCCAAACATGCCGTGGAAGGGCTCTCCGAAACGCTAGATCACGAGGTGCGCCAGTTCGGTATCCGGGTGACCATGGTCCAGCCGTCCTATACCCAAACCAATCTGGACACCAATTCACCCCAGGCGCGGGAAAAGATCGCGGCCTATGACCGCGAACGCGGCCTCGCCACACGCGGTGTCACCCAGAACATCAAGAGCGCACCCGGCCCGCAAGGGGTGGCCAGTACGGTCGTGAACGCGGCACTCGGCCGCTGGCGGATGCGAAGCACGCCGGCGGGACAGGCGTCATTGCTGAGCAAGCTGCGGCGCTTCCTGCCGGCCGGTCCGGTGGACTCCAGCCTCCGCAAGTCGCTCGGCTTGGGCTGACGCTCATCGGTCGAGGCGGGGAAAAACCCGCCGCGTTCCGGCCCTCGCGCCATTGGCTGACACGGCCCGCGGGCCAACGGGGATGAAATGGCACATCGTCCGGCGGCCCCGCCCGCCAGCCCTTTCTTCACCCCTCACCCCACCGACCATTCCCATGCCACGCCTTTCCCAGAAAACCGCCCTCGTCACCGGCAGCACCCAGGGCATCGGCGCCGCCATCGCGCTGCGCTTCGCCCGCGAGGGTGCCGACGTCGTGCTCAACGGCCGCAAGCCCGACGGCGGCCCGCGCGAACTCATCGAGCAGATCCAGGCGCTGGGCCGCCGCGCGGTCTATGTGCCGGCCGACATCGGCACCGCCAGCGCGGCCACCCGGCTGGTCGAGCGCGCGGTCGAGGCGCTGGGGGGCCTGGACATCCTGGTCAACAACGCCGGCGTGGAGCGCCATGCCGATTTCTGGGACGTGACCGAAGAGGACTACGACCTGGTGATGGACACGAACGTGAAGGGCCTGTTCTTCGCCACCCAGGCCTTCGTGCGCCACCGCCGCGCGCTGCAGCGCGGCGGCGCCGTGGTGAACATCAGCTCGGTGCACGAGGAGATCGCTTTCCCGCACTTCGCCTCGTACTGCGCGAGCAAGGGTGCGCTGCGCATGCTGGCGCGCAACCTGGCGAGCGAGCTGGCGCCGCTGTCGATCCGCATCAACAACGTGGCGCCGGGCGCCATCGCCACGCCCATCAACGAAAAGCTGCTGAACGACCCCGCCAAGCTCAAGGCCCTGCAGGCGCAGATTCCCATGGGCCGGCTGGGCGTGCCGGAGGACGTGGCGGGGCTGGTGGCGTTCCTGGCAAGCGACGATGCGGGCTACATCACGGGCGGCACGCACTCGGTGGATGGCGGGCTGACCTACCACTACACGGAGCAGTGAAGGGGCGGCGGCGCCCGTTCAACCGAAAGCCAGTGGAAAGGCGCCAGGCCGATCCGGACGGCAGGCCCATACAGGCCATGCATAAAAAAGGCCTCCAACGCAATAAGTACTAGGGCGTATAGCTATACTTTTAATAGCAATCGCTTGTGAACCTATTGCGCCTTCTTCGCCTCCTGTGCGCCGGGATGCACTCCGGTGCGCAAGGGGTGCCGTCAGGCCCCGCCGGCCAGCTCCTGCCGCGTGGGCAGGCCGTCCGAGTCGCCCGGAAACTGCACCACCCGCGCGCCGATGGCGTTGCCGCGCGCGGCGGCGCGGGCCAGGTCCAGCCCTTCGAGCAGGCCGCTGACGACGCCCACCGCGAAGCCGTCGCCGGCGCCCACGGTGTCCACCACGCGCGCCACCGGCCGGCCGGGCGCGATGCCCCGCACCCCGTCCTGCTGGGCAAAAAACGCGCCTTCGGGCCCGAGCTTCACGACCACCTGCCGCGCGCCCCGGGCGAGGTAGAAATCGGCCACGCCCTCGGCGGTGTCGCGCCCCGTGAGGGTGCGGCCTTCGCCCAGGCCCGGCAGCACGGTGTCGCACAGCGCCGCCAGGGCATTGATGCATTCGGCCATGGCCTCGGGCGAGAGCCACAGCCGGGGCCGCAGGTTGGGGTCGAACGAAAGGGTGGCGCCCGCCGCGCGCGCCTGCCGCGCGAGGTGGAAGACCAGCTCGCGCGTGCTGGGCGACAGCGCCGGCGTGATGCCGGTCAGGTGCAGATGGCGCGCCGGGAACGGGCCCGCCGGCGCATCGGCCAGGCCCAGGCGGCTCGCGGCGGAGCCCTTGCGGAAGTATTCGATCTGCGGGTCGCTGCCGTCTTCGGCGCGGGTCTTGAGCATGAAGCCCGTGGGGTGCGCCGCATCGGTGGCGACATGGCGGCGGTCGATGCCCTCGCGCTCCATCTCGCCCTGCAGGAAGCGGCCGAACGAATCCGCGCCCAGCCGCGTGATGTAGCCGGTGCGCAGGCCCAGCCGCGCCAGGCCGGTGGCCACGTTCAGTTCGGCGCCAGCCGCCGCGCGGCGGTAGTCGGCCACGGCATGCAGCTCGCCCGGGGCGGTGGCCATGAAAAGCGCCATGGGCTCGCCCACGGTCAGAACATCGAGCGCAAGGGAGTCGGGTTGCATCGGGGCGTCGTTCATCCAGGGGTTCGTCGGTGCGCCGTCACATCACGGCGCCAAGCTGCCAGGGCAGGAATTCGTTGTCGCCCAGGCCGTTGTCCTCGCTTTTGCTGCGCTGGCCCGAGGCCGTGGCGATCATGAGGCGAAACAGCGCTTCGCCGGCGTCGGCGATGCTCTGGCGCCCTTCCACGATGCCGCCGCAGTCGAAGTCCATGTCGAGCGCCATGCGCTGGAACATGGGCGTGTTGGTGGCCAGCTTGAGCGAGGGCGTGGGCTTGCAGCCGTAGGTGGAGCCCCGGCCGGTGGTGAAGCAGATCAGGTTGGCGCCGCCCGCCACCTGGCCGGTGGCGGACACGGGGTCGTAGCCGGGCGTGTCCATGAAGACCAGGCCCTGCGTGCGCACGGGCTCGGCGTAGCCCACCACGTCCATCAGCCCGGTGGAGCCGGCCTTGGCGACGGCGCCCAGGGACTTCTCCAGGATGGTGGTGATGCCACCGGCCTTGTTGCCGGGCGAGGGGTTGTTGTTCAGGTCGCCGCCGTGCAGCGCCGCGTAGCGCTCCCACCAGGCCAGGCGCTCCAGCAGCTTGGCCGCCACCGCGGGCGTGGCGGCGCGGTGCGTGAGCAGGTGCTCGGCGCCGTAGATCTCGGGCGTCTCCGACAGGATGGCCGTGCCGCCATGGCGCACCAGGAGGTCCACCGCCGCGCCCAGCGCCGGGTTGGCGCTGATACCCGAGTAGCCGTCCGATCCGCCGCACTGCAGGCCCACCGCCAGATGCCGCAGCGGCACCGGCTCGCGCCGCGCCGCGTTCGCCTGCACGAGCATGTCCCCGAGGATGGCCTTGCCATGCGCGATGGTCTCGCGCGTGCCGCCCTCGTCCTGGATGGTGAGCGTGGCGAACAGGCCGGGCGCGCGCGCCGTCAGCGTCTCCACCAGCGGCGCGATCTGGTTGACCTCGCAGCCCAGGCCGATGACCAGCACGCCCGCGAAGTTGGGGTGGTTGGCGTAGCCGCGCAGCGTGCGCTGCAGCAGTTCCAGCCCCTCGCCATTGCCCCCCATGCCGCAGCCGCTGCCGTGGGTGATGGCGACCACGCCGTCCACCTGCGGGTACGCAGCCAGCGCCTCGCCCTTGAAGGCATCGGCGATGTGGCGGCACACGGTGGCCGAGCAGTTCACGCTGGCGATCACGCCCAGGTAGTTGCGCGTGGCCACGCGGCCGTCGGCGCGCACGAAGCCGTCGAAGGTCAGCGTTTCTTGCAACGCGCCTGATGCGGGCGTGGGCCGGTAGCCCGCGCCCGCGCTGTGGCCGTGGCCGTGGCTGGATGCCGCCATGCCCACGTTGTGCACGTGCACGTGGTCGCCGGCCGCGATGTCGGCCGTGGCGATGCCGATGCCCTGGCCGTACTTGAGCACGACCGCGCCGCGCGGGATGGGCACCAGCGCCACCTTGTGGCCCGAGGCGATGGGCTCGCGGACCTGCACGGCGTGCCCGCCGATGGACAGGCGCGTGCCGGCCTCCAGCGCCTGGCGCGCCACGGCCACGTTGTCGGCGGCGCCCAGCTGAAGGGCCAGGGGCGGGGGGGGCTGCAGGTCGGTGTTCATCGTCGGGGGCTGCGCGGCAGGGGTGGTGGCAAGAAGGAATGGAAAAGGGTCAGGCGGTGGCCAGGGCCGCCTTCAGCCGCGGCTGGGCCAGGTGCGGGGCATGCTCGGCCGCCAGGGCCACCAGGGGGCCGAAGCGGCGCTGCTTCTTTTGCGCATGGTTCTGCGCGATGTCGGCGATGCGGTGATCCAGGAACGGGTTTTCGAAGCGCTCGCGCACATCGACGAGGTAGGCCTCGGCCTGCGCCCGCGCGCCCAGGGCGCCGAACACGGGCAGGATCTCTTCGGCCCACAGCGCCTCCAGCCCGGCGCGCAGCGCGACGTCGGCCATGGCCTCGCGCACGGTCTCGCCGGCGGCGCGCCCGTCCCGCTGCCAGTGCTCGGCCAGGTAGGTGTGGCCGGCGTTGAGCAGCAGCAGCTTGAGCCGCTCGTAGAACGCCAGGTCGTCGGTGAGCACGATGGCCGGGTGCGTGCACGGCAGCGTGAGGCGCGGGTGGCGCTCGACCACCCACACGGCATAGGGCTCGGCCACCGCGCCCACGGGCTCGATGGCCTCGGACACGATGCGGTCCACCAGCGAGTTGGCCCACACGCAGTGCGCCGTGAGCCACTCGATGCATTCGGCCGGCAGCGCCCATTGGCGCGCCAGGCCCGCGACCACATCGCGCAGCACGTCGCCGTTGCGCTCGACCAGTTCGCACGGCAGCAGCGTGATCGGCGCCTGCGGCGCGGCCTGCCAGCGCCCGTGCAGCAGCACCAGCAGCTTGGCGGGAAAGCTGTGCGGCGGCGCGCTGCCCGGGCGCAGCGCGGCGGGGCCGTCGCGGTCATCGCGGTCGTCGCGGTCATCGCGGTCGTCAAGCAGGTAGCCGCGGTCTGCCGTGTTGGAGACGATCACGCGCACCTCGCCGGCCACGGCGGCGCGCAGCTCGGGCCAGTGCGTGGCAGCCTGCCAGGCCTCGCGCACCGCCGTGCACTGCACGGTGCGGTCCACGCGCTCGCCGCCGGCGAGACCCCGGATGCGCACGGGGTAGCCCGCGCCGCGCGCCAGCGCCGCGATGCGGGCCGCGCCGTCGGGGCGGTCGGTGGTCTGCACCACGGTGATGCCGCCCAGCGCATCGCCCGCGCCGGGGGCGCCCGCGAGCGCCTCGGACACGAACAGATCGACGTGCGCCTGCAGGAACCGGCTGGTGCCGAACTGGAGGATGGGTTGGACCATGGCCGCGCGTTCCTCAGACTTCCACCAGGGCCTTGACCACGCCCTGGGCGGGGTCCAGCAGCCGTGCGAAATCGGCCGGCACGTCGGCCAGGGCCATGCGGTGCGTGTTGAGCGCGGCCGTGGGCACCTGGCCCGCGCGCATGGCGGCCAGCACGGTCTCGAAGTCTTCGGTGGTGGCGTTGCGGCTGCCCAGCAGCGTGGTCTCGCGCTTGTGGAACTCGGGGTCGGAGAAGGTGATGGTGTCGCGCACCACCGAGATCAGCACGTAGGTGCCGCCGTGCGCCACGAAGCCGAAGCCGCGCTCGATGGCCTTGGCATTGCCCGTGGCGTCGAACACCTGGTCGTAGAACTCGCCGCCCGTGGCCGCGGACAGCTGCGCCTCGTCGCCTTCGCCCAGCGCCACGGCATGGGCCACGCCCAGCTCGCGCTGGCAAAAGGCCACGCGGTCCTGCCGGCCGTCGATGGCGGTCACCTCGGCGCCGCGCAGCTTCGCGAAGATCATGGCGGCCATGCCGATCGGGCCGGCGCCCACCACCAGCACGCGCTGGCCGGGCTGCACATTGCCCCGGCGCACGGCGTGCGCGCCGATGGCGAGGAACTCGATCATCGCGGCCTGGTCCAGCGTCGCGCCGTCTGCCTTGTGCACGAAGGCTTCGGGCAGCGACAGGTATTCGGTGAAGGCGCCGTCGCGGTGCACGCCCAGCACCTGGATGTTGACGCAGCAATTGGTCTTGCCCTGCCGGCAGGCCACGCAGGTGCCGCACGAGAGGTAAGGCATGACATAGACCACGTCGCCCACCGCCAGGCGCCCGCCGGGCACGGCCTCTTCCACCACGCCCGACAGTTCGTGCCCCATCACCCGCGGGTACTGCAGGAACGGCTGGTTGCCCGTATAGATGTGCAGGTCGGTGCCGCACACGCCCACGCGCTTGACGCGCAGCAGCACTTCGCCCTCGCCGCGCACGGGGCGTTCGCGCTCCACGGCGCGCAGGGTGCCAGGGGTTTCACAGATGACGGTCAGCATGGGAGGCTCGCAATGCAGGAAAAAGAGGGGTGGGTGGGTCGGTGGACTGAGCCGCTGGCTCAGTTGCCGCCGTGGTACTTCTTGTAGATCGCCACGAGCTTGCCGTTCTCCGTGTTCCTGGTGATCCAGTCGTTGATCCAGGCCTTCAGCTCGGGCTCGTTCTTGCGCAGGCCGACGCCGAGCGGCACCTTCTGCATGACGAACTTCTGCACCAGGTCTTTCTGGGGCGATTTGGCGAGCACCGTGTTCACGATGGCGGGCGAGGTGGCGATGATGTCGGCCTGCCCGCTCACCGCCGCGGTGACCAGCGTGGCGTCATCGTCGAAGCGCACGATCTGCGCGCCCTTGGCGCCTTGCGTGACGACCTTGTCGTTGTTGGAGCCGCGCGTGGTGGCCACGCGCTTGCCCTGCAGGTCGTCGAAGCCCTTGATGTCCGCGGCCTTCGGGGCGGCGACCACGGCGAGGATCTGCGCGTAGGGCACCGAAAAGTCGATGACCTTCTCGCGCTCGGGCGTGACCGACAGCGAGGCGACCACGATGTCGGCCTTGCCCGTCTGCAGGAACGGGATGCGGTTGGGGCTGGTGGTCTGCACCATCTCCAGGGCCACGCCCAGGTCCTGCGCCAGCAGCTGCGCGGTCTCCACGTCGGAGCCCACGGGCTTCATCGCGTCGTCCACGAAGCCGTAGGGCGGCGATCCGGTGTCCAGGGCGATGCGGATCTTCTTGGCCTCGCGGATGTCCTTGAGCAGATCGGCATGGGCACTGCCGGCGCCGAAGGCCATCAGGGCGGCCGAGGCCAGCAGGGTGCGCAGCAGGAAGGAACGCGGTGTGGTCATGGGGCTTGTCTCCGTTTGAAAAGGAAGGGTTGGGGCCGGCCCCGTCTCGCGCGGGGCTCGGTTGGGACCGATGGCAGCGCTACAGGCCGTTGCCGACGAAATCGCGCAGCTCGGTGGTGGCGGGCGCATCGAGGATCGAGGCCGGGCCGTGCTCCCACACGCGGCCCCGGTGCATGAAGATGACCTCGTCGGCCACCTTGCGGGCAAAGCCCATCTCGTGCGTGACGAGAATCATGGTCATGCCGCCTTCGGCCAGCTTTTCCATCACGCGCAGCACCTCGCCGGTGAGCTGCGGGTCCAGCGCCGAGGTCACCTCGTCGAACAGCATCAGTTGCGGCCGCATGGCCAGCGAGCGCGCGATGGCCACGCGCTGCTGCTGGCCGCCCGACAGCTGCGAGGGGTAGCAGTCGGCCTTGTCGGACAGGCCCACCTGCGCCAGCACGGCCTGGGCGCGCTCGCGCACCTCGGCCTTGGCGGCCTTTTGCACCAGGCGCGGGGCCAGCATGATGTTCTCCAGCACGGTGAGGTGGGGGAACAGGTTGTAGCTCTGGAACACGATGCCCACGTCGCGGCGCAGCTGGTGCAGGTTGAGCCCCGGCGCGGTCACCTCGTGGCCGCACACGCGGATGCGGCCGGCATCCACCGTCTCCAGCCGGTCGATGCAGCGCAGCGCCGTGCTCTTGCCCGATCCGCTCTGGCCGATGATGGCCACCACCGAGCCCTTGTTCACCGTGAACGACACGCCCTCCAGCACGCGCGTGGCGCCGAAGCATTTGGAGATGTTCTCGATCTCAACGATGGGCGACATGAAAGCTCCTCTCCAGGCGCCGGCTCAGCACCGACAGCGGGTAACACAGGGCGAAATACAGGGCCGCCACGATCACGAAGATCACGAACGGCTCAAAGGTGGAGTTGTTGATGATCTGACCCGCGCGCGCCAGCTCCACGAAGCCGATGGCCGAGGCCAGCGAGGTGTTCTTGACGATCTGCACCATGAAGCCCACGGTGGGCGGCGTGGCGATCTTCACGGCCTGCGGCAGGATCACGTGCCACACGCGCTGGTGCCAGCGCAGGGCCAGGCACTCGGCGGCCTCGGCCTGCGTGCGCGGCACCGACTCGATGCAGCCGCGCCAGATCTCGCCCAGGTAGGCCGACACGTAGATCGACAGCGCCAGCGCCGCCGCCGTGAGCGGCGCCACGTCGAACCCGAGCGAGGGCAGGCCGAAATACGCCAGCGGCAGCAGCACCAGGAGCGGCGTGCCCTGGATCAGCTTGATGTAGAGAGACACGGCCAGGCGCGACCAGCGTGGCCCGTACGAGCTGCCGAGCGCCACGGCAAAGCCGAGCAGCCCGCCGCCGGCGAACGCCAGCAGCGAAAGCCCCACGGTCCACAGCAGGCCGTTGAACAGGAATTGAAAGTGCGATGCGTTGAGAAAGCCCATGGTGCGTGCCTGCGGCTTTCAAAGGGGGGTGCCCAGACGCCGGCGGCGCGGGAAGGCGACCATGGCCACCAGCCACAGCGCGCCGCGCATCACCAGCGACATCGCCAGATACGCCGCGGCCACGATGAGATAGGTCTCCACCGAGCGGAAGGTGTCCGACTGGATGCGGTTGGCGACCGCCGTCAGTTCCTCCGCCGAGATCTGCGAGCAGATCGACGAGGCAAGCATCAGCAGCACGTACTGGCTGGACAGCGCCGGGTACACGCGCTCGATGGCCGGCGGCAGCACCACGTGGCGCAGCGTCTGCCAGCGCGACAGGCCCATGCACTCGGCCGCCTCCAGCTGGCTTTTGGGAATCGACTCGATGCCCGCCCGCACGATCTCGCTGGTGTAGGCCCCCACGTTCACCACCAGCGCCACGATGGCCGCCGTGAACGCGCCCACCTGCAGGCCCAGCGAGGCCAGCCCGAAGTACACGATGAACACCTGCACCAGCAGCGGCGTGTTGCGGATGACCTCGATGTACACCCCCGCCAGCCGGGCCAGCCAGCGCGAGCGGCCGGTGTTGGCCAGGGCGCAGAACACGCCCACCAGGAAGCCGAAGAAGGTCGATGCCAGCGACAGCGACAGCGTGGTCCACGCCCCTGCCAGGAGGTCGGGCCAGTAGGCCAGCGGCGCGGAGAAGTCGAAAGCGTAGTTCAAGGCAGTGTCGGCGTTCGGACCGCTCGGCGGCCCATCGCAGGGGTTTCTGGTAAGGCCAATTTGAGCGCCAAATTCAAATTGGCCTTACCGGGTTAACCCCAGCCGCAGGGCTTTCAGCGATCCAATGCTTGGAATCTGGTGAATTCACCCCCTACACTGCGCGCAATCCCTTTTTTGGTCAGGCCATATGGTCTGGCCAATTTCACCATTCCCTTGATGATCGATTCTTCCAAAGCCTTCGAATCCCGGCGCCTGTACCACCAGATCGCGGACAAGGTGCGCCTGTTGATCCAGCAGGGCGACTACCGGGAAGGCAGCCGCCTGCCGCCCGAGCGCGATCTGGCGCAGCAGCTGGGCGTGTCACGCCCCTCGCTGCGCGAGGCGCTGATCGCGCTGGAGATCGAAGGCAGCGTGGAGATCCGCATGGGCTCGGGCGTGTACGTGTGCAGCCGCGCGCTGCGGCGCTCCGCCCTGCCCCCGTCCATGGGCGAGAGCCCGGCCGAGCTGATGCAGGCGCGCGGTGCGGTGGAGGGGGCGGTCATCGTGCTGGCGTGCGTGCATGCCACGCCGGAGGGCCTCGCCCGCGTGCAGGCGAGCATCGACGCCATGCGCGCCGACATCGCGGCCGGGCGCGACGTGCTGGAGCACGACCGCGAGTTCCACGTGCGCATCGCGGAGATGACCGGCAACTCGGTGCTGGTGCGACTGGTGGGCAGCCTGTTCGACGAGCGCCGCGGGCCGCTGGCCAGCCACATGCGCGAGCGACTGGAAGGCCAGCCAACGTGGCATGCGGCCCTGGCCGAGCATGAGCAGATCTACCGCTGCCTCGCGGCGCGCGACCCCTTGCTGGCGGAATCGGCCATGCGCTCGCACATCCGGGCAGCGGCGGACCGCTGGGTCATGCCGTGAAGTGGTCGGCACAAGCCCGGGCCGGGGCGCGCCAGCGTGAAGGCTGCAACGCCGTTCGGCAAACACCGCGGGCAACGGCCCGCAGACTCAGGGGGCCAGATGCTCCCGCAAAGCCTTCCAGCCCGCCACGGCGGCCGGGGCGTCTTCGGCGCAAGCGGCCTCTTCCAGGCGGGTGGCCACCTGGTGGCCCTCGGTGCGCCCGAGCGTGAGCAGCACGGTGCGCAGGTTGTGCGCCAGCCGGCGCAGCACGGCCAGGTCGGCCACGGCAGCGGCCTGGTCGCCTTCCGCGCAATCCCTGGGGAACTGCACGAAACAACGTTCACGGTAGGTTTCGAACAGGGGCCGGTTGTGGGCGAAGTGCGTGGCCACCGCGAGGGCTTCGTGTTCCGCCAGGCCCGGCGCTGCCGGGGCGGCAGGCTCGGACGGCGGGGACGTGGGCGCTTTTTGGCCAGCCAGTTGCAGCGCATCCCGCACGCAGCCTTGCAGGTCGCCCACCGAGGCGGGCTTGGCCAGCGTGCGCCAGATGTTCATCGATGCGAGCTGCTCGCGCACCTTGGTGTTCAAGCCCGCGCTGAACACCACGACCTTGGCATCGGCGGCCAGGGCGCGGTCGGCGGTCATGCGCTGGATCAGCCCCATGCCGGACTCGCCGGGCATCATCAGATCGGTGATGACCAATTGAACGCGCTGCTCCGCCAGAAACTGCAGCGCCTGTTCCACGCTGCTGCAGACCTGCAGGCGGATCGGCAGATCGTCGAGCACCATGCCGACGAAGCGGGACACCAGCGCATCGTCTTCCACCAGGAGGACGACCGGCTCATCCACGGCGCAGCGTCTCCAGGCAGGCCTGCAGCGCGGCAGGCAATTCGGCCACCAGGCGCGGCTTGTGGATCACGGCCACGCCTTGCAGCGCGAAGGCGTAGGGCGCGCGCTGCGATTCGTCGAGCGAGGTCACCACGATGAGTTCGCTGCGCGCGAACTGGGGGTGCGAGCGCAGCGTGGTGATCAGCGTCGCGCCATCCAGGCCGGGCAGCAAGATGTCCACGATCAGGATGTCGGGCTGCAATTGCCCGTACAGGGCCAGCCCGGCGATGCCGTCGTCGGCCACCTGGAGCGCCAGCTCGGGAAACTGCTGCTGCACGATGAGCTGGATGAGGTTCTGAAAGTGCGTCGAATCCTCGATGAGCAGCAGCAAGGGCTTTTTGGGCGCGGCGGAGTCCTCTCCAGGCCGTGCGTCGCTCGCGCGGCGGGTGTGCGGCACGGCGGGCGCCGCCTTGTTGCCCTGCAGCCATTGCTGCACCGAGGCGCGGGAGATGCGGCGGTGCCCGCCGGGTGTCTTCCAGGCTTGCAGTTCTCCCCGGTCCACCATGAGTTGAACGGATCGAACGGCCATGCCGAGCAGCTTGGCCACCTCCAGGGTGGTGCAGTGATCGGTCGCGTCGGGGATCTCAGGAGCAGATATTGCCATGCGTGAATTGTGCCGCTGTTGGGTTCAAAACAAACCAATTTAAAGATGATAAAAATGATTTTTATGATTAAAATCGGCAAACGGCGTCGATTTTTATTTTTATCATTTTTCCACCATCTGCTGCCATGGCCTGCACCACTGATCGTCTCTGCATGAGCGTCCGGCGAGAATCCGGCACAACGCCGTGGGAGACGCCCGCCCTGCCGGCCCTCCCGAAGCGCTGCGGCCCCTATGATGCGCTGATCCTCCAGGCCGCGGGCCTCGCCAGCCGACACCTCGGGGACATCGCGCGTCCCGACCCGTTCAGGGCCCGGCCCTGAAGAAAATGGATGGCATGAAGCGGATCGCCCTTTCACTGTCGCTGCTCGGGTGGGCCTGCCTGGCCGGGTGGCCGGCCGCGCACGCGGGGCCGGTGGCCGAGCGGGTGCGCTCGACCGGGGTCTTGCGGGTCTGCATCTGGCCCGCCTATTACGGTGTGACCTACCGCCATCCCCGCACGCGCGAACTGAAGGGCATCGACATCGACCTGTCGGCCGAACTCGCGAAAGACCTGGGCGCACGCATCGAATACGTGGATTCGTCGTTTCCGACCCTGGTGGCCGACCTGACGAGCCAGCGGTGCGAGGTGGCCATGTCCGCCATCGCCGTGACGCCGCAGCGCCAGCAGGTGCTGAGTTTCACGCGGCCCTACCTGCACAGCGATGTGTATGCCATCACCACCAAGAACAATGCCGTGGTGGCGCAGTGGTCCGACATCGATCGCCCAGGCGTGCGGGTGGGCGTGCAGCAGGGCACCTTGACGGGCCCGCTCATGACGGCGCAACTGCAGCACGCGATGGTGGTGCCGGTCGATGCGCCCGCCACGCGCGAGCAGGAACTCATCTCGGGCCGCGTGGATGTGTTCATGACCAACTACTTCTACAGCCGCCAGTTGCTGGACAACGCCAACTGGGCCAAGCTGCTCGTTCCGTCGCGGCCCATCCGGGTCATCCCGTACGCCTATGCGGTTCGCCCCGGCGACGGCGATTGGCTCGGCAAGATGAACGATTTCGTGGCGCGCATCAAGCGCGACGGCCGGCTCAAGGCCGCAGCGGAAAAGAACGGCCTGAGCCAAGTGATCGAGCCCTGACATGAAGCCCCGCGGCCCCTCCCCCTCCTCGTTGGCGGCAGAGCCGGCACTGCGGTTTCGCGGGCTGCCGGTCAGTTCCCTCGTCCTCGCGGCCGGCCTGGCGGCAGCGCTGCTGGCCGCCATGGCGATGGCCCTCCTCGCCGCCAACGACATGCGCGCGACGGTGGCGGCCAGCCAGGTGCAGGCCCAGTTGCTGGCCCGCATTATCGAAGACCAGGCCGCCCGCACCTTCGACGCCGGCGACATGGCGCTGGGCGTGCTCGCGCATTCGCAGGCCCTGACCGATGCCCCCTCCAGCCCGCCGGCGATGGAGAATGCGATGCGACAGGTGCTGGCGGGGCTGCCCTTCATGCGGGGCGTGGCGGTGGTGGACACCAAGGGCCTGGTGATCGCCAGCACCTTCCTTGGCGAGGCCGGCACCTTCATCGACGTCACGGGCCTGGGGCCCTGGGTGGAAGAAGAACACCAGCGGATCGGCCCGCTGGTGCCGGGCCGCAGCCTGGGCAGCCTGCGCCGCACCACGGCCCCCGACGTGGCACCCCCGGGCATGTCGTTCATCCCGCTGCTGCGCGGCTTTCGCAACAACGGCGGCAGGGATTTGATGCTCGTGGGCCTGGTGAACCCCGGCGCGCTGTCGAACTTCCAGTACCTCACGCTGGAGTCCCTCAGCTACGACGCGGTGATCGCCAGCGACGACGGCCAGGTGCTGGCCACCTCTGCCCCCGCCGCCAAGCTGATGGGCCGACGGATCGACAGCCTGCCCATCTTCCACAGCTACCTGCCCCAGCGCGACTACGCCAGCTACACCGGCGCGGGCGTGCTGGGCGGCGACCGCATCGTGGCGTTCCGCGCCTCGCGCGACAAGCCGCTGGTGGCGATCGTCGAGGAGCCCTACGCGATGGCGCAGGACCGGTGGCTGCAGGAGGCCCGCAGCATGCTGGGCATCGGCCTGGCCGCCGTGCTGCTGGCCCTCGTGCTGACCGCCACGGCCTGGCGCGGCCTGCGCGCGCGCGAGGCCGCGCAGCGCTCGATGAACCAGGCACAGCGAAAAATCGCGCAGAGCCAGCACGATCTGGCGGTGCTGATCAGCAGCGTGCAGGAGCTGATCTTTCGCACCGATGCCCAGGGCGTCATCACCTACGCCAACGCGCGGTGGGACACGATCAGCGGGCGCAGCCCCTCGCACGCCGTGGGGCAGACGCTGGCGGACATCGTGGACCCGGCCAGCCGCAGCGAGGTCGTGGCCATGCTGGACACCGAATCCACCATCCAGGCGCGCACCTGCCAGGCCCTCATCCGCAGCGCCGACGGCCGCCATCTGCTGTTCGAACTGGCGGTGGCCCCGCTCATCAGCGAAGGGCGCATCGCCGGCTTTGCCGGCAGCGCGGTGGACGTGACCGAGCGCTGGCAGGCCCAGCTCAAGCTGCAGGCCCAACTGGCCTTCCAGAACCTGCTGCTCGACACCAACCCCCTGCCCATGTCCCTGACCGACGGCAACCATTGCGTGGTGCTGGTGAACCGCGCCTGGGAGGAATACAAGGGCATGGCCCGTGCGCAGGTGATCGGCGAGCGGCTGCATGCCTTTTTGCCGCTCGACGAGGCCAACGTGGTGGTCGAGGCGAACCAGCACCTGCTGATGCATGGCGGCAAGATGACGCTGGAGACGCGGCTGCTGCACGGGGACGGCTCCCACCGCGACGCCCGCGTTTTCAAGGCGGTGCTGACGGACGAGATGGACCATGCCACCGGCGTGCTGAGCATCCTGATGGACGTGACCGATTTCCGCATGGCCGAGCGCGCCATCCAGGAGGCGCGCAACGCGGCCGAGGAGGCCTCGCGCACCAAGTCGGAGTTCGTGGCCAACATGAGCCACGAGCTGCGCACGCCGCTGCAGTCGATCATCGGGTTCGCCGAACTGGGCACCCTGCGCAGCCCGGCGGATGCGCGGCTGGGCGGCATGTTCACCGACATCCACTCCGCCGGGCAGCGCATGCTCACGCTGGTCAACGATCTGCTGGACGTGGCCAAGATCGAAAGCACGGTGGGCACGTTCCACCTGGAGCGCACCGACCTGCGCGGGCTCATCCGCTCGGTGGCGCGGGAGTTCGATCCCCTGCTCGCCCGGCACCGGCTGTACCTGCAGCTGGACCTGCCGGACCTGCCGCTGGTCGCCAAGGCGGACCCCTTGCGGTTCCAGCAGGTCGTGCGCAACGTGCTGGCGAACGCGATCAAGTTCTCGCCCGGGGGCTCGACCATCGAACTGCGCGGCTTCATCGACGCCCTGGGGCAGATCCACATCGAGATCGAGGACAGCGGCCCGGGCGTGCCCGAGGAGGAACTGGACCGCATCTTCGAAGCCTTCGTGCAGTCGAGCAAGACGCGCGACGGCTCCGGCGGCACGGGCCTGGGGCTGGCCATCTGCCGCAAGATCGTCGAGGCCTTCGGCGGCCGCATCCATGCCAGCAACGCGGCCCAGGGCAGCATTTTTCACATCGTCCTGCCGGCGCGCGGCCAGTCCGAAACCATGCCCGCGCCGCTGACGGCCACGGACTAGCACCGGCGCAGCCGCTCTTCAGTACTTGGCGAAATTCGCCGTGATGCGCTGGCGCAGGTAGTCGCCTGCGGTGATCGGCGGGTACTTGCGGCCCGGCCCTTCCACCACGGCATCCTCGTTGGCCTGGCAGAAGAACGCCAGGCTGTAGCGCGCGCCCTGGTACTCGTGCGGCAGCGGATTGCGCACGCGGTGGAAGTTGCTGGGCAACTGGTCGTCGCTCCAGCGCGTCAGCATGTCGCCGATGTTGCAGGTGATGACGCCTTCGGCCGGCTCCACGCTGGTCCACTGGCGGCTCTCCATCTCCTTGCCGGGCAGCACCTGCAGCCCGCCCTGGCCCGGGCGCTGGAACAGCAGCGTGAGGCAATCGAAATCCGTGTGCGCCCCCGCGCGCCACAGGCCCAGCTCGTCCTTGAGCGCCGGGTCCACGGCGAAGTAGTGGAGCATGCGCAGGGTGCTCTGGTAGGCCGCGCTCGACGGGTCGTGCGCGCGGGTGAAGAAGTCCGGATCGAACCCCAGCCGATGCGCGAAGCACGACAGCAGCTGCATGCCCACGTGCCAGCACTGCGCCTCGAAGCGCAAGGTGGCCTCCTGAAAGCCCGGCAGCTCGGCCTCGCTGGGCCACAGGCCCGCCATGCGCGGCCGGGTGACCTGGTAGGACTCCTTCTGGTCCGGCGTGCGCGTGGACGGGCGCACCTGCGCCTTGTGCTCCCAGCCCGCGTTGCGCGCCAGCGGCCACTGCGCCTTGGTCTCGCGCGGCAGGTCGAAGAACGCCTGGGCGCGCGCGAACGCGTGGCGGATGTCTTCCACGGCAATGCCGTGGCCGGTGACCTGGAAAAACCCGATCTCGACCGAGGCGCTCCACAGTTGATCGGCAATCTCCGCCTTGCGGTGTTCGAAGTCGGACAGGTCGATGCAGCGGATTTCACGGGCGCTGGTCTCGGCGCCCATGCCGCCCATGCGGGCTTCCTTTTCCAGTTCGCCGCGCACATCGGCGGTGGCGTCTACGGGGTCGGCATGGGAGATGGCGGGGTGGGTGGCGGGGTGGGTGGCGGTACTCTGCTGCATGGCGGGTTTCCTCGTCGGATGAACCAAGGCCCATGGCGGACACGGCCAGACAGGTACGCGCCACGGGGCTCTTGAAGGGGACAAAGGCGGCGCCCGGCGGCACGCATTCGCCAGGACGGCAACGGCGCGCCGGCGGCCACCACCGGCTTCAAGAGCAATGACCCGCCGATGGGCCTGCACGGGGCGGGCCATCGGGCTGAACGCTTCTACTCTTGCGGGGCATGCAAGCAAATCGCAGGCCAATCCGTGCGCAGCGGGTGGGCAGGCCATGGCGCAGCGGCTGCACGTGCCACCGCGCACCGCCTCACCGCAACGGGGACGGCAATGCACCACCCGCGTGCCGGCCCTGCCGAAAATGCACCAGCGGCGACAGGCATCGGCCACGCCCCGCCCGCCCACCCTGATGGGGCCGAACTGCGTCGTGCAGGCACGCTTCATGCAACGCCGCCCCCGAGTAGAAGCGTTCAGCCCGGTCCGTTCCCCCACGGCGCCGTTGCCCGGAAATTGCTCAGTTCGCACCGATGCACGGCGCAGATGCGCCGTGGCCGGTTGTCACGTCCGAACCTGGAGCCACCGCCATGCAACGCCGCCGATTCCTCGCCACCTCCGCCACCACCCTCCTGTCCGCCACACTGGCCGCGCCCGCCGTGCACGCCCAGAGCAAGGCCACTCCGCTCAAGTTCACGCTCGACTTCCGCGTGACCAGCCAGACCGCGCCGTTCTTCCTGGCCGCCGCCAACGGCTACTACAAGGACGAGGGGCTGGACGTGGGCATCGACGTGGGCTCGGGCTCTGTGGCCTCGATCACGCGCGTGGCCAGCGGGGCCTACGACCTGGGGCTGGGCGACATCAGCGCGCTGGCCGAGTTCCACGCGCAGAACGCCGACGCGCCCGTGCAGGCCATCTACCAGTACTACAACCGCGCGCCCTTCGTCATCATCGGCCGCAAGGACCGCGGCGTGACCACCGACTTCCAGTCGCTCAAGGGCAAGCGGGTGGCCGCCGCCGCCGTGGAATCCACGCGCCGCAGCTGGCCCATGGTGGCGCGCCAGCTCAACACCAGCCCCGACCTGTTCCAGTGGGTGACCACCGACTTCAGCGCGCGCGACAACGTGATGGTGCGCGGCGACGTGGACGCGGCCACCTACTTCCACGACTCGGCGGTATCCCTGTTCGCCCGCATGCCGCCGCAGGACCTGGCCGTGCTCGAATACGGCAAGACCGGGCTGAACCTCTATGGCAACGCCATCCTGGCCGGCCGGCTGCTGCAGGAGCGCCCCGAAGTGGCGCGGGCCTTCCTGCGCGCCACGAACCGGGCGCTGCGCGAAACGTTGGCCAATCCCGACGCCGCGCTGGCCGCCATCAAGGCGCGCGAACCCATCCTGAACATGGACATGGAGCGCGCCCGCTGGGCCATCACGCGGCAATACCTCGCCACCGCCGAAACGCAGGCCATCGGCCTGGGCAGCGTGAACCCCGAAGTGCTGGCCCGGCAGATCGACGAAATCGCCACCACGTTCGGCCTGGCCCGCAAGCCGGCGGCCGAACGGGTGTTCAACCCGGCGTTCCTGCCCGCTGCGGGTGAGCGCAAGGTGCCGGCCTGAAAGCGGAGGCCTTTCGATGAAAACCCTCGCCCCTTCACCCCAGCCCGCCACGGCCTTGCTGCCCGCAGAAGTCCCCCTCGCCCCGCGCGACGGCCTGTACCTGCGCCGCGCCATCGCGCTCGCCGGCCAGGCCCGCACGCGCGGCAACCGCCCGTTCGGCGCCGTCATCGTGGGTGCGGACGATCGCATCCTGGCCGAGGCCTGGAACGCCAACGGCGAAACGGGCGACTGCACCGCGCATGCCGAGACCTCGGCCGTGCGCCTGGCCAGCCCGCACCATCCGCGCGAGGCCTTCGCGCAGGCCACGCTGTACTCGTCCGGCGAGCCCTGCGTGATGTGCGCGGGCGCGATCTTCTGGGCCAACATCGGGCGCGTGGTGTACGGCATCGACGCCGTGCGGCTGCGCGCCTTTCGCGGCGAGCGGCTGGACCAGCGCGACGCCGAGCTGTCGTGCCGCGACGTGTTCGCCGCCTCGGCCCATGCCATCGAATGCATCGGCCCCGCGCTGATCGACGAGGCATCGGCCTCGCACCAGGGCGCGTGGAAAGCCTGACCCCGAGAGACAAGCACCGAATCGCCCCGGCGCCGGCGTATATCATGCCGGTCTAGCTCACGATTTGATAGCAACCGAATGACCTGGCACGCCCACCTGCAACTGGACTACCGCCGCGAGGCCGAGCGCACGGTGGCACGCTTCGAACACGGCGGCCCGCTGCGCATCCTGCAAAGCCTGTACCCCGAAGGCGATGCGGTGTGCCACAACGTGCTGGTGCACCCGCCCGGCGGGCTGGTGGGGGGCGACACGCTGGACATCCGCACCACCGTCGCGGCCGGCGCGCACGGCCTGGTCACCACCCCCGGCGCCACGCGCTTTTACCGATCCACCGGTGCTCCCGCCTTGCAGCGCGCGCACGCCGTGCTGGCGCCCGGCGCGCGGCTCGAATGGCTGCCGCTCGAAGCCCTTTGCTACAACGCCTGCCAGGCCGAGAACCGGCTCACGCTGGAGGTGGCCCCGGGCGCCGAATGCCTGGGCTGGGACGTCACCGCGCTCGGGCTGCCCCACGCCGGGCAGCCGTTCGAATCGGGCCGATTCACCCAGCACATCGAGGTGCCGGGCGTGTGGCTGGAGCGCGGCCGCATCGACGCGGCCGACCGGCTGCTGCTCGACGGCGCGCTGGGCCTGGCGGGGCACCGCTGCATGGCGTCGATCTTCTTCATCGCGGGCGAAGCCCTGCCGCGCGAGCGGCGCGAAGGCGCGCTGGATGCCGCCCGCGCCGCCATCGAGGCGCACCCGCTGGCCGCCACGGCCGGCGCCACCAGCCCCCATCCGAACGTGGTGGTGGTGCGGGTGCTCGCGCCCGTGGTGGAGCCCGCCATGGGCCTGCTGCAGGCCGTGTGGGCGGCCTGGCGCGCGCAGTGCTGGGGCATGGCGGCGCAGCGGCCGCGCACCTGGTCGGTGTAGCGCCACCGCGCGCCTGCAGGCCCATGGGGCCCGCGGCCCATATGCCACCGTGTGGCGCTGCGGCCCGATACGTCCAGACACCGCGCATTACAAAAGCGCACCGGCCATGGCAGAGCCCCCTCCTAGAATCGGCCGGCCGCGCCGAGCCGCCCCGGGCACCCTGCCCGTTGCGCCCCCTTCGCGCGGCCCCAACCCCTTCGCACTTGCCATGTCAGATACCTACGCCCTGGAGCGCAGCCGACCCCATGCCCCCGGATGCCTGCAATCGAAAATCGCACTGCAATTCGACGGAAAGGTCCTGCGCGGCACGGGCACGCAATCCGTCCTCGCGCTGCCCGCCGTGTCCGGCAAGCCCAAGAACGGCCACTTCGACTACTCCACCGAATGGCAGAAGACCCGCAACGCCGGGCCTATCCCCGCGGGGGACTACTGGATTCAGCCGTCCGAGATGTGGTCCAACAACTGGCTCAAGAACCTGTACCGCTCGCCGCGTGCGGCCTGGGGCAACTTCCGCCTGACCATCCACCCCTATCCGGACACCGAGACCTACGGGCGCGGCGGCTTTTTCATCCACGGCGGCTCGACGCCGGGCAGCGCCGGCTGCATCGACCTGACCGTGCACATCGACAAGTTCGTCGAGAAGCTCAAGAGCGAACTGGGGGGCCTGCACGAATGCTACATACCGCTCACCGTCCGCTACCCGGCCGAATGAAGGCCCGCACCACCGCCCTCCTTGCCCTGGCGCTGATGCCGGGCCTCGCCCTGGCCGAAGTCAGCGACAAGACGCCGGCCCTGTGGCACATCTGGGCCGTGGCCCTGGGCGCCTCGGCCGTGTGCATGGCGGGCATGGCCTGGCGGCGGTGGCTGGGCGCGGCGCTGGCCGTGGTGCCCGCGCTGTGGTTCGCCGGGCTGCTGCTGGAGATCCATTCCACCGACGTCGGGCCGTACCTGTATGCCGAACAGGGCTGGGGCTACTACCTGCAGGCGTACCTGGCGCTCGCGCTGTTCCTCGCCAGCCTGGTGCTCGGCCTGCGCCTGGGCGAACAGCGGCGGCGCAAAGCGGCCGCCGACGGGGCCCGGCTGCGGGCTTGAAGGGGCCGCCGCTCCAGAAGCGGCCCCCAAGTCAGAACGTTCCCGGAAACGCCCCGCCGTCGGCCAGCACGTTCTGCCCCGTCAAATAGCCCGCCTGCACGCTGCACAGGAAGGCGCAGATTGCCCCGAACTCCTGCGGCGTGCCGTAGCGGCCCGCCGGAATGGCCGCCTGGTGCGCGCGGCGCACCTCGTCTTCGCTCTTGCCGGTCTTATTGACGGTCGCCTGGATGTTGGCCGACAGGCGATCGGTGTCGAACTTGCCCGGCAGCAGGTTGTTGATCGTCACGCCCTTCGCTGCAATGGAGCTGCGCGAGGCGCCCGCCACGAAACCCGTGAGGCCGCTGCGCGCGCCGTTGGACAGCCCGAGGATGTCGATGGGCGCCTTCACCGCGCTCGACGTGATGTTGACGATGCGCCCGAAGCCCCGCGCTGCCATGCCGTCCACCGTGGCCTTGATCAGCTCGATCGGCGTGAGCATGTTGGCGTCCACCGCCTTGATCCACGCATCGCGGTCCCAGTCGCGGAAGTCGCCCGGCGGCGGGCCGCCCGCGTTGGTCACCACGATATCGAACGCCGCCCCGGGCCCGCCCGCCACCGACAGCGCGGCAGCGCGCCCCTCGGGCGTGGTGATGTCCGCCGCCACGGCCAGCACCACCGGCTGCGGGTGCTTGTGCGCCAGCGTGGCCGACTCGTTCGCCGCCGCGGCCACCAGTTGCGCGGCGGCCTGCTCCAGCGCTTCGGGGTTGCGGGCGTTGATCACCACGTTCACGCCCTCGCGCACCAGCGCCTCGGCGCAGCCATACCCCAAACCCTTGCTGGCGCCGCACACCAACGCCCATTTACCGGCAATACCCAGGTCCATAGTCTCCTTTCACGGCCGGCGCGCCCGGCCCGTTGCGAATCACACAGGGATGCATCGCGCGCCCTGCCCCAGGTGCGCCGATGATCGAAGGACCATGATACGAAGCGCCGCACGCCAGCGCCGGGCAAGGGGAATGCCCGCCGCTGTGCACCGGCTCACCGAGGCGTCAGCCCGCGGGCTTGCGCGCCGCCATGCGGGTGAAGACGAAGATGCCCGTGAGCACCAGCGCCGTGCCCGACGCCACCCACAGCGTGAACGGCTCGTCCAGCAGCCACACGCCCATCAGGATCGTGGACAGCGGCCCCACCATGCCGGCCTGCGCGGCCAGGCCCGCGCCCACGCGCTCGATGGCCATCATCACCAGCAGCACGGGCACCGCCGTGCACAGCGTGGCGTTCAGCAGCGACAGCCACAGCACCTCGGGCGCCACCACCGCCGCGCCCAGCGGCCGCAGCACCGCGAACTGCAGCAGGCAGCAAATGCAGGCCACCGTGGTCGCCAGGCCCACCAGGCGCAGCGAGCCGATGCGCTTGACCATCTCGCCGCTGTACACCAGATAGACCGCATAGCTCACGGCCGACAGGAACACCAGCAGCACGCCCCAGGCCACGTACGCGCCCTGCAATCCCGCCTCGTGCCCGAACACCAGCACCACGCCGCAGTAACTGATCGCCATGCCCAGCACCTGCCCCCAGCGGATGCTGCGGCGATACAGCACCCAGCCCAGCACCACCACCAGGGTGGGGTTGAGGTACAGGATCAGCCGCTCCAGGCTGGCACTGATGTAGGCCAGCCCGGCAAAGTCGAGAAAGCTCGCCAGGTAGTAGCCCGTGAAGCCCAGCCACGCCACCCCCGCCCAGTCGCGGCGCGTGAGCGGCGCCTTGCCCCGGCTGGCCCACCACGCCATGGCCGCGAAGATGGGCAGTGCGAACAGCATGCGGTACATGATGAGCGTGACCGCGTCCACGCCGTGGCGATAGGCCAACTTGACGATGATGGCCTTGCCGCTGAAGGCGATGGCGCCGACCAGGGCCAGGGCCATGCCGGCGGCCACGCCGGCATTGGGCGCGGGCAAAGGCCCCGAGGGCTGTGCTGGAACGGAAGCGGACGCTTCGACGGCAGGGGCCGTGGAGCGCGCGGTATCGGGGGGTGTGGACTGCTGCATGGATTCGGCGGGTTGGGCAGCCCGGTGCGTTGGCCGGGTGCGCATTCATTCAGTGTCGCACGCAGGCGGCGGCACAGCCATCGGCCCTGTGCGCGGCCCGCCCCGCGATCGGCGATACCGGCGGGGTCGCAGTTATCCGCAGCCGCACCCAGGGCACCGCGGGGCGGCATCGTGAAACACCGCGTTGATTTGCTGAACAGTTACGTCTCGCAACCCATTCATGGAGTACCTCTGCGGGATTCAAGCCATTTCCTCTCCATAATCTGCCCCGGTCGCGCAAGCCTCAGCGTTACTGGAAAACAAAGGGAGTCGGGAAATGGTCGATCTTCTGAAGGCGCCGCAGGAGGCCCTGCAGTCCATGCTTGGGCGCAAGAACGCGCCGCAATATGCCACTCGTTTATTCCAGCTGCGGGACATTCCATCGGTGATGCGCTCGCGCTTGGGGTGGCCGGTCGCGGCGGCGTTGATGGAGCGGTGGTTTAAAGGTGCGGCATACCAGATGACAAAGGAAATGAAATTCAGCGAACCCCCCAATCGTCTGAGTCAACTTCCTGCTCAGCATCTCGACGAAAGCACCGTCATGATGGAATGGGCATTAGGTTTCGCACGGGTGCAGGTGGCCATGGCCAGCTTGCGATCGAAATGGGCAAGCCCTGCAGGCATTGCCCAACTGAAAGACCGAGTGGATCGCCAAAGCAGAGGGCGCCAGGACCAGTGCTGGCGTTTAGGCAATCTCGCGCTGCCGGCCAAAATCCTGGAGGACACGTGCCAAGTCAACTACCTGTCGTTTGGCAGATGGAGTGATCCCATGGACGACTTCTATGGCGCGATGGGAGAAGCACAAATGAATGTGGCGGTATCGGGCACGGTTTTTCCCCAGGGACCGGGCAAAGCCAAAGTGGAAATCGAAGAGCTCGGCTTTTATTTGCGTGATGCCTATGACTTCAACGACGGCGGCAACTTCATCTCCCAGCCATTAGGCTGCTGGGGTTTTAGCGGCGTGGAGTGTGGTGTCAGCACGCGGCTGAACGTACCCGTTGATGACGCCGTAGTGGATGAACCTCCCAGCACGGTGCAAGGGTACAAGTACATCGTGCAGAACAAGGATTTTCGCCAATGGCGAGGAAAAAATCATCGAGGTGGAGACTTCATGGTGCTATCGAATGTGCACAGGATTCGACTGGCATTCCCGCTGAAATTCCAGTGGTGAAGTGAGGTGCGCGGAATGAAAAAATATCGGGGTCTTCTAAAACGGGCTGCTCTCGCGATTGCCTTGATCGTCGGGGGCTGGTACTTCGTGACGCCAACCTACGATCGAAGTCACTACAGCCCCCGCCGTGTGTACCGGTTGGACTACTACGAAGCCTCCTGGCTTCAACGTTTAACCCACATGGACATGCGTTATCCCCACGTGATTCGGCTTTATCGCGTAGAGCCGAGAACACTGCTGGGCGAAAGCGATGTGGTGGACCTCTGGATCAACGGCCAGTTGTATTGGTATCTCAACCCGCCCATGAACAAAGTGCGTGTAGGGCGCGACGTGGTGTTCGAGAACATTCCGCCGGAGTGCGCCGACTGTCCACCGCTGACCGATGCCGAAATCATGCCCTGAGAAGAAAAAGTACCGGGTTTTCTAAAGCGGACGGCTCTCGCGATCGCATTGATCGTCGCAGGGCGGTACTTCGTTACCCCCACCTACGATCGAAGTCACTACAGCCCCCGCCGTGTGTACCGGTTGGATTACTACGAAGCCTCCTGGCTTCAACGTTTAACGCACATGGACATGCGTTATCCCCACGTGATTCGGCTTTATCGCGTAAAGCCAAGAACACTACTAGGCACCAGCGACGTGGTGGACCTCTGGATCAACGGCCAGTTGTATTGGTACCTCAACCCGCCCATGAACAAGGTGCGTGCAGGGCGCGACGTGGTGTTCGAGAACATCCCCCCGAAGTGCACGGACTGCCCGCCCTTGCCGGACTCAGCGGTGATGCCTTGACCATGCATGCCGTGGGTATCCTTCACCTTGGTGCTGACGACCTCACGCGACGCCATTCCACATCGCCTTTCGCCGTGATCAGTGAACATCCGCAGCCTATTGAAGCTCTGCCCCTAGAGCCTCTTTTTTTGCATAAAGCACGCCATTCACCCATTTCTCGTTGTTGGGCAGGACGAAGCCTTCTGGTGGACAGCCAATCAGCTTGCCAGCATCCTGCCACTTCTTCATCTTCTGCTCGAACTCTTTAGGATAATCCCTGGCACTGCATGCGATGTTGGCCCAGGGATCGCAGACATACACGTCTGGATGCCACTGCGTCATGTCTACAGGCAAGGGATTTGAAGCAGGGCCAATGATGGCGACTTCATGCAGTGCATCTCCTTCTTCATCTTCGCCAAGCGATAGACATTGGGCTTGGATATGTCGCTTTTGCAGATGATATATGGCCAGATCCGTCAATTCTCCGCATTGGTGGGCCTTCCCCGCCATGGCGGCGGCGACGGGATCGTCCTGCTCCCGAATCCGTATAACTTCTTGCGTTGCCATTTCTTGGCGGCGCACTTCGTCGTCTCCACCTTCGCCCTTTACTTTATTGCCCGATTTCATGTTGGGCTTGTAGTAGGTTTCACGCACAAATTTCAGGACATCGGTCACTGCCGCCTGCCCTGGAGAGGGGAGCGATTGCCGTACCGGCTGTAGCGCTGCAACGCCGGTGCTGGATGTCCCAGGTCGATTGCGGCCCAACTCACCTAAGTGACTCAGGTGACTATTGCTGCTCTGAGTGCCAGAACGCATGGCTGATGGCTGATCGCGTGGCGGGGGCAAGCTCGCTGTAGCTACGTCACGGCCCAGTCCGCTGGAGCGCCCGCTTGATTTGGAAGAGCTTACGCCCATGGTGTTTACCTCATTGCTTCAATGGCCTGAAGCGTGGCGGCCAGTGCGCCCCGCATCACATGACAACCCGAAAAAATTGCTCACGGTGCGAAACCCAAAAGTGCAAATCACTAGGTGAAAAACGCCATCAAGCGTTTTCAGTTCAACCCCTTCACATCCCCGGGAATCGAATGGTTCAACGGGTCGGGGGGGTGGACCCCTTACCGCAGTTGGCCAGCACCCTTGCCTGACAGGACCATGGCGAAAAGCCGCCCGCCGTGCCCGGCTCGCAGAGATCGCCACCCAGCGTGAGTGTCGTCCCCGATATGCCAGCGGCATGTCAGAAGAAGAGCCCGTTGCCTTCGTCCAGCGGGAGCCCCCAGACCGATGCAGATGGCGGCCGGTCCATTTCGCTCCGATTGCGTGCGTAGTACACATCATCCGAGGACGGCGCCGCAAAGAATCGCTCCGCCGCGCCCTGGGGCGCCCTCATGCGCCATCTGCCGCAACGTGTTGCCCGTTATGACCACGTTCTGCGCGAAGTGGTTGAAGGTTTGTGAAGCCGGGTCGTGCAAATCCAAAGGCGCCCGAGACACCCAAGAAAAACGGCACCCGAAGGTGCCGTTTTTCTCAATCGTGAAGGGGTACCCAACCGAGTGTCAATCCTCGACGAAGGCCTCCTCGCGCTTGTTCTTCACGGCCGGCAGCAGCACGATGATGAGCAGCAGCACGGCGGCGGCCAGCAGGCCGGCGGAGATGGGGCGCGTGACGAACACGCTCCAGTCGCCGCGCGACAGCAGCAGGGCGCGGCGCAGGTTTTCTTCCATCATCGGGCCCAGGATGAACCCGAGCAGCAGGGGCGCGGGTTCGGTGCCCAGCTTGTGGAACAGGTAGCCGATGAAGCCGAAGATGCCGACCAGCCACACGTCGAACGTGTTGTTGTTCGTGCCGTACACGCCCACCGCGCAGAACAGCACGATGGAGGGGAACAGCCAGCGGTAGGGCACGGTCAGCAGCTTGATCCACAGGCCGATCAGCGGCAGGTTCAGGATGATCAGCATCGCGTTGCCGAGCCACATCGAGGCGATCAGGCCCCAGAAGAGTTCGGGGTTGCTCGTCATCACCTGGGGGCCGGGCTGGATGTTGTGGATCGTCATGGCACCCACCATCAGCGCCATCACGGCGTTGGGCGGAATGCCCAGCGTCAGCAGCGGGATGAAGGAGGTCTGCGCGCCGGCGTTGTTGGCCGACTCGGGGGCCGCCACACCGCGGATGTTGCCCTTGCCGAAGGGGACTTCGCCGGGTTGCAGCTTGGTCTTCTTCTCGATGGTGTAGGCCGCGAAGGCCGCCAGCAGCGCGCCGCCGCCAGGCAGGATGCCCAGGGCCGAGCCGAGCGCCGTGCCGCGCAGCACGGCGGGGATCATGCGCTTGAAGTCTTCCTTGGTCGGCATGAGGCCGTGCACCTTGGCGGTGAACACCTCGCGGTCGTCCTCGGGCTTGGACAGGTTGGCGATGATTTCGCCGTAGCCGAACACGCCCATGGCGATCACGACGAAGTTGATGCCGTCGGTCAGTTCAGGGATGTCGAAGCTGTAGCGGGCGACGCCCGAGTTCACGTCGGTGCCCACCAGGCCCAGCAGCAGGCCCAGCACGATCATGGCCACGGCCTTGAGCAGCGAGCCCGAGGCCAGCACCACGGCGCCGATCAGGCCCAGCACCATCAGCGAGAAGTATTCGGCGGGGCCGAACTTGAAGGCGACTTCGGTCAGCGGCGGCGCGAAGGCGGCCAGGATCAGCGTGCCCACGCAGCCGGCGAAGAACGAGCCCAGCCCGGCGGCTGCCAGCGCGGGCCCTGCCCGGCCCTTGCGCGCCATCTGGTAGCCGTCGATCACGGTCACCACCGAGGACGATTCGCCCGGCAGGTTCACCAGGATGGCGGTGGTCGATCCGCCGTATTGCGCGCCGTAGTAGATGCCGGCCAGCATGATCAGCGCGGCCACGGGGGGCAGCGCGTAGGTGGCGGGCAGCAGCATGGCGATGGTGGCCACGGGCCCGATGCCCGGCAGCACGCCGATCAGCGTGCCCAGCAGGCAGCCGACGAAGCAGTAGATGAGGTTCTGAAACGTGAAGGCGACGCCGAAGCCGATCGCCAGGTTGTCAAACAATTCCATGGTTTTCGATGCTCCTGATCAACCCGAAATGAAACTGGGCCACACCGGGAACTGCAGCTTCAGCGCCCACACGAAAGCCACGTAGCTGCCGACCGCGAGAACGGTGGCGAGGACGAAAACTTCCTTGGCATTGAACGTGTCGCCGGCCAGGCTGGCGATGAACACCAGCGCGTAGATCGCGACGATCAGTCCCATGGCCGGCACGCCGAACGAGGGCAGTCCCGCCAGCAGCACGCCGAACGCGAAGTTCGAGGCCAGGATGAAGAACAGCTGCTTCCACGCCCATTTGCCGACCTTGTCGCCATCCACGCTCTCCACCACCGTGGCGTAGAACGTGATCGCCACGCCGAGGATGGCGAGGATGATGCCGAGGATCAGGGGAAAGTAGCCGGGGCCCATGCGGGCGCCGGTGCCGATGTTGTAGTTGGAGGCGCCGACCGCGAAGGCCACGCCCACCCCCATGAACATGAGGCCCGAAAAGAAATCTTTCTGGCTCTTGATTTTCACGAAAACGTCTCCTTACAAGAACTTGACGGGCGATTGTGCAGTCCGGTCCACTCGGGATCGATGTGGATTCCACCTATCCAGCGCCTAGGGAAAACCGCAGGGTGGCGCCTCGGAAAAAGCCGTGCCGGCGCGCTACGGCAGAGCGTCCGCAGGCGGTGCATGAAGGGCCCGGCACGGCACGGACAACGTGCGCGCAGCCGGCCCCCGGGAGCCCTGCGCGGCGGCGCGGCCTATTCCAGCGGCGGCGTGGCGGCGATCACTTCTTCGAGCGTGGTGATGCCTTCGGCCACGCGCAGCGCGCCGGCCAGGCGCAGCGGGCGCATGCCGTCCTGCACGGCCTGGCGGCGCAGCACGTCGATGGACGGCGCCTGGTTGATGCGGTCCTTGAGCGCCTCGCTCACGGTGAGCAGCTCGTACAGGCCCATGCGGCCATGAAAGCCCGTCATGCGGCAGTCCACGCAGCCCACGGGCTTGTAGGGCTGGTAGCCGCCGTTGAGCTTCCAGGGCTTGACCACTTCGGCCAGCGCCTCGACCGAGGCGGCCTCGTCCTTTTGCTTGCACTGCTTGCACAGCGTGCGCACCAGCCGCTGCGCCAGGATGCCCAGCAGCGTGGCGTTGATGAGGTAGGGCGGCACGCCCAGCTCCATGAGCCGCGTGACGGCACTGGGCGCATCGTTGGTGTGCAGCGTGCTGAACACGAGGTGGCCGGTGAGCGCGGCCTGCACCGCCATGTCGGCCGTGGCGAGGTCACGGATTTCGCCCACCATGATGATGTCCGGGTCCTGGCGCATCAGCGCGCGCAGGCCTTCGGCGAAGTTGAAGTCGAGCTGCGGCTGCACCTGCGTCTGGTTGAAGCTGGGCTCGATCATTTCGATCGGGTCTTCCACCGTGCTCACGTTGACCTCTTCGGTCGCCACGCGCTTCAAGGTGGAGTACAGCGTGGTGGTCTTGCCCGAGCCCGTGGGGCCGGTCACCAGGATGATGCCGTGCGGGCGCTTGACCAGCGCCTCCCAGCGCGTGGCGTCGTGCTGCGAAAAGCCCAGCGCGTCGAGGTCCTTCACCGCGTTGTCGGGGTCGAAGATGCGCATCACCATCTTCTCGCCGAAGGCCGTGGGCAGCGTGGACAGGCGCATTTCCACCTCGTCGCCGCGCGGGTTGCGGGTCTTGATGCGGCCGTCCTGCGGTCGGCGGCGCTCCACCACGTCCATGCGGCCGAGCAGCTTCACGCGCGAGACCATCGCGTTGAGCACGCCCATGGGCATCTGGTAGACCGGGTGCAGCACGCCGTCGATGCGAAAGCGGATCACGCCCTGCTCGCGGCGCGGCTCCAGGTGGATGTCGCTCGCGCGCTGGTCGAAGGCGTACTGCCACAGCCAGTCCACCACCTTGACCACGCCCTGGTCGTTGGCATCGAGCTGCTTGTTGCTCTTGCCCAGCTCCACGAGCTGCTCGAAGCTGCTGCCCGCCGAGGCCCCGCCGGCCTTCTGCGCGGCGCGCACCGACTTGGCCAGCGCGAAGAACTCGGCGGTGAAGCGCTGGATGTCCTGCGGGTTGGCGACCACGCGGCGCACCGTGCGGCGCGCCTGGCGCTCCACCTCGGCCACCCAGTCGTCGATGAAGGGCTCGGCCGTGGCGATCACGACCTCCTTGGGCGTGACCTGCACGGGCAGCACCTTGTGGCGCTCGGCGTAGCTGGCGCTCATGGTGTCGGCCACGCGGCCCACGTCCACCTTGAGCGGGTCGATGCGCAGGTACGCCAGGCCGCTGCGCTGGGCCAGGTATTGCGTGAGCAGCTCGGCATCGAGCGGGCGGCCGTCGCTCGCGCGGGCCATGGCCACGTTGGCCAGGCGCACCAGCGGGTGCTGGCGGCTTTCGGCCTGCGAGCAGCGGGCGATGGTGCGGGCGGCCTCCTCGGCCGAGATCACGCCGTCGGCCCGCAGCCAGTCCACCAGCCGGCGCCACTCCAGCGGCCCGGTATAGGCAGGGGGCTTCGTCGGGGTGTCGGTGGGGGTGGCGGTGCTCATGGGCGGGCCTCGTTCAAAGGAGAGGAAGGGCGAGCGCAGCGGTGCGGCGGCAGCACCAGCACCTACCACGGCGGAAGGCCGGAGCGGCCCGCGTCATGCGGCCACCGGCTTGAAAACGCGCGCCCACTTGGTGGCCGGCAGGTCCCAGCGGGCCTGCACGGCCTCGGCGCGCTCGATCAGTTCGGCGCGCTTGGGCCGCGTGGGCGTGCGCTGCGCCAGTACCACGGTGTTGCCTTCGCGCGTGGGCTTGAAGGCCCACAGCGCATCGGCGCCGAAGGCCTCGGCCATCTTGCCCAGGCTGCGCTCGTAGCTGGAGGCGCGGCCGAACAGGTTGACGGTCATGGCGCCGTCCTCGGACAGCAGCGCGCGGCAGTCGGCATAGAAGGCGGCGCTGTCGAGCACGGGCGCGGCGGCCTCGTGGTCGTACAGGTCCACCTGCAGGGCATCGACCGTGCCCAGCCACATCGGGTCGCGGATCTCCACGGCGGCATCGCCCAGGATCACGCGCAGCTTGGGGCCGTCGGGCGGCAGCTTGAACCAGGCGCGGCACACGGCCAGCACCTGGGGGTTGAGCTCGATGGCGGTGGCGCACATGCGCAGCTTCTTGTGGCAGAACTTGGTGAGGGCACCGGCGCCCAGGCCCAGTTGCATGGCGTGGCGCTTGGTGACGCTGGCGGGCTCGACGAAGAGCAGCCAGGCCATCATGCGCTGCACGTATTCCAGCTCCAGCACGAAGGGCTCGGCCACGCGCATGGAGCCCTGGATCCACGGCGTGCCCAGGTGCAGGTGGCGCACCTCGCCATCGTCGGAGACGCTCACCTCGGGCAGGGCTTCGCTGTCGTTTTTCTTGCGGGTCAAATCGTCACACCAATCCATAAGTGCCCAAGGCGGCAGCCCAGGCGTTCAGTTTCTCGTCGAAGCTCCACGAGGCGTTGGCCGGGCTGGTGGAGGGCAGCCGCAGGGACTGCACGCCGCCCTCCAGCAGCGCGGGTGGCAGGCCCAGGTGGGTGCGCACGGCCTTGGCGTGCCGGAAGCTCTCCCCGCCATTGTGGGCGATGGCGGCCAGGCGGGGGCACTGCGCCCGCAGCGCCCGGAAATCGTTCACCACGGCGTTGCGGATGTCGGTGTCCAGGCTGCCCTCGCGCTCGCAGGCCGCATAGACGTCCCACAGGCCCAGGCCCCGGTCCAGCAGCCAGGCGCAGCGCCCGGCGTAGTCGTCACGCCCGGGCAGCACGGGTTGCGGCCACAGCGCCTGCAGGATGCGCCAGAAGTGGTTCTGCGGGTGCCCGTAGTACTGCCCCTCACGCAGCGAGGCCGCGCCGGGAAAGCTGCCGAGCAGCAGCACCACGGTGCGCGGCGAGACGACCGGCGCCAGCCCGACAAGACGCGGGGCCGCCGCCGGCACGGGACCGGAAGGCGCGGGGGGTGCAGGGTGCGGGGGATCAGGCGGATCGGAGGCGGAATCCATGGCGACCATCATCGGGGGGCATTGGGGAGAAAAAGAGGGGGACCGGGAATCGACGGGCCCAGCGATGTCGCGAGACCGGGCCGAGGCGCACGGGATGCCAGCGGGTTACTATAAATATCATAGCAATATGCCCTAGTGCTTATTGCGCTGGCGGCCAAAAAGACTCAGATCGCCAGCAGCGCCTCCAGCCGCGGCAGCGCCGCGCAGGCGTTGGCCCGCGTGGCCTGCGCCAGCTCCGCCACCGGCATGCCGCGCAGCCCGGCCACCACCTCGGCGATGCGCGGCAGCTCGCCCGGCGCGTTGCGCGCGGGCGGCGCGCCGGCGGCCCGCTGGGCGGCGGTCACGTAGAGCCAGTGCGGAGGAATGTCGGGGGCATCGGTTTCCAGCACCAGCGATTCGAGCGGCAGCTCGGCCGCCAGCCGGCGCAGCTGCAGCGCGCGGTCGAACGTGACCGCCCCGCCGAAGCCGAGCTTGAATCCCATGGCGATGAACGCCTGGGCCTGCTGCAGGCTGCCGTTGAAGGCATGGGCGATGCCGCCGCGCACCGGGCGCTCGCGCAGGCCCTTGAGCACCTTGTCGGCCGAGCGCCGCACGTGCAGGATCACCGGCAGGTCGAAGCGCTGGGCCAGTTGCAGCTGCGCCCGGTAAAAGCGCTCCTGCCGCGGGCCGTCCAGCGTGGGCACGAAGTAGTCGAGGCCGATCTCGCCGATGGCCACCAGGCGCGGGTCGGCGTGGTGGGCCTGCAGCGCCTGGGCCAGCGTGTCCACGTCGCCGTCGCCGGCGCGGCCGGTGAACAGCGGGTGGATGCCCAGCGCGTAGCTGTCGCCATGGCGGTGCGCCAGGCGGCGCACGGCGTCCAGGTTGCCCAGCTCCACCGCCGGCAACACGCAGTGCGCGACGCCGGCACGCGCGGCCTCGGCACGGATCTGGTCGAGGTGCGCCAGCCCGGCATGCGCCTCGAACTCATCCAGATGGCAGTGGGTGTCGATCCAGGTGTGCATGCGCGGATGATGCCCGACGCGGCAGGCCCGGCGGTGCATGGCCCGGGCCGATACGCCCTGTCACATGCGCGGCGGGCTTTTCCGTGCTACCGTGACCGTTCCGCCGCCGCCCCCTCCTTCCCTCCCTGCGTGGCGCGCCCGCTTCCAGAGGTGTCAGCATGCCCAGGCCACCCCGCTACAGCAGCTCCCGCTCCGACCGCCGCAGCGCCCCCGAGGCGCCACCGCACGAGGCCGCATCGCATGGCCCGGCCGGTGGCCTGCCCACCGCCGCCCGGCGCAGCGGGGACGGCGCACACGCCGAGCCCGCAGGCGCTCCCCCGGCCCCGCCATCACCGCGCGTTACCACCCCCGCCCCCATTCACACCCAGCGCGCCCTGTGGGCCGCCATCGTGCTGCTGTCGGTGCTGCTGGCCGCCAGCGTCTGGATGGGCCAGCGCCCGCCCCCGGCGCCCCTCACGCAAAAGGACATCGACGCCGCCGTGCTGCGCACGCTGGAGACGCAGCCCCTGCCCTCGGCCACGGCGCGCGCGGTGCAGACCATCGCGCCGTCGGTGGTGCGCGTGGTGGGCTACGGCCGCACCAAGAAGGGCAAGGAGGTCGAGCGTGGCATCGGCACCGGCGTGGTGATCCTGGACAAAGGCGTCATCCTCACCAACCTGCACGTGGTGCAGGGCACCACGCGCGTGCAGATCACCTTCTCCGACGGCATGGAGGCCGGCGCCAGCGTCACCGGCGTGCAGCCCGAGAACGACCTGGCGGTGCTGCAGGCCCACAAGATTCCCGACGACCTCGTGGCCGCCCCGCTGCGCTCCACGCAGAACCTGCGCCCGGGCGATGCGGTGGTGGCGGTGGGCTTTCCGTTCGGCATCGGCCCCTCGGCCTCGGCCGGCGTGGTGTCGGGGCTGGAGCGCGAGTTCGACTCGCCCGAAGGCAAGCGCGAGCTGCAGCACCTGATCCAGTTCGACGCCGCGGCCAACCCGGGCAACTCGGGCGGGCCGCTGGTCACGCTCGACGGCGAGGTGGTCGGCATCGTCACCGCCATCCTGAACCCCACGCCCGCGCGCACCTTCATCGGCATCGGCTTCGCCGTGCCCATCGAGAACGCGGCGGCGGCGGTCGGCATGCCGCCGTTCTAGCGCTCTTTTTTATCCACCGCACGCCGCCTTTTCCCTTTTCCCGTCATTCGGAGCCCGCCCCATGGACCTGCCCTCCCAGACCCCCGGCACCGCCACGCTGATGGAGCAGATCCTCTATGAGGTCAAGCGCGTCGTGGTCGGGCAGGACCGCTTCCTGGAGCGCGTGATGGTGGCCATGCTGTCGCAGGGCCACCTGCTGGTGGAAGGCGTGCCCGGCCTGGCCAAGACGCTCACCGTCAAGACCCTGGCCAGCACCGTGCAGGGCCAGTTCAAGCGCATCCAGTTCACGCCCGACCTGGTGCCCGCCGACCTGGTGGGCACGCGCATGTACAACCAGCGCACGGGCGAGTTCAGCACCACGCGCGGCCCGGTGTTCACCAACCTGCTGCTGGCCGACGAGATCAACCGCGCGCCCGCCAAGGTACAGAGCGCGCTGCTGGAGGTGATGCAGGAGCGCCAGGTGACCATCGCGGGCGAGACGCACCGCGTGCCCGAGCCCTTTCTGGTGATGGCCACGCAGAACCCCATCGAGACCGAGGGCACCTACGCGCTGCCCGAGGCGCAGGTGGACCGCTTCATGATGAAGGTGCTCGTGGGCTACCCGAGCGAAGAGGAAGAGTTCGTGATCGCCCAGCGCGCGCTCGCGCCCCCCGTGCAGGTGGCCGCCGTGGCCACCACCGGCCAGCTCGCCGCGCTGCAGGCCGAGTGCCGCACGGTGTACGTGGACCCGTCGCTGCTGCAGTACGCCGTGCGCCTGGTGGCCGCCACGCGCGCGCCGGCCCAGTACGGCCTGCCGGGCCTGGCCCCGCGCATCGCCTGCGGCGCCAGCCCCCGCGCCACCATCCACCTGGCCGAGGGCGCTCGGGCCCTGGCCATGCTGCGCGGGCGCGCCTACGTGCTGCCCGAGGACATGGCCGATCTCGCGCCCGACGTGCTGCGCCACCGCATCACGCTGTCGTACGAGGCGCTGTCGGACGGGCTGGACGCCGACGCCCTCGTCGGCCAGCTCATGGCCCACCTGCCCGCGCCGCCCCGGCCCCTGCACCACGACGCCCAGGACGGGGCCCGCCATGAGCCGCAGCGCGCCTGACGCCGCCGCCCCGCCGGCTGCAAGCGCAGCGGCGCTGCCCGGCCAGGCCGAGCGGCTGCTGCGCCAGCTCGAGTGGACGGTGATCCGCCGGCTTGACGGCCTGCTGCAGGGCGACTACCGCACGCTGCTGCGCGGCGGCGGGCTGGACCTGGCCGACCTGCGCGAGTACCAGCCGCACGACGACGTGCGCCACATCGACTGGAACGTCACCGCGCGGCTCGCCGTGCCGCATGTGCGCGTGTTCTCCGAAGACCGCGAGATGGCCGCCTGGTTCCTGCTGGACCTGAGCCCGTCGCTGGACTTCGGCCCGCCGGGGCAGGCCAAGCGCGACCTCCTGGCCGGCTTCGTGGCCGTGCTGGCGCGCCTGCTCACGCGCCACGGCAACCGCGTGGGCGCCATGCTGTACGGCGCCGGCGCCGGTGCCGCGGCCTCCCCCTCCCCTGCGCCCGCCGGTGCGGCGCGGGCCCCGGGCGTGGACGCCATCCTGCCGCCGCGCGCCAGCCGCGCCCATGTGCTGCACCTGCTGCACCGCCTGCTGCAGGTGCCTGGGCCCGCTGCGGCACCGCCCGGCGCCACCGACCTGTCGCACCTGCTGGGCACGGCCCTGGGCACCGTGCGGCGGCGCTCGGCGGTGTTCGTGGTGTCGGACTTCATCACCGCGCCCGGCTGGGAAAAGCCCCTGGCCCAGCTCGCGCAGCGCCACGACGTCGTCGCCGTGCGCCTGCTCGACCCGCTGGAACTCGAGCTGCCCGACGTGGGCCTGGTCACCCTGCGCGACCCCGAGACCGGCGACCAGCTGCAGGTGGACACGCGCGACAAGGCCTTTCGCCACCGCTTCGCCCGCCTGGCCGCGCAGCGCGAGGCCGCCCTGCGCGAATCGCTCGCGCGGGCCGGCGCCGACACGCTGGAGCTGGCCACCGGCGACGACCTGCTGGACGCCCTGGTGCGCTTCATGGAACTGCGCGGCCGCCAGCCGGCCAAACCCGCCTACCGCGCCCCGGCATCCCCCACCGTCGCGGGCACTGCCGCCCGGGCCGCGTAGACAGAAAAAGTAGGAGCCGCTGCACCATGGTCTTTCTCTGGCCCACGTTCCTCTGGCTGCTGATCGCGCTGCCGGTGCTGGTGCTGCTCTACGTGTGGCTGCTGCGCCGGCGCCGGGCCACCGCCCTGCACTACCCCAGCCTCGCGCTCGTGCGCGAGGCCCTGGGCGCGCGCACCACCTGGCGGCGCCACGTGCCGCCCGCCCTGTTCCTGCTGGGGCTGGCCGCGTTGCTGATGGCCGCGGCGCGGCCGCTGGCCGTCATCACCCTGCCCTCGCAGCAGCAGACCATCATGCTGGCCATGGACGTCTCGGGCAGCATGCGCGCGGCCGACGTGCTGCCCGACCGCATCACCGCCGCGCAGAACGCCGCCAAGGCCTTCATCGCCGACCTGCCGCGCCACGTGCGCGTGGGGGTGGTGGCGTTCGCCGGCAGCGCCCAACTGGCGCAGCTGCCCACGCAAAATCATGAAGACCTGGTGAAGGCCATCGACAGCTTCCAGCTGCAGCGCGGCACGGCGACGGGCAACGGCATCCTGCTGTCGCTGGCCACGCTGTTCCCCGACTCGGGCATCGACATCGCCGCCCTGGGCGGGCGGCAGGCCATGCGCTCGCAGCCCATCGACGAGGTGGGCCGGGCGCAGGGCAAAAAGCCGTTCACGCCCGTGGCGCCGGGCTCGTACACCTCCGCCGCCATCATCATGCTGACCGACGGCCAGCGCACCACGGGCGTGGACCCGCTCGAAGCCGCCCAGTGGGCCGCCGACCGCGGCGTGCGCGTGTACACCGTGGGCGTGGGCACGGTGGCCGGCGAGACGATCGGCTTCGAGGGCTGGTCCATGCGCGTGCGCCTGGACGAGGACACGCTCAAGGCCGTGGCCCTGCGCACCAACGCCGAATACTTCCACGCCGCCACGGCGGCCGACTTGCAGAAGGTGTACGAGACGCTCAGCTCGCGCCTCACGGTCGAGAAAAAGGAGACCGAGGTGTCCGCCCTGTTCGCGCTGGCCGGCGCGGTGCTCATGCTGCTGGCGGCCGCGCTGTCGGTGTGGTGGTACGGGCGGGTGATGTAGGCGAAGGCTTCGGGTCTGCCAGGTTTTGGGCCTTTTGGGCCTGCAGCGCAATCAACACTAGGGCACACTGCTATCAATTAAATAGCAAACGTGATTTTTGTCGCATTCACGCCGGGTTGTCGATCTCGATGAACCGGTGGGCGATGCCCAGTTGCACGGCCACCCGTTCGGCCACGGCGGGGGCGCCGTAGCGTTCGGTGGCGTGGTGCCCCGCCGCGATGAAGGCCACGCCCGTCTCGCGCGCCAGGTGGGCCTGCGGCTCCGAAATTTCGCCCGTGATGAACGCATCCGCGCCCGCCGCGACCGCTGCCTCGAAGTAGCCCTGCGCGCCGCCCGTGCACCAAGCCAGGCGGGTGATCGGGCGGGGTTCGGGCTGCACCAGCGTCACCGTGCGGCCGAGCACGCTCTCCACCTGCCGGGCCAGGGCCTGCGCATCGGCGAACTGAGCGGGCCCCACGAAGCCCAGGTCCTGTTCGCCGAAGCGCGCATCGGCCGCCACGCCCAGCACGCGGCCCAGTTGCGCGTTGTTGCCCAGTTCGGCGTGCGCATCCAGCGGCAGGTGGTAGGCGAACAGGTTGATGTCGTGGGCCAGCAGGCGCTGCAGCCGCTGCTTCATCCAGCCCGTCACGCGCCCGTCCTGCCCGCGCCAGAACAGGCCGTGGTGCACGAAGATCGCATCGGCCCCGTCCTCGATGGCCGCATCGATCAGCGCCCGGCTGGCCGTGACGCCGCTCACGATGCGCGCGATGCGGTCCTTGCCTTCGACCTGCAGGCCGTTGGGGCCGTAGTCCTTGAAGCGCTCGGGCTGCAGCAGGGTGTCGAACGCGCGCTGCAGGTCGTGACGGGACACGCCGGGGGTGGCAATGCCGTGGGAGGGGGAAGCGATGGGGCGGGTCATGGAACGATTGTGGCAGCGCGGTCATGGACTTGCCGCAAGGGGCAAGTCCCGGTTGCCGCCCTGAAGGCTTCGGGCACCGGCCGAGCCCCTTCGCGCACGCAAGACGCGAGCTGGACCATGGAATGTTCAACCGGCTTTCAATGCCGCCCGCCGATCCACACAGCGCCGTGGGCCCATGACTCGCACCATGGCGGTCGAAGTCAGTCCCAGCACGCGATCAAGCGTTCAAGCAGCGGCTCCACCAGATGCTTGCCTCGCAATTGCTCTCGCCACCGCAATGGAATGGATTCCTCGCCGTACAGCAGCCCGGCCCATCCCCCAGCGACACAAGCCGTGGTATCCGTGTCGTTGCCAAAGCAGATCGCGCAGCGCACGCAATCCTCAAAGGTGCGGGTCCGAAGCACTGCTGCCACCGCGGACCAGAGGCAGTCCACCACATAGCCGCTTCCGTTGGGAGCGTCCAGGCGGCCATCCAGCAGCACTCGAAGCTCTTCTTTCTCCATCTCGACGGTCATCTCTTCGAGGCGGTCCTGTGCCTGGTCGAGCGCCTGGACAAACGTGAAGCCTTCCAGCAATCCTGCAGAAATCAGGGTGGCCAAAGAGCACGCGAGCAATGATCTGGCGTGACCATGGGTGGGGAGACTCTGCCTGCGCGCGCGTTCAATGAAAACGCCATCGTCGGCGGCAGGAAGCAACGCAGCGGGAAGAACTCTCATGAGTGATCCGTTGCCGTTGTTTCGCTCTTCGTAGGGACCGCTCTGATGGGGAGGAACACCTCGCGCAAGGCGGGAAAGCGCCTCCTGCGTTTGGATTCCCACATCGAACACCCGGCCGTCGGGTGTCAATTCGGCCGACGCCATCCAGGATTGCAGGCCTTCGGCCAACTGGGTCTCTATGGCGACATGCCCACCGAGAAGGACCTTGAGTAAATGCAGTGCTTGTGCGCCGTCGTCGCTCCACGTGCCCGGGGGAACGCCTGGATGCGCACGTTGAAAATGCGCTGGAGGTGCCATCTCGATGAGACCGGGCTTCGGCAACTCCGCTGCGCTGGAGAATTCGTAGGGCACACCCAGCGCATCGCCCACCAACAGGCCGTAGATCGCACCGCGAAGGCGTGACTTCCTTGAGGGCGGATGGGTTGGTATCGCGGGCATTCAGCGTGAATTTCGGCTTTGGATTGGATGTGAGCGTACATCGAGCGGTCGGCCATGGCCGGGACTGCCCTCTCATGCTTCCTCCGCCGCCGGATCAGAGCCTCATGCTCGCCGAATCCAGCCCCATACCTTCACCGTCCGAAGCGCAGAGTGAGACGGTAACCTGCTCATTGCGCCCGTTTGGTGCCTGAGCGCGAGCTCAAGGCTGTCCTTCAAAAGACTGGACGCCGTCAGGCAGGCCGACCCATTCATGACGGCGCCGTGTCCAGATCTGGCGCTGCGGTGTGCCGAGTTCCTGCCGTTGCTTCACCGTGCCGATCCGCAATGAGTAGGTTTGGGGGCTGTCCACATCGCACGCATAAAGCGAACTGCCGCACACCTCGCAAAACGCGAGTACGCGCTGGTTTCCGCTGGCCGCTGTCTTGATGTACGTGCGGGGCGTGCCCTTCACGAGCCGAAAACTGGACGCGGGCGCGGCGATGTTGGCGCGAAAGGCCGACCCTGACTGGGCCTGGCAATCGTCGCAGTGGCAGACGGTTGTCGTGCCGGGCTGAACTTGCGCTTCGTATTGGATTGCTCCGCAGTAGCACCCACCTTCGATCTTCATCGTCTACTCCTTGGTCTTGACGACCTCTTCTGGCTCCACCAATGGCGAAGCCAACAGCCCGTTCATTGACGGCAGCCCCTCAGAGGAGCAATCCTTCCGCATCAGGCCTTCGCCGCCGGCTGCCAGCCGCGCGAGGCCAGCGGCACGAACCCGAGCGCGAACCCGAGCACGCCCATGGCCGCCACGTAGTGGGCGTTGGCCAGCACGTCGTGCTGCTGCCACAGCGTGATGAGGATGGGCGTGATGCCGCCGAACACCGCATAGGCCATGTTGTAAGAGAAGGACAGGCCGGTGAAGCGCACCTCGGGCGGAAACGCCCGCACGCCCACGATCGGCAGCAGCGCGATCGAGCCCACGAACAGGCCGATCAGCCCGTAGTTGAACACCAGCGTGGCCGGCGTGCCCGGCAGTCCCGTGTAGAACAGGTAGGTGGTGACCACCAGCCCGCCCCAGCCCACCAGCATCACCGGGCGCGTGCCGAAGCGGTCCGTGGCCCAGCCGACGAGTACGCAGCCGATGGTGAGCGTGAGCGTGGCCACCGCGTTGGCCTCCAGCGCCAGCGTGGCGGGAATGTGGAACACCTTCTGCAGGTAGGTGGGCGTGATGAGCACCACCACCACGATGGCGGTGGACAGCACCCAGGTCATCAGGGCCACCAGCAGCATGGCGCCGCGGTGGTCGCGCAGCACGGTCTTGACCGGCAGTTCGCGCGCCACGGCGCGGCGGGCGGCCAGCTCCTGGAACACGGGCGTTTCGTGCAGGAAGCGCCGCAGGTACACCGACACCAGGCCGAACACGCCGCCCAGGATGAACGGAATGCGCCAGGCGAATTCCTGCACTTCGGCAGGCGCGTAGCTGCGGTTGATGCCGATGGCCACCAGCGACCCGAGCAGGATGCCGCCCGTGATGCCGGCGGTGAGCGTGCCCACGCCCAGGCCGTAGCGGTTGGCGGGCACATGCTCGGCCACGAACACCCAGGCCCCGGGCATCTCGCCGCCGATGGCCGCGCCCTGCAGCACGCGCATGGCCAGCAGCAGCAGCGGCGCCGCCACGCCGATGCTGGCGTAGGTGGGCAGCAGGCCGATGACCAGCGTGGGCACGGCCATCAGGAAGATCGACAGCGTGAACATGCGCTTGCGGCCCAGCTTGTCGCCGAAGTGGGCAATGATGATGCCGCCCACGGGGCGCGCCAGGTAGCCGGCGGCGAAGATGCCGAAGGTCTGCAGCTGGCGCAGCCAGTCGGGCATGTCGGCCGGAAAGAACAGCCCGCCCAGCACGGCGGCGAAGAAGACGTAGATGACGAAGTCGTAGAACTCGAGCGTGCCGCCCAGGGCGGACAGGCCCAGCGTCTGGTAGTCGTGGCGGGTGAGCGGGCGGCGGGGCGCGGCGACCGTGGGGCCGGCGGCGGGGGAAGGTGAAGTCATTGGCAGGTTCCGGAGGGATCGATGGCGGGACTGCGCAGGCACCGCGGGCGCGGTGCGCGGCCGGCGTTCAGCAGGCATTCCGGATGGGGCGTGTCGGCAAGGCGGCGGGGCCGGTGGGCCGGGCCGCGCAGGGAGAACGGGACGGGGGTTGGCAGTGGCAGTCGCTGCGGCATTTTAAGGGTTTGCCCTGAGCGGCCCGCCTGCGGGGCTGACCCCGGGCTGACGGCCCACCGGCCTTGTTCGCCCCAGGTCCAGCCCAAACTGGCGACAATCGCCCTTCCCCGGTTTTCATCACTGCCCACCATGAAGCGCTTTTGGCTGCTGTTTTCCCAGACCGTGACGGTGCTCGTCGCGGGCTACTTCGTCGTCGCCACCCTCCAGCCGGACTGGCTGCGGCGCGGCGCGACGCGCAGCGGTGCGGGGGTGTCGCTGATCGAGGCGCCCAGCACCCCGGCGGTTCCCCCCGCCCCTGGCAGCTTCGCCGCCGCGGCGCGCAAGGCGGCGCCGGCGGTGGTCAGCATCAACACCAGCAAGGCCGTGCGCCACCCGCGCAGCAACGACCCGTGGTTCCAGTTCTTCTTCGGCGACCAGGGCACGCAGCAGGCGCAGACCGGCCTGGGCAGCGGCGTGATCATCAGCCCGGACGGCTACATCCTGACCAACAACCACGTGGTCGAGGGCGCGGACGAGATCGAGGTCACGCTGACCGACAGCCGCCGCACGCGCGCCACCGTGATCGGAACCGACCCGGACACCGACCTGGCCATCCTGAAGGTACAGCTGGACAAGCTGCCGGTCATCGTGCTGGGCAACTCCGACCAGCTCGCCGTGGGCGACCATGTGCTGGCCATCGGCAACCCGTTCGGCGTGGGGCAGACGGTCACCAGCGGCATCGTGAGCGCGCTGGGCCGCAGCCAGCTGGGCATCAACACGTTCGAGAACTTCATCCAGACCGACGCGGCCATCAATCCGGGCAATTCGGGCGGCGCGCTGGTGGACGTGAACGGCAACCTGATGGGCATCAACACCGCCATCTACTCGCGCTCGGGCGGCAGCATGGGCATCGGCTTCGCCATTCCCGTGTCCACCGCCAAGCTGGTGCTGGACGGCATCGTGAAGGACGGACAGGTCACGCGCGGCTGGATCGGCGTGGAGCCGAACGAGCTGTCGCCCGAACTGGCGCAGACCTTCGGCGTGAAGGCCTCCGAGGGCGTGATCATCACCGGCGTGCTGCAGGACGGCCCCGCCGCCCGCGCCGGCATGCGCCCGGGCGACGTGATCGTGCAGGTGGAAGACAAGCCGACCGCCAGCGTCTCCGCCCTGCTCACCGCGGTGGCCTCGCTCAAGCCCGGCGCGCCGGCCACGTTCCAGCTGCAGCGCGGGGATTCGCGGGTGGAGCTGGAAGTGGTGCCCGGCACGCGGCCCCGGCCGCAGCGGGCGCAGCAGGTGCCGCAGCAGCAGCGCTGAGGAGGCGCTGTCCCGCGATGCTTCGCGGGACGATGGGAATGGATGGGGCGGTGCACGAGCCCTGCGGGTGGCCCGTGCGTGGCGCCGTGGTCCAGAGGGCCTTGCGGGCGATGCGGAATGCCCGGCGAGGATCAGGCCATGGGGTGCTCTGCAGGCAACCCCTGGCGCGGCATCAGCGCCGAGATGAAGAACCGATCACCACCCCGGTCCCGGTGCAGCCGGACCCGGCGGAGAAGGCCAAGGCACGCCGCGCCGGAGTGCCAAGCCCCGCCGGCCCCGATCCGATCAGGTGGGTTCCTGCGCCTGTTCGTCCTCGGGCGACTTGGTATGGCGGATGAAGATCTGCGCGGCCCAGATGCCCAGCTCATACAGCAGGCACATCGGCACGGCCAGCGCCAATTGGGACACCACGTCGGGCGGGGTGACCACGGCGGCGATGATGAAGGCCAGCACGATGAAATAGCCGCGAAAGCCCTTGAGCTTTTCCACGCTCACGATGCCCATGCGGGCCAGCACGATCACGACGATCGGCACCTCGAACGACAGGCCGAACGCGAGGAACATGGTGAGCACGAAGCTCAGGTACGCCTCGATGTCAGGCGCGGCGGTGATGCTCTTGGGCGCGAAGCTCTGGATGAAGGCGAACACCTGCCCGAACACGAAGAAGTAGCAGAACGCCACGCCCACCAGGAACAGCAGCGTGCTGGACACCACCAGCGGCAGCACCAGCTTCTTCTCGTGCGAATACAGGCCCGGCGCCACGAAGGCCCACACCTGCCACAGCACCACGGGCAGCGCCACCAGGAAGGCGGACATCAGCAAGATCTTGAGCGGCACCATGAACGGCGAGATCACCGAGGTGGCGATCAGCGTGGCCCCCTTGGGCAGGTGCGCCACCAGGGGCGCGGCCAGCAGGTCGTAGAGCGCGCCCGGACCGGGGTAGAAAAACAGGATGCCTGCGACGACGCCGATGGCGATCAGCGCCTTGACGAGCCGGTCGCGCAGCTCCATGAGGTGCTGCACGAACGGCTGCTCGGTGCCGGCCAGCTCGTCTTCTTTAGTGGGGATTTCGGACATGGTGCAGGAGGGGCGGGCATTGCACCCGCGCGGGTGGCTGCGCGGGGTGCGCAGCCATCAATGGAATTTCTGGGGCCGAAAGCGGGCCACGCGCGCCGCGCCCGACAGGGCCTTGGTGCGCACGCCGCTGCGGGCTTTGTACCACTGCGGCGTGGCGCCCCGCTTGAGGCGCCAGTTCTTGCCGGGGTGCTTGTACGCGGGCACCACGCTGGCGTCGCCGGCCGCGTCGTACGATACACCGGCGGGGTCGGTGCCCGTGCCGGACGCGGTGCCGGAAAAGTCGTTGTTCCAGTCTTTCTCGAAGTCGCTGGCGCTGGTGTGGATGGTCTGGTGCACGTCGCGTGCGGCCCCTTCCATCGTTTCCTTCATCTTGCGCAGCTCGTCCAGTTCCATGGAACGGTTGACCTCGGACTTCACGTCGGCCACGTAGCGCTGCGCCTTGCCCAGCAGCGTGCCGACGGTGCGCGCCACGCGCGGCAGCTTTTCGGGTCCGATGACGATCAGCGCCACGGCGCCGATCAGCATCATTTTGGACAGGCCAATGTCGATCATGGAGGAAGTGCCGGCCGGCGGGCTCAGCTCTTGTGCTTGGCTTCGACGTCGATGGTGGTGCCCTTGGGGTCAACGGCGGTGTTGTTGACGACCTGGCCTGCGGGGGGCGTGGCCGGGGGCACGTCGCTCGCGGAGCCGTCCTTCATGCCGTCCTTGAAGCCCTTGACGGCGCCGCCCAGGTCGGAACCCATGTTCTTGAGCTTTTTCGTGCCGAACACCATCACCACGATCAGCAGCACGATCAGCCAGTGCCAGATGGAAAACGAACCCATGTCAATCTCCTAACGAATACGGACCATTCTAGACCCGCCGCATGACGGGGAAGTTCATACCCCTGCGGCGCCCGGGCTGCACAGCCCTTCCCGGCCGCCGCCGGTTCAGCCTTTGAGCCAGGGCCGCGGGCCGCCCATCACGTGAACGTGCAGGTGGTGCACTTCCTGGCCACCTTCCACTCCCGTGTTCACCACGATGCGGAAACCGCCTTCGGGATAGGGATTGCAGCCCTGCTCCAGCGCCAGCCGGGGTGCCAGCGCCATCATGCGGCCCAGCACGCCGGCATGGGCTTCGGTCACGCCGGCCATGGAATGCACGTGCTCCTTGGGCACCATCAAAAAATGCACGGGCGCCCAGGGGTGGATGTCATGGAAGGCGAAGATGTCTTCGTCCTCGTACACCTTCCTGGAGGGAATCTGGCCCGCGATGATCTTGCAGAAAAGGCAGTTCGGATCGTGCTGCATGGTGGGGTCGAAAAAAGAGGAATCGTTGCCGGGGCGGCCCGGGGTCAGGCATTGTCGGCGAGGTTCACCGTGGGCCGCACCCCGACGTCGGCCTGGTGCGTCTTGATCCACTGCTGCCCCGCGGTGCGGCCCAGCTCGAACAACTGGCGGATGAACGACAGGTCCGCGCGCGTCTTGCTGGACGAGCCGAACCCCGCCAGCAGCGAGCCGCCGTCGATGCGGTGCATGCGCACGCTCTTGTAGCGCTCGGCATCCAGCTTGCCCTCGGCCAGCAGGCGCCGCACGAACTCGATGGCGCGCATCTCCGCCAGCAGGCTGGCGTTGAAGGTGACCTCGTTCATGCGCTCCATGATCTCGGAGGCGGTGTCGGGCACCTCGGCGTGCTCGATGGGGTTGATCTGCACCAGCAGGATGTCGCTGCATTCGGTGCTGTAGATCAGTGGATGCAGGGCCGGGTTGCCGGAGTAGCCGCCGTCCCAGTAATGCTGGTCGCCGATCTGCACGGCCTTGAACATCAGCGGCAGGCAGGCCGAGGCCATGACGGCGTCGGCGCTCAGGGTCTTGCCGGAGAAGATCTCGCCGCGCCCGGTGCGCACGTTGGTGGCGCAGACAAAGACGCGGGGGTGGCGGGCGGCGCTCAGCACGTCGAAGTCCACCTCGCGCTCCAGCAGCCGGCGCAGCGGGTTGATGTCCAGCGGGTTCGTCTGGTAGGGCGAGAGCCACTGCGACATCATGCCCATGAAGGGGCTGGAGGCCAGTGGCACACCCCACAGCAGGCTGCCCATGGTGCCCACGCCCTCCCACAGCCGCTTGAGCGTGGCCCGGGCCTCCTCGCAGCCGGCGCGGTGCACCGCGTCGGCGCTGCCGTGCCGATGCGCCTTGGCGGCCTGCGCGAAGCCATGGGCCAGGGCCACGGCGTTCATGGCGCCGGCGCTCGTGCCGCTGATGCCGTCGAGCGTGAAGCGCCCGTCTTCCAGCAGCGCATCGAGCACGCCCCAGGTCAGCGCGCCGTGCGAGCCCCCGCCCTGCAGCGCGAGGTTGAGCCGCCGCGGCGCCTTGGGGGCTGCCGCCTCAGGCATCGACCGCCTGGCCCTTGTTCATCGCCACCATGCCGCGCACGATGCGATACAGGAACCAGATGGAGATCAGGCCCCAGGCGATCCAGCCCGGCGCGATGAACAGCAGCCACAGCGGCGCGGTCACCACGTAGAGCACGCCGGCCCACAGCACGGTGCGGATGCGGTAAGAGAAATGGCTGGCCTGCCAGGTGCCTTCGGCATCGCTTTTCTTGACCAGGTCGATGACCAGCGCGATGACCAGCAGCAAGGCCCCCGGCTGCGCGCCCGGGATCACGGCGCCCACGGCGACGATCAAGTGCAGGAGGTAGCTGATCCACCCCACGGTCTTGAGCGATTCGGCCCGCTCGTTCGGTTCCACGTCGATGATGTCGCTCACGGGGTCGCTCCTTCGTCGTTGGCGCGGGCCAGGGCCTTGCGCAGGGATTTTTCCTCGATGCCGCTGGTGCCCTCGCGGCGCTCCAGTTCGGCCACCACGTCGGCCGGGGTCAGGCCGTAGTGCGCGAGGGCGATCATGGAATGAAACCACAGGTCGGCCACTTCGTACACCAGCTTGGACGGGTCGGCGCCGTGGTCCACGTCCTTGGCGGCCATGACGACCTCGGTGGCTTCCTCGCCGATCTTCTTGAGGAAGGCGTCCGGGCCCTTGTGCAGCAGCCGAGCCACATAGCTCTTGTCCGCATCGCCGCCATGGGCGGGCTTGCGGCTTTCGATCACGGCGGCCAGGCGCGCGAGCGCGTCTTCGGACGGGCGGGCCTGCGGGGCCGGGGCGTCGGTGAGGGGGATGGTCATGGGCATTGCCGTTATTTGTAGATGGACTCGGGGTCTTTCAAGACCGGATCGACCGCCTGCCACGCGCCGTCCTTGAGCACGCTGAAAAAGCAGCTGTGGCGGCCGGTGTGGCAGGCGATGCCCGGCTCATGGCCGAGCTGGGTCACCTTGAGCAGCACCACGTCGTTGTCGCAGTCCAGGCGGATCTCGTGCACCGTCTGCACATGGCCCGATTCCTCGCCCTTGAACCACAGCTTGCCGCGCGAGCGGCTGAAATACACCGCGCGCCCCAGTTCGGCGGTCTTGGCCAGGGCCTCGCGGTCCATCCACGCGAACATGAGCACATCGCCCGTGGCCGCCTCCTGCGCGATGGCGGGCACCAGGCCCTGCGCATCCCATTTCACTTCGTCGAGCCAGTTCATGGATTCATTTCCGGTCGTTCGCTGCATTGCAAAAATGCGTGATTGCTACTAATTTAATAGCAATACGCCCTAGTGTTGATTGCGGTGGAGGCCATTTTCGTTCATAGCCCCATTGCCGCGTCATTTCACCGACAGCAAGACCCACTTGCGGTCCCAGTTCGCGCGGCCCAGGTACTTGATGGCGAAGGCATAGCGGCCGGGCGGCAGGGTGTCCTGCGTGAGCGTTTCCTGCTGCACCACGGCCGGGCGGCCGCCGATGCGCACGTCGGGGCTGGCGACGTGCTCGGTTTCGCTGTCCAGGTCCTGGCCATCGAGGGCGTACACGGTCACGTCGGCCTCTTCGCGGGGCTCGCCCACGTAGGCCCGGCCGAAATCGTTGGCGAAGGTCTTCACATCGAGCGCTTCGGCGCTGCCGAGCGGGCGGCGCACGGTCCAGTACACATCGCGCACGCCGCCGTTGAGCGCACGCAGCTGCGCCCGAAGGCGCTCGAATTCCTCGCGCGTGGCGATCACCTCCACCGGCTGGCCGCCGATGGTGGCGCCGAAGCAGCGGCCGATGCGGTCGGCGCACGGAGCGCGGTCGAAGTAGCCCGATGCATACGCCGGGGGCGGCGTGGCGCCGCCGCTGCGCGGCACCTGCGCGCAGCCGGCCAGCACGGCGACCACCATGCCGGCCAGGCACGCTGCGGCACCGGCACGAAACAGAGCGCGGCGCACCCTCACAGCCGCACCGGAATGCCCCGCTCGGCCATGCGCGCTTTCGCCTGGCCGACGGTGTATTCGCCGTAGTGGAAGATGCTGGCGGCCAGCACGGCATCCGCCCCGCCCTGCTGCACGCCGTCGGCCAGGTGGTCGAGGTTGCCCACGCCGCCCGAGGCGATCACCGGCACGCTGACCGCGTCGCTCACGGCGCGGGTGAGCTGCAGGTCGAAGCCGGACTTGGTGCCGTCGCGGTCCATGCTGGTGAGCAGGATCTCGCCCGCGCCGCGCCGCGCCATCTCGGTGGCCCATTGCAGGACGTCCAGCCCGGTGTTCTTGCGCCCGCCGTGGCTGTACACGTCCCAGCCCTCGCCGCGCGCCTGCAGGTCCTCGCCCTGGCGGCGCTTGGCATCGATGGCCACGACGATGCATTGCGCGCCGTACTTGGCCGAGGCCGCGCTGATGACGTCCGGGTTGGCGATGGCGGCGGAGTTGAAGCTGGTCTTGTCGGCGCCCGCGTTCAGCAGGCGGCGCACGTCTTCCACCGTGCGCACGCCCCCGCCCACGGTCAGCGGAATGAAGACCTGGCTGGCCACGGCTTCGATGATGTGCAGGATGAGGTCGCGCCCGTCGCTGGTGGCGGTGATGTCCAGGAAGGTCAGCTCGTCGGCGCCCTGGCCGTTGTAGCGCGCGGCGATCTCGACCGGGTCGCCCGCGTCGCGCAGTTCAAGGAAGTTGACGCCCTTGACCACGCGACCGCCGGTCACGTCGAGGCAGGGAATGATGCGTTTGGCAAGCATGGAGATTCCGAAAAAAGAAACGGTTGAGGGTGCGGTTCAGGCAGTGCCGGGCAGTTCAGCCGGCCCCCAGGCGCTGCCAGCCCGACCAGCCGGCGCCGGGCGCCAGGTGCACGGGGTGGTCGATGCAGGCGGCTTCCACGCACACCATGTGCCGGTAGCCGTCGGGGGGCAGGTCGGCCAGCTTCGCGCACAGGGCGGCGCCGGGGTTCCAGACCACCGTGTTGCCCCAGGACGGGCTTTGCGCGAGGGTCAGCGCGTGGTCGCCCGCGTGCAGCCGCAGCGGCGCGGGCGCGGCCGAGAAGATGCAGTCGTATTCGCCGTCGAACGCCACGGGGCCCTGCTGCACCGAATGCACGTCGGCCACCGAATCCCAGCGGGCGCAGCCGTCGAGCCCCTCCACGCGGGTGGCGGCGATGTCGCTCACGCGGTAGTAGCCGTGCAGCGCGGCGGTGAAATCCCACGCCGTGGTGCCGGTGTTGCGCACCGACAGGTCGAGCAAAAGGTGTTCGGCGGACAGCTCCACCGTGAGGCGCGCCGCGAACCCGTGGGGCCACCAGGCCCGCGTCTCGGGCGTGTCGTCCAGCGCGAACACGGCGCGGGCCGCCTCGGCACCGCCCTCGCCTGCGCCGCTGCGGCGCTCCACCCGCCAGGGCAAGGTGCGCGCAAAGCCATGCTTGGCCAGCGGGCCGCGCTGGTTGAACTGGGGAAAGCAAACGGGAACGCCCCCGCGGATCGGCGAGTGGCCGTCCAGGGCGGCGCGCGGGCTCAGGAAGAACCGCTCGTCGCCGCCCGGGCCTGTCCAGGACAGCACCTGGGCGCCCTGCAGCGCCACGGTGGCGGTCTCGCCCGTCGGCAGCGCCAGCTGCAGCGCGGGCAGGCCATGGAAGGTCACGGAGCGCGCGGAGGGCGGCACGGGCGGGGTGGCGGTCATCCGGCGATTGTAGGAGCCCGCCATGCGCTGGGCGGGGCCGCGGGGCAGGTGGCAGGGCGCCGGCCCACATGCAGCACAATCGCGGGTTTTTCCCCAAATCGGTGCATCGCCGAGTCCCCGTTTCGGGGCACACCGGCCGCGCCCTGTCACCCATGCAGCCCAAGAAAAGAAAGCTCCCGCCCGCGGTCGGCATCCTCGTCGCGATGGCGCTCGGCATCGTGATCGGCCACCTGATCCACACCAACGTGCTCCAGCCGGAGGAGGCCACGCGCATCGCGGGCTACATCTCCATCGCCTCGGACGTGTTCCTGCGCCTCATCAAGATGCTGATCGCGCCGCTGGTGTTCTCCACGCTGGTGGTGGGCATCGCCCACATGGGCGATGCGTCGTCGGTGGGCCGGGTGTTCGCCAAGGCCATGGGGTGGTTCCTCACGGCGTCGCTGGTGTCGCTGCTGCTGGGCCTGGTGCTGGCGAACGTGCTGCAGCCGGGCGCCAGCATGGGGCTGGCGCTGCCGGATGCGGGGCAGTCCGCGCACCTGGCGACGTCCAAGTTCACGCTCAAGGACTTCGTGAACCACCTGGTGCCGCGCTCGTTCGTGGAGGCCATGGCCAACAACGAGATCCTGCAGATCGTGGTGTTCTCGATGTTCTTCGGCATCGCCCTGGCGGCGCTGGGCGAAAAGGCCCGCACGCTGGTGCGCGGCATCGAGGAGCTGTCGCACGTGATGCTCAAGATCACCGGCTACGTGATGAAGTTCGCCCCCGTGGCAGTGCTGGCGGCCATGGCCGCCACCGTGGCGGTGAACGGCCTGGGCATCCTGCTGAAGTTCGCGGTCTTCATGGTGGACTTCTACCTGGCGCTGTTCGTCCTGTGGGCCTTGCTGATCCTGGCCGGCTACCTGGCCCTGGGCAAGCGCATCGTGGTGCTGCTGCGCAACATCCGCGAGGCGTTCCTGCTGTCGTTCGCCACGGCCAGCTCCGAGGCGGCCTACCCCAAGCTGCTGGACGCGCTGGACCGGTTCGGCGTGAAGCGCCGCATCTCCAGCTTCGTGATGCCGATGGGCTACTCGTTCAACCTCGACGGCTCGATGATCTATTGCACGTTCGCCACGCTGTTCATCGCGCAGGCCTACGGCATCCACCTGCCGCTGGAGACGCAGGTGACCATGCTGCTGATCCTGATGCTGACCTCCAAGGGCATGGCGGGCGTGCCGCGCGCCTCGCTGGTGGTGATCGCCGCCACGCTCAACCACTTCAACATTCCCGAGGCCGGCCTGCTGCTGATCCTCGGGGTGGACACCTTCCTCGACATGGGCCGCTCGGCGACCAACGCGGTGGGCAACTCGATCGCCGCGGCGGTGGTGGCCAAGTGGGAAGGCGCCCTGCTGTCCGAGGAAGAAGCGGCCGTGCACGCCGCCACGCTGGACACCGAGCCCGATGCGCCGCGCGGCGACGGCGCCCCTGCGCAGGCGCCTGCCTGAGCCCGCGGCGCGTCAGAGCGTGCGCGCCGCCCCGTCCTGCCAGCGCCAGGCGTCGGCGCACATGCGATCGAGGCCGTGGTGGGCCTTCCAGCCCAGCAGCCGCTCGGCCAGGGCCGGGTCGGCCCAGCACTGGGCCACGTCGCCCGGCCGGCGCGCCACCACGCGGTAGGGCACCGGGCGGCCGCTCGCGCGCTCGAAGCCGCGCACCATCTCCAGCACGGACACGGGCCGGCCCGTCCCCAGGTTCACGGTGAGCAGGCCGGGGTGCTCGCGCAGGTAGCGCAGCGCCGCCACGTGGCCGTCGGCCAGGTCGCACACGTGGATGTAGTCGCGCACGCCCGTGCCGTCGGGGGTGGGGTAGTCGTCGCCATAGACGCTCAGGCTCTCGCGCAGGCCGACGGCGACCTGGGCGACGTAGGGCAGCAGGTTGTTGGGCACGTCCTGCGGGTCTTCGCCGATCAGGCCGCTTTCATGGGCGCCCACGGGGTTGAAGTAGCGCAGCCGCGCGATGCGCCACTGGCCGGGCTCGGCCGTGTCCACGTCGGCCAGGACCTGCTCCATCATGAGCTTGGTCCAGCCGTAGGGGTTGGTGGCCGACAGCGGGAAATCCTCGCGGATCGGCACCGAGGCGGGTTCGCCGTACACCGTGGCCGACGAGGAGAACACCAGCGACCGCACCCCCGCCTTCTGCATGGCCCGCAGCAGCACCACGGTGCCGGCCACGTTGTTGTCGTAGTAGGCGAGTGGCTGGCGCACCGACTCGCCCACCGCCTTGAGCGCCGCGAAATGCACCACCGCCTCGATGGGGTGCTCGGCAAAGAGGCGCGCCAGCAGGGCCTCGTCGCGCACGTCGCCCTCGATGCATTCGGGCGCCTTGCCCGTGATGCGGGCCAGGCGGTCCAGCACGGAGCGGCGGCTGTTGCCGAAGTTGTCCAGGATGAGATAGGGAATGCCGGCGGCTGCCAGCGCGACGCAAGTGTGGGAGCCGATGAAACCGGCCCCGCCTGTGACGAGGATCACGAAATTTCTCCTTTTTGAAACCGAACGCCTCCGCCCTGCGTACACGTCCCGTGCGCGCTCGGGAGCGGCCCATTTCCGGACAACATAAACACGGCGACACGTCAACCCTGGGACGCCGAACCTTCCTGATATTTAACTCCGGGACCGCCTTCGTTGTGGAATGAGGGCATATGAAAGCTATTGTGTCGATTGTTTTTATTAATACGGAGGTGTATCCACCTCCCTTTTCCACGCCAATGTGTCTATAAGTAGCAGCATTCACCACGGAAGAACCACAGCTTCCACGGTTGCAGACCCAGTGATCCGAAAGAGATTTCCTGCTCCCGAACCGTTTCATCTTTTGCAATCCCACCGTTGACTGCCGTGCAACTCACGTTACGACTGTTGTTTTTGAGCCTATTTCTGGCGCTACCGGCCTGGGTGTCGGCGGCTGCGCCAGCCGTGGCCTTGCACTACGGCCCGGCGGCCCCGCTGTCGGAACTGAAAGTGTTCGACATCGTGGTGGTCGAACCCGGCCATGGCCAGGACCCGGTGGCCTACCGCCAAAGCGGCAGCGAGCTGTATGCCTACGTCTCGGTGGCGGAGGTGCAGTCGTCACGGCCCTACTACGGCGACATCCCCGCGGCGTGGAAGCTGGCCCGCAACGGCGCCTGGAATTCCGAGGTGATCGACCAGACGCCGGCCGACTGGCCCGAGTTCTTCGCCTCCCGCGTGGTGGGCCCGCTGTGGCAAAGCGGCTACCGCGGCTTTTTCCTCGACACGCTCGACTCGTACCGGCTCGCCAACCAGTTCGACGAGGCGGCGCAGCAGGCCGGCATCGTGCGCGTGATCGAGTTGCTGCACCAGCGCTTTCCCGGCATCCGGCTCATCCTGAACCGCGGGTTCGAGGTCGTTCCCCGGGTCAAGGACAAGATCCAGATGGTGGCGGCCGAGTCGCTATACCAGGGCTGGAACGCCGGGGCCCAGCGCTACGAACCCGTCAAGGCGGAAGACCGCGAATGGCTGCTGGGCCAGTTGCGCACGATCCGCGAGCGCGACGGCCTGCCGGTGCTGGCCATCGACTACGTGCCGCCCGCGGACCGCGAGCTGACGCGCGCCACGGCGCAGAAGATCAAGGACCTGGGCTTCATCCCTTGGGTGACGGACAGCCAGGTGCACACCGTCGGCATCGGCAGCATCGAGGTGGTGCCGCGGCGGGTGCTGGTGGTCTATTACGGCGGCGAAAGCCCGGCGCTGAACTACGCCGCGGCCCATCGCTTCCTGCAGATGCCGCTCAACCACATGGGCTACGTGGTGGACTATGCCGACGTGCGCAACGAACTGCCCGCAGGCGTGTACCAGGACCGCTACGCGGGCATCGTGACCTGGTTTTCCGGCTTCCTGCCCGAGACCCGCACCAAGGCGATGAACCAGTGGCTGCAGGCCCGGCTCGCTGAGCGCACGCCCCTGGCGGTGTTCGGCAACTTCGGCTTCGCGCTGGACCGCCAGCTCAACGAAAAACTGGGCATCCAGGGAAATGCCATGCCGCCGCGCGGCACGCAGAAATCCGTGGTCCAGGACCCGATGATGGGCTTCGAGATGGCGGTGGAGCCGGCGGCCCGGGCGCAGTTCGAGCCCGTCATGCGCAACGGCGTGCCGGTGCAGGCGGGCCGCTCCCTGGTGGAGTTCAAGGACCAGCGCGGCCAGTCCTTCGTGGGCGGCGCGATCATGCCCTGGGGCGGCTTCGTGGTGGACCCCTTCGTGGTGGTGGAGGTGCCGGGCACCGACTATGCGCGCTGGGTGGTGGACCCCTTCGCCTTCCTCACGCAGGCGCTGCGCCTGCCGCCCATTCCCGTGCCGGACGTCACCACCGAGAACGGCCGCCGCCTGATGTTCTCGCACGTGGACGGCGACGGCTTCCCGTCCCTGGCCGAACTGCCGGGCAGCCCCAACGCCGGGCTGGTGCTGCTCAAGGAAGTATTCGAGAAATACCGCACCGTGCCGCAGACCATGTCCGTGATCGAGGCCGAGATCGCGCCGCACGGCCTGCACCCGGAGATGAGCAAGGAGCTGGAGGACATCGCGCGGCGCATGTTCCGCCTGCCCCATGTCGAGATCGCCAGCCACACCTACTCGCACCCCTTCCTGTGGGACCGAAGCGTGCGCCACGGGCTGTTCAGCGAGAACTCCGAAGCCGCCATGAGCCTGGAGGTGCCGGGCTACACGATGGACCTGAAGCGCGAGATCGTGGGCTCGACCGAATACATCAACAGCCGCCTCGCGCCACCGGACAAGAAGGTCAAGATCCTGCTGTGGTCCGGCGACACGGCACCGGGCGCCGAGGCGCTGGAGATCACCGAACGCGCGGGCCTGCTCAACATGAACGGCGGCGACACGTCCATCACCCGCACCAACCCCTCGCTCACGGCGGTGGGGGCGCATGGCATCCAGAAGAACGGCTACCTGCAGGTGTACGCCCCCATCACCAACGAGAACATCTACACCAACCTGTGGCGCGGCCCGTACTACGGCTACGAGCAGGTGCTGCAGAGCTTCGAGATGACGGAAACGCCCCGCCGCATCAAGCCCGTGGACATCTACTACCACGTGTATTCCACCACCAAGCGCGCCGGCCTGAACGTGCTGCGCAAGGTGTACGACTGGGCGGTGGCCCAGCCGCTGCACCCGGTGTTCGCCTCGGAGTTCATCCGCAAGGTGCGCGACTTCCACACCTATGCGCTGGCGCGCGACGGCGCAGGCTGGCGCGTGCGCGGCGACGGCGAACTGCGCACGCTGCGCCTGCCCCCGTCCCTCGGCACGCCGCTGGTGCAGGCCAGCCAGGGCGTGGCGGGCTACCGCGCCGGCGCCGAAGGCACCTACGTGCACCTGACCGGCAGCGCGGCGTGGGTGCAGACCCGCGGGGCGGCGGCCGAGGCCGGCGCCGCGGCGCCTGCGGCCACGGCCAGCGCGCCCGCCGTGGTGGCGCAGGGCCCTTACCTGTTCGATGCCAATGGCCGCATCGGCGACTGGAACGTGCGCGACCAGGGCGAGCGCACCGAGTTCACGCTGAAGGCCCACGCCCCGCTCGCATTCAGCGTGGCCGCGGCCGGCAACTGCCAGGTGCGCGCCAACCAGAAACTGCTCACCCCCACGCGGGCGGCCGTCCAGGCCGGCCCGGACGTTCAACAATTCCGGATCGCCGATGCTGCTGCGCAAATCCAGCTCCAGTGCCCAGCCCGCTGAGCGCCCCGTCCTGGCGCCTTCGTGGCTGATCGCCCTGCTGGCCAGCATGGTCGGCGGGGGGCTGTGGCTGCTGTATCCCCGCCAGGATCTGGAGCGGCGCCTCTCCGAAACCACTGACATCGCGCTGTCGGTGGCCTACCTGACCAACCTGCTGCGCAGCGATCCCGACAACCCCCGCCTGCGCCTGCTGCTGGCGCAGCGCCAGATCGCCGTGGGCGAGATGGCGGACGCGCGGGCCACCCTGCAGCCCGCGCTGGACTCCAGCGACCCGGAACTGCACCGTGATGCACTGTGGAGCCTGTGGGACCTTTCGTACGCCGAATACCAGCGCACGCCCGAAAAGGAAACCGAGCGCCGCAAAGCCCAGCGCGAGGGCCTCAAGCGCCAGCTCCAGGCCCTGGCCAGGGAAAAGTGGCCCGCCGACCGCCAGTTGCTGCTGGCCCGCCGCGCGGGCGAAATGGAAGACCGCGCCACCGGCGTCGCCATGAGCCGCCAGCTGGCGCAGGAGGCCAAGGACCCGCGCGAGGCAGCGCGGCTGTACGAGCGGGCCGCCAAGGAAGCGCTGGGCACGGGCGACTATGCGGGCAGCGCCGAGCTGTACATGCTGGCGCGCCAGGTCACGCCCGATGCGGAGCAGGCCAAGGCGTACTACCTGGCCGCCGTGCGCACGCTGCAGTCGGGCAACCAGCCCGTGGCCGCCCTGGCCCTGGCCGAGCGCGAGATCGGCCCCCTGGCCGACGACCCGCAGACGCTGCTCATGATCACCAACCTGGCCCGCGCCGCCGGCAAGCCCGCGGTGGCGGACCACTATGTGCGGCGCCTGCTGCGCATTTCGCTCAGCCCGCCCTGGCCGGCACCGTCGAGCGCCCTGGCCCAGGGCGACGATGCCGAAGCCATGCGGCCCGTGGGCGCCCTGCTGCGCCCCCTGACCCCTGCGGCTGCCGCGCCGCAGCACCGATACGACGACGGCGCTCACCTCATGGTGCCGCCGTGGCTGCGCCTGCAGGCGCCCGACACCGTGCCCGCCGGGCCGTGGCGCCTGCAGCGCATGGCACAGGCGGCCGAAACCCCGCCGGCGACCCCTGCCGCGCGGCCTGCGCCGCGCAACGTGCCACCGCCCGGCCTGCCTTTCGACGACAAGATCTATACGCTGGGCTACGAGGTCTTCCTCGAAAACCGCAAGCTGGACGACGCCTGGGCGCTGGCCAACGCCGCCGTGCAGCAGCAGCCGCAGGACCTGGCGTGGCGCGAACGGCTGGCCCAGGTGTCCGAATGGACGCAGCGCCCCACCCCGGCGCTGGAGAACTGGCTCTTCATCGCCCGGCAGACGCAGAAGGAAGCCGCATGGCAGGCCGTGCTGCGCCTGGCGCCGGGCCAGTTCGACGACAGCGCCCTGGTGCAGGCCCTGCGCCACCAGCTGCGCAGCCGGCCCGACGATTTCAACCTGGTGCGCGCGCTGGTGGATGCCTACGAGCGCATCGGCGAGCCACAGCCCGCCATCGACTATCTGAAGGACCACGCCAAGAGCCCGCAGGCGGTGGAACTGCTGGCCAACCTCGCCGAACGCGCGGGCCAGCCCACGCTCGCGCTCGACAACTGGCGCCGCCTGCTGGCCGACAAGGCGCAGGTGACGCCCGCCCGCGCCATGCGCGCGGCCATTCTCGCCCTCACCCACGGCCGGCCCGACGAAGGCCTGAAGTGGCTGGAGACGGCCCAGCAGCAGCAATTGCCCGCGCAGGACATGGCAACCGACTTCTGGCGGCTCACGGGCCAGTTGGCCGAAAGCCGCGAGCGCAACGACCTGGCCGTGCAGGCCTACCGGCGCCTGGTGGAAACCAAGGGCACGGATGTGTCGGACTTCGACGCCCTGGTGCGCCTGCTCATCACCGACCAGCCGCTGGAAGCCGCGCGGGTGTCCGTGCTGGCCTGGCAGCGGTTCGACGAGCCGCGCTACCTGGTCGAGGCCCTGGCGCTGTATTCCGGCCGCAGCCGGTGGGAGGCGTTCGGCCCCCTGCTCACCCAGCTGGACGCGAGCCCCACGGCGACCCGGCGCTCGCTGGCGCGCTTGTGGCAGATTCCGGAGTTCCTGCGGCTGGCCGGCACCTACTACCAGAACACCGGCAACCTGCCCGAGGCGCGTCGGCACTTCGAAGCCGGCCTGCGGCTGAGCCCCGATTCGTCGGAGATGCGCCAGGCGCTGATGTGGCTGTTCATCGACAGCAACGATGCCGTTTCGCTGCGCACCCTGCTGGCCACGCAGGAGCGCAGCTGGGCACGCGACAGCGATGTGCACGATGCGCTGGCGGCGGCCTACCAGGCCCTGTCGCTGCCGCAGGTGGCGCTGGACCGCTACCTCACGCCGCACCTCAAGGAGCACCAGGAAGACTTCCTGTGGCTCATGAACTACGCCGACGCGCTGGACCAGAACCAGCAGTCCGACCGCTCGTGGCGGCTGCGCCGCGAACTGCTGTCGCGCGAATGGAAGTCGGTGCGCAAGGGCGACGGCGGCGTGCGCCTCACGCCGGCGCAGGCGCGCCAGCGCTGGCTCACCGAAGAAGGCCTGGACCAGACGCGGCGCATCGCCCGCACCCGGCTGTTCCTCACGCAGCGGCCCGGCGACCCCTCGGTCGACGTGCTGCGCGAACTGCTGCGCCTGGACCGCGACGCCCAGGGCGGCATGTCCAACGCGGCGGCCGAGACGGCCATCGGCTGGCTGCAGGACGCCGGCGAATACACGGCCGAGCGCGGCTTCCTGTGGCACCAGTACGCCCGCAGCCGCGGCGTGCGCAGCAACCGCCCGCTGTGGGCCGAGATCACGGTGGCGCTGGCCGAAGACGACAAGGCCGCCACCGGCCAGCTGCTGCAGGAGTTCGACGAACGCCTGCCCCGCTACGACCGCGTGAATGCAGCGCGCGCCGTGGACGACATCCGCCTCGCGCAGACCGCCGCCTTCGACGCCCAGCAGGACCAGCACGACGACCAGCCCTTGCACCTGCAGCTCACCGAAAGCCTGCTGGCCTTCAGCGACCACGCGGGCACCAAGCTGCAGTACCAGCAACTGGGCGGCATGGACGAGAGCGAGGCCGACGCGGTGTTCCACATCGCCATCAGCCCGCGGCTCGCCATGGACGTGAACTTCATCAGCATCCGCCGCCATGCCACCAGCGCGCTCGTGGTGCGCAATCCGCCCGACGAGCGCGCGCTGGACGTGCAGGTGCGCTGGCGCCACCCCGACGGCGAGACGATGTTCCGCGCCGGCCGCCGCGAGAGCTTTCTGGCCTACACGCCGCTGCAGGTCGAGCACGAGCAGCGCATCGACAACCGGCTGACCCTGCGGATGGAGCTCGGCATGCAGCTGCCCAGCCAGGAAAGCCTGGCGCTGCGCATCGCCGGAAGGAAGGACCGCGCCGGCGCCAGCCTGCGCTACCAGGCCACGCGGCAGGACCAGTTCACCCTGGGCTATGCCGACGAGCGCTACACCCTGCAGACCGGTGCCTCGCTGGGCAATGGCCGGCACACCTCGATCAACTACACGCACACCTACCGGCAGGAAACGCCGCTGCTGGAGTTCGGTGCGTTCTGGTCGCACCACGATTTTTCGCGGCGCGACCTCAGCACGCTCGCGCCGCGGGACCTGGAAGTGCGCCGCTACGTGCCGGTGAACGCCGGCCCGCTGGGGCAGGACTTCTTCCTGCCCGAGAGCTTCAGCTTCTACGGCCTGCAGGTGTCCACCAACATGCGCTACGAGCAGGAATACACGCGCGCCCTGCTGCCTTTCGCCACGGCCAGCCGCACCTGGCACAGCGTGCTGGGCCCGGGCTACGAACTGCGCCTGGGCATGGCGGGCAGCGTGCTCGGCGCGGACCACCTGGGCCTGAGCTGGGGCGTGGGCAAATCGGGCCTGCAGCTGCAGGGCCTCACGCGCAGCCTGCTGTTCACCTACCGTCTCCACTTCTGATGTCGTCTTCAAAGGAATCCACCATGCAACACCACCGCACCCTGCTGCAACGCCTGCAAGTCATCGCCGCCGGCGGCGCCCTGCTGCTGCTGGCCGCCTGCTCCACCATCGACCGCGGCGAGCCCCCGGCGCTGGAGCGCAACGCCACCTGGGTGGTGCTGCCGTTCGCCAACCACACCGAGACCCCGCTGGCCGGCAACCGCGCCGAGGCCATCGCGCAGGCCCTGCTGCATGCGCGCGGCGTGGGCCGCATCCAGCGCTACCCCACCAGCACGCAGCAGGAAGCGCTGTTCGATGCGGGCGACGCCAAGCGCCAGCAGGAAGTGCTGGCCTGGGCGCGGGAGCAGCAGGCGAAATACGCGCTCACGGGGGCGGTGGACGAATGGCGCTACAAGGTCGGCGTGGACGGCGAGCCCGCCGCGGGCGTGACGCTGCAGATCATCGATGTGGCCTCCGGCGACACGATCTGGAGCGGCACTGGCGGCAAGAGCGGCTGGAGCCGCGAAGCGCTGTCCGGCGTGGCGCAGAAGCTGATCCGCGACCTGCTGGACTCCGGCCTGTCACGCGCCCGCTGAAGCCATGGCATCAGAGACCCCCTCGTCGGCCGAGCAGCGGCGGCGCACCGTCGGGGCGGCTGCGCCCGAGCCGCCAGCCACGCCGAGCGTGCGCCACCTGCCCACCAACCTGCTGGGCAAGCTGGCCGACACCGACACCCGCCCGGCGGTCATGCTGGCAGAGACGCTGCTGCTGCCGATCATCGCGCTCGCGCTGGGCATGCTGCTGGAGCCCTTCGACCCGCTGTGGAGCGAGGCCGCGTTTCCCTGGTCCTGGCTCGCACCCGTGATCGTTGCCCTGCGCTACGGCCCCCTGGCCGGGCTGGGCGGTGCCTTCGTGCTGCTGGCCGGCTGGCTGGCGCTCAACTTCGGGCACTACGACACCTTTCCGCAGATCTTCTTTCTCGGGGGCCTGATCCTCGTGATGCTGGTGGGCGAGTTCTCCAGCCTCTGGCAGGCACGCACCCGCCGCGCCGAGAACGTGCAGCTGTACCTCGACCAGCGCCTGGAGCATCTGGTGCGGCAGTACTACCTGCTGCGCCTGTCGCACGACCGCCTGGAGCAGGAGCTGATCGGCCGGCCGATGTCCATGCGCGACGCGCTGTCCACGCTGCAGGCGCTGAACGGTTCCGAAGAGGATGCGGCCCAGGGCGCGCAGACCCTGCTGCGCCTGCTGGCCCAGTACTGCCAGCTCGAATCTGCGGCGCTGTATGCCGCCACCGAGGACCGCATCGAGGCCCGGGCCGTGGCCCGCATCGGCAGCGGCGCGGAGCTGCACGAGCGCGACCCGCTCGTGCAGCAGGCACTGGAAACCCGCAAGCTCTGCCACGTGAGCCAGATGCTGGCGGACCAGCAGCAGACCCGCTACCTCGCCGCCGCGCCGTTGCTGGACCTCGGGGGCGAGATCTACGGGCTGCTGGTGATCGAGGACATGCCGTTCTTCTCGCTGCAGGCCGAGAACCTGCAGACCATCAACCTGCTGCTGGGCTACTACACCGACGGCCTGGCCATGCAGACGGTAGCCGCGCCGATCCTGAAGGAGCTGCCGCAGTGCCCCGCCGACTTCGCCTTCGAGGCGCAGCGCCTGGCCCACATCCGCGACACGGCCAAGGTGCCCAGCGTGATCGTGGCGCTGGAGTTCCTGCCGCGCGCCATCGAGGCCGGCCTGCCGGGCCAGATCGAGCGGCTGAAACGCGAGCTGGACGAAAGCTGGCTCATCACCGGCAACGATCGCCAGGTGCTGGCCATGCTGATGCCACTGGGCGACAACGCCACCGCCGAGGGCTACATCAACCGCCTGGAGATCTGGTCGGGCCAAAAGAGCGGCAAGCCGCTGGCGGAGGCCGGCGTGTTCCCGCACATCATCGCGCTGAACGGCGAGCCCCTGGCCGTGCTGCAGCGGCTGAACGGAATGGCCCATGCTTAACCTCAAGTTCGCCATCTCCGCGCTGCTGCTGGAGATCGGCGCCTGGAGCGGGCCCGCGCTGCTGCAAGGCCACACGGATGCGGCCCTGTCCAGCTACCTGGTGGTGCATGCCCTGGCCTGCGTGATGCTGTCCTTCTTTCTGCTGCCCCTGCTGTCAGGCGACCAGGCCCGGCCGCGCGCGCCGGTGCTGGGCCTGATGGCGGTGTTCAGCTATGCCGTGCCCATCGTCGGATTCGTCGGGGTCATCGCGGCCGTCGTGGTGCTGCGCATCTATCGCAGCCCATCGTCGCAGGGCGATTTCGAATCGCTGCGGCTGCCCGAATTCGATCGCCACCAGCGCATGCAGGGGAGCTTTCGCCAGTCCGGGTTGCGGTCCTTTTTGGGCAACAGCCAGGCCCCGATGCAGACGCGCATGCGCGCCATGGTGGCGCTGCAGCACGTGTCCGGCCGCATTGCCTCGCCCCTGCTGCGCACGGTGCTGAGCGATCCGAGCGAGGATTTGCGCCTGCTCGCCTACGGCATGCTGGATACGCTGGAAAAACGCATCAACCGCACCATCGACAGCGAACTGGATGCGCTGCGCCTGGCCAGGGAAACCGAAGGCGACGTGCCGGGGCCGCTCACCGTCGAATCGGCCTTCCGGCTGTCCGACCTGTACTGGGAGCTGGTCTATCAGGAGCTGGTGCAGGGCGACCTGCGCGACCATGCCGTGAAGGAATCGCTGCAGTACTGCGAGCAGGTGCTCGCGCAGCAGCCGGACCATCCGCAACTGAACCTGCGCCGCGGCCGCCTGCTGCACCTGCTGGGCCGCGTGGACGAGGCCGAAGCCGCCTACGCGCTCGCCCGGAACTTGGGATTGCCCGCCACGCGCGTACTGCCCTACCAGGCCGAACTGTGCTTTGAGCGGCGCGACTTCGCGCAAACGCGCGAGTTGGTGCAGCAGCTCAACCAATGGCGCGCGCTGCCACGGCTGCGCCCCGTTCTCGATTACTGGAGCACGCCATGACAGGGCCCAAAGCCAGCGAGGCGGATGTGGCCCTGCTGCTGGAGGGTACCTTCCCCTATGTGAGTGGAGGCGTGTCCAGCTGGATCAACCAGATCATCCGTGCCTACCCGGAGTACCGCTTTGCCATCGTCTTCCTGGGCAGCCGCCGCGAGGACTATTCCACGTTCAAGTACGAGCTGCCGCCGAACGTCGTGCACTTCGAGGAGCATTACCTCTACGACCACCTGGGCGTGCGCACGCTGCCCGCGCGGCGCAAGGGCGACCGTGCGGCCCTGGACATGGTGCACACCCTGGTGGAGTCGTTCCGCACGGGCGACCGCAGCCCGCAGACCATGGCCGCGTTCCGCGATATCACCAGGCAGATGCAGCCCGGCGGGCGCCTGCCGCTCGAAGACTTTCTCTACAGCGAGCGGGCCTGGGAGATCATCTGCAAGAGCTACCGCGACCATTGCACCGACCCGTCGTTCGTGGACTACTTCTGGACGGTGCGCATCATGTACCAGCCGCTGTGGACCCTGGCCCGCGTGGCGCAGCAGCTGATTCCGGTGCGCGTGGTGCACTGCGCCTCCACCGGCTACGCCGGCTTTCTCGGCGGGCTGATCGAGCAGTCGCGCGGCGTGCCGCTGATCCTGTCGGAACACGGCATCTACACCAAGGAACGCAAGATCGACCTGTTCAAGAGCGAGTGGATCCGCGACAACCGAAACGTCTTCCAGCGCGACCCGACCGAGCTGTCGTATTTCCGCCAGATGTGGATCCAGTTCTTCGAATGGCTGGGCTACTTCTGCTATGCGGCGGCCGACCCGATCATCGCGCTCTACGAAACCAACCGGCTGCGGCAGGTGACCGACGGCGCCGAGGCGTCGCGCACCTTCAACATACCGAACGGCATCAACCTCGGCCGCTTCGCGCCGCTGCGCGACAAGCGCCCGGCCCAGGTGCCGCCGGTGCTGTGCCTCATCGGCCGCGTGGTGCCCATCAAGGACATCAAGACCTTCATCCGCGCCATGCGCCGCGTGGTCAACCAGCTGCCGCAGGCCGAGGGCTGGATCGCCGGCCCCACCGAGGAAGACCCGGCCTACGCGCAGGAGTGCACGAACCTCGTGCGCAGCCTGGGGCTGGAGCAGAACATCCGCTTCCTGGGGTTTCAGCGAGTGGAAGACCTCATGCCGCGCATCGGCCTCGTGATCCTCTCGTCGATCAGCGAGGCGCTGCCCCTGGTGATCCTGGAGGGCTATGCCGCGGGCGTGCCCACCGTGTCCACCGACGTGGGCTCGTGCCGCCAGCTCATCGAAGGCCTGGACGATGACGACAAGGCGCTCGGCGCCTCGGGCAAGGTGGTGCCGATCGCCGACCCACAGCGCCTGGCCGATGCCTCGCTGTCGCTGCTCAACGACCCCGCCGCATGGGAGAGTGCCAGCCGGGCGGCCATCGCGCGCGTGGAGCGTTACTACACCGACACGATGATGTTCGACCGCTACCGCAGCGTGTACGAGACCGCGTTCCGGAAGACGGAGGGCCCCCGCTGATGGCTGGCATCGGATTCGAACTGCGCCGCATGCTGCGCAAGAACACCCTGGTGAGCCTGGTGCAGGCCTACGCGTATGCGGGCGTCATCGGCTCGGGCCCGTGGGTCTTCTCCATCGTGGGCATCCTGCTCATCGGTATTTTCAGCGCCAGCGTGGTGGTGCCGGGCTTTTTGGTCACGCAGTTCCAGACCTCGGTTACCTACATGGTGGCGGGCAGCCTGATTCTCACGGGGCTGGTGCAGTTGGCCTTCACGCGCTTCGTGTCGGACCGGCTGTTCGAAAAGCGCAAGGACCTCATCCTGCCCAACCTGCACGGGCTGCTGCTGGTGGTCACCCTGGTGGCAGGTGCCCTGGGCACGGTCGCGCTGTTCCTGCTGCTGCCCAACCTGGGGCTGGTGTACCGCATGCTGATGCTGGCGGGCTTCACCCTGATGTGCGACGTGTGGGTGCTGACGGTGCTGCTGTCCGGCATGAAGCGCTACAAGGAGATCGTGCTGCTGTTCGGGCTGGCCTACGCGGTGATCGTGATCGGCTCGCTCTTCATGCGCCCCTGGGGCCTGGAGGGGCTGCTGACGGGCTTCGTGCTGGGCAACTACCTGCTGCTGGCGGGCATGTGGATTCTGGTGGTGCAGGAGTTCAACCCCAAGGGGCGGCTGATCGCGTTCGACTTCGCGGAGCGCAAGCTGCTGTATCCGTCGCTGGTGGCCATCGGGTTCCTGTACAACTTCGGGATCTGGATCGACAAGTTCATGTTCTGGTACTTCCCGCCGACGTCCCAGAACATCATCGGCGGGCTGCGCGCATCGCTCATCTACGACCTTCCGGTGTTCCTGGCCTACCTGTCCATCATCCCGGGCATGGCGGTGTTCCTGGTGCGCATCGAGACCGACTTCGTCGAGTACTACGACAAGTTCTACGACGCGGTGCGCAGCGGCGGCTCGCTCGAATACATCGAGGCCATGCGCGACGAGATGGTCTATTCGATCCAGCAGGGGCTGGGCGAGATCGGCAAGATCCAGACGCTGGCCATTTTGGTGACCTTCGTGGCCGGGCCGGCGCTGCTGGACGTGCTGGGCATCTCGCGGCTGTACCTGCCGCTGCTGCACGTGCAGGTGATCGGCGCGGGCCTGCAGGTGGGGCTGATGGCCATCCTGAACGTGTTCTTCTACCTGGACCAGCGGCGCATCGTGCTGCTGCTGTGCGTGCAGTTCGTGCTGCTGAACATCGCGCTCACCGGCTTCACGCTGTATGCCGGCGCGGCCCTGTACGGCTATGGCTTTGCGCTGTCCACGCTGCTCACGCTGTGCACCGGCATGTACCTGTTGTCACGCCAGCTCAACCGGCTGGAGTACGAAACCTTCATGCTGCAGTAGCCCGGCGCGCGTTCGGTGGACAATGGATCGAAACGGTATTCCACCGATTGCACGAAAAAAGGGGAGCGCCATGCCGAACGCGATTCACCGTGCCTTGCCGGACCGCGCACCGCTGCGCAGGGGAATCTGGCCGGTCTGCGGGCTGCTTGCCGGATTGCTGACCGCCTGCGGCGGCGGTGGCAATGAGGCAGCCGAGGTCAGCTCGCAAAAGGCCGAAGCCGTCAAGGCCGGCGCGCAAGCCGCCTTTGCCGCGCCGCCGGAGCAGGACGTGTTCGATCTCGGGGCCAGCGTACCGGTGTCGTTGACGTTGCAGGCCGGCACGGGTGCCATCCCCGACGGCATGGCCGTCGATTTCTCCGCCACCTCGGGCAGTTTTGCGCCACCGGTGGCTGCGCTACAAGGCGGCGGGGCCGGCACGACGTTCACGCCCACCGGACTGGGCCGCCAGACCCTGAGCGCATCGGTGCCCTTGAGCGACGGCGCCGTGACCGCCTCGCGCACCCTCTACGTGCGGCCCGCCGCCGCGCCCATGGAAGTGCTGGTTCCCGCGTATTTCTACCCTTCGGAAGGCTCGCCCTGGGATGCCATGACCGCAGGTGCCGCCGCCTACCCGTCCGTCACCGTCACAGCCATCCTCAACCCCAACAACGGCGTCTTCACCCGCGCCAACCCCGAGTTCACCACCGCCGCCACGGCCTTCGTGCGGGCGGGCGGCAAGCTGCTGGGCTATGTGTACACGGGCTATGGGTCGCGCTCGATCAGCAAGGTCAAGGGCAACATCGACAAATACCTCAGCCTCTACGGCACCGGGCTGGTGAGCGGGCTCTTCATCGACGAGATGTCGTCCGCCCCAGGCCGGATCACCTATTACCGGCAGCTCTTCGATTACATCAAGAGCAAGGGCGCCACCTTGCGCGTGGTGGGCAACCCGGGCACCGTGCCCAACGCCGCCTATGCCGCCGTGGCCGACACCCTCGTGACCTTCGAGAACCGCAACGCGGCGTTTGCCGACTACGACCCCCGCGCCAGCGGCGGGTGGCTCTACCAGATGGCCAACACGCGCCAGAACGCCCTGGTGCACGACGCGGCCGACTGCGCGGCCATGCAGGCCGCCGTGCGCTCGGCGGCCACGGCGCGCGTGAACAGCGGCGTGGTCTATGTCACCGACGACACGTTCGACCCCGACACGCAGGAAGGCAACCCCTGGGACACCCTTCCGCCCTACTGGACCCGCCTGCTGGGCACCGTGGATTCGGTCAACCGCGGCGCCACCTTGCCCACCTGCTGATCCGCAGCCTGCCCCCCGCACGCCGATTGCACCACTGCCCTCCGACACATCACCATCCCCTTCATCGCCCGCCAAGGACACACCATGCCCCGCATTCCCGCCCGCGTCACCCTCATTGCCCGCCTCACCCGCTGGTGCGGCCTGTCCCTTGCCGCTTTGCTGGCCGCCTGCGGCGGCGGCGGTGGAGGGGGATCGACCGACCCCTCGACACCGGTGACCCCCACCCCGACCAGCATTGCCATCACCTTGAGCGCTCCGGAGGCCGAGGCCGTCTTCAACGCGAATGCCGCCCTGGCCGTTACGGCGCGCGTCACGGTGAACGGTGCCGACGCGGCCGATGGCACGGCGGTGAGCTTTTCCGCCCTGCCCGGCACGTTCTCGACCACCAGCGCCACCCGCGCGGGCGTGGCGACGGCCACCCTGTCCAACGCGGCGGCGGGCCGGCAGGAGATCAGCGCCACCACCAGCGTGTCCGGCCAGTCGGTCACCGCCACGCGCGTGGTGTACCTGCGCCCGGCACCCGCGGCGCTGGAAGTGCTGGTGCCCGCCTACTTCCACCCTTCGTCGGGCCAGGGCTGGGCGCTGCTGGCCAGCGGCGCGGCGGCGAACCCTGCGGTGTCCGTCACCGCCATCCTGAACCCCAACAACGGCGTGTTCAGCACGGCGGAGGCCAGCTATGTGAGCGCCGTCAACGCCTTCGTGTCGGCCGGCGGCAAGGTCGTGGGCTATGTCTATACCGGCTACGGCACGGGCTCGCGTTCGCTGGCCAGCATCAAGGCCAACATCGACAACTACATCGCGCTCTTCGGGCGGGGGGCGATCAGCGGCATCTTCCTGGACGAGATGGCGTCCGAAACAGCGCGGCTCGACTTCTACCGCGAGATCTACAGCTACATCAAGGCCCAGGATGCCAGCCTGCGCGTGATCGGCAACCCCGGCATGGTGCCTGCCGCCGGCTACGCCGCGGTGGCCGACGTGCTCGTCACCTTCGAAGGCCGCAACAGCACCTATGCCAGCTACGACCCGCGCACCGCGCCCTGGCTGTACACCCTGGCCAACAGCCGCCAAAGCTCGCTGGTGCACAACACCGCCACCTGCGCCGACATGCAACGGGCCGTGCAGACCGCCGCCTCGGCCCGGTACAACGCCGGCCCCATCTACATGACGAACCTCGAATACGACCCGGTGGCGGACGTGGGCAACCCTTGGGATGCGCTGCCTTCGTACTGGACGAACCTGCTGCAGACGGTGGCCGCAGTGAATCAGGGGCGCGCCGTCACGGGATGTTGACCCAGGCAGGCGCCGAGCGTTGAAGAGTGCCCGGCGCTCGGCGGGTTATCGCGTTGGAGGGGAAGCCGCCGGACCGATGGCACGGACGGCCCGGCACCGGGACACTTGCAAGTGCCTGTGCCTGAAAACCCGCCTCAGCCGCCGCAAGGCATCCTGGGGCGGCCTGACCGAAGGCGTCAGGCAGCGCCGTTCAATTCGTCCGCTCGGGCCTGTGCCGCGGCGAAATCCAGGTCGCCGGAATAGATGGCACGGCCGCAGATCACGCCTTCGATGCCTTCGCCCTCCACCGCGCACAGCTGGTCGATGTCGGCCATGTTGGCCAGGCCGCCCGAGGCGATGACGGGGATGCTGAGCGATTGCGCCAGCTTGACCGTGGCATCGATGTTGATGCCCGACAGCATGCCATCGCGGCCGATGTCGGTATAGATGATCGACTCCACGCCCCAGTCCTCGAACTTCTTGGCCAGATCGACCACCTCGTGGCCCGTGAGCTTGCTCCAGCCGTCGGTGGCGACCTTGCCGTCCTTGGCATCCAGCCCCACGATGATGTGGCCGCCGAAGGCGCTGCAGGCGTCTTTCAGGAACCCGGGGTTCTTCACGGCGGCGGTGCCGATGATCACGTAGCGCAGGCCGCCGTCGATGTACTTTTCGATCGTATCCAGATCGCGGATGCCGCCGCCGAGCTGCACGGGAATGTCGTCGCCGACTTCCTTCAGGATGGACTTGATGGCCGTGTAGTTCTTGGGCGTGCCGGCGAAGGCGCCGTTCAGGTCCACCAGGTGCAGGCGTCGCGCCCCGGCTTCCACCCACTTGCGGGCCATGGCGCCCGGGTCTTCTCCGAAGGTGGTGGATTGGTCCATGTCACCTTGCTTGAGGCGCACGCAGTGTCCGTCCTTGAGATCGATGGCGGGGATGAGCAGCATGATGGGGAGGCTAAGGAATGTGCCAGGTCGGGCCGCAGGCCCGGCAGGGGGGTTGAAGAATCAGGGATTCCAGTGAAGGAAGTTGCGGTAGAGCGCCAGGCCGTGCTCCGCGCTCTTTTCCGGATGGAATTGCGTGGCGAAAATATTATCGCGCGCAATCGCCGCTGCAAAGGGGCCGCCATAGTCGGCCTCGCCCGCGCAGTGCGCTGCATCCAGCGGGCGCGCATAGAAGCTGTGCACGAAATAGAAGTAGCTCTGGTCCGGCACGCCGGCCCAAACAGGGTGAACAGCTCCACCGCCGTGGCGCACCTGGCCCACGCGGTTCCAGCCCATCTGGGGCACCTTGTAGCGGCTACCGTCCGGCTGGTGGCGGCCGGCCAGGTCGAACTTGAGCACTTCGCCGTGGATCAGCGACAGGCCGGGCGTGTCGCCCTCGGCGCTGCGGTCCAGCAGCATCTGCATGCCCACGCACACGCCGAACATCGGCTTGGACGCGGCGGCCTCCAGCACCGATGCCTGCAGGCCCGATTCGCGCAGTTCGCTCATGCAGTCGGGCATGGCGCCCTGCCCCGGCAGCACCACGCGCTGTGCGGCACGCACGTCCTCGGGGCGCGAGGTGACCACGACGGTCCAGCCGGTGCCCTCGGCCGCGGCCTGGACGGCCTGCGAGACGGAGCGCAGGTTGCCCATGCCGTAGTCCACGACGGCCACGGTTTTTGCTTCACTTTTCATAGCTGCTTGCGCATGTTGGATGAGCGCTGGAGGCCGATCTGGCCAAAACCTTAGAGGGACCCTTTGGTGGAGGGAATGACACCGGCCGCACGGGGGTCGCGCTCCAGCGCGGCGCGCAGCGCGCGGGCGAAGGCCTTGAACACCGTCTCGCACTGGTGGTGGGCATTGATGCCCTTGATGTTGTCGATGTGCAGCGTGACGCCCGCGTGGTTCACGAAGCCCTGGAAGAATTCATACGTGAGCTGCGTATCGAAGCCGCCGATGCTGCCCGCCGTGAACGGAATGTGCAGGTGCAGCCCCGGACGGCCCGAGAAATCGACCACCACGCGCGACAGCGCCTCGTCCAGCGGCACATAGGCATGGCCGTAGCGGCGGATGCCCTTCTTGTCGCCCACGGCCCGCGCGAACGCCTGGCCGAGCGTGATGCCCACGTCTTCCACCGTGTGGTGGCCGTCGATGTGCAGATCGCCCTCGCACTCGATGCGCAGGTCGATCAGGCCGTGCCGTGCGATCTGGTCGAGCATGTGGTCGAAAAAGCCGATGCCCGTGGACAGGCGGGCTTCGCCCGTGCCGTCGAGGTTCACGCGCACGTGGATGCGGGTTTCCGCCGTGGTGCGGGACACCTCCGCGATGCGGTCGGCATCGGGATGATCGGACGGGGCGGAAGGAACGAGTGCAGAAGAGGTCATAGGGAGGCCTGGAGCGCGGCGAGCATCTGGGCGTTGTCGGCCGCACTGCCGACCGTGAGGCGCAGGCAATTGGCCAGCAGTGGGTGCATTGTAGAAACGTTCTTGACGAGCACCTGACGGGCCTTCATGCCCTCGTAGGTGCGGGCGGCATCGGCCACGCGCAGCAGCACCATGTTGGCCTCGCTGTCCCAGGCTTTTTCGACGCCCGGCAGGGCGCGCAGCGCGGCCAGCAGCGCAGTGCGCTCCTGCCGCAGCTCGGCGGCCTGGGCCGCGAACACGCCGGCATGCTCCAGCGCGAACAGCGCGGCCTCGCAGTTGAGCACGCTCACGTTGTAGGGCGGGCGCACCTTGTCGATCTCGGCCACCAGCGCGCCGGGACCGATGAGGTAGCCCAGCCGCACGCCGGCCAGGCCGAACTTGCTGAGCGTGCGCATCAGCAGCACGTGCGCGTTGCGCGCGGGCTCCGCCCGCATGCGGTCGATCCAGGTGCGGCTGGCAAAGGGCTGGTAGGCCTCGTCCATGGCCACGATGCCGCCCTGCGCGCCCGCCGCGTCGATGATGCGCTGCACCGCGCCCTCGTCCCACAGCGTGGCGGTGGGGTTGTTGGGATAGGCGATGTAGGTGATGGCCGGGCGGTGCCGGGCGATGGCCGCGAGCATGGCGGGCTCGTCCAGTTCGAAGTCGGCCGTGAGCGGCACGCCCACGAAATCCAGCCCTTGCAGCTGCGCGCTCAACGGGTACATCACGAAGCCGGGCATGGGCGCGAGCAGCGTGGCGCGCTGGCCGGTGCCGGGCTGGGCACAGGCCAGCGCCAGCAGCGTGATGAGCTCGTCGGAGCCGTTGCCCAGCACGATGGCGTGGCCTTCCGGCATGCCGGCGTAATCGGCCAGCGCGGCTTTGAGGTCGGCGATGCGGTCGCCGGGATAGCGGTTGAGCGCCAGCGCGCCCAGCCGCTCGCCCAGGGCCGCCTGCAGGTCCGCCGGCAGGCGGAACGGGTTTTCCATCGCGTCCATCTTGAGCAGGCCGGCCGAGGGCTGCACGGTGTAGGCATGCATGGCGCGCACGTCGGGACGGATGCGGTCGAGGGCGCTGGGCGGCGTGGCAGCGGAGGTGGCGGGGCTCGTCATTCGGCGGTGTCCAGTTCGTGGGGGGCGATGAGGAAGGGGTTGATGGGGCGCACGGCGTCCATGGGCTGGTCGTGCGGCAGCGCCTCGGTCAGCAGGTAGCGGCAGCCCTGCTGGTGCGCCGAAGACAGGATGAGCGCATCCCAGTAGCTCAGCCCGTAGCGGTCCTGCAGGTCCCACGCGCCATCGACGGTGTAGGCGTCCAGGTGCGGCGGTTGCCACACGCGAAAGCGCCGCACCTGGGCGCGCACCTGCTGCAGCGTGTGCGGCCCCCGAAAGCGCTGAATGGCCTGGTTGTACAGCTCGTTGAGCACCTGCGAGCTGACGCGGCCGCTGCGCGTCTGCCAGCAGAACGTGAGCCATTCGCGCGCACGCGCCTGCCGGGCCGGATCGCGGTCGTCCACGCTGGACAGCAGCACTTCGGTATCGACGAAGATCGGTGTGGTGCTCATCGCTTGAACAGGATCTCGCGCGGCACATAGGGGCCGTCGGAGGCGCCCCAGCTCTCGAAGCTCAGCGCCTCGCGCATGGCCTGCGCGTAGGCATCTTCCTGACGCATCTTCTCGGCCAGCCATTCACCCACCAATCGCGAGACGCTGCTGCCCCGCTTGGCCGCTTCCACGCGCACCCATTCGGCCGCGGCGTCGTCCATGGTGATGGTCACGTTCTTCATGGGCCAAATGCTACACGAACTTCGTGGAACACGAAGTTCGTGTGATTTTCAAAGACATCTCAAGCCACACGCCTTGCGGCCGACCGCAGCATTCGGGTGGCCGTCTCCCCCACCGTGCGCAAGCCCTGCAGGTGCGCGGGCGTCCAGTCGCCGCCCACGCCGATGCGCAGGCAGTTGCGAAACCGCCCGCTGGCGCTGAACACCGTGCCCGGTGCGATGAGCAGGCCCTCGGCCAGGCAGGCCTCGTGCAGCAGCACCGAGTCGAGGGCGCGCGGCAACTCCAGCCACAGCAGCAGGCCGCCCGGCGGATCGCTGACGCGCGTGCCCGGAGGAAAGTGCGCCGCGATCACACCGCGCACCGCGTCCATGCGGGCAGCGACCGCCGCGCGCAGTTGCCGCATCGATGCCGCATGGCCGGCCTGCGTGATGAGGTCGGCCAGCGCCAGTTCCAGCACCGCCGACTGCCCACCGGCCTGCAGGTCCTTGATGGCACGCATCGCCTGGCTCCAGCGGCCAGCCTCCACCCAGCCCAGGCGCAGGCCCGGCGCCAGGGTCTTGGAAAACGAATCGCACAGCATGACGTGGCCGGTCGTGTCGTACGACTTGACGGTGCGGCGCAGCTCGTCCACCTCCACGAGGTCGTTGTAGATCGCGTCCTCGATCACGGCCATGCCGTGGCGCGCGGCCATGTGCGCCAGACGGCGCCGTTCCGCCTGCGGCATGCAGCTGCCCAGCGGGTTGCTGAGCGTGGGCACCACCATCACGGCCTTGACGGGCTGGGTCTCCAGCGCCAGCTGCAACGCGTCCAGCGACAGGCCGTGGCGCGGGTGGGTGGGGATTTCGAGCGCGCGCAGGTGCAGCCCCTGCAGCACTTCCAGAAACGAGAAATGCGTGGGCGATTCCAGGGCCACGATATCGCCGGGCCGCGTGGCCGCCCGCAGGCACAGCACGATGCTGTCCATGCAGCCCCCGGTGATCACGATGTTCTCGGGATCGAGGCTGCAGCCCAGCCCCACCGCATAGCGGGCGAGCGCGCGGCGCGCCTCCTCGTGGCCGGACGAGGACGGATAGGTGCACAGCAGGTGGCGGTGGCGCTGCGCCGCCCGGGTGACGGCGCGCCGCACCCGGTCGGGGTTGAAGAGTTCGGGCCCGGGCGTGCCGCTGCTGTACGACACCATGTCGGCCGGCTGCTCGCGCCCCAGGATGCGCTGGCCCAGCCAGTCCACCGAGACCTCGCGCGCGCGGCGCAGTGGGCGCGGCGTGGTCGGCTCGGGCAGGCTGGCGGGGCGCGCCGCGACGAAGAAGCCCGACCGCGGGCGCGCGGTGATCAGGCGTGCGTCCTCCAGCCAGTGGTAGGCCTGCACCACGGTGCTCTGGGCCACCGCCCGCTGGCGGGCCAGCTCGCGCACCGACGGCAGCTTTTCGCCCCGTGCCAGCGTGCCGTTGCGCACCAGCTCGGCCAGTTGCGCCGCGATCTGCAGATAAAGGGGCGTGGTGTCGGCGGCGTCCATCGTGCGATTCTGTACTGCCCGGCGCCGAATGCAGCAGTACAGATGGGCGCCAACCGATACCACACAGATGGCCGTGCGGCGCATCTGCACTGGCTGACATGGCGGGCGACTGTGGCTGGTGCGCACCGGCGCACCCGAGCACAGTCGATCCCATGAACTCCCTGACGCACCCCACCCCGGCCGCCCTGCCCTCCTTGCCTGCCGCCGCCGGCACATCGGCCGCGCACTGGACCCTGCTGCCGCTCGCACCCGTGCAGACCCTCGCCTGCCCGGCCCATCAGTCCGCCGTGCTGGAGGTGCTGCAGGGCTGCGCCTGGGTCACCTGCGATGGCTGCGAGGAAGACTATTTTCTGGCCGCCGGCGAGCGACTGGACCTGCCCGGCCCCGCCACGCTGCGGGTGAGCGCCGAAGGCGCGCAGGCCGCGTGGCTGGCCTGGCGGTGCGGGCCCTGCGCCCACGTGGCACCCACGGTGGGCAGGGGCCAGCGTGCGGTGGCCCGCGTTCAGGCCTTGATGCGCATCTCGGCCGCCCGCGCGTGGGCCTGCAGGCCCTCGCCGTAGGCCAGCTCGGCGGCGATCTTGCCCAGCGTCTGCGCACCGGCCTCGCTCACCTCGATGAGGCTGCTGCGCTTTTGGAAGTCGTACACGCCAAGCGGCGACGAGAAGCGGGCCGTGCCGCTGGTGGGCAGCACGTGGTTGGGGCCAGCGCAGTAGTCGCCCAGCGATTCGCTGGTGTAGGCCCCGAGGAAGATCGCACCGGCATGCCGCAGCAGCGGCTCCCAGCGGTGGGGCTCGCGGCTTGATACCTCCAGGTGCTCGGGCGCGATGCGGTTGCTGATGGCGCAGGCCTCTTCCATGTTGCGGGTGAGGATCAGCGCGCCGCGGCCGCTGAGGCTCTTGGCGATGATCTCGGCGCGGGGCATGGTGGGCAGCATCCGGTCGATGGCGGCCTGCACCGCGTCGATGTAGGCGGCGTCGGGGCTCAGCAGGATGGACTGCGCGAGTTCATCGTGCTCGGCCTGGCTGAACAGGTCCATGGCCACCCAGTCGGGCGGCGTGGAGCCGTCGGCCAGCACCAGGATTTCGCTCGGGCCGGCGATCATGTCGATGCCCACCGTGCCGAACACGCGCTTCTTGGCGCTCGCCACATAGGCATTGCCGGGCCCGGTGATCTTGTCCACCTTCGGAACCGTGGCCGTGCCGTAGGCCAGCGCGGCCACGGCCTGCGCGCCCCCTAAGGTGAAGGCACGCGTCACGCCGGCCACATGGGCGGCGGCCAGCACCAGCGGGTTGCGCGCGCCCTGCGGGGTGGGCACCACCATGATGATCTCGCCCACGCCCGCCACGTGCGCGGGAATGGCGTTCATCAGCACGCTCGAGGGGTAGGCGGCCTTGCCGCCGGGCACGTAGATGCCCACGCGGTCGAGCGGCGTGACCTTCTGGCCCAGCAGCGTGCCGTCCTCGTCACGGTAGCTCCAGCTTTCGCCGCTGGCCTTGCGCTGCGCCTCGTGGTAGCGGCGCACCCGGGCAGCGGCGGCTTCCAGGGCCTCGCGCTGCGCGGTGGGAATGGCCTCGAAGGCGGCCTTCAATTCGGCCTGCGTCAGTTCCAGCCCGGCCATGGAGTCGGCCTGCAGGCCGTCGAATCGGCGGGTGTATTCCAGCACGGCCGCGTCGCCGCGGGCCTGCACGTCGGCCAGGATGTCGGCCACGCGCTGCTCGATGGCGGCATCGGTCTCGGCGGACCAATGCAGGCGGTCCCGGAAGGCGGCCTCGAAATCGGCGCTATCGGTACGCAAACGAACAGGCGTGGCTTTCATGGATTTTCTATCTCTCATCGCGGAAGGAAGGGGCACAGCCCGGATTCTGCCGTGCCCTGGACGGCATGGGATGCGGCCTGAGGTGCCCGCGCAACGTCAGCCGCCGGCGGGGATGACCGACGCGAACGCGTCGATGATGCGGCGCAGCGGCGCCTGCTTGAGCTTGAGCGCCGCCTGGTTCACCACCAGGTGCGAGCTGATGTCCATGATCCGCTCCACCTCCACCAGGTGGTTGGCCCGCAGCGTGTTGCCGGTGGACACCAGATCGACGATGGCATCGGCCAGGCCCGTGAGCGGCGCCAGCTCCATGCTGCCGTAGAGCTTGATCATGTCCACGTGCACCCCCTTGGTCGCGAAGAAATCGCGCGCGATGGCGGTGTACTTGGTCGCCACCCGCAGGCGCGAGCCCTGCTTGACCGCGCGGACGTAGTCGAAGTCGTCCCGCACCGCCACGCTCACGCGGCACTTGGCGATCTGCAGATCCAGCGGCTGGTACAGGCCCTGCCCGCCATGCTCGATGAGCGTGTCCTTGCCCGTCACGCCCAGGTCGGCGCCGCCGTACTGCACGTAGGTCGGCACATCGGAGGCGCGCACCAGCACCACGCGCACGCCGGGCTGGTTGGTGGTCAGGATGAGCTTGCGCGACTTCTCGGGATCGTCCAGTACCGCGATGCCGGCGGCGGCCAGCATGGGCAGGGCTTCGTCGAAGATGCGGCCCTTGGACAGGGCAAGAGTGATCATGGTCATAGGGGTGAAGAAAAGAGGAACCCGGCCGCCGCGCGCCAGGGAACCGGGCAGCAGCGAAGGCGGCTCACGCCGCCCTCTCGATGTCGGCGCCGAGGCCGCGCAGCTTGGCTTCCATGCAGTCGTAGCCGCGGTCCAGGTGATAGATGCGGTCCACCACGGTCTCGCCGTCCGCCACCAGGCCGGCGATGACGAGGCTGGCCGAGGCGCGCAGGTCGGTGGCCATCACCGTGGCGCCCGACAGGCGAGCGGCCGCGCCGCCCAGGCCCTCGATCACCGCGACCTTGCCGTCGGTCTGGATCTTGGCGCCCAGGCGCGCCAGCTCGTCCACGTGCATGAAGCGGTTCTCGAAGATGGTCTCGGTGACCGTGGACGTGCCCTGCGCCACCACGTTCAGCGCCATGAACTGCGCCTGCATGTCGGTGGGAAAGCCGGGGTATTCGGTGGTGCGAAAGCCCTGCGCCCGCAATTGCGCGGCGCCCGGGCTTTTGACGCGGATGCCTTGCGGCTCCGGCTGCACTTGCACGCCGGCTTCGCGCAGCTTTTCGATCACGGCGTCCAGGTGGTCGGCACGGCCGTGGCGCAGCAGGGCCTCGCCGCCCGTGGCCGCCACCGCGCACAGGAAGGTGCCGGCCTCGATGCGGTCGGCCACCACGCGGTGGGTGGCGCCATGCAGGCGCTCGACGCCCTGGATGCGGATGCGGCTGGTGCCGTGGCCTTCGATCCGGGCGCCCATGGCGATCAGCATCTCGGCCAGGTCGGAAATTTCGGGCTCCTGCGCGGCGTTCTCCAGCACCGTCTCGCCCTCGGCCAGCGTGGCGGCCATGAGGAAATTCTCGGTGCCGGTGACGGTGACCATGTCGGTGGTGATGCGCGCACCTTTCAGGCGCGTGGCGCCCGCCGGCAGTTTGGCGATCATGTAGCCATGCTCCACCAGGATCTCGGCGCCCATGGCGGTCAGGCCCTTGATGTGCTGGTCCACCGGCCGCGAGCCGATGGCGCAGCCGCCCGGCAGCGAGACGGTCGCCTCGCCGAAGCGCGCCAGCAGCGGCCCCAGGGCCAGCACCGAAGCGCGCATGGTCTTGACCAGCTCATACGGCGCCTCGGGCGTGGAGAGCGCGCCCGCATCGATGCGCACCGTGCCGTCCGGCGAGCGCTCGGCCGCCACGCCCATGTTGCGGATGAGCTTGAGCATGGTCGCCACGTCCTGCAACTGGGGCACGTTCAGCAGCGTGACGGGCTCGGCCGTGAGCAGCGCGGCGCACAGCTCGGGCAAGGCGGCGTTCTTGGCGCCGGAAACCAGCACCTCGCCATGCAGCGCGCGGCCGCCGCGAATCAGGAGTTTGTCCATGGCATCGAGCCCGGTGTTTCAGTCAAAAGTGCCGCCAGCGCAATTAACACTAGGGCAGTTAGCTATCAAAAAGTGAGCAATCGCACGCAGGGCGTCAGGCGCTCTGCGCAGCCCACTCGGCGGGCGTGAAGGTCTTCATGGACAGCGCATGCACCTCGTCGGTCTGCATGCGGGTGCCCAGCGTGGCATAGACCCGCTGGTGGCGCTGGATGGCACGCTTGCCCTCGAACTCGGCCGAGACGATGGTGGCGTACCAGTGCCGTCCGTCGCCTTCCAGCGCGAGGTGTTCGCAAGGCAGGCCTGCGGCGATGAGGTCTTTGAGTTGGTCGGCGGTCATGGGTGGGCTCGGAATTCTTGGGTGCGTCGTCGCGTCGTCAATTGCGAATCTTGTAGCCGGTGCGCAGCAGGTGCACCGCGAGCGCGCTGACCAGCAGCCAGGCCACGCCCACGATCCCCAGGCTGAGCCACGGCGACGTGTCGCTCTGGCCGAAGAAGCCGTAGCGAAAGCCGTCGATCATGTAGAAGAACGGGTTCAGGTGGCTCACCGTCTGCCAGAACGGCGGCAGCGACTGGATGGAATAGAACACGCCCGACAGGAACGTCATGGGCACGATCACGAAGTTCTGGAACGCCGCCATCTGGTCGAACTTGTCGGCCCACAGGCCGGCGATCAGCCCCAGCGTGGACAGCAGCGCCGCGCCCAGCAGCGCGAACGCCAGGATCCACAGCGGCGCGGCGAAATCGGGCCGCGCGAACGCGAGCGTCACCACGAACACGCCCAGCCCCACGACCAGCCCGCGCACGATGGACGAGCCCACGTAGGCCACGAACCAGGCCCAGTGCGACAGCGGCGTGAGCAGCACGAACACCAGGCTGCCCATGATCTTGCTCTGCACCAGGCTGGACGAGCTGTTGGCGAAGGCGTTCTGCAGGATGCTCATCATCACCAGGCCCGGAATCAGGAAGGCGGTGTAGCTGATGCGGTCGTACACCTTCACGTGGTCTTCCAGCACGTGGCCGAAGATCAGCAGGTACAGCACGGCCGTGAGCACCGGCGCGGCCACGGTCTGGAAGCTCACCTTCCAAAAGCGCAGCACCTCTTTGTAGAACAGGGTTTGCCAGCCGGTCATAGCCGCACCCCGCCTTCGGCCGTGGCCTCGGGGCCTTCGGGCGGCGCGGGCTCGCGCGCGGGGTCGGGGTAGCTGCTTTGCGCCATCACGTTGAGGAACACGTCCTCCAGGTCGGCCTTGCGGATCTCCACGTCACTCACCGCCACGCCCGCGGCCCGCAGCGCGGCCAGGTGGCGCTCGATGTCCTGCGCATCCTGCGCGGGCAACTGCACCACGCGGCCGGTGACGCGGGCGACCGCCGCCATGGCGGGCGGCAGCGCATCGTCGGTCTTGAAGCGCATCACGTTGGTGGACGCGCCCTGCAGCAGGTCGGAAGTGGTGGACAGCGCCACCACCTTTCCGCCTTGTGGGCCGCGCTTGAGCATGGCGATGCGGTTGCACAGCGCCTCGGCCTCTTCCAGGTAATGGGTGGTGAGCAGCACCGTGTGGCCCTCCTTGTTCAGGCGGGCGACGAAGTGCCACAGCGTCTGGCGCAGCTCGACGTCCACGCCCGCGGTGGGCTCGTCCAGCACGATGATCGGCGGCTTGTGCACCAGCGCCTGGGCCACCAGCACGCGGCGCTTCATGCCGCCCGAGAGCTGGCGCATGTTGGCGTGGGCCTTGTCGGCCAGGCCCAGGTTTTCCAGCAGTTCGTCGATCCAGGCCTCGTTGTTCTTCACGCCGAAGTAGCCGGACTGGATGCGCAGGGCCTCGCGCACATTGAAGAACGGGTCGAACACCAGCTCCTGCGGCACGATGCCCAGCTTGCGGCGGGCAGCGGCGAAATCGGCCTGCACATCGCTGCCTTGCACGCGCACATGGCCGCTGGTGGCGCGGGCCAGGCCGGCCAGGATGCTGATGAGGGTGGTCTTGCCCGCGCCGTTCGGCCCGAGCAGGCCGAAGAACTCGCCCTCCTCGATGTCCAGGCTGACGTCGTCGAGCGCCTGGAAAGGGCCTTTGGGCGTGGAATAGGTTTTGGAGACGGACTGGAAGGAGACTGCGGGCATGGGAGCCGATGATTTTACGGCGTGCCGGCGACCGGTGCCGCGCCAAGGCGATGGGAACGGAAAAGAGCGAAGGCCGGCCGCTCGCGCCGCAGGGGGCACGGGACACACCGGCCGGCTCTGCCCGGAGGGTTCAGGCGGCCGGCAGCAGTTCGCCCACGCCGTACAGGCCGGCAAGCTTTTGCAGGCCGGCGGGCAGCGATTTCACCTCGAACCGCTTGCCTTCCAGCATCGCGGCGCGGCGGCAGCCCAGCAGCACCGCCAGCGCCGAAGAATCGAAGGTGGTCAGCGCGCTGGCATCCACCACCAGCAGTTCGTCTCGGTTGGCCTTGAGCCCCTGCAGCAGCATGCGCAGGCTGGCATTGGCCTGGGCATGGGCATGGGTCAGTTCCGAAGGAAGCACCAGCATCGCGGTCGGCTCCGGCGGGCGGTCAGCTGCCCTTGGCAGCGTTGGCGGCGTTGGTCTTGTTGCGGGCCACCAGCGACTCGATCAGGCCATCCACGCCCTTGGCGTTGATCTCCTGGGCGAACTGGCCGCGGTAGGTTTCCACCAGCCACACGCCGAGCACGTTCAGGTTGTAGATCTTCCAGCCGGCGCCGTCGCCGGGCGTCTTCTCCAGGCGGTAGTCGAGCTGCACCGGCTCGCCACGGCCCTGGATCTCGGTGCGCACCAGGACGTCCTTGTCGTCCGCGGCCATGCGCAGCGGCTTGACGGTGATGCTCTGGTCGTTGACCTGGCTCAGTGCGCCGGAATAGGTGCGCACCAGCAGCGTCTTGAATTCGTCCTGCAAGCGCTTTTGCTGGTCGGGCGTGGCCTGGCGCCAGCCCGGGCCCACGGCAGCGGCGGTCATGCGGCGGAAGTTCACGTGCGGCAGGATGGTCTTGTCCACCAGCGCCATGATCTTGTTCACGTCGCCGGCCTTGATGCTCTTGTCGTTGCGCACGGTGTCCAGCACATCGGCCGAGAGGCGCTTGACCAGCGCGTCGGGCGCTTCTTCGGCGGCCAGGGCGGCGAGCGGGGCGCCCAGCCACAGGACGGCGGCGGTGCAAAGGGCGGCTTGGCCCAGGGTGCGTCGATTCATCATGGTGTGGTTCCTTCCTCGGGCGCGCCAAGGCGGCGCCCCTTCGATTCATTCATTTTCGGGTCGGGCCGGCGCAAAGATGCGTCGGTCCGGTGCACGGATGCAAGCAACTGCAACCGCGTCTCGCAAGGGCCGGGCTTTCAGCGCGCCGGCTCTTCGGGCAGCTTGCCGCCACCGTCGTCGTATTCTTCGTCGCCGTTGCTGGCCGGCGCGCCACCCTCTTGGCTGCGAACCTGTAGGAACACATCGCGCGTGAAGCTGTACTTGTCGAGCGCCGCCGTGTCCAGCACCGAGCTGGCGCGCAGCAGGTTGGCGCGGATGTTCACCACGCGCAGGGCATACAGCGAGTTGCGCGCCGACACCGGGTCCACGTACGAGACGAGATCGCCCTTGGCATCGACCGGCAGCGCGAGCGTGTCGCGCACGGTGGAGGGACCGAGCAGCGGCAGCACGAGGTACGGGCCGGTGGGAATGCCCCAGTGGCCGAGCGTGAGGCCGAAGTCCTGCTTGGCGCGGTCCACGCCCATTTCGCTCGCCACGTCGAACACGCCGCCGAGGCCGAACACCGTGTTCACGTTGAAGCGCACCAGGCTGTTGAGCGCGCCCTCGCCGCGCAGCTGCAGCAGGTTGTTCACGAACGACCAGGCATCGTTCAGATTGGCAAAGAAGTTGCTCACGCCGGTGCGCACGGGTTGCGGCGTGACGTCGCGGTAGGCCGTGGCGACGGGCCGCAGGATGATCGAATCGACGTTGTCGTTGAAGTTCGTCATGCTGCGGTTGTAGGGCTCCAGCGGGTCACGCGGGTTGGCCCCGGGGCCGCTCGCGCAGCCCGTCAGGAAGAGCGCGCCCAGGGCGAGCGCGCTGCCGTGGGCCAGGGCCCTTTTCATGGTCGTTGTTGTCGTCATTTTTTGCCACCTGTGCTGGAGGAAGGAGCGCTTGCGCCGCCGCCTTCTGCCTTGCCATAGAGAAATTGTCCGATCAGGTTTTCCAGCACCACGGCCGATTGGGTGGAGGAAATCTTGTCGCCTTCGGCCAGGTTGGCCTCGTCGGCCCCGGCCTGGATGCCGATGTATTGGTCGCCGAGCAGGCCGCTCGTGAGGATCTTGAGCGAGCTGTCCTTGGGGAAGGCGTAGCGCTTTTGCAGCTCCAGCGTCACCTTGGCCTGAAAGCTCTTGTCGTCGAAGGTGATGGACTGCACGCGGCCCACCACCACGCCGGCGCTGCGCACCGCCGCCTGGGGCTTCAGGCCGCCGATGTTGTCGAACAGGGCCGTGACCTGGTAGCCGGTCTGGAAATTGAGCCGGAGCAGGTTGGCCGACTGCAAGGCCAGAAAGACCAGCGCCGCGCCGCCCAGCAGGACGAACAGGCCGACCCAGATATCGTTCTTGGAATGCTGCATGGTGTGTGTGTTTCCTATGGGGCCCGGCGTGCGGCCCCGTCAAATACTGAACATCAGGGCGGTGAGGACGAAGTCCAGCCCCAGCACGGCGAGCGACGCCATCACCACCGTGCGCGTGGTGGCCCGCGACACGCCTTCGGGCGTGGGCTTGGCCAGATAGCCCTGCAGCAGCGCGATGAACGTGACGGTGACACCGAACACGAGGCTCTTGAGCACCCCGTTGCCCACGTCCTTCCACACGTCCACGCCGCCCTGCATCTGGCCCCAGAAGGCGCCGCCGTCCACGCCGATCATGAGCACGCCCACGATCCAGCCGCCGATCACGCCCACCGCGCTGAACACCGCGGCCAGCAGCGGCATGGTGAACACGCCGGCCCAAAAGCGCGGCGCGAGGATGCGGCGCACCGGATCGACGGCCATCATCTCCATGGCCGAGAGCTGCTCGCCCGCCCGCATGAGGCCGATCTCGGCCGTGAGCGAGGTGCCCGCACGGCCGGCGAACAGCAGCGCCGTGACCACCGGGCCCAGCTCGCGCACCAGCGACAGCGCCACCAGGAGGCCCAGCGATTCGGCCGAGCCGTAGCGCTGCAGCGTGTAGTAGCCCTGCAGGCCGAGCACGAAGCCCACGAACAGGCCCGACACGGCAATGATGGACAGCGAATAGTTGCCCAGGAAATGGATCTGGTCGCGCACCAGCCCCGGGCGCTGCAGCGTGGGGCCGATCAGGGCCACCAGCCGGCCGAACAGGCGCGCCGCGCGGCCCACGCCGGCCAGCTGGCTGCGCACCGCGAAGCCCACATCGGAAGGACGCCACCAGCTCATCGCGCACCTCCGGGGGTCGGGCCGAAATCCTGCGCCACGTCGGGGCCGGGGTAATGGAACGGCACCGGGCCGGTGGGCAGCGCGTGCACGAACTGGTGCACGAGCGGGTCGCGGCTGGCACGCACCTCGTCGGGCGTGCCCTGCGCGGCCACGGTGCCGGGGCCGAGCACGATCACGTGGTCGGCCACGCGGAAGGTTTCTTCCACGTCGTGCGAGACGATGAGGGTGGTCAGGCCCATGGCGTCGTTCATCTGCCGGATGAGCTGCGCCGCCGTGCCGAGGGAAATGGGATCGAGCCCGGCGAAGGGCTCGTCGTACATGATGAGTTCGGGGTCCAGCGCGATCGCCCGGGCCAGCGCCACGCGCCGGGCCATGCCGCCCGAGACCTGGCTGGGCATGAGGTCGCGCGCGCCGCGCAGGCCCACGGCGTTGAGCTTCATCAGCACGATGTCGCGGATCAGCTCCTCGGGCAGGTCGGTGTGTTCGCGCAGCGGAAAGGCCACGTTCTCGAACACGCTCATGTCGGTGAACAGCGCGCCGAACTGGAACAGCATGCCCATGCGCCGGCGCGCGGCGTAGAGCGTGGCGGCATCCATGCGACCCACGTCCTGGCCGCCGACCAGCACCTCGCCCTGCTGCGCCCGCTGCTGGCCGCCGATGAGGCGCAGCACCGTGGTCTTGCCGCCGCCGGAGGCGCCCATGAGCGCCGTGACCTTGCCGCGCGGCACGGACAGCGAGACGTCGCGCAGGATGTCGCGCTCGCCGTACGAGAACGTCACGTTGCGCAGTTCGACGAGAAGTGGGTGCTCAGGCATTCAGAGGGATGAAGAAGGGGACCAACCCGCGATTGTCGCGGGTCAGGGCAAACCCCGGGCAGGCGATGGTAACGCAAACATACATGCATGGATGTTTGCAAAAAGCCGGCGCAGGCATTTGCTCTTTTTTTGATAGCGTCATGCCCTAGTGAATATTGCGGTGGAGGCCGATTTGGCCTGAATTTTCCAAGGCCATTGCCTGCCCGTCAAAGCATGCTGCGAAGAAATGCCTGGGTTCGCGCATGTTGCGGATTCGCGAAAAACTCCGCGGCCGGGGCCGATTCGATCAGCTCGCCCCGGTCCATGAACACCACGCGGTGGGCCACCTCGCGCGCAAAGCCCATCTCGTGGGTGACGACCAGCATGGTCATGCGGTCGCGGGCCAGCTCGCGCATGGTGCGCAGCACCTCGCCGGTCAGCTCGGGGTCGAGGGCGGAGGTGGGCTCGTCGAACAGCAGGATGTCGGGCTCCATGGCCAGCGCGCGGGCGATGGCCACGCGCTGCTTTTGCCCGCCCGACAGCCGGCCGGGAAAGTGGTCGCGCTTCTCGGACAGGCCCACCTTGGCCAGCAGCGCCTCGGCGCGGGCCACGGCGGCCTCGCGCGGCATGCCGCGCACCACCATGGGCGCCTCGATCAGGTTCTGCAGCACGGTCAGGTGCGGGAACAGGTTGAACGACTGGAACACCATGCCCATCTTGCGGCAGATGCCGCGCACGCGGGCCTCGGGCACGTAGGTGCAGCGGCCCGCCGCGTCGGTGGTGGCCAGCGCTTCGCCCTCGATGGCGATGTGGCCGCTGTCGATGGTCTCCAGGTGGTTCAGGCAGCGCAGGAAGGTGCTTTTGCCCGAGCCCGAGGGCCCGATCACCGCCACCACCTCGCCGCGCCCGAGGGTGAGCGACACGTCGCGCAGCACGGGCGTGGCGCCGAAGGCCTTGTGCAGGCCGCGCGCCTCGATCATGGGCACCGCGCCGGCCGCGTCGTCACTCGTCGTGTTTGGCATAGCGTTTTTCCAGGCGCTGGAAGCCCCAGGTGAGCACCAGGGTCATGGTCAGATAAAAAGCCGCCGCCACGATGAACGGCGTGGTCGTGAAGTCGCGCTGCACGATGCCGCGCGCGGCGCGCAGCAGGTCGTTCAGGGCCAGCACGTAGATGAGGGAGGTGTCCTTGACCAGGGTGATGGTCTCGTTGCTCATGGGCGGCAGGATGCGGCGCACCATCTGCGGCAGCACGATGCGGCGCATGGTCTGGCCGTAGGTCATGCCCAGCACGCGGGCGGCCTCGTACTGGCCCCGGTCCACCGACTGGATGCCGGCGCGGAAGATCTCCGCGAAATACGCCGCGTAGTTGAGCGCGAAGGCCACCACGGCGGCGGGAAAGTCCGGCAGCCGCACGCCGATGACCGGCACGAACGGCAGCGCGAAATAGATGAACAGCATCTGCAGCATGAGCGGCGTGCCGCGCATGAGCCAGATGTAGCCGTTGACCAGCGCCGACAGCGGCGCGAAGCGCGACACGCGCGCCAGCGCCAGCGCGAGGCCGAGCGGCACGGCCAGCACCAGCGTGATGGCGAAGAGCTTCAGGGTGACCGCGGCGCCCTGTGCCATCGGCCCCAGAAGGGAGAGAACGTAATCCATGGAGTCGCGACGATTCAGTGTTGGCGCAGGGAGCGGCCGTTGCCCTGGCGCGGCCCAAAGCCAGCGGCAGCCGCGCAAGGGCCGCCCCGCCGCGCCGGCTGCGTCCCCCTTCCCGCCTCACGCAGTGAGGCGAGAGAAGGGGGAAGGCGCGCAGCGCCTCAGGGGGTTGTTCTTTATTTAAGGATGTTCTTGCCGAACCACTGCGTGGCGATCTTGCCGGCCGTGCCGTCCTGCTTCATATCGGCCAGGGCCTTGTCCAGGCGGCCCTGCAGCGCGGTGTCGTCCTTGCGCACGCCCACGCCGTAGTCTTCGGTGCCGAAGTTCTCATCCAGCACGGCGTAGGCGCCGGGCTTCTTGGCCACGTAGTAGCGGCCCACCACTTCATCGACCACCACGGCTTCCAGCCGACCGGTGGACAGGTCCATCAGCGCCGTCACGTTGTCGCCGAAGGTCTTGAACTCCTTGAACGACTTGAACACCGCGCCTTCCTTCTTGACCGCATCGACCGCGCTGCTGCCCTCCTGCGCGCCCACCACCTTGCCGGCCAGATCGGCCTTGGCCTTGATGGGGGACTGGGCCGACACCACCACGATCTGGTGGTTCTCCATGTACGGCGCGGTGAAGGCGATGTTCTGCTTGCGCTCGGGCGTGATGGTCAGCCCGTTCCACAGGGCATCCACGCGCTGGCCGGACAGCTCGGCCTCCTTGGCGCTCCAGTCGATCGGCTTGAACTCGACCGCGACGCCCATGCGCTTGGCGGCTTCGCGCGCCATGTCGATGTCAAAGCCCACCAGTTCGTTCTTCTCGTCGCGAAAGCCCATGGGCGGGAAGTTGTCGTCCAGGCCCACCACGATCTTGGTGGCGGTGGCCGGCGCGGGGGCGGCGACGGCAGCGGGCTGCGCGCTGTCGTTCTTGCCGCAACCGGCCAGCAGGGCGCCCAGGGACATCAATAAAACGGCTGCAATCTTTTTCATGGCGAGGGGGTGTTCCAGAGAGACGAAAAGCAATGCGCGCGGCGGCCCGGCACAACAGGCGGCCACGCGCGAAGGGGGTGGGTCCAGGGCGGTATTGTCTCCGAGAGCGCCAAGCGCGCCCCAAGGCGGTGCAGGGTGCTCAGGCACTTTGAGTCAAAAAGGGCTCCAGCGCAATGAATACTAAGGCATATTGCTATTAATTTAATAGCAAAAACAAAACCACTGGATCGCTGGCTACCAAATGCCATGGGCATGGCCATCGGAATGCGCGGCAGGCCACCGGGCGGCCAACGGATGAGATAATGCGACACATTCTCATTGACCGCCCGCCGGGCGTTTACCGATCGGATTCCTGCCCGTGGCTCCCGTATCCGCTGTCCGCCCTGCCGCCGCGCCCGCCCCCCGGCCTGCCGACGAGATCGGCCGCCTGTACGGCGCGCACCACCGCTGGCTGCTGGGCTGGCTGCGCGCGCGGCTCGGCTGCCCGGACCAGGCGGCGGACCTGGCGCAGGACACCTTCGTGCGGCTGCTCGCCCACCGGCTGGGCGCCGAGGCTGGCACCGATGGCGACGCACATGCCGCCACGCCGCGCGAGCCCCGGGCCTACCTGGTCACCGTGGCGGGCCGGCTCGTGGCCAATCACTTTCGCCGGCTGTCGCTGGAGCGCGCCTGGCTCGACGCGCTGGCCACGCTGCCCGAGGCGCAGTTGCCCTCGGCCGAGCAGCACGCCATGGCCCGCCAGGCGCTGCACCGGCTGGACGCGGCCCTGGCCGGCCTGCCCGAGCGCGCGCGGCGCGCCTTCCTGCTGTCGCAGATCGAGGGGCAGGACTACGCCCGCATCGCCGCCACGCTGGGCGTGACCGAGCGCAGCGTCAAGCGCTACATGGCGCAGGCGTTCGAGGCCTGCATCCTGGCGGTGGATTGAACCCCGCCGCCCCCACCGCCCTGCCCCCGGACCGCGCCGCCGTGCGCGCGGCCGCGCATTGGCTGGCCCGGCTGCATGCCGGCAACGCCACCGCGCAGGACCACGCGGCCTGCGAGCGCTGGCGCACCGAACACCCCGAGAACGAACGCGCCTGGCAGCGCGCGCAGCGCATGCAGGCGCAACTGGGCCTCGTCAGCCCGCCGCTGGCGCAGGCCGTGCTGGGCCGGGCGCGCGGCAACGGGCGGCGCCGTGCGCTGCGGGCGCTCGGCGGCCTGGCCGTGGCGCTGCCCGCCGCGCATCTGGCCTGGCGCCAGTGGGGCGAGGCCTTCACGGCCGACCACCGCACGGCGTGGGGCGAGCGCCGCGACCTCGTTTTGCCCGACGGCACGCGCCTGTGGCTCAACACCGCCACGGCCATCGACGTGGCTTACTCGCCCGCGCAGCGCACCGTGCGCCTGCTGCACGGCGAGGTGCTGGTGCAGACCGGCGCGGACGCCGGCGCGCCCGGCCACCGCCCCTTCGTGCTGGCCACGCGCGAGGGCGAACTGCGCCCGCTGGGCACGCGCTTCGTGGCGCGCGACGCGCCGGACGGCTGCCGGCTCACGGTGCACGAAGGCGCCGTGGCCGTGCGCACCGCGCAGGGACTGGCGCAGACGGTGCCGGCCGGGCGGGCGCTGCGCTTCACCGCCGGCCGGATCGCACCGATCGCGCCCGCCGACCCGTTCGCCGGGCGCTGGACCGAGGGCCTGCTGGTGGCGCGCAACCAGCCGCTGGGCGAGTTCCTCGAAGACCTCGCCCGCTACCGCGCCGGCGTGGTGCAGTGCGACCCGGCCGTGGCCGCGCTGCGCATCACCGGCGCCTTCCAGATCGACCGCAGCGACGCCGTGCTCGACGCCCTGCCCCGCACCCTGCCGGTGCGCGTGGCCTGGCGCACGCGCTACTGGGCGCGGGTGCTGCCGGCCACCGTGCAGGACTGATGGCAGGGCGGATGGCCGGGCTGCGCACGCGGGCGGGCTGCCTGGCGCTGTGCCTGCTGGCGGGCGCTGCCGCGGCGCAATCCCCGGCCCCCGCGCCGCGGGCGGTCGAGTTGCCCCCGGGCCCGCTGGCCGACCGGCTGCCGGCCCTGGCGGCGCAGACCGGGGCCTCGGTGCAGGCCGATGCGGCGCTGCTGCGCGGCCTGCAGGCGCCCGGCGTGGCGGGGCGGTTCACGCCGGCCGAGGCGCTGGCGCGGCTGCTGGCGGGCACGGGGCTCGCGGCAGCCGAGGAGGCGCCCGGCGTCTTCGTGCTGCAGCCCGCAGGCGCCATGCCCGCCGCACCCGCACCGGCCCTGCCCGGGCCGGACGCCGCCGTGCTGCCCGTGGTGCGCGTGACCGCCCTGCGCGAGGCCGAGGGCGCCGACGCCGCCCTCGGGAGCGGCAACGGGCGCGGGGCCGGCGCGGCCACCCGCACGGCCACGCCCGCGCTCGCGGTGCCGCAGGCCCTGTCCACCCTGCTGCGCCCGACGCTGGACGCCCTGGGCGCCACGCGCCTGGACGACGCGCTCGACTACGTGCCCGGCGTATCGCGCCAGAACGACTTCGGCGGCACCTGGGACAACATCGCCCTGCGCGGCTTCGCGGGCCACGAGGACACCGGCATGAGCCTGCTGCGCAACGGCATGGCCGGCAACCGGGGCTACAACGCACCGCGCGACACGGCCAACGTGGAGCGCTTCGAGTTCCTGCGCGGGCCCGTGGCGGCGCTGTACGGCGTGTCCGAGCCCGGCGGCACGCTCAACGTGGTGACGCAGCCCGCGCCGTGGGAGCCGCTGCGCACGCTCGAATGGAGCCTGGGCCGCTGGAACGCCCGGCGCGCCGTGCTCACGCTGGGCGGCCCGCTGGATGCGGCCGCAGGCACCGCGCCAACGCCTGGCGAACCCGCGCGCCTCGCCTACCGCCTCACCGCGGTGGCCGAGGACAAGGGCAGCTTTCGCGAGCACGTTCGCACGCGCCGCGAGATGCTGGCGCCGGCGCTCACCTGGCGCCTCGCCGAGGCCACCACGCTGCGCTACGACGGCGAATGGCTGCGCCAGCGCGCGCCGCTGGACCGGGGCGTGGTGGCGCTCGGCGGGCAGGTGGGCACCGTGCCGGCGACGCACTTCTACGGCGATCCCGGCGACGGCGACCTGGCCATGGTCAACCAGACGCACCAGTGGCTGCTGGACCACGCACTGGCCAACGGCTGGCGCCTGCATGCGGGCCTGATGGCGCGGCGCGGCACCATGGAGGGCTTCACCACCTACGGCCACGGCTACGGCGAGGCGCTGGCCGACCTGGACGCGCGCGGCTGGCTGTGGCGCCAGCGGCGCTGGCGCGACTTCGCCTCCAGCGACCGCTCGGGCCAGCTCGATCTGCAAGGGCAATGGGAGGCGGGCGGGCTGCGGCACACGCTGCTGGCGGGGATGGAGGTGTTTCGATTCCGGCTCTCGCAGGTCATGCAGCAGTCGCCGACCAGCACCTGGCAGGCCGATGGCATCGACGTGCGCCGGCCCGTGTACCGCGACGAGCGGCCGGCGACGCAGGATTTCCTGTCCACCGACGAGCACCAGCGCGGCGTGGGCCTGTACTTGCAGGACCAGATCGAACTGGCGCCGCAGTGGAAGGCGCTGCTGGGCCTGCGCCACGACCGCTTCCGGCAGGCCGTGGACGACCGCCTGGCCGGCAGCACGCGGCGCCAGTCGCAGGGCGCCCTGTCGCCGCGGGCGGGCCTGACCTGGCTGCCCGTGCCGGGCTGGGCCGTGTACGCCAGCGTCGGCGCCTCGTTCCGCCCGAACGTGGGCGTGGATGTGCAGGGCGCCGCCTTCGCCCCCGAAAAAGGACTGGCGCGCGAGATCGGCATAAAGTGGCAGCCGCCCGAGGGCCGGCTGTCGGCGTCGCTGGCGTTCTACGGCATCGCCAAGCGCAACGTGCTGGTCACCGACCTGCAGCACCCGGACCACAGCGTGGCGGCGGCCCGCGTGCGCAGCCGGGGCGCGGAGTTCGAGCTGGCCGGCCGGCCCGCGGCCGGCTGGAGCGTGGTGGCCGGCGGCGCCTGGCTGCAGCGGTCGCTGCCGCAGTTTCCGCGCGCGAGCGGCAGCCTGCTGCTGGTGCGCGAATGGGCGCTGGACGACAGCAGCAGCAGCAGCGGCGGCGCGGGCGGGCACACCGTCGGCCTCGGCGGCGGGCTCACGCACGTGGGCGAGCGCACGGGCGATGCCGGCTCGCCCCGGCTGCCCGCCTACACCACCACGCGGCTGCTGGCGCACTGGCAGGCGGGGCCGGCGCTGCGCCTGTCGCTGCAGGTGGATAACGCGTTCGACCGGCGCTACTACGCCAGCGCCTACAACAGCGTGTGGGTGGTGCCCGGCGCGCCGCGCCACGTCACGTTCACGGCCAAGCACACGTTTTGAGCGTTGCGCCGGCGCGGGGTGGATTCGCGGCCTCGCAAGCTGCCGATCAGAGACAGGGGCGGGACCGGTGCCGTTTCAGTGGTTGCGATCCGGCATAAGAAAAATTTCCACGAACGCTGTCCCCTTTCCCCATCGCCGCGTGTCTTCTCCTGCATACCACCAACGAGAGAGCACCATGCACCGCCCTTCTGCCGCCGGCCAACCCGTTCCCTTCCCTGCCACCGCGCACGCGGCCCATGCCTGCACAGCGCAGCGCGCGCCGCGCCGCTCGCTGCTGGCCGCCGCCAGCCTGGCGGCCCTGGTGCAGGGCGCCGCCCTGCCCGCCTTCGCCCAGGCGCCAGCGGCCGCCGAGCCGCAACTGCCCGCCACCGAGGTCGTCGGCCGCCAGCAGTCCGGCCAGTACCACGCCCAGGAATCGGAGGGCGCGACCAAGACCGACACGCCGCTGCGCGAGGTGCCCCAGGCCGTGCGCGTGGTCACGCGGCAACTGGTCGATGACCTGGGCGCCCAGCGCCTCGATGACGTGCTGGACTACGTGGCCGGCGTCTCGCGGCAGAACAACTTCGGCGGCATCTGGGACAACGTGGCCATGCGCGGCTTCGTGGGCCACGAGGACATGGGCATGAGTCTGTTGCGCAACGGCATGCCGGCCAACCGCGGCTTCAACGCGCCGCGCGACACCGCCAACGTGGAGCGCTTCGAATTCCTCAAGGGCACCATGGGCGCGCTGTACGGCAACAGCGAGCCGGGCGGCACGGTGAACGTCGTGACCAAGCCGCCGCTGTTCAAGGCGGCCCATTCGGTCGAGGCCTACTACGGCACGCACGACGCCAGGCGCCTGGCGCTGGACAGCACCGGCCCGCTGAACGGCAGCGCCACCGAGCCCGCCACGCTGGCCTACCGGCTCAACGTGTCGGTGGAGGACAAGGACAGCTTCCGCGACTTCGTGCACAGCCGCCGCGAGCTGATCGCCCCGGCCATCACCTGGAAGCTCGGACCGGACACCGTGCTGCGCTACGACGGCGAGTGGCTGCGCCAGCGCGCGCCGCTCGACCGGGGCGTGGTCTCGGTCAACGGCCAGCTGGGCGCGGTGCCCACCTCGCGCTTTTACGGCGAGCCCGGCGATGGCGACATCACCGTGGACAACCAGACGCACCAGTTCTTCCTGGAGCAGGCGCTGTCGTCCGACTGGAGCCTGCGCGCCGGCCTGCAGTACAAGCGCAACACGCTGGGCGGCCTGGCCAGCGAATCCCACCAGTACGGCCCCGCGCCCTGCCAGACCTCGGTCGAGGCCAGCGGCTGGCTATGCCGCCGGCTCATCAGCCGCGACTTCCGGTCCGACGACACCACGGTGCAGCTCGACCTGAACGGGCGCCTCACGACCGGCGCCTTCCAGCATGAGCTGCTGATCGGCGCCGAGGTCTCGCGCTTCGACATGGACCAGACCATGCGCACCCAGGCTGGCGGCGGCCGCTTCGGCTACGGCATCAGCGTGGCCAACCCGGTGTACGGCGCCGCCGCGCGCCCCGCGCTCACGGCCCGCGCCATCGACCGCACGGTGAACGACCGCACCACCGCCTTCTACGTGCAGGACCAGATCAGCCTCGCGCCGCAGTGGAAGCTCTTGGCGGGCGTGCGCCACGACCGCTACCGCGGCGAGATCGACGAGCGCAGCACCGGCCGCGTCACCACCCAGGACCCCAGCGCCACCTCGCCGCGCCTGGGCCTGACCTGGCTGGCCACGCCCGCGCTGTCGGTGTATGCCAGCGCCGGCCGATCATTCCGCGCACAGGCCCAGACCACCGCGTCCGGCCAGCAGATCCAGCCCGAGACCGGCACCGCGCGCGAGCTGGGCATGAAGTGGCAGAGCGCCGATGCGCGCCTGGGCGGCAGCGTGGCGGTGTTCGACATCAGCAAGCGCAACACGGCCACCTGGGACGACGACGGCGTGTACCTGGTGCCGGTGCCCGGCAAGGTGCGCAACCGGGGGCTGGAGGCCGAACTGGCCGGCTGGGTCGCGCCCGGCTGGCGCGTGGCGCTGAGCTACACCTACCTGGACGCCGACCCGCTCATCACCCAGTTCGCACGCCAGAGCGCCAGCGCCTTCGTCACGCACGAAATGGCGCTGGCCGGCGGCGGCCTGCTGGGCGTGGGCGGCGGCTTCACCCATGTGGGCGAGCGCCGTGGCGACACGGGCGAGCCGCGCCTGCCCGCCTACACCGTGGCCAAGCTCACCACCTACTGGAACCTGGACAAGCGCCTGCGCGTGTCGCTGGACGTGGACAACCTGTTCGACAAGACCTACTACCACAGCGCCTACAACCGTGTCTGGGTCATGCCCGGCAGCCCGCGGCAGGTGACGGTGGGCATGCAATACAAGTTCTGAGGACTCAGAGCAAAAACAGCCTCCAGCGCAATGAATGTGCCGGCATGTAGCTCATATTTTCATAGCATCCACGAACGGCGCCGCCAGGCGCCGTTTTGCTTTCAGGCCGGAAAGACCCACCGCGCACCGATCGCAGGGCTTCGAGAAATTTCAGAACGTTTCAGAACTTCTCAGCCCCGGTTAAGGGCAGAAAGAAGGCCCGTCGCCAGAATCCGTGGACTGGGCACGGCGCGATCGAAGAATCACCAAGAATTCAAAAAAACGCTCTCCGGTGACGAATGGGCAGCCAGAAACGGAGGCTCGCACGTTTTTGGCTTCACTCAAGCAGCGACCAAACTCTAGAGAGGATGAGCGACATGTCGAACAATCTTGCAGGCGGCTGGACCGGCTTCAATTTCGAACTCACCGCAGAGGCCAAGAAGGTCTTCGCGGAAGCCGTGACCCTGGTGGGAACCAAGTACACCCCGTTCGCCTTTGCAACCCAAGTGGTCGCCGGCACCAACTATTCGTTCCTGTCCCAGGCCCAGAACGTGCTGCCCAACGCCCCTGTGCGCGTGGTGAAGCTCCACATCTACCAACCGCTGCCAGGCCAGGGCCAGCCCCACATCACCCAGATCATCGAAATCACCCCCTGATTTCGGTAGGAGAGGGAGGTAGGAGAAAAAAAGAGGAAGGAAAGGGTGAACGGCGCTGCGCCGCAAACGCTGCCTTCCCGCGAAAGCCCCTGCCGTTCGGCAGGGGCTTTTTTTTCGGTCGGTCGGGCCATCGCATTGGCCCCAAGAAAACGGCGCTCCGAAGAGCGCCGTTGTGTTTCAAAGCGTGCCGCTTCGGACGAGCCTCAGCGCGGCAGGTCGGAGTACCCCATCAGGAACTCGTCCACCGAACGCGCGGCCTGGCGGCCTTCGCGGATGGCCCACACCACCAGGGACTGGCCCCGGCGCATGTCGCCCGCGGCGAACACCTTGGGCACGTTGGTGGCGTAGCCGCCGTCAAAGTCGGTGGTGGCCTTCGCGTTGCCGCGGGCGTCCTTGTCCACGCCGAAGGCGTCCAGCACCTGCGCGACGGGGCTCACAAAGCCCATGGCCAGCAGCACGAGGTCGGCCTTGAGGATCTGCTCGCTGCCGGCCACCTCGACCATCTTGCCCTCCTTCCATTCGACGCGGACGGTCTTGAGGCCGGTGACCTTGCCCTTCTCGCCCAGCAGCTCCTTGGTGGAGATGGCGAACTCGCGCTCGCAGCCCTCTTCGTGGCTGGAGCTGGTGCGCAGCTTGATCGGCCAGTAGGGCCAGGTCATGGGGCGGTTCTCGACCTCGGGCGGCTGGGGCATCAGCTCGAACTGCGTGACGCTCACGGCACCGTGGCGGTTGCTGGTGCCCACGCAATCGCTGCCGGTGTCGCCGCCGCCGATCACGATGACGTGCTTGCCATCGGCGCGCAACTGGCCCTTGAGCTTGTCGCCCGCGTTGACCTTGTTCTGCTGGGGCAAGAACTCCATCGCGAAGTGCACGCCGTCCAGGTCGCGGCCGGGCACAGGCAGGTCGCGCGACTGCTCGGCGCCGCCGGTCAGCAGCACGGCGTCGAAGTCCTTTTTCAGCTGCTCGGGCGTGATGGTTTCCTTGGCCCAGTTGGTGACCTTGGAGCCCTTGCCCAGGCCGTCCTTGGCGGCGCCGATGAACACGCCGGTGCGGATGGTGACGCCCTCGGCGGCCATCTGCTCGGCACGGCGGTCGATGTGCGACTTCTCCATCTTGAAGTCGGGAATGCCGTAGCGCAGCAGGCCGCCGATGCGGTCGTTCTTCTCGAACAGGGTCACGTCATGGCCCGCGCGCGCCAGTTGCTGGGCCGCCGCCATGCCGGCCGGGCCGGAGCCGACCACGGCGACCTTTTTGCCGGTCTTGTGCTTCGGGGGCAGGGGCTTGACCCAGCCCTCGGCCCAGGCGCGGTCGATGATGGCGTGCTCGATGGACTTGATGCCCACCGGGTCGTCGTTCACGTTGAGCACGCAGGCGGCCTCGCAGGGCGCGGGGCAGATGCGGCCGGTGAACTCGGGGAAGTTGTTGGTGCTGTGCAGCACCGCGATGGCGCTCTTCCAGTCCTGCTGGTACACCAGGTCGTTGAAGTCCGGAATGATGTTGTTGACCGGGCAGCCGCTGTTGCAGAACGGCGTGCCGCAGTCCATGCAGCGCGCGCCCTGGATCTTGGCCTGCGCGTCATCCAGGCCGATGACGAATTCCTTGTAGTGCTTCAGGCGCTCGGCAGGAGGGCGGTAGCCCTCTTCGATGCGCTCGTATTCCATGAAGCCGGTGGTCTTTCCCATGATGTCTGTCCTTGGATCGTTGAATGCGGTGCGGATGGATCGGGCGGGCCTTACTTGGCGGGCACCGTTTCCTTCGGGGGGTTGGCGACCGCGGGGGTCGCGGGCTCCTCGAGCACCTTGCGTTCATGGATTTCGGACAGCGCGCGCTTGTATTCGGTCGGGAACACCTTCACGAACTTGGCGCGCGAGGCTGCCCAGTTGTCCAGCAGTTCGCGCGCACGCTTGCTGCCGGTCCAGCGGTTGTGGTCTTCCAGCATCTTCTTGAGCTGGGCTTCGTCGGTCTGGTCGCGGTGCCAGATGCCGCGCGAGATGCTGGCGGTCTGCTCGTCGCCGGGCAGGATGCGCTCCAGCGTCACCATGGACAGGTTGCAGCGGGTGTCGAACAGGCCGTCCTCGTCGTACACGTAGGCCACGCCGCCGCTCATGCCGGCCGCGAAGTTGCGGCCCGTCTTGCCGAGCACCACCACGGTGCCGCCCGTCATGTATTCGCAGCCATGGTCGCCGGTGCCTTCCACCACGGTGGACGCGCCGGACAGGCGCACCGCGAAGCGTTCGCCCGCCACCCCGCCGAAGAACGATTCACCGCTGGTGGCGCCGTACATCACCGTGTTGCCCACGATGGTGTTGCGCGTGGTGTCGCCGCGGAAGTCGATCGACGGACGCACGATCACGCGGCCGCCCGACAGGCCCTTGCCGGTGTAGTCGTTGGCATCGCCGATCAGGTACAGCGTGATGCCGCGCGTGAGGAACGCGCCGAACGACTGCCCGCCCGTGCCTTCCAGCTGGATGCGGATGGTGTCGTCCGGCAGCCCCTCGGGGTGGGCACGCGTGACGGCGCCCGAGAGCATGGCGCCCACCGAGCGGTTCACATTGCGCGCCACTTCGATGAACTGCACGCGCTCGCCCTTTTCGATGGCGGGCTGGCTGCGCTCGATGAGCTTGCGGTCCAGCGTCTTTTCGATGTTGTGGTCCTGCACATCGACATGAAAGCGCGGCACGTCGGCCGGCACGTTCGGCTGGGCGAACAGGCGGCTGAAATCCAGGCCCCGCGCCTTCCAGTGGGCGATACCGGAGCGCATGTCCAGCAGATCGGTGCGGCCGATGAGGTCGTCGAACTTGCGGATGCCCAGCTGGGCCATGATCTGGCGCACTTCTTCGGCGATGAAGAAGAAGTAGTTCACCACGTGCTCGGGCTTGCCCGAGAACTTCTTGCGCAGTTCGGGGTCCTGCGTGGCCACGCCCACGGGGCAGGTGTTCAGGTGGCACTTGCGCATCATGATGCAGCCCTCGACCACCAGCGGCGCGGTGGCGAAGCCGAACTCGTCGGCGCCCAGCAGCGCGCCGATGGCGACGTCGCGGCCGGTCTTCATCTGGCCGTCGGCCTGCACGCGCACGCGGCCGCGCAGGCGGTTCAGCACCAGGGTCTGCTGGGTCTCGGCCAGGCCGATCTCCCACGGGCCGCCCGCATGCTTGATGGACGACCAGGGCGATGCACCCGTGCCGCCGTCGTGCCCGGCGATCACCAGGTGGTCGCTCTTGCACTTGGTCACGCCTGCGGCGATGGTGCCCACGCCCACTTCGGACACCAGCTTGGTGCTGATGCTGGCGTGCGGCGCCACGTTCTTCAGGTCGTGGATGAGCTGGGCCAGGTCTTCGATGGAATAGATGTCATGGTGCGGCGGGGGCGAGATCAGGCCCACGCCGGGCACGCTGTGGCGCAGCTTGCCGATGTAGTTGGTGACCTTGCCGCCGGGCAGCTGGCCGCCCTCGCCGGGCTTGGCGCCCTGGGCCATCTTGATCTGGATCTGGTCGGCCGACGACAGGTATTCGGCCGTGACGCCGAAGCGGCCCGACGCCACCTGCTTGATCTTGGAGCGCAGCGAATCGCCGTCCTGCAGCGTCAAATCGACCTCGACGTTCTCGGCGCCGATCACGCTCTTGAGCGTGTCGCCCTGCTTGATCGGAATGCCCTTCAATTCCTGGCGGTAGCGCGCGGCATCCTCGCCGCCCTCGCCCGTGTTGCTCTTGCCGCCGATGCGGTTCATGGCCACGGCCAGCGTGGCGTGCGCCTCGGTGGAGATCGATCCCAGCGACATGGCGCCGGTGGCGAAGCGCTTGACGATTTCCTTGGCCGATTCGACCTCGTCCACGGCAATGGCCTTGGCCGGATCGAACTTGAACTCGAACAGGCCGCGCAGCGTCATGTGGCGGCGGCTCTGGTCGTTGATGAGCTGGGCGTATTCCTTGTACGTGTTCCAGTTGTTGGCGCGCGTGGAATGCTGCAGCTTGGCGATGGCGTCGGGGCTCCACATGTGCTCTTCGCCCCGCGCGCGCCAGGCGTATTCGCCGCCGGCGTCCAGCATGGTTTCCAGCACCGGGTCGTCGCCGAACGCGGCCTTGTGCATGCGGATGGCTTCCTCGGCGATCTCGAACACGCCGATGCCTTCCACGCGGCTGGCGGTGCCGGTGAAGTATTTGCTGACGGTGTCGGTGTTCAGGCCGATGGCCTCGAACAGCTGCGCACCGCAGTAGCTCATGTACGTGGACACGCCCATCTTGGACATGATCTTCGACAGGCCCTTGCCGATGGCCTTCACGTAGTTGTAGATGGCTTTTTCGGGCGACAGGTCGCCCGGCATGCCGGCGTGCATCTCGGCCAGGGTTTCCATGGCGAGGTAGGGGTGCACGGCCTCGGCGCCGTAGCCGGCCAGCACGGCGAAGTGGTGCACCTCGCGCGCCGTGCCGGTCTCCACCACCAGGCCGGCCGTGGTGCGCAGCCCCTCGCGCACCAGGTGCTGGTGGATGGCCGACAGCGCCAGCAGCGCGGGGATGGCCACCTGCGTGGCGTTCACGGCGCGGTCGCTGATGATGAGGATGTTGGCGCCGCCCTTGATGGCATCGACCGCCTGCGCGCACAGCGAGGCCAGCTTGGCCTCCACGCCCTCGCGGCCCCAGTCCAGCGGATAGGTGATGTCGATGGTCGCGCTCTTGAACTTGCCCTGCGTGTGCTTTTCGATGGCATGCAGCTTGGCCATGCCGGCGAAGTCCAGGATGGGCTGGCTCACTTCGAGCCGCATCGGCGGGTTGACCTGGTTGATGTCCAGCAGGTTGGGCTTGGGGCCGATGAAGCTGTTGAGCGACATCACGATGGCCTCGCGGATCGGGTCGATCGGCGGGTTCGTCACCTGGGCGAAGAGCTGCTTGAAGTAGTTGTACAGCGGCTTGTTCTTGCCCGACAGCACGGCCAGCGGGCTGTCGTTGCCCATGGAGCCGATGCCCTCTTCGCCGTTCCTGGCCATGGGCGCCATCAGGAACTTGATGTCTTCCTGCGTGTAGCCGAAGGCCTGCTGGCGGTCGAGCAGGGGCAGTTCGGCCGGCAGCGGACCGGCCGGCGCCTCGCCGCCCACGCTGTCGAGCTTGATGCGCAGGTTCTCGATCCACTGCTTGTAGGGCTTGGTGTTGACGACGTTGGCCTTGAGCTCCTCGTCGTCGATCATGCGGCCCTGCTCCAGATCGATCAGGAACATCTTGCCCGGCTGCAGGCGCCACTTGCGCACGATCTTGTTCTCGGGGATCGGCAGCACGCCGGACTCGGAGGCCATCACGACCAGGTCGTCGTCGGTGATGCAGTAGCGCGAGGGGCGCAGGCCGTTGCGGTCCAGCGTGGCGCCGATCTGGCGGCCATCGGTGAACACGATGGAGGCGGGGCCGTCCCAGGGCTCCATCATCGCGGCGTGGTATTCGTAGAACGCGCGGCGGCGTTCGTCCATGGTGGTGTGCTGCTCCCACGGCTCGGGGATCATCATCATCACGGCCTGGCTGATGGGGTAGCCGGCCATGGTCAGCAGTTCGAGGCAGTTGTCGAACGTGGCGGTGTCGGACTGGTCGGCGAAGCTGATGGGGTAGAGCTTCTTGAGGTCGGCCGCGAGCACGGGCGAGGCCATCACACCCTCGCGGGCCTTCATCCAGTTGTAGTTGCCCTTGACGGTGTTGATCTCGCCGTTGTGCGCCACGTAGCGGTACGGGTGGGCCAGCGGCCATTCGGGGAAGGTGTTGGTGGAAAAGCGCTGGTGCACCAGGCCCACGGCCGAGACGCAGCGCTCGTCCTGCAGGTCCAGGTAATAGGTGCCCACCTGGTCGGCCAGCAGCAGGCCCTTGTAGACCACCGTGCGGCTGGACATGCTGGGCACGTAATACTCTTTGCTGTGCTTGAGCTTGAGGTTCTGGATGGCGGCGCTGGCCGTCTTGCGGATCACGTACAGCTTGCGCTCCAGCGCGTCCTGCACGATCACGTCGTTGCCGCGGCCGATGAAGACCTGGCGCAGGATGGGCTCCTTCTTGCGCACGGTGGGCGACATCGGCATGTCGCGGTTGACCGGCACGTCGCGCCAGCCCAGCAGCACCTGGCCCTCGGCCTTGATGGCGCGCTCCATCTCCTGCTCGCAGGCCAGGCGCGAGGCGTGTTCCTTGGGCAAAAAGATCATGCCGACGCCGTATTCGCCGGAGGGCGGCAGCACCACGCCGGTCGAGCCATCGGGGGCCGTGCCGGCCCGGGCCATCTCTTCGCGGTAGAGCGCGTCGGGAATCTGGATCAGGATGCCCGCGCCGTCGCCCATCAGCTTGTCGGCCCCCACGGCGCCGCGGTGGTCGATGTTTTCGAGGATCTTGAGCGCCTGCGTCACGATGTCATGGCGCTTCACCCCCTTGATGTGGGCCACGAAGCCCAGGCCGCACGCGTCGTGCTCTTGGGTAGATGAATAGAGACCGTGCTCTTGCAGGTATTGGATCTCGGCAGCCGTCGTCATGGCGCTCTCCTCGGAAATGGGTCGCAGGGAGCGCAAGATTAGTGCATCGCAGCAAGGTCGGGCAAGCACTTTAAATGGGGTCAGATACAAATTATCGATGAGAATTTATCTCATTTATTTATATCGGGGACACATCAAAAACAGGAGCAATTGAACGATATCCATCAAGCGATGAACAGCTATTTGAGGATGGGCTTCGGCAGAGTGGGCGGGCGGCCGGCTTTCGCTCTGACCAACCGCCGCTCGGTTTGCTGCTGCAGGGTCTGCACAAAAGAAGGGTCGCCCAGGGCCCATCCGGAGAGCGCGGAATCGGTCAAAGCCTGCTGCTCCAGGCCGCTCACGCCCGACTGCACGAGCGCCGCATACGCCGCCTCGCGGGCGAACGGCGTGTTGCCCAGCGCCCAGAAGAGCGCATGCGGCGTGATGAGCCGGTCGCTGCGCAGGCCCAGGCAATGGGCGTGGCTGGACCAGGGGTAGTCCACCGCCTGCGCGGTGGCGCCGGAGCGCACCGGGTTCAGGTCCATGTAGGCCATGCACGCGAGCAGGTAGCGCTCGGGTTGCAGCACGGTGGAGCGGTAGCGCCCCTCCCACAGCGTGCCGGTGCGCGCGTGGCGGTTGTTGAAGTAGCGCACGTAGCTGCGGCCCACGGCCTGCATCATCAGCGGCAGCCCGTCGGCCGTCTGGGGCGTGGCCAGCAGGTGGAAGTGGTTGCCCATGAGCACGTAGGCATGGACGGCCACGCCGCAGCGGCGCGCCTGCTCGGTCAGCAGGGCCAGCATGGTTTCGTGGTCCTGACGGTCGGCGAAGATGGCCTGGCGGTTGTTGCCGCGCTGAATCACGTGGTGCGGGTAGCCGGCAAGGGTCAGGCGGGGCAATCGGGCCATGGGGTCGCGCAAAGTGGATCTGGCGCCATGGTAGGGGGAATCCGTCCCCGATTACGCATGTGCCGCCCGCTCCGCGCGATTGCTACTATTTTTATAGCATCGAAGGCAAATAAAACACCGGCATGCAGCCAAAAACCCTCAAACCGTTGCCGGAGCCGCCTCGGGCGACGCGTCCGTGCCCAGAGGCAGGCCGAACCGCGCCGCCAGCGTCTGCTCCAGCCCGAACTCCGCCAGGATGGCCCGCAGCCGCTCGGCCGCGCTGCGTTTTTTCTGGCCGGTGTAGCGGGCCACGATCAACTCGTTCTTCATGCTGTGCTCCCAGCCCACCAGTTCGGTCACCGTCACCTGGTAGCCGCTGGCTTCCAGATGCAGGCACCGCAGCACGTTGGTGATCTGGCTGCCCATCTCGCGCGTGTGCAGCGGATGGCGCCACAGTTCGGCCAGCGGCGTGCGCGACAGCTGCAGCGCCTTGCCCTGGCGCAGGCACGCGGCCACCTCGGCCTGGCAGCAGGGCACCAGCACCATCGCACGCGCCTGCTTGGCCAGCCCGAAGGCGATGGCGTCGTCGGTGGCCGTGTCGCAGGCATGCAGCGCCGTCACCACGTCGATGCGCTGCGGCAGCACGGCGGCATCGGTGGATTCCGCCACCGACAGGTTGAGGAACGACATGCGCCCGAACGCCAGCCGCTGGGCCAGGGCGCGGGAGTGCTCCACCAGCTCGGCCCGCGTCTCGATGCCGTAGATGTGCCCGCGCCCCAGGGCCTTGAAGAACAGGTCGTACAGGATGAAGCCCAGGTACGACTTGCCCGCCCCGTGGTCCGCCAGCGTGGCCGCATGGCCGTCCTGCGACAGCTCCTGCAGCAGCGGTTCGATGAACTGGAACAGGTGGTACACCTGCTTGAGCTTGCGCCGCGAATCCTGGTTGAGCCGCCCTTCGCGGGTGAGGATGTGCAGCGCCTTGAGCAGTTCGATGGACTGGCCTGGGCGTAGCTCCTGCAGCACCTGGTCCTCGGGCGACACCTTCGCCGCCGTGGCAGAAGAAGCGCCCTGCCCGGCGGCGCCTTTCTGGCGCTTCATGCGCGTTCTCCCGCACCTGTGGAGTGTCCCGCCATCGGGCAGCGCGGGCCGACGTCCAGTGCCTTCCAGCCTTCGGCGCCCAGTGCTTCCAGCACTTCGATGTTGCGCTCGAAGATCGCCTCGGCCTCGGGGAAGGCCTCCACCGCACGGTCGATGCTCTCCTCGCGCAGCAGGTGCAGCGTGGGATACGGCGCGCGGTTGGTGCTGTTGGTGACGTCGTCCACGTCGGTGCCGTCGAACTGGAACTGCGGGTGGAACGAGGCCACCTGCAGGATGCCGCCCAGGTCCATGGCCTCGACCAGATCGTCGGCCAGCGCGAGGAAGTCGTTGAAGTCCAGAAAATCCTCCATGCAGCCCGGCGCCATGAGCAAGGTGGTGTCACGGCGATCGGCGGAGATTTCGGCCAGCGATTCCAGTTCGCGCTGCAGGTCTTCCAGCAGGCCCCGGCCATCGGTCGCCTCGCTCACGACGTAATGGATCTGCGCCTTCACATGCACCGCCTTGGCGAACGGGCACAGGTTCAGGCCGATCACCGCGCGCTCCAGCCAGCGCACCATGTCCTCTTTCACGGTGTCGTGCGCAAAGGCGTGCGGGGGGGAGGCGGGCAATTCGGTCATGGGGGCTTTCTTCGGGGGGCGCCCATTTTATCGGCCGGCCGCAAAAGGGCCTGGCTGCGGGCCCTTGCCGCCACACGGCGGCAAGGGCGGCCTGCACGGCCGGAGCGCTCAGGCGAGCAGCCGCTGGCCCGTGAGCCGCTCGTGCTCGCGCACCGCGAAGCGGTCCGTCATGCCGGCGATGAAGTCCGCCACCGTGCGCATCCGCTGCACCTCGTCGCCAGCCGCGGCGCGCGCCGCGAAGCGCGGCTTCATCGCCTCGGGCGAGGCCGTGTAGGCCGCGAACAGATCGCGCACCACCTGCTGGGCCCGCCCGGTGGTTTCCATCACCTGCGGGTGGCGGTACAGGTTCTGGAACAAAAAGCGCTTCAACCCTTGCGACTGCGCGCGCATCTCGGCGCTGAACGCCACCAGGGGCGGCGCGCGGCGCACATCGTCCACCTGTGCCGGCGCGGCCTGGGCGATGGCCGCGTTCGTCGCATCGATCACGTCGTACACCTGCGCGCTGAGCATGCGCCGGATCGCCTCGTTCAGGAGCCGCCGCTGGCCCGCCGGCGCCGCCAGGTGGGGATGGTCGCGCTCGGCCTCGGCGCGGTAGCGCTCGAACAGCGGCACCTCGCTCAGTTGCGCCAGCGTGATGAGGCCGGAGCGCACGCCGTCGTCGATGTCGTGCGCGTTGTAGGCGATCTCGTCGGCCAGGTTGCACAGCTGCGCCTCCAGGCTGGGCTGCCCGCGCTCCAGGAAGCGCAGGCCGATGCCGCCGGGCTCCAGCGCCTCCATGCGCTCGGCGTTGGCGCGCGAGCAGTGCTTGAGGATGCCTTCCCGCGTCTCGAACGTGAGGTTCAGGCCGTTGTAGTCGGGATAGCACTCTTCCAGCTCGTCCACCACGCGCAGGCTCTGCAGGTTGTGCTCGAAGCCGCCGTGCGCCGCCATGCAATCGTGCAAAGCGTCCTGCCCGGCATGGCCGAACGGGGTATGGCCCAGGTCGTGCGCCAGCGAGACGGCTTCCACCAGGTCTTCGTTGATGCGCAGCGAGCGGGCGATCGAGCGGCCCAGTTGCGCCACTTCGAGCGAGTGCGTCAATCGCGTGCGGAACAGGTCGCCTTCGTGGTTCAGAAACACCTGCGTCTTGTAGACCAGCCGGCGAAAGGCGGTGGAATGCACGATGCGGTCGCGGTCGCGCTGGTATTCCGAGCGCGTGGGCGCCGCCGACTGGGGATGGCGGCGTCCCCGGGTCTCGGCAGGGTCGCAGGCGTACGGCGCCAATCCATGGGGCTGCATCAAAAGGGCTTTCACCGCTCGATTGGCTTCATTTTTGTGCTATTCAAACAATAGCATTCAGGCACAGCAGACATCGATGACTTCGCGCACCAGCGCATCCGGCGCGGCGCGCACCGCCGCACGCCCGGGGCCGTCGATCACCACGAAGCGGATCTCGCCCCCCTCGGATTTCTTGTCCACCCGCATCAGTTCGAGATAGCGGCCCGCGTTGTCTGCCGCATCGATCACGGGACCGCGCACGGGCAACCCGGCACGCTCGATCAGCTGGCGCAGTCGCTGCACGAAGGCCGCGTCCACGAGCCCCAGCCGGCACGACAGCTCGGCCGCCATCACCATGCCCGCCGCCACGCCTTCGCCATGCAGCCAGACGCCGTAGCCCATGCCCGCCTCGATGGCATGGCCGAACGTGTGACCGAAGTTGAGAATGGCGCGCAGGCCGGCCTCGCGCTCGTCCTGCCCCACCACGAAGGCCTTGATCTCGCAGCTGCGCCGCACGGCGTGGGCCAGCGCGGCATGGTCGCCGGCGCGCAGGGCATCCATCGCGGTCTCAAGCCAGTCGAGGAACGCCATGTCGGCGATCGGCCCGTACTTGAGGACTTCGGCCAGCCCCGCGCTCAGCTCGCGGGGAGGCAAGGTATCGAGCGTGGCCAGATCGCACACCACCAGCTGCGGCTGGTAGAACGCGCCGATCATGTTCTTGCCCAGCGGATGGTTGATGGCGGTCTTGCCGCCCACCGACGAATCGACCTGCGCCAGCAGCGTGGTGGGCACCTGCACGAACGGCACCCCGCGCATGTAGCTGGCCGCGGCGAAGCCGGTCATGTCGCCCACCACACCGCCGCCCAGGGCGAACAGCACGGTCTTGCGGTCGCAGCCGTTGGCCAGCAGTGCATCGAAGACGAGGTTGAGCGTCTGCCAGGTCTTGTGCTCTTCGCCGTCGGGCAGGACGACCTGCAGCACCCGCGGGTAGCGCGCTGCCAGCGCGGCCTCGAGCCGCTGCACATAGAGCGGCGCCACGGTCGAATTGGTGACGATCAGGGCCGACGCGGCGGCCGGCAAGGCCTGATAGGTGGCCGGGTCGTCCAGCAACGATTCGCCGATGAGGATGGGGTAACTGCGATCGCCCAGGGCGATGTCCACCTGGACGGGGCGATCGCCCGGCAGCGCGCCGTCGGATGGATGGGCGGCGCGGGAAAAGGGGGCCTGGGAGGCCAGTGGCATGTCGTGATCCATGGTCGAGAGTCTAGCGGGCCGCTGGGCCAAGCCCATGCGGACGGATCTCTGCAGGCACAGGTCCGATCAGTACCGTGCAGCCACAGCATGCAGACATTCGGAGAGAGATGGGAGAAGAAAAAGCGGCTCGCTGCACCGGCGCTGCCAGAGGCCAGCGGACGGATAGCAGCGTTGCTGCGGGGATGCACCGTGTCGTCGGTGACCGGTGCGAAAGTGTGCGAGCGCGGAAGCAGCGCCGCCGTCAGCCGACGGAGGCCAGCTCCAGCTGCATGGCGATGTGATTCACCAAAGCCGCGACGGTCTTGCCCCGCCCCGTGGACACCACGTAGTGGGCCGTGGCCCGGTAGAGCGCATCCCGTTGCTGGTGCAGGTCTTTCAACCGGCCCAGCGGGTCCGCTCCCTGCAGCAGGGGGCGGGACGTGTCGTGCCGCACGTGGCGAACGATGTCTTCGGGCGACGCGTCGAGATAGACCACCTTGCCGTGCGCCCTGAGGCGGTCGCGGTTGGACGCACGCAGCACGGCGCCGCCCCCGGTAGCCAGCACATGCGCCGGGCCCGCGCCTCGGCCGGCGGTCAGCTCGTCGATCACCTGCTCTTCGATATCGCGAAAGGCGGCTTCCCCCTCACGATCGAAAAAACCACGGATCGAGCAGCCGATGCGCTGCTCGATCACGTGGTCCGAATCGATGAAGGGAATCCCCAGCCGCCGGGCGAGTTGACGCCCGACGGTGGATTTCCCGGAGCCTGGAAGGCCGATGAGGTGGAGACTCAGTTGGGGGTGCTGCAAGTACTTGCCGTCCCGAAAGGGCTCACACGAGATGCTGGAGTAATCGTCTTGTCCGTCAAGTCAGATGCTGCCGCCGATGCCAGGAAAGCAAAGAACGAACTGGATTCCGTACCGGACACAATGGCTTTGGCGGCCAATTCGAAATTCACCCAGAACGCGTATTGCTGTCCATAGGTCAAAGTGAATTCGGCAGAACCAGCGGCATCCGTCGTAACCGACGCCGGAGCGATCACCCCTGGAAGACCCGGGGTGAGTTGACCATTGCCGTTGACATCTTCACCCGCGTCCAGAATGCCGTTGCGGTTGGCATCTTCATTCAGGCAGGAAATGATGCTACCGGCATTTTCTATCCACTGGTTATCCGCATCGCTGTAGACCAAATTACCCTTGCGATAGTAAGGCGGCCAGTAGGAAAGCGTCAGGTTCTGATTTGCGACCGGCGCGCCATTGGCATCGTTCACTTGCACCGAGAACGTCTTGCGATACGTCGTGTTCAGCTTCTCGATGGTGTTGTTGGCAGCGATGGAGATGAAAAGCGCCTGGCTGCTGATCGTGAGCGAGGACGTGGCCGTCACATTGGTGTTGGCAACGGTCGCACGAATCTGCACGCCGTTGGCCGCCGTAGACGTGGCACCGGAGATGAACACGTCCGTCGCCAAGCCATTGGCATCCGTGACGGCGGAGCCCGTCTTGATGCTGCCACCGCTCAGGTCCTGCACTGCCGTGAAGAAAACGGTCTTGCCCTTGACGGCGTTGCCGGCGGCATCACGCACCGTGGCGCGCAACTGGACCTGATTGGCAGAGCTGCCCGCCACGTTCGGCGGCAAAGCGGCGGAAGACGTCTGCAACACCAGCGTAGCTGGCGTCGAAGCGATGAAATTCAGCGGCAGCGTGGTTACGGCGCCGTTGTCCACCACTGCGCTGATCGTTGCCACGCCCACGGATGCGGCCGAAGCCTGGGTCGAGGCAATGCCATTGGCATCGGTCGTCGCCTGGCTGGGAGACACCGAGCCGCGGGTGGTGCTGAACGAGATGACCTTGCCCGCCACACCGGCGCCGCCGGATGCATAGCGCACGGAGACCGTCCGCGCCGTGTTGACCTCGACTTCGGTATTGGCCGTGGGCGCCGAGAACGCGAAATCCACGCTGGTGACATTGATGGAAATCTGGGTTTGCGCACCGGCGCTCTGGATGGTCACAGTGTCCGTGCCGCTGCGCGTTGCCGCATAAGCGAACGTCACGGCACCATTGGCGTCCGTCGAAGTGCTGGCCATCGTGATGGCATTGCCCAGGGACGACGTGACGGCCACCGTGCTGGCGGCAATGGCCGCGCCGCCGCTGTCCTTCACGCTCACCGCGAAGTTGGTCGTGGCGCCGGTCAGAAGCGACGACGAGCCCGATGCGGTCAACGTGGTACCCGTCACCGGAATGGTGATGGATTTCGTGATCGATCCCGACTTCACAGTGACGGCGATGTCGCGGTTGGAGCGGTCCGTGCCGGCGGTCAACACCGCCGTTGCCTTGCCGTCTGCAGCCGTGGTGCTCACGACGCTCGCCAGCGTGCCGCTGGATGCCGTGAAAGACACCGTCTGTGCGGACAGCGCATTGTTGGCGGCATCCTTCACCACGGCGGTCAACGTCAGGCCGGTCTTGTCGGCCGACGCCAGACCCGTGGCAGACGTCAAGATTTCCACAGAGGCTGCCGTACTGACCGGAGTCGTTCCTCCGGGCGTGGTGCCAGCGCTCCCCCCGCCGCCACCGCAAGCGACCAGAGTGGCAGCCAGCGATAGGGCAATGATTTTGATGAATGACTTCATTATTTACCTATAGTTAACGAACTGGTCCGCGATCGGAAATGACCTTGGGTGTGATGAATACCAGCATTTCACGCTTCGTGGATTCTTTGGTCCGGCTCTTGAAGAGGTTGCCCACCACCGGCACATCACCCAGCACGGGGATTTTATTTTCCTGGTTGGTTTCTTCCATCTCGAAGATACCCCCGATCACCACAGTCCCGCCATTTTCGATCAACACCTGGGTCTTGATGTGCTTGGTGTCGATGGCCACGCCCTGGGTCGTGCTCTCGCCACGGCTGTCCTTGTTCACATCCAGGTCCAGAATGATGTTGCCTTCCGGGGTGATCTGCGGCGTCACCTCCAGCTTCAGCACCGCCTTCTTGAAGGCAATGGTGGTGGCGCCGTTGGGGGCCGTGACGGAGTAAGGGTACTCCGTGCCCTGCTCGATCAAGGCCTTCGTCTGGTCCGCCGTGATCAAACGCGGGCTGGACACGATCTTGCCTTGGCCGTCTGCCTCCATCGCCGAAAGCTCGAGCGTCAGGAAACGGTTGGCCGCCGAATTGAAGATGGACAAGGCAAACGAGCCCACCGCACTCGTCGTGGACAACTGCGCTGGCAGATTGACGAACGTGCCCCCAGGATCGGTGGCGGTGGAACTGGCGCCGCTGGTCGACACGGCATTGCTATAGCTCGTGCCGAAGGCGACACGGTTGTTGCCACCGATGCCGTAGCCGCCGTCGCCGCCGCGGCTGGCCCTCAGGTCAGACGCACCGAGCTTGACGCCGAGTGACCGGCCGAAGGTGTCGCGTGCTTCGACAATCCGCGCTTCGATCATGACCTGGCGCACCGCCACATCCAGCGTCGACAGCAGTTGCCGCACTTCTTCCAACTTGCTCGGCGTGTCCGTCACGAACAGCTGGTTGGTTCGAGGCTCGGAGATCGCACTGCCCCGCTCGGACAGAAAGCGCGTGGATGTGCCACTCGTACCGCCGCTGCTCGTGCTGGTCGCCAGTTGGGTCACCATGTCGGCCGCTTTGGCGTAGTTCAATTGGAAGGCTTGCGTGCGCAGCGGCTCGAGTTTCTGAATCGCAAGCGCGGCCTCGTAATCCTTCTTGGTGCGAGCGTCGATTTCGTCCTTGGGCGCGATCCAGAGGACCGTGCCCGACTTGCGCATGCCAAGGCCCTTGGCATCCATGATGATTTGCAAGGCCTGATCCCAGGGCACGTCCTTCAATCGCAGGGTCAGTGCACCCGTGACGGTATCGGAAGTCACGATGTTGAAGTTCGTGAAGTCCGCAATCACTTGCAGCAGCGAACGCACTTCGATGTTCTGGAAGTTGAGCGAGAGTTTTTCTCCGCTGAATCCAGGACCTTGCGTCAACTTGCTCAGGTCCACCTTTTTCTGGCGGATTTCCACCACGAACTGGTTGTCGCTTTGATAAGCACTGTGCTCCCACTCGCCGATGGGATCGATGGTCATCCGAACGCGCTCGCCCTGCTGCGATGTCGTGACGATCTGCACCGGGGTGCCGAAGTCCGTCACATCCAGACGGCGGCGCAGGCCCTCCGGCAGCGACGACTTCAGGAATTCGACCACCAGGCCCTTGCCTTGCTGGCGCAGGTCCACGCCGACTTGATTGTTGGCCAGGCCTACGATGACACGACCCGCTCCATCACTGCCGCGGCGGAAGTCGAGGTCACGCAGGGGCAGGACATCGCTGTTGCGGTCTTCCGCGAAAACGGCCACCGGGGAAGGCTGCGCAGCCGCCGTGTTGGAGACGGGCTCCAATGCCACCATCAAGGACTTGCCCTGGATTTCGGCACGATAGGACGTTGGCTGTTTGAGGTTCAGCACAACACGCGAACGGTCACCTGCCTGGACGATGTTCACTGACTTCAGGTTGCCCTGATTGACCTCCACCAAGGTCTTGCCGGTGGCATTGGTCGTCGCGGGAAAGTCCAGCGCGATTCTGGCAGGGGCCTGAATCGCAAAACCCGTCGGCAGGGCGGCAAGTGGTTGCGACAAATCGATGCGCACCAATTCGGTCCCACCCTGCATAACCCCTTGGACACCCTCGATGGCCGTCTGGGCATAAGCCCAAGTGCTGCTTAGCGATGCGACAGCAACCAACAACAACGCCCGATAGCGTGCACCAAAACTGTTTTTCTGAGTCATTTCTTCACCTCTTGGAGATCAAGCGTGGTCTGGCGCTCTATCCAGTCACCCGTTGCGTCCTGAACGATTTCCCGCAGCTGAATGGCTGTTTCAGTGATTTGGGTAATCCTTCCATAATTTTGGCCAAGATAATTACCCACCTTCACTTGGTACAACAAGTTATCCACCTTGAGCAGCGCAGTCAGAGTCCCCGTCTTGTTCAGGCTCCCGACCATGGCCATGGTGTCCAAGGGGTAGGCTTCCAAGGGCTCTTTTCGGCGAGACATCTCTGGCGCGATCAAAGTGGCATTCGCCGCCAGCTGGGTCGAGTCGCGCCGGAGAGCCTGCGTCAACTTCACGGAATTGAAGGGATCTGTCGCTCCATCCGCCTTGTAGTTTTGCGGCTGAAATTGTTTGGGCTCTGTGAGCGGGGTAATGCGCGGCTTGGTATTGGCACGCAAATCCGTCATCCATTGGCGAAGCTCCTCCTCACCCGAAGAGCCGCACCCTGCCAACACGCTGCACAGAGCCAAGAAAGCGATCTGCCAGATTCTCATTTCTTGACTCCCGCAGCCGCCTGGCGTTGCGCCTGAATTTCCTCGGGGTCGAGATAGCGGAAAGTCCGGGCAGTGGCCTCCATCGTGAGGCTGCCCGCATCCTTGCCCGCAGGAGCGATGGATAGGTTGTTGAGCGTCACGATGCGGGAAAGATTGGCAATATCGGAAGCAAACGCTCCAATATCATGGTACTTACCTGTCACCCTAATGGCGATTGGCAACTCCGCATAATAATCACGCACCACGATTTGCCCCGGCTTGAACGATTCAAACTGCAAGCTGCGCCCCAAACCGGCCTGATTGATGTCAGATAACAGGGCCGCCATTTCCGCTTTGCTTGGCAACTGTTTTTCCAACTGAATCACATATTGCTGCACCTGCTCGCGCTGCTTTTTAAGCGCCTCCAGGCTCACGGCCTTTACCAGCTTCTTTTCATAATCGGCGCGCAGAGTGAGTTCCTTGGCCCGCTCGGTTTCAAGTTCCGCTTCGTACTCATTCAGCTTGAAGAACCAAAGGAAGGTGGCAATCCCCGCTGCAATGGCGATGCAAAGCAAAGCCCTCGGCAGCGCGGGCCACAGTGAAGGATCTTTGGGATCAAGATTACGAAATTGCCGCTGCAAACCGGATTGCAGGGCCACAAAATCAATGGAGGACGCTTTTTTCGTTGCCATGTTCACTTTCCAACCGCTTTGGGTGCAGTGGCAGGGGCGCTTGCGGCGTCCATGGCTTTTTGTGCCTCGCTGGTGCGCATCAGCCGGAACCTCAGGTTGAACGACGCAACTCGGCGCTGCTCTCTCGGATTCAGCGCAATGTTGGCCGCCACGATTTCCACCAGTTCGGGCTTGGAGAACCAAGGGGTGTTATCCGCCAGGTTTCGCAGCATTTCCGACACGCGCTCATTCGATTGCGCCATCCCCTGCATCGTGATCACCTGATCGACTTGCTTGAGATTGGTAACGTACACCCCATCTGGCAACTGCTGAACCAGTTCATTGAGCAAGTGCACCGGCAGATTGCGATCCGACTGCAGGTCTTCCACCGCTTTTTGGCGGGCACGAAGGGCCGTGATTTCTTCTTCGATGGTCGCGATTTCCTTGATCTGGCCTTCCAGAACCTTGATTTCGTTCTGCAGGAACGTGTTCTTGTCCTGCTGGCCGGTGATCACCATCTGATACCACCAATAGATGCCGCCAGCGATGGCGAGACCCACCAGAAAAGACGCGAACATCGTTGCCTGGAACGATTCCTTGCGGCGTTTTCGGGCCGCCTCGCGGTGGGGAAGCAGGTTGATGAGAATCACTGCAGGAACCTCCGCATGGCCAGGCCACAGGACGTGAGGTAGGAAGGCGCCTCGCGGACCATCTTCTTCAATCGCACGGCGCTTCCGATTTCCATGCCATCGAACGGATTGATGGCGGTGCAGGCACAGCCTGAATGCTGGGTCACGGCTTCGGTCAAGCCGGGCAGCGGCGCAGAGCCACCCGCCAGCATGATGTGATCGACCCGGTTGTGGGGCGTGCTGGTAAAGAAGAACTGCAGTGCACGGCCGATCTCCTGCGCCATGCTTTCCACGAAAGGACGCAGCACGGCAGACTGATAGTCTTCCGGCAAATCCCCGCTGCGTTTCTTGCCTTCGGCTTCTTCCAGCGAAAAACCGTATTGCCGCACGATCAGCTGCGTCAATTGCGCGCCGCCAAACGCCTGGTCGCGGTCGTACAGCACTTCGTCATTGCGAAGCACCTGCATGCTGGTGGTCAAGGCGCCAACCTCGAAGAGCGCGACCAAGGCATCGTTGCCATGGTTGGGCAACGCCTCGATCAGGCGGCCCGCAGCCATGCGGGAGGCATGCGATTCGATGTCGACGATCACGGGCTTGAGACCCGCCGCCTCGGCCAGGCCCTGGCGGTCCTGAACCTTCTCGCGGCGCGAAGCAGCGATCAACACATCGACGTCGCCCGGCGAGTTCTTGCTTGGGCCGACCACGCAGAAATCCAGGCTCACTTCATCGAGCGAGAACGGGATGTACTGGTTGGCTTCGGACTCCACCTGCACTTCCAACTCCTGCTCGGACATGCCGCCGGGCAAGGTGATGCGTTTGGTGATGACGGCCGATGGCGGCAGCGCCAAAGCCACGTTTTTAGTGCGGGTGCCGCTCTTTTTGACCAGCCGGCGCAGGGCCTCCGCGACTTCATCGAATTTCTCGATATTGCCGTCGGTGATCCAACCGCGCTCCAACTGCTCGATCGCACATCGCTCCAGTACCAGCCCTCCCGCCTTGTCGCGCCCCAACTCCACCAGCTTGACGCTTGAGGAACTGATGTCGATACCCAGCAGTGGCGCGGACTGGCGACTGAAAAAAGACCCCAAAGAGATCAAGATTAGCCCCCGTAACTTGCCAATTTGACGCAACAAAACTTAACACTTCACATGAATGCTATCAGTAAGGTTGCAGCCCAGCCAAGAGTTTTACGGCGCTGTTACGGAACTGGCGTTGTCAAAAGCAGACGTTCATTTGACGTCCCTTCCGATACCGATTTTCATGTGCCTGTGGTATAGGCACGCCACCCTGGCGAACGATTTGGCAGACGGACCAAGCCCATATTTTTATAATGGCCGGTTGCTCTCTTCTGGAACGCTATGCCGTCATCACCTCCCGACAAGAACCCTGGCCAGAACACGCCGAAACGGCCGGCCTGGTGGCGCTGGATCGTCCGCAGCGCGGCCTGGTTGCTGGGCCTGGCGGCGGCCGGGGCCGTGGGCGTGGCGCTCACCATCGCCGTCGCGCTGGCGGTGGCCTACCCCAACCTGCCCGACATTTCAGACTTGGCGGACTACCGCCCCAAGTTGCCCATGCGGGTGTATTCCGTCGAAGGCGCACTGCTGGGCGAATTCGGCGAAGAGCGGCGCAACCTGACGCCCATCCAGGACATTCCCAAAGTGATGACCAATGCGGTGCTGGCCATCGAGGATGCACGGTTCTTCCAGCACGGGGGCGTGGACTACAAGGGCGTCGTTCGGGCCGCGCTTGCCAACATGGGCCGGGTGAAGAGCCAGGGGGCCTCGACCATCACGATGCAGGTGGCCCGGAATGTTTATTTGTCGTCCGAAAAAACATTTACCCGGAAAATTTACGAAATATTACTAACCTTCAAATTGGAGCACTTGCTGACCAAAAACCAGATTCTCGAGATCTACATGAATCAGATTTATCTCGGAAACCGGGCCTATGGTTTTGCAGCAGCGTCCGAGGCTTATTTCGGCAAGCCCCTTCAAAGCATTTCGATCGCCGAGGCGGCCATGCTCGCCGGGCTGCCCAAGGCCCCTTCGGCCTACAACCCGATCAGCAATCCCAAGCGCGCCCGCATTCGCCAGCTGTACATCATCGACCGCATGCAGGAGAACGGCTTCATCACGGCGCAGGATGCCGCCGCTGCCAAGCAGGAAGACCTGAAGATCCGCTCCGGCCCCGACACCACGCGCATCCACGCCGAGTACGTGGCCGAAATGGCCCGCCAGCTCATCTTCGCCCAGTACGGCAACGAGGCCTACACCCGGGGCCTCAATGTCTACACGACCCTCAATGCCGGCGACCAGGAAGCCGCCTATATCGCCCTGCGCAAGGGCATCATGGATTACGAGCGCCGCCAGCACTATCGCGGGCCCGAGAAGTTCGTGGCCCTGCCCACCAATGCCCAGGAGGCCGAGGACGTGATCGACGACACCCTCGCTCTCCACCCCGACAACGGCGACGTGATGTCGGCGGTGGTGCTGGAGGTCACGCCCAAGAAGATCGTGGCGGCGCGTGCCAGCGGGGAGCCGATCGAGATCACCGGCGATGGCCTCAAGCCCGTCCAGTCGGGCCTGAGCGACAAAGCACCGCCTAACGTGAAGATTCGCCGTGGCGCGGTGATCCGTGTGATCCAGACGCCCAAGAAGACCTGGGACATCACCCAGTTGCCGGAAGTCGAAGGCGCCCTGGTGGCGGTCGATCCGCGCACCGGCGGAATCAAGGCCCTGGTGGGGGGCTTCGACTTCGACAAGAACAAGTTCAACCATGTGACGCAGGCCTGGCGCCAGCCGGGTTCGAGCTTCAAGCCGTTCATCTACTCGGCAGCCCTCGAAAAGGGCTTCACTCCGGCAACCGTGGTGAACGACGCCCCGCTCTTCTTCAGCGCGGGCGTGACGGGCGGCCAGCCGTGGGAGCCCAAGAACTACGACGGCAAGTACGACGGCCCGATGACGCTGCGCACCGCGCTGGCCCGCTCCAAGAACGTGGTGTCCATCCGCATCCTGCAGGCCGTCGGCCCGAAGAACGGCCAGGAGTGGGTATCCAAGTTCGGCTTCGACGCCGAAAAGCACCCGCCCTACCTGACGATGGCATTGGGTGCCGGCTCGGTCACGCCCATGCAGATGGTGTCAGCGTATTCGGTGTTCGCCAACGGCGGCTACCGCGTGAACCCCTATCTGATCAGCCGTGTCACCGACCACAAGGGGCGCATCCTGTCGGACTTCCAGCCGCCGGCCACGTCCGACAACCCCCGTGCGATCGATGCGCGCAATGCCTTCGTGATGGACAGCCTGCTGCAGGAAGTCACCCGCTCCGGCACGGCGGCGCGCGCGCAGGCCACGCTCAAGCGCCCCGACCTGTACGGCAAGACCGGCACCACCAACGATGCGGTCGACGCCTGGTTCGCCGGCTTTCAGCCCACGGTGGCCGCGGTGACTTGGATCGGCTACGACACGCCCCGCAACCTGGGCAGCCGTGAAACCGGCGGCGGCTTGAGCCTGCCGATCTGGATCAGCTTCATGGAGCGTGCACTCAAGGGCGTTCCCGTGGCCGAGCCGACCGTGCCGCCCGGCGTGGTGAACGTGGGTGGCGAATGGTTCTATGAAGAATTCGCCCGCAACGCCGGGGTCGCCAGCGTGGGCATGGAAGACGCCTCCGCCGCCGTGCCGGGATCGCCGCCGCAGGCGCCCCCACCGGCAGAGGAGCGCAACCGGATTCTGGATCTGTTCCGCAATTGACCTGAAACGGATCGACCGGCCGGCCGTTCAACGCGGCCATCTTGAAAAAAGCCCTTGCGCAGCAATCGCGCAAGGGCTTTTTTGTTACGGGGGTGTTCGAGCGGCAAGAACCCGTGAGCGGTCAGGCCGTGCAAGGACGTGAAGGAAGGTGCGCCCACCCCCACCGCTCAGGAAGCAAAAGACAACGCCAAGCCCGACTGCTCGCTGGCGGCGCGGGTCAGGGCGTCGAAGAACTCACCCGCCCCCTTGGTGTCCATCCAGCGCTGGCCGTCGAAGCGGTAGTGGTAGCCGCCGGACTGCGCCGCCAGCCAGATTTCGTGCAGCGGCCTTTGCAGGTTGATGACGACCTGGCTGCCGTTCTGGAACGCGATGGTCACCATGCCTCCGGAGCGTTGCGCGTCCAGGTCGGCGTCCGAGGTGTCGTTGATGCGATCGCAGCCTTGCTCGACGGCGAGCAGGAGCTTTTCCGCATGGTCCAGGAATTCGAGGTCAGTCATTAGAATCGGCGGATGTTGAGAGCATCGCAAATTCTAGTCAGGACGCTTGCCCTTGCGGCGAGTGCGGCGGCCCTGTGGGGCTGCGGCCAGCGTGGCCCCCTGTACCTGCCCGCCGACCCCGCTGCCAGCCAGCGGGCCACCCTGCCGCAAACGCTGGACCCGATGCGCGACGCGCCCGTGCCGTCGCCGATCGTCCCGTCCGCCCCTTCCCGTTCCGCTTCTTCCCCGACTCCATGACCTTGCCTGCCCTGCCCGGCCACCCCCACATCGCCTACCGCGCCGACGCGCTTTTCATCGAACAACTTCCCGTGGCCGATCTGGCGCGGCAGCATGGCACGCCGCTGTACGTCTATTCCCAGGCGTCCATGCTGGATGCGCTGGCGGCCTACCAGCGTGGCTTTGCCGGCCGCAACGTGCAGATCTGCTACGCCATGAAGGCGAACTCTTCGCTGGCCGTGCTGCAGCTGTTCGCGCGCCAGGGGTGCGGTTTCGACATCGTGTCGGGTGGCGAGCTGGAGCGCGTGCTGGCCGTGGGCGGCGATCCGCGCAAGATCATCTTCTCGGGCGTCGGCAAGACACGGGCCGAGATGCGCCAGGCCCTGCAGATCGGCATCGGCTGCTTCAACGTCGAGAGCGAGTCCGAGCTGGACGTGCTGAGCGAGGTGGCCGTCGCCTGCGGCACGAAGGCGCCCATCAGCATCCGCGTCAACCCGAACGTGGACCCCAAGACGCACCCCTACATTTCCACCGGGCTCAAGGGCAACAAGTTCGGCGTGGCGCACGAGCGCATCGTCGCGGCCTACCAGCACGCCGCGTCGCTGCCGGGCCTGCAGGTGGAGGGCATCGACTTCCACATCGGCTCGCAGATCACCGACGAGACGCCCTACCTCGATGCGACCGACCGCCTGATCGACCTGATCGAAGAGATCGAGGCCGCTGGCATCCCGATCCGCCACATCGATTTCGGTGGTGGCCTGGGCATCGACTACAACGGCGACACGCCGCCCGCCGCCGATGCGCTGTGGGCCAAGCTGCTGGCCAAGCTGGATGCGCGCGGCTTCGGCGACCGCCATTTCATGATCGAGCCCGGCCGCTCGCTGGTGGGCAACGCCGGCGTGTGCGTGACCGAGGTGCTCTACGTGAAGCCCGGCGAGCAGAAGAACTTCTGCATCGTCGATGCGGCCATGAACGATCTGCCGCGCCCCGCGATGTACCAGGCGTTCCACGCCATCGTGCCGGTGCAGGCCGCGGCCGCAAGCACTGCCAGCGAGGTGTACGACGTGGTGGGCCCGGTCTGCGAGAGCGGCGACTGGATCGGCCGCGACCGCACGCTGGCGGTGCAGCCGGGCGACCACCTGGCCGTGCTGTCGGCCGGCGCGTACTGCAGCTCCATGGGCAGCAACTACAACACGCGCGCCCGCCCGGCCGAGGTGCTGGTGGATGGCACGCAGGTCCACCTGATCCGCGCGCGCGAATCGCTGGCCGACACCTTCCGCCACGAAAAACTGGTGGGCTGACTGGCCCACGCTTGATTCGCATCAAGCCCTGAGCGCCAGGGGCGGCCTACATTTGCATTTTTCAAGAATGCTGCAATGCCATGGCCCTGGAACCGCTGGAACTGTACCGAGACAAGCACCACGCCTGCCTGATGTTCTCCGACCTCATCGAGGAGGACGGGCAGGCCGTTCAGGCCAATCAATTCCTGATCGTGGACGGCGACACGGGCGCCATCATCGACCCGGGCGGCAACCTCGCCTTCAACGAGCTGTTCATGGGGATGTCCAAGCATTTCCCGCCGCACAAGCTGTCGTACCTGATCGCCTCGCATGCCGATCCGGACATCATCGCCTCGCTCGACCGCTGGATGACCAGCACCAAGGCCACGCTGGTGATCTCGCGCGTGTGGGAGCGCTTCGCGCCCCATTTCACCAAGGTCGGCAAGACGGAGAACCGGGTGATCGGCGTGCCGGACGGCGGCGGCCACCTGCCGCTGGGGCGGCATGAGTTGGTGCTGCTGCCGGCGCATTTCATGCACTCCGAGGGCAACTTCCATTTCTACGACCCGGTCAGCCGCATCCTCTTCACGGGGGACCTGGGCGTGTCGATGACCTCGGGCGCCGAGGCGCGCGAGCCCGTGACCGATCTGGGGCCGCACATTCCGCGCATGGAAGGCTTTCACCGCCGCTACATGGTGTCCAACAAGATCCTGCGGCTGTGGGTGCGCATGGTGCGGCAGATGGACATCGCCATGCTGGTGCCGCAGCACGGCGCGCCGATCATGGGCCCGAAGGCCATCGGCGATTTCTTCGACTGGATCGAGAACCTGATGTGCGGCATCGACCTGTTCGACGACCGGGCCTATCAGTTCCCCACGGCGTTCATCGACCCCGCCACCCGGCAGGTGCGTCCAGCGCTGCACGCCGTGCAAGGGCGATCCTAGCCAAAAAGGCCTCCAGCGCAATCGATACTATGGCGTATAGCTATTAATTTAATAGCATCATGCCGTGCGGGCGGCCACCGGGCGCCGGGCGTAGCGCTTCCACACGCGCCAGCCCAGCAGCGCGCCGAGGATGGCCGCGTACACCGCCACCTCGGCGAAGTTGTTCTTGCCCGCGCGCATCCAGAAAAAATGCAGCAGCGCCAGCCCCGCGACCGCATAGACGATCCGGTGCAGCGCCTGCCAGCGCTTGGCGCCCAGCCAGCGGATGGCGCGGTTGAACGACGTGGCCGCCAGCAGCGTGAGCAGCACGATGGCCAACGTGCCCACCAGGATGAAGGGCCGCTTGCCGATGTCATACACGATCTCGGGCCAGTCGAAGCCCATGTCCAGCCACGCGTAGGCCATGAGGTGCAGCACCGCATAGAAGTACACGAACAGCCCCAGCATGCGCCGAAAGCGCGCCAGGGCCGGCGTGCCCGTGATGACGCGCAGCGGCGTCACCGCCAGCGCCAGGCACAGGGCCCGCAGCGCCCAGTCGCCACTGGATCGGATCAGCGCCTCGGCCGGGTTGGGGCCGAGCCGGTCGGTGGCGGCGCCGAACACCAGCCACGCCAGCGGCAGCAGGCACAGGGCGAACACCACCGGCTTGGCGGCAGGATGCATCAGCAGTTTTTTCATGACGGCGGCCCTCGAAGGCGCTGGCGGCGGGATGTCGGACGCAGGGCGGGTCAGTAGAACTTCTTCAGGTCCATGCCGGCGTACAGCGAGGCCACCTGGGCCTCGTAGCCGTTGAACATCAGCGTCTTGCGCTTCTTGGCGAACAGGCCGTCCTCGCCGATGCGCCGCTCGCTGGCCTGGCTCCAGCGCGGGTGGTCCACGTTGGGGTTCACGTTGGAATAAAAGCCGTATTCCTGCTTGGCGGCCTTGTTCCAGGCCGTGCCGGGCTCCTTGTCGGTCAGGCGGATCTTGACGATGCTCTTGGCGCTCTTGAAGCCGTACTTCCAGGGCACCACCAGCCGCACCGGCGCGCCGTTCTGGTTCGGCAGCACCTCGCCGTACATGCCGAAGGTGAGCAGCGTGAGCGGGTGCATGGCTTCGTCCATGCGCAGCCCCTCGGTGTAGGGCCAGTCGAGCACGGCGGAGCCGACGAAGGGCATGGTCTTCTTGTCGGCCAGCGTGACGAACTCCACGTACTTGGCGCTGCCCTGCGGCTCCACGCGCTTGAGCAGCTCGGCCAGCGAGTAGCCCACCCACGGAATCACCATGGACCAGCCCTCGACGCAGCGCAGGCGGTAGATGCGCTCTTCCTGGGCGCTGAGCTTGATGAGGTCTTCGATGCCGAACTTGCCCGGCTTGTTGACCAGGCCCTCCACCTCGACCGTCCAGGGCGTGGTCTTCAGGGTGTGGGCGTTGCGGGCCGGGTCGGCCTTGTCCACGCCGAACTCGTAGTAGTTGTTGTAGGTGCTGGCGTCCTTGTAGTCGGTCACCTTTTCCATGGTGTTGGCGCCCGCCACCGCCGATTTGCCGCCCGGCAGCGCCGCCAGCTTGCCCGGGCGCGCGGCCTGGGCGCCGGCATCACGCGCGGCCCAGGTGGCCAGGGCCGCCCCGGCAGCGCCGCCGGCCATGAGCTTGATGAGGTCGCGCCGGCCTTCGTAGACGGCGCGGGGGGTGATTTCGCTGCTGGCGGCGTGGATGAAGCCGTTGTCTCTGCGGGGAATCGGCATGGGGAATCCTTGTGGTTCGGGGGGACGATGCCGGTTATACGCGCACCGGCCCCCAAAGGATTCATTGTGGGCTACAACGTTCCGTAGCTGTGCAGCCCCGACAGCCACATGTTCACGCCCAGGAAGGCGAACGTGGTCACGCCCAGCCCCACCAGCGCCCACCAGGCCGACACGGTGCCGCGCAGGCCCTTCATCAGGCGCATGTGCAGCCAGGCCGCGTAGTTGAGCCACACGATCAGCGCCCAGGTCTCCTTGGGGTCCCAGCTCCAGTAGCCGCCCCAGGCCTCGGCCGCCCAGAGCGCGCCCAGCACCGTGGCGATGGTGAAGAAGGCGAAGCCCACGGCGATGGCCTTGTACATGACGTCGTCCAGCACCTCGAACGACGGCAGCCGGGCGGCGATGCGCCGGCGCCCGAGCAAGATGCCCGCCACGATGAACGCCGACACGCCGAAATACACCATCCAGTAGCTGCCGCCATTCTCGGTGGCGCCCTGGCGGAACACGATGGGCTCGAAGCACAGCACCACGCCCAGCAGCCACAGGGGCGCGAGCTTGTACCAGCGCGTCTCGCCGGCCTGCTGCTTGATGAGGTAGGCGAACGCCACCATGGCCGACAGCGCGAAGGTGCCGTAGCCGATGAAGTTGGCGGGCACGTGCAGCTTCATCCACCAGCTCTTCAGGGCGGGCACCAGGGGCTGGATCTCGTGCGCCTCGCGCACCACGGTGTACCAGAGCAGAAAGCCCACGGCGGCGCTGACCACCAGCATGACGAAGCCGCCCAGCGCGCGGGTCTCGTACTGCGCCTCGTAGTAAAGGTAGAAGGCGGCCGTCATCCAGCAAAACAGCACGAACACCTCGTACAGGTTGCTGACCGGGATGTGGCCCACGTCGGCGCCGATGAGGTAGCTCTCGTACCAGCGCACCAGCGTGCCGATGAGCGCCATGCCGATGCCCACCCACGCCAGGCGCGAGCCCAGCAGCGACAGGGTGCGGCCCTCGCCGCGGGAGAACATGCCGATCCAGTAGAACGCCGTGCTCATGAAGAACAGCATGCTCATCCACAGGATGGCCGACTGGCTGGACAGGAAATACTTGAGGCCGAACACGGTGTCGGCGCGCGCCAGGCTGCCGGCGCCGTCCTGCTGGTACAGGCCGATGGCGGCCAGGGCGAAGGCCGCCACCACCACCATCAGCACCCGCAGCGGCCGCCAGAACCAGCCCAGCCACACGGTGCAGGGAATGGCGCCGAGCAGGATGCCTTTTTCGTAAACATCCATGAACGCGCCGTAGCGCTGCAGCGCGAACAGCCCGCCCGCCGCGACCAGCGCCGCGAAGACCCAGTCCAAGGCATTGCGCCGGGCCAGGAACCCCTCGTTCAGGGTGATGGTGCGGTCGGCGCGATTCGTGCGATCGCGGGCAGCTTGCGTGGCGGCGGTGTTCATGCGGTGTCTCCGTGGGGCCGCGCCCCGATGAGTTTGTCGGTGAGCCGGGCGAACTCGCGGTCGCCGTCCAGGGTCTTGCGGTTGCTCGACAGCGCCATGGTGGCCTGCGCGCCGCCCTCTTTGGGCACCAGCCACACCCACAGGCGCCGTTCGCGCACGTAGAGCATCGAAAACACGCCGATGATCAGCAGCGCGCAGCCGAGGTACACGATGTTCTTGCCCGGCGCTCGTGCCACCTGGAAGACGCTCGCCTGCACCTGGGTGAAGTCCTTCAACTCGAACGCCACGGGCACCGGGTAGGCCTGTGCATCGCTGAGCGACAGCACCGCCTGCGTCATGAACGCCTGGGTGGCATCGCTTTGCTCCAGGGGTTTGAGGCCCGCGCGCTCGCGCGTCAACTGGGCCAGCTCGAACAGCGCGCCGTTCAGGATGCGGATCAGCACCTCGCCCGCGCGCTCGCGTTCGGCCGGCGGCACGTTGGCCTCCATGAAGTCCGAGATCGCCTGCAGCCCGCCGCGGCCTTCCGCACCTGCAGCAGTGCCTGGGGCGGAGCCCGCAAAGAGCGACAGGGCGCGCACGGTCGATTGCGCCAGTTGCTCGGCCAGCTCGGGGCGCGCGGGGTCCACCGCCTTGGCCACGTAGCGGCGCACCGCCTGCTCGCGCAGCGCCGGATCGGCCAGCGCCAGGCGCATGCGCACGAAGCCCTGCATGCTGCCCTGGTCGTCCACCGGAATGCGCAGGAAGCGGAACGGCTCGGACGGCGTCTCGCGCACCCCGAGCAGGAAGACAGGCTGCCCGTCCCCCGTGTCCATCGGCAGCATGTAGTTGTGGAACTCGCGCGCCTGGCCCGCCGCGTCGCGCAGCTTGTAGCTCACGCTCGGGCCGATGTTGCGCAGTTCCTTGCGGGTCGCCGTCTTGTTGCCTGCGCCCAGGCGCGACTCGATGGCCTGGCGCAGGTCCACCTTGCGCACGTCGGCGCCGGAGGAGACGGCGCCGGTGCCGCTGAAGTTCTCGACGTTGATGGTGCGCAGTGCGGTGAATTCGAGCGTGAACGGCTGGCCCGCGGCGCTGGCCGCGAGCGGCGTGGAGCTGCCCACCACGCCCTCCACGTCGAAAGGCGCTATGCCGGGCGCGAGCGGCACCGCGCGCAGTTGCAGGCGCGAGCCGCCGTCGTCGAAGCTGGACTGGTAGATCTCGATGCCGCGGTAGTTCGCCGGGTGGTTGACCTCCACGCGCGCGGGCGTGGCCTCGCCGGTGGCCTTGTCGTGGATGACGATCTCGCTCGCGAAGAGCTTGGGCATGCCGGTGGAGTAATGCTCGACGATGAACTTCTTCAGCTCGATGGCGAACGGCAGCTCCTGCAGCAGCACGCCGTCGGACTGGCTCAGGATGGCGGTGCTCGACTGCGTGCCCTCGGCCACCAGCAGGTTGCCGCGGAAGGTGGGGTTGCGCTCGGACAGACGGTGTTCGGGCCGCACTTCGGAGATCAGGCCGCCGCCGTTGTAGGGTGTCTTGCCGCCCAGCCACATCTGCGCGCGCACGACCAGGTCGCCGTCCAGCAGGCCGCCCACGCACACCAGCACGATGGCGCTGTGCGCCGCGATGTAGCCGATCTTGTTGGCCGCGCCCGCCTTGGCCGCCACCATCCAGCCCGTGCCGGGCCCGGCCGGCGTGGTGCGCTGCTGCAGCCGCACCTTCCAGCCGCCGCCGGCCAGCATGTCGCCGATGCGGCGCGCCGCGGCTTCGGGGGTTTCGCCGGGCAGCGGTCCCTGCGCCCTCAGCCCGAAGGCCTGCAGGCTTTGCTCGCGGACGTTTTCCTTGTAGTTGCGCACGTCGGCCAGGTAGCGCGGGCCGTTGCGCGCGATGCACAGCGAGGTACTCGCCACGAGGAACGCCAGGATCAGCAGGAACCACCAGGCGCTGTACACCGCGTTGAGCTTGAGCGCCATGAACAGCTCGGCCCAGAACGGCCCGAACTGGTTCACGTAGTTGGCGGCGGGCTCGTGCTGCTTGAGCACCGTGCCGATCACCGAGGCGATGCAGATCACCGTCAGCAGCGAGATCGCGAAGCGCATGGACGACAGCAATTCCACCGCCGCGCGCATGGCCTGCGAGCGGGTGTGGATGCGGATGCCGTGGGTGGTTTCAGACATGGAAGAAAGACAAAAGGGCGGGCCATCCGTTCAGATGGACCCGCCCGTCTTGGGTGTGATTATCGGCGGTTGGTTCAGGGGCGCGGCACGGCGGCCGGCCCGGGGGATTGACCCAGGTCAACGCAGGCCAGCGATGTAGTCGGCGACGGCCTTGATTTCGCGGTCGTTGAGCTTGGCGGCGACCTGCGTCATCTGCAGGCTGTTGCTGCGCACGCCGTCGCGGAAGGCGACGAGTTGCGCGGCGGTGTAGTCGGCGTGCTGGCCCGACAGGCGGGGGTACTGCACCGGAATGCCCGCGCCATTGGGGCTGTGGCAGCCGGCGCAGGCGGCGATGTTGCGGTCGGCGATGCCGCCGCGGTAGATGCGCTCGCCCAGGGCGACGAGTTCCTTGTCCTTGGCGAAGCCCGGCTTGGCCTGCTTGGATGCCACCCACCAGGCGATGTTGCGCATGTCGTCATCGGACAGGGCCGAGGCGAAGCCCTTCATGACGGGGTTGTTGCGCTTGCCGGATTTGAACTCCTGCAGCTGCTTGACGAGGTATTCGGGATGCTGCTGGGCCAGCTTGGGGTTGATGGCGATGGTGGAGTTGCCATCGGCTGCGTGGCAGGCCACGCACACCGCGGTGAAGGTGGCTTCGCCCTTGACGAGGTCCGGCTTGGCGGGTTTTTGCGCCGCGGCAGCGGGAGCGGCCCCCTGCGAAAAAGCCGGGAAAGCAGCAACTGCCAGCACGGCAGCCATCAGCATGGGAGCAAGCAATTTCTTCATATCGAGGGTTCTTGTGTTATGGGCGCAAAACGGCGCGATTCTACAATGCGACCCCCTGGCCCTCTATCCTTGGTAACCCCCGTTATGACGACTACATCACATGCGCCAGTTGCTGGCTCCCTCCCGCCCGCACCCGACGCCAAAGTCGCCATGGGGTGGATGCACACCACGCGGTTCCTGACGACGGCGGCGCAACTGCACCACCTGCCAACCATCGACGTGCCCGAGATCGCCTTCGTGGGCCGCTCCAATGCCGGCAAGTCCACCTGCATCAACACGCTCACGCAGCAAAAGCAGCTGGCCTTCGCCTCCAAGAAGCCCGGTCGCACGCAGCACATCAATTTGTTCTCGCTGGGCAAGCAGGGCGTGACCGACGCCGTGCTGGCCGACCTCCCCGGCTACGGCTACGCCGCCGTGTCGCGCTCGGACAAGATCCGCTGGCAGCAGGTGATGCTGAGCTACCTGGTCACCCGCCAGAGCCTGACCGGCATCGTGCTGCTGTGCGACCCGCGCCTGGGCCTGACCGAGCTGGACGAAGCGCTGCTGGAGGCCGTGCGCCCGCGCGTCGAATCGGGCCTGAAATTCCTGGTGCTGCTCACCAAGGCCGACAAGCTCACCCGCGCCGAACAGGCCAAGGTGCTGTCCATCACGCGACTGCAGGCCGGCGGCGGCGAGGTCAAGATGTTCTCGGCCCTCAAGAAGCAAGGGGTGGACGAGGTGGCGCAACTGCTGTGGCAGTGGTCGCACCCCGTGGACGGCCCTTCGCCCGAGGCGGAGGGCGAAAACACCCCTCCGGACGCTGACGAGGATTCAGAGCAAGAATAGGCTCCAGCGCAGACAGGTCATGCGCTGACAGCTATCAAAAGCAGAGCATCATGATCAACACCCTTGCGCACGAGCTGCCCCACGGCACCACCCTGCACTGCCGCACCGCTGGCGAGCGCGGCCGTCCGGTGCTGCTGTTCCTGCACGGGTTTCCCGAAGGCGCCTTCATCTGGGATGCGCTGCTGGAGCACTTCGCCGACCCGGCCCATGGCGGCTACCGCTGCGTGGCGCCCTGGCTGCGCGGCTTCGCGCCATCGAGCGCCCCGCCGGAGGTGGCCGCCTACCGCGCCAAGCACCTGGTGCAGGACATCACGGCCCTGATCGCGGCGGAATGCGGCGGCTCCCAGCCCCTGGCCGCGCTGATCGCGCACGACTGGGGCGGCGCAGTGGCCTGGAACCTGGCCAACCAGCGGCCCGAACTGATGCAGCGGCTGGTGATTGTGAATTCGCCGCACCCGGGCACGTTCCTGCGCGAGCTGCAGAGCAACCCGGCACAGCAGGCGGCCAGCCAGTACATGCACTTTCTCTGCCGGCCGGACGCCGAGGCGCTGCTCGCGGCCGACGACTTCCGGCGGCTGTTCGGCTTTTTCGACCAGGCCGACGGCACGGCACCCGCTTGGCTCACGCCCGAGGTGCGCGAGCAGTACCGCGCCACCTGGGGTGCCGGCCTGACGGGCCCGTGCAACTACTACCGCGCCAGCCCGCTGCGCCCGCCGCGCGAGGGCGATGCCGGCGCCGGCGCGCTCACCCTGCCGGATTCGATGCTCACGGTGAACGTGCCCACCCGCGTGGTCTGGGGCCTGGACGACCCGGCCTTGCTGCCGGGGCTGCTGCAGGGGCTGGAGCAGTGGGTGCCGTCGCTGGCCCGCACCGAGGTGCCGGGCGCCTCGCACTGGATCGTGCACGAGCAGCCAAAAGTGGCGATCCAGGCCATCACCGAAAGCCTGGCGACACATTTGCTACCAAATTAATAGCAACACAGGCAATCAATCCGCCGGCATGGCGGCGATTGTGCTGAAACTTTCGTTTATTTCCGGTACACCGAAGGCTCGCCGTCCGGACGCGACTTGAAGCGCTTGTGCACCCAGTAATACTGGCCCGGCATGGTGTCCACCCATTGCTGCAGTTCGCGGTTCATGCGGGCGGTGTCGGCCTCCAGGTCGTCGGTGGGAAAGTTCTCCCAGGCCGGCATCATCTCGGCGCTGTAACCCGTCGGGGTGATGCGCCCCACCAGCGGCACGACCTTGGCGCGGCCCAGGCGGGCGAAGCGCGACAGCGAAGGGATCGTCGCCGCGCGCACGCCGTAGAACGGCACGAACACCGACTCGCTCGGGCCGAAGTCCATGTCCGGCAGCAGATACAGCAGCCCGCCCTTGCGCAGCCCGCTCAGGATGGGCTTGACGCCGTCGCCCCGGTTGAGCATGCGCACGTTGCCAAAGCGCTGGCGGCCCGCGAACAGCCAGGCGTCCACGGCCGGGTCCGGGTGCGGCGTGAAGATCGAGGTGAAGGCCCGGTCGGTCTGCAGGGTGAGCGCCGTGCCCGCCGCGTCCATGCCGAGGAAATGCGGCGCGAAGATGATGGTGGGCGCGTCGCCGTCCAGCTCGTGCAGCGCGCCGTGGATGGTGAGCCGCTTTTCGACCACCGCGCGCGGCGCCATCCACAGCCAACTGCGGTCCAGCCAGGTCTGGCAAAAGCGCACGAAGGTCTCGCGGGCCCAGGCGCGCCGCTGGGCGGGGGACGCATCGGGAAAGCACAGCTCCAGATTGCGCAGCGCCACCTTGCGGCGCGGCGCGGCCAGCAGGTAGAGCACCTGGCCGATCACCCAGCCCAGGCCGCGCAGCACCGGCAGCGGCAGGCGGGCCAGCACGCCCATCAGCCACACGTTCATGCGGCCCGTCATGCCGCGGCCCCTGCGGCGTGCGCGTCGGCCCGCGGCTGCTTGTAGCGGGCGTAGCCCCACAGGTACTGGCCGGGGCTCTGGCGGATGGTGTGCTCCATCGCCTGGTTGATCTGCAGCACGGCCGCGTCAAGGTCTTCGGACAGGGGCACGGACAACTCCTCGAAATGCAAGACATAGCCGCGGCCGGCGCCCAGCCGCTCGCAGCGCGCCAGGACCACCGTGGCGCCCGTCTGCTGCGCCAGCCGCGCGGCCAGGGTCATGGTGTAGGCCTCGCGGCCGAAGAACGGCGACCACACGCCCTGGCCCTGCGGCGGCACCTGGTCGGGCAGCAGGCCCACGGCCTCGCCGCGGCGCAACGCCTTGATCATCTGGCGCACGCCTGTGAGCGCCGTGGGCACCGCGCGGATGCCGGGGCGGTTGCGCGCGGTGGCCATCACGCCGGCCAGCCAGGGCTGGCGCGCGGGGCGGTACAGGATGGTGATGGGCCCGCGCTCGGCGCTCCAGCGCTGGGCCGCGGCCTGCACCGACAGCTCGAAGCAACCCAGGTGCGGGGTGAGAAAGACGATGCCCTTGCCCGCGCCCCAGGCCCGCTCGACCGCGGCGGCGTTCTCGATGCGGCACGGCGTCTGCTCGCGCAGCCACAGGCGGGGCAGTTCGGCCGCCATGCGGCCCGCGTGGCCCACGGCCGCACGCACTTGGCAGAACGAATAGCCGGCGCGCGCCGCGTTCTCGCGAAAGCGCCGCCGGTAGGTGGGCGAGAGGCAGAAAACCAGCCAGCCCGCGGCCGCGCCAAGGGCATGGACGAGCCAGAGCGGAAGCCGGGAAAGGAAACGGAAAAGGGTTGGCATTAAAATGGCGAGGTCGCTGAGTTAAATGAGCAACTTGCAGGGCGACGTAAAACAAATCTGCTAAAGCGTTCGCCAAAGCTCCCAAGGCTGAGGGCAACGCCCAAAATGCCGGAACACAGGAGTTTATTCAAATGGCGAACGATTTCCTTTTCACCTCCGAATCCGTCTCGGAAGGCCACCCTGACAAGGTCGCCGACCAGATTTCCGACGCGATTCTGGACGCGATCTTCAAGCAGGACCCCCGCAGCCGCGTGGCGGCCGAGACCCTCACCAACACCGGGCTCGTGGTGCTGGCGGGCGAGATCACTACCAACGCGCATGTGGATTACATCCAGATCGCGCGCGACACCATCAAGCGCATCGGCTACGACAACACCGACTACGGCATTGACTACAAGGGTTGCGCGGTGCTGGTGGCCTACGACAAGCAGAGCAACGACATCGCCCAGGGCGTGGACCAGGCCAGCGACGACCACCTGAACACCGGCGCCGGCGACCAGGGCCTGATGTTCGGCTACGCCTGCGACGAGACGCCCGAGCTGATGCCCGCGCCTATCTACTACGCCCACCGCCTGGTCGAGCGCCAGGCCCAGCTGCGCAAGGACGGGCGCCTGCCCTTCCTGCGGCCCGACGCCAAGAGCCAGGTCACGATGCGCTACGTGGACGGCAAGCCCCACAGCATCGACACCGTGGTGCTGTCCACCCAGCACCACCCCGACCAGAGCGAGACGTCCACCAAGATGAAGGCCAGCTTCACCGAAGCCGTCATCGAGGAAATCATCAAGCCCGTGCTGCCCAGCGAGTGGCTCCAGGACACCAAGTACCTCATCAACCCCACCGGCCGCTTCGTCATCGGCGGCCCGCAAGGCGACTGCGGCCTGACCGGCCGCAAGATCATCGTGGACACCTACGGCGGTGCCTGCCCCCATGGCGGCGGCGCGTTCAGCGGCAAGGACCCAACCAAGGTGGACCGCTCGGCCGCCTACGCCGCGCGCTACGTGGCCAAGAACATCGTCGCCGCAGGCCTGGCGCGCCAGTGCCAGATCCAGGTGGCCTATGCCATCGGCGTGGCCCGCCCCATGAACGTGACGGTGTACACCGAAGGCACGGGCGTGATTCCGGACGACCAGATCGCCAAGCTGGTGCAGGAACACTTCGACCTGCGCCCCAAGGGCATCATCCAGATGCTCGATCTGCTGCGCCCCATCTACGAAAAGACCGCCGCCTACGGCCACTTCGGCCGCGAAGAGCCCGAGTTCACCTGGGAAAAGACGGACAAGGCAGCAGCACTGCGGGCTGCTGCGGGGCGGTAAGCCCGCCGCGCGATCCGCGTGGTTTGGCAGCGCTTTCGGCGACGGCTCATATCGCGCAGCGATGTGAAGGCCCGCAGGGCCGGCCATAGCCAAAAGACGGACAAGGCAGCAGCACTGCGGGCTGCCGCGGGGCGGTAAGCCCGCCGCGCGGACAGCGCGGTTCCCGGCCGTCATGCAGGCTCGTGTTGCAAAGCGATATGAGCCTGCCGGTAGAGCAACAGCGGCCGCACGGCAACTGCTTCGGATGCGCGCACCGCCCACGCGCGCAACCCCGTATGGTCCCGGCATTCCGGAGGCCGACCATGCAGATCACACCGCAATTCCACAAGCCGCCCCGCGCGACCGCGGCTGCGGAGCCTTACGCGCCGCAAGAAGCCGTGCGCTACGAACCGAGCGTTGACGGGACTTCGATACCGGCCTTCGAAAAATCGGGGCGTGGCAAGCAGCTCATGACGCAGTACCGGGCAGGCATCGGCAAACTGAAAACCTTTCTCGAACAACATCCCTCCTCCAAATCCCAGCAGTCCATCGAGGCGCTGGACACCTTCAAAAGCCGGGTGGAAGGTGGCGTGGCCGGGCACTATTCCACGCAGATATCGCGCCTCTACGGCGAAGGCAAGGCCTCGCTGGACACGCTGTGCACGGCGGTGGCGGACCACACGATCCCGCTTTCGACACGCATGGAAATCATCGAGAACCTGGCGTCAGGACTTCTGGTGTGTTCCGAAGGCACCACGACCAACCTGATCATGGCCGCCCAGGACCTGAACCTGGCCAAAGGCTTGCACACCCACGCCAAAAGGGTCTGGGAAGACATGCTGAACCAGGCGCTGCGTGATTTCAGTCAGTCCAAACACAAGGGATTGGAAAACTACGCAGGCAACGAAATCCATTATGTGAACGGCTACCGCAATTTTCTGGCGGAGCAGTTCGGTGTCACGGAACGCAGCGACAGCTTCGTCGATGTGCGCACCGTCAGCGCCCATGCTCAGGAAGCCGCGGCGTTCGTGCAGGCCCGCGTAAACCCGGTCGAGTTGGTTCGACAGTTGGCCGACGAATGCCTGAGCGAGGTGAAGGAGCGTTTCAGGCAACACCTGGGCCGGCCGCTGACGCTGGAAACAGCGGCCCAATTGCACAATGAGTACAGCGACTCCATGGAAGCCGGATTGCAAGGGCGATTCGGCTCGATTCCTGCCTGGGTCGTCATCTCGGAGCACGAGCCCACCGGCGATGAAGACGCGCCCTATTCCGTTCTCGAGCATCCCGCACTGCTCATGCGCGTCATCGCAAAGAACATGAAGGAACAGGGGCTGCTCGATAAAGAGAAGTTCGAGGTCGTCGATACCGCATTGACGGCCGAGGGCAACCGCAGGATCAAGCGCATCGCCGACGGAGATTTCTACGTCAAGGAGATGGACAAGGCCGGCGGAGTCGGCTACCGCGGCATGCGGCTGTCCGACCTTTCTCCTGCCGTGGAGTGGCCGTCCGCGCTGCTCATGAGCGCCCTCACCGCGACCAAGGACCCCGAGGAGTTGCGCAACCTCGATCCCGCCAAGGTCTGGAACATGGTCCGCCACGGCACGCCTGCGGCGCAATTGCATTGGCAAGCCGCTCTGATGCATCCGGCATTGAAGCGCTACCGGGAAGCCTCTGCGGAAGCGGAATTCTTTCTGCTGAACCAGGCTGCGGAGGAAGTGGACAAGCTCCCGGAACGGGCACGGCCCAACGCCGTGGCGCAAAGCCTCATGGCCGGCGATCTGGCGCTGGCCAGCTTGCTGGTGGTTTTGCCCATGCCATCGTCATGGAAAGACCAGAATCAAAACACCCTGCTCCACCACGCCGTCGCTGCGGGAGCCGATTCGGTCGTGACCCTGCTCGCGTCCGCTGCGGCACTGCAAACGGTCAATGCCCGGGGGGACACGCCCTTGATGCACGCAGCCCGCTATGGCCAAACCGCCATGGTCAACAAGCTGCTGGGAGCCAATGCTTCGATCGATACCCGCAACAAGAATGGAGAAACCGCCCTGTACCTTGCAGTCCAGGCGGGCGACGTGGCCTCCGTGGGCATCCTGGTGCAGGCGTCCCTCAAGGGGCCCAAGAACCGCGGCATGCTGGACCAGAAATCCAGAACCGGCAGAACGCCCCTCATGGTGGCCGCCGCCGCCGGCAACGAAACCCTCTTGCAAATGTTGCACAAAGCCGGGGCACGCGTGGATGTGGCGAGCGACGAGGGCAGGACAGCGCTGCACGAGGCTGCCCGCCAAGGCCGCATGGGAACGGCACGGCTGCTGCTGCAGGCGGGCGCCAAACCCAACGCCTACACGGGATTCATGCACGGCGGCGTGACACCGCTGATGGATGCCCTCGACAACGGCCACTACGAATTGGCCGCCATGCTGGCGAGCCGCAGCCATTTGAACCAGCGCGACTGGCGCGGGGAATGCGCGCTCATGCGGGCCGTGGGGCAACAGAATGCCCGCGCGGCAAAGCCGCTGATAAATGCCAAGGCGAACGTTGATCGCGACGCTCCGGATGGAACCACGCCGCTGATGCGAGCGGCGGAAACAGGCAACGTCGCGATCATGTCCCTGCTGCTGCAAGCGGGCGCGCAGGCCGATCGCAGAACCGAGATTCGATATTCCGCCCTCTTCGCAGCCGTAAAGAATGGCCACGCACCCGCCGTGGAGCTGCTTTTGGGCGCGAAGGTGGATTCGACATCGACCGATAGAGACGGTCTGACGCCCTTCATGCTTGCGGCCCGCAATGGGCATGCCGAGGTCATGGAGACCTTGCTGAAGAAAGAAGCCGCCGGCGACGTGAAAGCCACCCAGTTCTACGGCGAAAACGCCACCATGCTGGCGGCATCGAACGGCCATGCCAACGTGATCGCGCTGCTGCTGCGCCACGGTCTTGCGGGCAACCTGGAAAGCTGGTCAGGCGAATCCTCCGAGACGGCCCTGACCCAGGCAGCGGCCAACGGACATGCGGACGTGGTGAAACTGCTGTTGGACGCGGGCGCGCACGGCAGCCTGGCGCGAGCCGAACGGTTGGCGAAATCGAAGGGCCACCCCAAGGTATTGCATCTGCTGGTCGAAGCCCGGAACGCCAATAAAAAAGCCAGCCAGTCGGCCCCCGGCACGAGCAAAAGCACAAGCGCCTGAGCCGCAAACGGCCGCCACGTGCCGCGGGTCACCCATCGCCAGTACGGCCAATTGCGGCCATGGCTTGACCTGCGCAGCTGCTGAACGGGTGCGACGGGCAGAAGAAGTCCTTTGCCGCCCTGCGCCGTCTGCGCCGTCTTGCCTGCGCACCTTTCCTACAGCCGCAGCCCCGCTCTGCTGACGCCCGTGCCGCGGCCGCGCTGAAATGATCGCTCCATACCTCATCCCACCGGAGTTCTCACCATGTTGAAATACGCCATCGTCTTCGCCATCATTTCCCTCATCGCCGGCGCGCTGGGGTTCACCGGGGTCGCCGCAGGCGCTGCGGGCATCGCCAAGATCCTGTTCTTCATCTTCCTGGTCATCGCCGTCGTGTTCGTGGTGCTGGCCGTCCTGGGCATCGGCGCTGCGCGCAAGGCCATCAAGTAAGGCGGGCACCGCGCATGAACATCTTCGAAGCCCTGCGCGAGAGCCACGAGCGGCAGCGCGACATGGTCCGCCAGGTGGAGGCCACCAGCGGCGACACCCCGGAGCGTCACGAGCGGTTCACCGAACTCAAGCGCGAGTTGGCCGCCCATGAGCTGGCCGAGGACCGCCACTTCTATCGCCCGCTGATGGAACACGATGCCGGCATCGACCTGTCGCGCCACGCCATTGCGGAACACCACGCGCTCGACGAACTGGTCGAAGACCTGGAGGCCGCCGACCCGGGCAGCTCCGCCTGGCTGGCGGTGGCCAGGAAGCTGGGCGAGAAGGTGCGCCACCATCTGGAGGAAGAGGAACACCGCTTCTTTCAGATGGCCGGCAAGCTGCTCACCGAAAAGCAGAAGACCGAACTGGCCCAGCAATACTTGAAGACCTACGACGAAGCCAAGGCAGTCGCGGCCTGACGCATTTGCGGTTCATTTCCCCCAAAGCCCCGCAAGGGGCTTTTTTCCGTTCAAAGCGCGCGCGGCGACAGCGCCAGTGCCTTGCGGAACGCGGGCCGCAGGCGGTACATCTGCGCGGGCCGGTGGGCGCCGCCTTGCACCATGCCAGGAGCGGGTTCGAGCATGTCCAGCTCGTCCATCTTGCGGCGAAAGCTGACCTTGTTGAGCGGCTCGCCCAGCACCGCCTCGTACACGGCCTGCAGTTGCGGCAGCGTGAACAACTCGCCACACAGGTGCACGGGCAGCGAGGAATACAGGCTCTTGTTGCGCACGCGCGCCAGCGCCGCATCCACCATGGCGCGGTGGTCGAACGGCAACGGCTGCAAGGCATCGACCGGCACGAGCTTCACGCCCTGCCGCGGCGGCAGGCCTTGCAGCGCTTCACCAGGGACGAGCGCGCAATAGGCCACCGCCAGCGACCAGCCCCGCGGGTCGCGCGCCAGGCCCGAGAACGTGGCGAGCTGCTCCAGGTAAGGGCTTTGCAGCCCGGCCTTCTCGCGCAGCACGCGTGCGGCGCTGGCCTGGGCATCGGCATCGTCCTGCGCGTGGATGTAGCCCCCCGGCAAAGCCCACGCGCCGGCATAAGGGGCCTTGTCGCGGCGCACGAGCAGCACGTGCAGCGCGCCGCCCTGCAGCGTGAGCAGCACGGTATCCACGGTGCAGATGACGGTGGTCGAGGCGGCAGAGGACATCGATGGGATAGTTATGTGCAGGATCGGACGAACGAGCCTACCACTCGCGCAATGCAGATGCCACCCATCAGGCCGCATCGACCGGCCTTTCATTTTCTGACAATGCCTTTCAATCCACTTAGTTGCAAAGTCAAACTAACAGGAATAGACTGCATCCATCGCACCGAGGACCTTGCTCCATGACCCGCTCCATGAACCGCCCCTTGACGACCCAGCTGCTGGTGATCGACCCCCAGAACGATTTCTGCGACCTGCCCCCCGATTGGCAGCCGTCGCACCCGCTCACCGGACAATCCGTTGCACCCGCCTTGCCCGTGCCCGGCGCGCATGCCGACATGCAGCGCCTGGCGGCCTTCATCCGCCGCCATGGCGAAGCGCTGGAGGCCATCACCGTCACGCTCGATTCGCACCAGCGCTACGACGTGGCGCACCCCCCGTTCTGGCGCCAGGGCGACGGCGGCGAGGTCGGCCCGTTCACCCCCATCACCGCAGCGCAGGTGCGCGCCGGCGCGTTCGCCCCGCGCGATGCGGCGGCGCTGCCCCGCGTGCTGGCCTACCTGGACGCGCTGGAATCGCAAAGCCGCTACACGCTGATGGTGTGGCCCGTGCACTGCGAGATCGGTGGCTGGGGCCACGGCGTGCACGCCGACGTGCTGGCGGCCTGCGGCGCGTGGCAGGCGCAGCGCCAGCGCGCGGTGCAGAACGTGTTCAAGGGCACCAACCCCTGGACCGAACACTACAGCGCCATCGAGGCCGAGGTGCCCGATGCCGACGACCCCGCCACGGCACTCAACACGCGGCTGCTCCACGCGCTCGGGGCGGCGGACCGCCTCATCGTCGCGGGCGAGGCCGGCAGCCACTGCGTGCGCGCCACCACCGAGCACATCGTGCAGCACCTGCCCCGCCTGCAGCCGGGCTGGCGGGCCGACCGTCTCGTGCTGCTGACCGACTGCATGTCGCCCGTGAGCGGGTTCGAGGCGCAGCAGCAGGACTTTCTCGGTGCGATGCGGGCCCAGGGGGCGCACCTGGCTCGCAGCGATGAAATCAGCCTCTAGCGCATGTTCGCTCCCGGCATTCACTCCTAAAAACATAGCAATCGCCATGCAACCCGTCATCACCAGCCTGCTCGATACCGACCTGTACAAGTTCACGATGTGGCAGGCACTGCTGCACAGCCACCCGCAGACGCAGGCCGAATACCGCTTCGTGTGCCGCAACCGGCCGGACTATCCGCTGGCCGATCTGCTGGGCGAGGTGAATACGGCGCTCGACGCGCTGTGCACGCTGCGGTTCTCTCCCGGCGAGCTGGATTACCTGGCGGGCCTGCGCTTCATCAAAAGCGACTTCGTGGACTTCCTGCGCCTGTTCCAGTTCCAGCGCGCGTTCATCGAGGCGCGGGCCGAGGGGGGCGATCTGCACATCGTGGCGCGCGGCCCGCAGGTGCACGTGATGGGCTTCGAGATCTTCGTGCTGGCGATCGTGAACGAGCTGTATTTCCGACGCTTCGACCCGGCCACGGCGCTGGCCGAGGGCCGCCGCCGGCTGGCGGACAAGATCGCGCACGTGCAGGCGCTCTCGGGCGAGCCCGAGCGCACGCACCCGTTCGAGATGTTCGATTTCGGGCTGCGCCGGCGCTACAGCGGCGCGTGGCAGCGCGAGGTGGTGCAGGCCTTCGCACAGCAGGCGCCGCAGTGGTTCAAGGGCACTTCCAACGTGATGCTGGCGCGCGACCTGAACCTGGTGCCCATCGGCACCATGGCGCACGAGTATTTGCAGACCTACCAGGCCCTGGGCGTGCGGCTGCGCGACTTTCAAAAAGCCGCGCTGGAGGACTGGGTGCAGGAGTACCGGGGCGACCTGGGGATCGCGCTGACCGACACGGTGGGCATGGACGCCTTCCTGGCCGACTTCGACCTGTACTTCGCCAAGCTGTTCGACGGCCTGCGCCACGATTCGGGCGATCCGGTGGCCTGGGGCGAGAAGGCGCTGGCGCACTATGCCCGCCTGCGCATCGATGCGCACACCAAGCGGCTGGTGTTCTCGGACGGGCTGAACGTGGACAAGGCGCTGTCGCTGCACCGCCATTTCAGCGACCGGGTGCAACTGGGCTTCGGCATCGGCACGCAACTGACCAACGACATGGGCGTGGCGCCGCTCAACATCGTGATGAAGATCACCCACGCCAACGGCCAGCCGGTGGCCAAGCTCTCGGACAGCCCGGGCAAGACGCTGTGCGACGACGAGACCTACCTGGCGTACCTGCGGCAGGTGTTCAACGTGCGGCCCGAATAACCCCACCGCACTCCACGCACGGCACCGCACCGCGGGCCCATCGACGCAAACCCCCAAGGAAACCACCCATGCTCCGCATCACCCTGGCCCAGCTCAATCTCACCGTGGGCGACATCGAAGGCAACGTCGAACGCATGATCGCCGCCGCGCAGCAGGCCGCCGCCGCCCAGTCCGACTTGGTGGTGTTCTCCGAGCTGTCGCTGTGCGGCTACTACCCCGGCGACCTGCTGGAGGAGCCCGCCTTTCTCGAACGGCTGGACGCGGGCCTGGCCCGGCTGTGCCAGGCGTCGGCCGGCCTGCCCGCGCTGCACTGGGTGGTCGGCATGCCGGTGCGCACGCCGGGGCCGGGCAAGCGGCTGCTGAACGCGCTGCGGGTGCTGCGGGCGGGCGAGGTGCGGCTGTCGTATGCCAAGCAGCTGCTGCCCACCTACAACGTCTTCGACGAGCGCCGGCATTTCGAGCCCGGCCCGGATGTGGCCAAGGTGCTGCGCATCGGCACCTCGCAGGTGGGGTTCATCGTGTGCGAGGACGGCTGGAACGACGGCGGAGCCGACTACCAGACCAACCCCTTCCAGCGCATGGCCGATGCCGCGCCCGACCTGGTGGTGAGCATCAACGCCAGCCCCAGCCACATCGGCAAGCGCGAACTGCGCCACCAGGTGTTCGGCGATGCGGCGCGGCGGCACGGCCTGCCCATCGTCTATGTGAACCAGGTCGGCGGACACGACCAGCTGGTTTATGACGGCGCCTCCTTCGCGGTCGAGCCCGAGGACGGCGTGGTGTTCGAATCGCGCCGCTTCGAGGAGGACGTCTCCACCGTGCAACTGCTGGACAACGGCCACTTCGCCCGGCTGGACGGCACCGACCTGCCGCCCGTGCCGCGAGAGGGCCTGCCCACCATGGCGTTCTACCGCCAGCAGATCGTACTGGGCCTGCGGGACTACGCGCGCCGCTGCGGGTTCACGCAGGCGGTGGTGGGCAGCTCGGGCGGCATCGACAGCGCACTCACGCTGGCGCTGGCGGCCGAGGCGCTGGGGCAGGAGAACGTCGTGGGCATCACCATGCCCTCGCGGTTTTCGTCGAGCGGCTCGGTGGACGATTCGGTGCAGCTGTGCCGCAACCTGGGCGTGGTGCTGCACACCCACCCCATCGCGGACCTGGTGGCGGGCTTTTCCGCGCAGTTCGAGACCAGCTTCGGGCAGCCGCTGCGCGGGCTACCGCTGGAGAACGTGCAGGCGCGCATCCGCGGCACGACGCTGATGGAGTATTCGAACGCCTTCGGCCACCTGCTGCTCACCACCGGCAACAAGTCGGAACTCTCGGTGGGCTACTGCACGCTGTACGGCGACACCAACGGCGGCCTGGGCCTGCTGGGCGATCTGTACAAGACCGAGGTGTTCGAGCTGTCGCGCCACGTGAACGAGAACGCGGGGCGCGAGATCATTCCCCAGGCCATCATCGACAAGGCGCCCTCGGCCGAGCTCGCCCCGGGCCAGAAGGACGACGACAGCCTGCCGCCCTACCCGGTGCTGGACGAGATCCTCAAGCTGCTCATCGAGGGCGATGGCCTGTCGCGCGCGGAGTACGCCACCGCGCAGGCCTTCGCGCGCCAGCTGCAGGCCAGCGCGGACGGCCGGGCCCTGGCGCACCGCGTGCGCATGCTGGTGGCGCGCAGCGAATACAAGCGGCGCCAGGCCCCGCCCATCGTGCGCTTGCGGGCCAAGGCCTTCGGCACCGGGCGGCAGATGCCGATTGCCGCACGGTATGTGTGAGGCCGTGGCCTGCGCCCCAGAAGGCTTTGCATCAAATTGGCCTCCAGCGCAATCAACACTAGGGCATATCGCTATTATTTTTGTAGCAAATTAATGAATCGACCGCACTGCCGCCGAAGCAGGGCGGCCGGCGCATTCGCCCTGCCCGCCGCCCGCACCGGCCATGCCGGCTACATTCCCAGCAGCCCCGATGGCGCCGCTCACGGCGCGGGGCGCCCAACCGGAACACACATGTACGACACCGCCATCTACATCGGCCGCTTCGAGCCCGTCCACAACGGCCACCTGGCCCTTTTGCAGCGCGCGCTGGACAGCGCCAAAAACGTGATCGTGGTCATGGGCTCGGCCTGGCAGGCCCGCTCGCCCAAGAACCCGTTCACCTGGGCCGAGCGCGAAGCCATGCTGCGCAATGCCCTGCCCGAGGCCGACCGGGCCCGGCTGACCGTGCTGCCCGTGCGCGACCACTACAACGAGGCCCTGTGGGTGGCCGCAGTGCTGCGCGCCGTGTCCACGCACGTGCTGCCCGATGCGCGCATCGGCCTGGTGGGCCATTTCAAGGACGCGACCAGCAGCTACCTGGACGCCTTCCCCGGCTGGTCGCTGATCCCCATGGACCGGCAGGGCAGCATCGATGCCACCGCCATCCGCGACGCGTACTTCGGCGCGGCGCCCCAGGGCGTGCTGACGGCGCTCGGCGCCCTGGCCGACCAGATGCCGGCCAGCACGCTCGAATTCCTGGACGTGTTCGCCCAGCAGCCGCACTACGCGGCCCTGCAGGAAGAATGGCGCGTGCTGCGCAGCTACCGCGAGTCGTGGGCGCAGGCGCCGTACCCGCCGGTGTTCGTGACGGTGGACGCGGTACTGCGCTGCCAGGACCACGTGCTGGTCATCCGCCGCGCGCACGCCCCGGGCAAGGGCCAGCTGGCCATGCCCGGCGGTTTCATCGAGCAGCGCGAAACGCTGTGGCAGTCATGCCTGCGCGAGCTGGCCGAAGAAACGCATTGCGACGTGGCCGATGCCACCCTGCGCCGCGCGCTGCGCGCCACCGCCGTCTTCGACCACCCGGACCGCAGCCAGCGCGGGCGCACCATCACGCACGCCCACTACTTCGACCTGGGCGATGCGCCCTTCCCCGCCGTGCAGGCCGACGACGACGCCATGCAGGTGCAGTGGATACCGATCGCGGCACTGGCGGCGATGGAAGAGGCTTTTTTCGAAGACCACTTCCACATGCTGGACCACTTCCTGAACCTGACCGGCGACCAAAGCGCCGGCTAGGCGCTGGCCCGGCGCAAGCGATCGGGTCGGACGCAAGACGCAGCACGCCCCCGCAAACTGCGGCTGCGCACCGCGCATTACCCGTGGCGGAGGCCGCCCAGGGCGAAGGTCACTGGCTCAGCTGGGCCGCCGTCGCCGCATCGAGTCGGCCGGTGACGGGCAGGCCGCGCTCTTTCTGGAAGGCCCGCAGGGCGGCTGCCGTCTTCGCGCCCATGGCGCCGTCGGGCGTGCCGGTGTCGTGGCCCAGCGCGTTCAGCTTGGCCTGCGCATCGCGCAGCGACAGGCCTGCGGTGGCCGAAGGCGCAGGTTGCGCGCGCGGCGCCGAGGTCTGTGACGGCGCAGCGCCGCCGTCCACCCCCAGGCGCCCGCCGCCGCCCAGGCCCTGGCCCTTGACCGACTGGGCCTTGTAGCTGCGCAGGGAGCGCACCATCTGGTTGAAGGCGTCCATGAAGGCCGCGGCGATCACCTTGCCCTCGGCCGTGTTGCTGTAGCCCCCCAGGCGGGCGCCGCCCGAGCCCCCGAACAGCTGGCCCATGGCGCCGAAGTCGGTCTTGGAGGCGCTGCCCTCGGAGGCCGCCACCTGCACGCCGGAGCGGTGGTCGATGAGGGTGAGCAATGCGCTCGCTTCCTTGGTGTTCAAGCTGCCGCCCAGCGCGGCCAGCAGGCCGCCCGCGCGTCCGCCCACCAGGCCGCCCAGCGATGCGGAGGCCCCGCCGGCGTTGTCGTTGTTGAACACGATTTCCGGCGACAGGCCGTAGTCGGAGGCGACCATCTGGCCCTTGCCGAAGTTGCTGCCGCCGCGCATTTCGCCCGATTGCATGATGGCGCGCTCGCGGTCCATGGCCGTCATGCCTGCCGCGCCGCGCTCGATCACGACGAAGCAGTTGGATTGCTGCACCAAGAGGCGCAACAGGTTGGCCGTGGGCGGCAGGCGGTATTCGTTGCGCAGGATGGTGTACCAGCCGGCCTGCTGGTTCTCGATCAGCGAGACGGTGCCCAGCGGCGAATCGCAGCGTTCCAGCTCGCTGCTGGCGCCCTGGGTGGCACCGCCGGCCGCGCTGCCCGTGGCGACGGTCTTGGCATCGGGGCTGCCCATTCGCATGTTGGTGGTCTCGCAGCCGGCCAGCGCCAGGGTGGCGGCCACCGCAGCGGCCAGGAGAGAGGTGCGGGAGGCGCAGAAGGCAGGGGCTGCGCGGCCGGCGCGCAGGGTCGGTGTCGTCATGGGAGGCATCGCTTCAAGCAAAGCAGTGAACGTTATGCGCCTTGGAGACGGGCCACAACCCTACCGTGGGAGGGTTGCTGTAACACTGCGGCGGGCCGCCCGCGAGGTCTGGAGGGTCAGGTGCCGGCGCGCTCCAGCATGGCGTGCAGCAGCACGTTGCAGCCGGCCGTGATGTGCTCGGGCTGGGCGTCTTCGATCTCGTTGTGGCTGATGCCGTCCTTGCACGGGATGAACACCATGCCCGCGGGCGCCAGGCGCGCCATGTACACCGCGTCGTGCCCCGCCCCCGACACGGCCGGCATGTGGCTGTAGCCCAGGCTGGCGGCCGCGCGGCCCACCGCGTCCACGCAGTCGGGGTGGAACACCTGCGCGGGGTAGCTGGACACCAGGTCGATCTGGATCGGCAGGCCGGTGTCGGCGCTGAGGCGGGCGGCCAAGTCGCGAATGTCGCGGTCCATGCTTTCGCAATCGGCGTCGGTGGCGTTGCGCAGGTCGATGCTGAACTTGACCTGGCCGGGAATCACGTTGCGGCTGTTGGGGTGCACCTGCACCATGCCCACCGTGCCGCGACCGTGCGGCGGGTGGCGGTGCGCGCAGGCCACCACCTCCTGCATGAGGCGCGTGGCGACCTGCAGCGCATCCTTGCGAAGGGCCATGGGCGTGGGGCCGGCGTGGGCCTCCATGCCGGTCACGGTGCAGTCGTACCAGCGGATGCCGAGTACGCCGGTCACCACGCCGATGGTCTTGTCATGGTCCTCCAGCACCGGGCCCTGCTCGATGTGGGTCTCGAAATACGCGCCGATGGGGTGGTCGCCGGGCACCTGATCGCCCACGTAGCCGATGCGCTCGAGCTCGCCCTTGACCGTCTTGCCCTCGGTATCGGTGGCGGCGTAGGCATGCTCCAGGGTGAAGGCCTTGGCGAACACGCCCGAGCCCATCATCACGGGCACGAAGCGCGAGCCCTCCTCGTTGGTCCAGAAGGCCACCTCGATCGGCGCCTCGGTCTCGATGCCGTGTTCGTTCAGGGTGCGCACCACCTCGATGCCGGCCAGCACGCCGTAGTTGCCGTCGAACTTGCCGCCCGTGGGCTGGGTGTCGATGTGGCTGCCGGTCATGATGGGCGGCAAGCGGTTGTTGCGCCCCGGGCGGCGCATGAAGCCGTTGCCGATCTGGTCGATGGTGACCGTCATGCCCGCCTCGCGCGCCCAGCGGGTGACGAGGTCGCGGCCCTGCTTGTCCAGGTCGGTGAGGGTCAGGCGGCAGACGCCGCCCTTGGGCGTGGCGCCGATCTGCGCCAGTTCCATGAGCGAATCCCACAGGCGCTCGCCGTTGACGCGCAGATGGCTGATGTCGGGTCGGGTGGTCGTGTCCATGGTGTTCTCCGGATGCGGGGTGACGGTCAGCGGGCGACCGCCGTGGGGGCGAGGTCCTGCGCGCGTTTTTGCACCGCCTGGAATTGGGGGCCGAACGCAGGGCGCTTGATGTAGCGCCCCTGGCCTGGCTCGGCGCGCAGGTCGCCATGGGCGAACACCACGCGGCCCTGGCTGACGGTGTGGCTGGGAATGCCGCGCACGGTGCGGCCCTCGAAGATGTTGAAGTCGCCCTTGCTGTGCTGCGTCTTCGCCGAAAACGTCTTGGTGCCTTGCGGGTCCCACAGCACCAGGTCGGCATCGGCCCCGGCGCCGACGAAGCCTTTGCGCGGGTAGATGTTGAAGAGCCTGGCCGCATTGGTGGAGGTGATGGCGACGAACTCCGAGGGCGTGAGCCGGCCGGTGTTCACGCCGCCGTCCCAGATGGCGGCCATGCGCTCTTCCACGCCGCCCGTGCCGTTGGGGATCTTGGCGAAGTTGTCGCGGCCCATGGCCTTTTGCGCGGCGCAGAAGGTGCAGTGGTCGGTGGCCGTGGTGTGCAGCTGGCCCGATTGCAGACCGCGCCACAGCGCCTCCTGGTGTCCGCCCGAGCGGGGACGGAACGGCGGGCTCATGACGTGGGCGGCGGCGGTGGCGAAGTCCGGGTCGCGGTACACGCTGTCGTCGATCAGCAGGTGGCCGGCCAGCACCTCGCCGAACACGCGCTGGCCCCGGGCGCGGGCGCGGGCGATGGCTTCGGCCGCTTCGGCGCAGCTCACATGCACCACGTAGATGGGCACGCCCAGCACGTCGGCGATGGCGATGGCGCGGTTGGCCGCCTCGGCTTCCACCATGGGCGGGCGGGCGAGCGGATGGCCTTCGGGGCCGGTGATGCCCATCTTGGCCACCTCCTGCTGCAGCAGGTACACCAGCTCGCCGTTCTCGGCATGCACGGTGGGCATGGCGCCCAGCTCCAGCGCACGCTGAAAGCTGTTCACCAGCGTTTCGTCGTCGCACATGATGGCGTTCTTGTAGGCCATGAAGTGCTTGAAGCTGTTGATGCCCTCTTCCTGCACCAGCGTGCCCATGTCGGCCCGCACCTGATCGCTCCACCAGGTCACGGCCACGTGAAAGCCGTAGTCGGCCGCTGACTTTTCGGCCCAGCCGCGCCATTTGCGGTAGGCGTCCATCATCGGCTCCTGCGGATCGGGGATCACGAAGTCGATGATGCTGGTGGTGCCGCCCGCCAGGCCCGCCGCCGTGCCGGTGAAGAAATCGTCCATGGTGACGGTGCCCATGAAGGGCAGCTGCATGTGCGTGTGCGGATCGATGCCGCCGGGCAGCACGTACTGGCCGCTCGCATCCAGCGTCTCGGCGCCGACGGGCGCCTCGCCCGCCACATCGGGGCCCACGGCGGCGATGCGGCCGTCCACGCACAGCACGTCGGCGCGCTCCTCGCGGTCGGCATGCACCACGGTGCCGCCGCGGATCAGCAGGGCGTTGGAAGGGGTCGGGCTCATGGCAGATCTCCTGAAAGATGAAGGGGTGGCCGCCGCGGTCAGGCGCGGCGCAGGGGCGCGGGCGCCGGGCGCACCTGGCCGGCCATGCCGAGGCGGTACACCACGGCGGCAATCGCCAGGCCGATGAACCAGGCATAGGCATAGATCTGCTTGAACACCTCGCCCACGCCGGGGAAGGCAGCCGGAAACGCGGCGTTCAGAAAGCCGGGAATGTTGGGCGCCACGCCCAGCAGGAAGGCCACCACGGCCACCGCGTTCCAGCCGCCGCGGTAGCGGTAGGCGCCGCGCTCTTCGTACAGCGCGGCCACGTCCAGCTCGGTGCGGCGCACCAGGTAGTAGTCCACCATCAGGATGCCGGCCACCGGCCCCAGCAGCGCCGAGTAGCCGATGAGCCAGGTGAAGATATAGCCCTGGGTCGATTCCAGGATCTTCCACGGCATCATCGCGATGGCGATGCCCACGGTGATGTAGCCGCCCACGCGGTAGCTGATGCGCGAGGGGCTCAGCGCGGAGAAGTCGTAGGCGGGCCCCACGAGGTTGGCCGCCAGGTTCACGCTGACGGTGTCGATCAGCAAGATGATGAGCGCGATCAGCACGGCCGCGCCCGTCATGCGGCTGGCCAGGTCCACCGGGTCCCACAGCGCCTTGCCATAGATGACCACCGTGGCCGAGGTGACGAACACCGCCAGCGCGGCCAGCAGCCCCATGGGCACCGGCAGGCCGATGGCCTGGCCCACCACCTGGTCCCTTTGCGATTTGGCGAACCGCGTGAAGTCGGGAATGTTGAGCGCCAGCGTGGCCCAGAAGCCCACCATGGCGGTCAGCGACGGCCAGAACACGGCGCCGAACTGCCCCTCCTTCTTGCCGCCGGGCGCGAACTGCGAGGGCTGGTCCAGGATGGGCCCGAAACCGCCCGCTTTGTCATACGCCCACCACAGCAGCAGAAAGCAGATGACGATCTTGATCGGCGCCGTCCAGGTCTCGAGCTTGCGGATGGACTCGATGCCGTGCACCACGAAGTAGAACTGGATCGCCCAGAACACCAGGAAGCACACCAGCTGGCCCAGGTTGATGCCCAGCCCCGCGATCTTGTCGCCCGCCAAAGGGTGCCCGAGGAGCACGCCGGCCAGCGTGTAGATCATCATGCCGCCGAACCAGGTCTGGATGCCGTACCAGCCGCAGGCCACCAGTGCGCGCAGAAGCGCCGGCAGCTTGGCGCCGCGCGTGCCGAACGAGGCGCGCGCCAGCACCGCGTAGGGAATGCCGTACTTGGCCCCCGCATGGCCGATGAGCAGCATGGGCACCAGCACGATCAGGTTGCCCAGGAACACCGTGCCCACCGCCTGCCCCCACGACATGCCGCTGTCGATCAGGCTGGCGGCCAGGGTGTAGGCGGGAATGCACATCACCATGCCCACCCACAGGGCCGCGAAGTGATACCAGCGCCAGGTGCGCTGGTGCGGCTGGGTGGGCGCCAGGTCGTCGTTCCACAGTTCGTTGCTGGCACCAGGGGCATGCAGGGTCTTCATGGGACGGTCTCCGGGACGTTGGGGACAGGCAGGCAGGCAAGCGGAAAGGACGGCGATGCGCGGCGCAGCGGCTCAGGCGGCCACGCGCTGCGGGTTGTTGGGGTGCATGGTCCAGTTGGCGTACTCGCCCGTCACCACCTTGCCTGTGCGCGCATCGACCTCGCCGGGCGCGAGGCTGCGCAGCGTGATGCATTCGGGCACGGGGCAGATCGACACGCACAGGTTGCAGCCCACGCATTCGGCATCGTTCACCTCGAAGCGGCGCACGCCGCCGTCCTTGGTGAAGGTGATGGCCTGGTGGGAGGTGTCTTCGCACACCACGTGGCAGCGGCCGCATTGGATGCAGGCGTCCTGATCGATCACGGCCTTGTCGATGTGGTTCAGGTCCAGCTGCTTCCAGTCCTTGACCGTCGGCACGGCCTGCCCGCGGAAGTCGTCGAGGGTCTGGTAGCCGTGCGCATCCATGAAGTTGGACAGCCCGTCGCACATGTCCTGCACGATCTTGAAGCCGTACACCATGGCGGCGGTGCAGACCTGCACGGTGCCGCAGCCCAGGGCGATGTACTCGGCCGTATCGCGCCAGGTGGAGATGCCGCCGATGCCGCTGATGGGCAGGCCGGCGGTCTGCGCGTCGCGCGCGATCTCGGCCACCATGTTGAGCGCGATGGGCTTGACCGCCGGGCCGCAGTAGCCGCCGTGCGAGCCCAGGCCGCCGGTGCTGGGGCTCATGACCATGCGTTCCAGGTCCACGCCCATGATGGAGTTGATGGTGTTGATGAGCGACACCGCATCGGCCCCGCCGGCCTTGGCGGCGCGAGCGGGCTGGCGCACGTCGGTGATGTTGGGCGTGAGCTTCACGATCACCGGCAGCCGGCTGTAATGCTTGCACCAGGCCGTCACCATCTGGATGTATTCGGGCACCTGGCCCACGGCGGCGCCCATGCCGCGCTCGCTCATGCCGTGCGGGCAGCCGAAGTTCAGCTCGATGCCGTCGGCCCCCACGTCCTCCACCATGGGCAGGATGCGCTTCCAGCTTTCTTCCACGCAGGGCACCATGAGCGAGACGATCATCGCGCGGTCGGGCCAGTTGCGCTTCACGCGGCGGATCTCGTCCAGGTTGGTCTGCAGCGGGCGGTCGGTGATGAGCTCGATGTTGTTGAGCCCGATCACGCGGCGGTCCTGCGACATCAGCGTGGCATAGCGCGGGCCGTTGACGTTGACCACGTGCGGGTCTTCGCCCAGCGTCTTCCAGACCACGCCGCCCCAGCCCGCCTCGAAGGCGCGGGTGACGTTGATCTCCTTGTCGGTGGGCGGTGCGGAGGCCAGCCAGAACGGGTTGGGGCTCTCGATGCCGAGAAAGCGGCTGCGGATGTCTGCCATGGGAAATGCTCCGTGGGTGCGGGGTGTGGGAAGGAGAAGGTGCCGGCCGTCAGCCGCGCAGCGCCTCGCTGATGGAGAGGGCGGCCACCTTGCCGTGCTCGACCGCCTCGACCGTGAGGTCGCGCCCGCCGGCACGGCAGTCCCCGCCGGCCCACAGCCGTGCCACGCTGGTGCGGCCCATGTCGTCGGTGGCGATGCGCCCGGCCTGCAGGGCCACCGTGGGGCCGGCGTGTTCGGGCAGGTAGCTCTGGCCGATGGCCTTGAGCACCATGTCGGCCTCCAGCGTGAAGGCTTCGCCCGTGTCCACGAGCCGACCGCCCGCCAGGGCCGTGGCCGCGAACCGCATGCCACGCACCACCCCGCCCTCGCTGAGCAATTCCTTGGGCGCTGCCCAGTGGCGGATGGCCACGCCGTTCGTCTGCGCCCAGCGTTGCTCCACAGCGGAGGCGGACATGCTGTCGGCTCCGCGGCGATAGACGATGGTCACCTCTTCGGCGCCCAGCTTGCGCGCCTGCACGGCAGCGTCCACGGCCGTCATGCCGCCGCCGATCACGACCACGCGGCGGCCCACGGGGACGGCCGAAAGGTCCTGCGCCTGGCGCACATCGGCAATGAAATCCACCGCGTTGCGCAGCCCCTCGGCCTGCGGCTCGGCGATGCCCAGCGCATTGACGCCCGCCAGGCCCAGGCCGAGGAAAACGGCGTCGTAGGCCTGCAGCAGGCTGTCCACGGTGACGTCGCGGCCCAGCACCTGGTTGCAGCGCACCTCGATGCCGCCGATGGACAGCAGCCACTCGATCTCCTTTTGCGCGAAGCCACCCGTGGTCTTGTAGCTGGCCAGGCCGTACTCGTTCAAGCCGCCCAGCTTGGGGCGTGCCTCGAACAGCACCACGTCGTGCCCGCGCACCGCCAGGCCATGGGCGCAGGCCAGCCCTGCGGGCCCCGCGCCCACCACAGCCACCCGACGGCCCGTGGGCGCGGCACGGGTGAACAGGGGCGCGCCCGGGTCGGCAAAGTACGCATCGGTGGCGTGGCGCTGCAGCGCGCCGATCTCCACGGGCTTGTCGTCATGCGAGTTGCGCACGCAGGCCTGCTCGCACAGCACCTCGGTCGGGCAGACGCGGGCGCACATGCCGCCCAGCGGGTTGGCCTCCAGAATGGCACGGGCCGCGCCGCGGTCGTTGCCCTGCGCGATGCGGTGGATGAACGAGGGAATGTCGATGCCAGTCGGGCACGCCGTGGCGCACGGCGCATCGAAGCAGTAATAGCAGCGCTCGGCCTCTACCAGGGCCTGCGCCCGGGTGAGCGGCGGGTGCGCATCGCCGAAGTTCACGGCGTAGTCGGCCAGGTTCAGGCGTGCGGCATGAATGCCGCAGGCGCGGCTTGCGGTCGTTTCCATCGGGGGTCCTTGGGACGAAGGGTCAGGGACGGGAGATCAGGGACGGGAGAGGGGCACACGGACGCGGCGGGGCGCATGGGCGTGCCTTTTCCGTCGCTGGCGGGGCCGGGCGCAGGCGGCCGGGCGGCCGCACATCGGAACAGTCTGCAGAGGTTTCATCGGGGGCCTCGCTGTCGTGGTGCAGGTGTCTTCGGCGGTGCCGTGCCCTGCTGGTTTTCAATTTACCAACCAGTAAAAATTTACCAATCGGTAAAATCCCCTAGTGCAAACACCGTGCCAGCGAAAACACCCCGCAGTCGTTCCACAATGGTGCAAATGAGCCCTTCGCCCAAGCCCTCCCGCCCCGCGCCTGTGCGAACACGCACCGCCCCGCAGCCCCCCACGTCCGATGGGGTGCCCGCCGACCCGGTACGCCCGCCCACCGCCTCGCGGCTCAAGAAGGAGCAGGCCATCCTCACCGAGGCGGAAACGCAGTTTGCGCAGTTCGGCTTCGAGGGCGCATCGCTGGAGAGCATCGCCGCGGCCATCGGGCTCAGCCGCCACAACCTGCTGTATTACTTTCCGAACAAGGAGGCGCTGTACCTGCGCGTGCTGGACGATGTGCTCAACCAGTGGCTGGCCGGCATGGAAGAGATGTCCCACGGCGATGATCCGCACAAGGCGCTGCGCCGCTACATCCGCGCCAAGCTGCGCTCGTCGCTGGAGCGGCCCAACGCCGCCAAGGTGTTCGCCAAGGAGGTCATCGCCGGCGCGCCGCGCTATGCGGGCGTGATTGCCGAACGCGTGGGCCCGGTGCTCAAGAACGACGTACGCACCTTCGAGCGCTGGGCGCGCGAGGGCCGCATCGCCAAGGTGAATTTCACCCACCTGATGTTCATCATCTGGTCCGTGACCCAGGCCTATGCCGACCAGCAGGCCCAGTTCGCGCTGCTGCTGGGCAAGCCCGCCCTGACGGAGCGCGACTACGACAAGGCAGAGGAATTGCTCTGCCACCTGGTGCTGCGGGGCCTGGAGCCCGGGCCATCGGCGCCCGGGCAGGACTGAAGCCCGGCCGTTGCGCGGTTTTGCCGGACCGCTTGGCATGGCCAGGCCAGGAGCCGACGGCATCTGGCGGCGCCGAGGCAGTGCGAAAATTCCATCGCTTAGACTTCCCGGCTGCCTGCGCGCACTGCTTCGCACCGCCGCGCCCGTCCACCCGCTTTCTATCCGCCCATGGCCAAACCGTCCATTTCCCTTGCTGTTTTCGGCATCGCCGTTCTGGCGGCCGTGCTGGTCATCTACCTGCCCGGCTGGAACCATGCGTTGCTGTTCGACGATCTGCGGCTTTCCGACGGCGCCATCTTCGGCAGCTACGGCAGCCTGCTCACCTTCAAGCAGCGGATGCTGTCCTATGGCAGCTTCATCTGGGTGGACTCCTTGGCCGGCCCCGGCTGGGGCAAGCAGCGGCTCGTGAACATCGCGCTGCACCTGGCCACGGTGGCCGCGCTGTATGCCCTGGTGCGCGACCTGCTGGCCCGCACGCGCTTCCCGGAGGAATTCGAATCGCAGCCGCATTTCGGCCTGTCGCGGCAGGCGGCAGTGCGGGTGGGCGTGGCCCTGTTCGCGGTCAACCCCATGGCGGTGTATGCGGTGGCCTATCTGGTGCAGCGCTCCATCGTCATGGCCACGCTGTTCGCGGTATTGGCGTGCTGGTGCTTCGTGCGGGGGCTGTCCGGCCGGGGCGTGCTCTGGTATGGCCTGGCCCTTCTGAGCTACGTGGCGGCGGTGCTGTCCAAGGAGCACGCGGTCATGATCGCGGCGATGGCGGTGCCTCTGTACATCCACGTGCGCCGCCCCAGCTGGAAGACCATCGCCACCCTGGCGGGCGCCTGCGCCGCGATCATTGCGGTCGCGGCGGTGATCTTCTTCGGCATCTACGGCGAATTCATCGGCAAGCTGTTCGACCAGCGCTCGCTGGACTTCGCCAAGCAGTTGGAGCGCCTGAGCCCCGGCATCACGCAGCGCATGTACCCGCTCAGCATCCTGAACGAGGCGGCGCTCTTCTTTGCCTACGGCTTCCTCTGGTTCTTCCCGAACGTGATGTGGATGTCGGTGGACCTGCGGCCCGCGTTCCCCCTGTCGTATGCCGCGTTTCCGCAGATTTTGGGCGTCTTCGGCTATCTGGCGCTGTGGGCCGCTGCGATCTGGGCCGTGATACGCCGCCGTGGCGCATTGAGCCTGGTAGGCGTCGCGCTGATGTTCCCCCTGCTGCTGTTCGTGACCGAATTCGCGACGGTGTGGGTGCAAGACCCGTTCGTGCTTTACCGCAGCTATCTGTGGGCCATCGCCATGCCGGTGCTGATCGCCATCGTGCTGACCGGATTCAAGCCGAAAACCATCTATGTGCTGGGCTGCATGGTGGGCCTGGTGTTCAGCCTGCTGGCCTTCGAGCGCGTGGAGTCCCTGCGGGACGACTACGCCGCGTGGGGAGACGCCGCTGAAAAGATCGACCTGCAGGCATCGCCGAGCGCCGTGGGCCGCTGGCGGCCGTTCCTGAACCTCGGCGCCTATCACCTGGACCGCGGCTCGGTCGCCGAGGCCCAGAAGAGCTTTGCCACCGCCGAGGCGCTGGGATCGCTGCAGGGCTCCGCACGCTTCAACATCGGCGTTGCCTTGCAGCAGCAAAAGAAACATGCCGAGGCGCTGGCTGCGTTCACGGAGGCCGAAAAGCAAGGCTTCACCGATCTGCCGCTGTACTACCACCGGGGCGAATCCGCTTTCGCGCTGGGGCAGTTTGCCGCAGCGTACGACAGCTTTACCCAGGGCATGACGCGCGCTGCCGAAGGCATCACCGACAAGGAAGTCGACCGCATGCGCGAATCGATGCGCATGCGCCGTGCCGAAGCCGCGATTGGCGCGCAGCGGTACGACGATGCCATCAGCGATTTCAGCACCTTGATGAAGGCCACGCCCAACAACCAGCGGCTGATGCTGGGCCTCGGGATGGCGCAGGTCGGCAAGGGCGACACGAAGGCGGCGATTGCGCTGTTCGACCAGATCATCGCGCGCACGCCCAACGCCGCCGCGGCCTACTACGGGCGGGCCATGGCCCACCGCACGGCCGGCCGCCTGGACGACAGCCTCAAGGACCTGGACCGCGCCATCGCGATCGATCCGCGCAATCCGCAGTATCCGCAGGTGCGCGCCCAGGTGGCGGCCCTGAAGAAATAGCCCGCGTCAGCGAACCCCGTGGCACTGCGCGTCCTGCACATCGGCAAATTCTTTCCGCCCTACCTGGGCGGCATGGAAGTGTTTCTGGCCGATCTCATCGAGGCCCAGCGCGCCCAGGGCATCGAAGCGTTTGCCCTGGTGCACGGCACGCCATTGCCCCAGGATCCGCCCTGGCTGGTGCGGGTGCCGGTGCAGTTCAATCTGGTGTATGCCCCGATCGCCCTGGGCTTTCGCTCGGCGCTGGGGCGGGCCATCCGGCGCTTCCAGCCCGATGTGCTGCACCTGCACCTGCCCAACAATTCCGCGCTCTGGGCGCTGACGCTGCCTGCGGCCCGCAAGGTGCCGTGCGTGGTGCACTGGCATTCGGACATCGTCGTCTCGGACATCAAGCTGTCGGTGGCGCTGGCGTACTTTTTGTACCGCCCCTTCGAGCATGCGGTGCTGGACCGGGCGCAAATGATCTTCGCCACGTCGCCGCCCTACCTGGAGGCCAGCGCGCCCCTGCAGCCGTGGCGCAGCAAGTGCGAAGTCATTCCCCTGGGCATCAACCTGCGGCGGCCGCCCCCGCCCGCCACCTTGCGCAGCGAGTTGCAGTGGGGCCCCAAAACGCAGCTGCGGCTGCTGTCCATCGGGCGCCTCACCTACTACAAGGGGTTCGAGACGCTCATCAAGGCGGTGCAGGCCATGCCAGGGGTGGAACTGGTGATCGCCGGCGAGGGCGAGTTGCGGGTGTCGCTGGAATCCCTGATCCGGGACACCACGCCCGCGGGCCGCGAACCCGCGGTGCGCCTGGTCGGCTCGGTGCTCGATGCGGAAAAGCACGCCCTGCTCGAAGCCTGCGACGTCTTCTGCCTGGCTTCCCGCGAGCGCACCGAAGCGTTCGGCATCGTGTTGCTGGAAGCCATGATGCACAAGCGCCCGTGCGTGGTGACAGACCTGCCCGGCTCCGGCATGCCCTGGGTGGTGGCGCACGCACGCTCCGGCTTGCATGTGCCCATCGAAGACGTGGAGAGCTGGCGCAGCACCCTGGCCCGGTTGCAGCACGACACGCGGCTGCGCACGCAGTTCGGCGAAGCGGGATACCAGGCGCTGCTCCAGCATTTCGACATTGCCCAGTGCGAACGCGCGCTGGCGCACCAGTACCAGTACCTGGCCCTTGGCAGCACGCCGGCCCCGCCCAATCCGCGCGTGCTGGTGGTGATCTCCACGCGCAACCATGCAGCGAGCATCCAGCACCTCATCGAGCGCGTTCGCTCGCTGGTGGGGGCCGATGTGCTGGTGGTGGACAACCGCAGCAGCGATGGCACCTGCCATCTGGCGGAGAGCGCGGGCGCGTGGGTGCTGCGCCCACTGCTGGCCATGACCACCTGGGGCAGCCTGCAGACGGGGCTTCGCTACGGGCTGTCGCGGGGCTATGACGCGGTGATCACCATCGATGCGGAAGGCCGCTATGAGGTGGAAGAGATCTCCAGCCTGCTGTCCCGCCGCCAGGACGGCGATGTGGTGGTGAGCCATTTCGCGACCCGAACCAGTTGGGCGCGCCGTTTGGCGTGGGGCTGGTTCCGGTTCCTGACAGGGTTTGCGCTGCACGACTTCGTGTCCGGCTTTCGCCTGTACAACCGCAAGGCCCTCGAAGTGGCGGTGTCCACCGAGGCCACCCTGCTCGACTACCAGGACATCGGCACCCTGCTGCTGATGCGGCGCCAGGGCCTGCGCATCAAGGAAGTCGCCTTGCCCATGCACACCGCCAAGGTGGATCGCTCGAAGATTTTCCAATCCTGGGCCAACGCGCTGCGGTATGTGGCAGTGTCGTCCCTGCTGTGCATTGCGCATTGGCGCACGCGCGGCTCGGCAGAGTAGCCCCAGGGCTTATCGAAGGATCGCCTGCATCCTTGCAATGAAGGCGGCTTCGGTGAATTGCTGGGCGCGCAGCCGGCACTGGGCGGACAGGTCTTCGCCATGGATCTGCTCGATCTGTGTCACGGCGTCCATGACGGCCCCAGGCGTGGGCGCAGGAGCGACCAGGACACCCGTCTGGCCGGGAACCACGGTCTCCAGCAATCCGCCTTCGGCCACGCCGATCACGGGCTTGCCTGCGGCCATGGCCTCCACGGGGGACATGCCGAAGTCCTCATCCACGGGCAGATAGATCACGCAGCGCGCGTTGCCCACCCAGTGCCGCAGCGCCTCATCGGTCTGCCAACCGGTGAATTGAATGTTGGGCGCATTTCCCGCCAGGGCCTTCAATCGCTCCAGCTCCGGCCCGCCCGACAAGACCACCAGGGAGCGATTTGGCATCTGCAGGAAGGCCTGCACGATCACCTCCACCCGCTTGTTCGGCACCAGCCGTGCGGTGGACAGGTAATAGCCCTCGTCTCCCAAAAAACGAAAGTGCTGCGTCGCCACGGGGGGATAGACCACCTCGGCGTCCAGCCCCGTGTAGCGATGGAGCCGTGCCCGCACGTTCTCGGAGTTCACGAAAATGCGGTCCATGCGCCCGATGGCCGCCTCGTACTGCGCCCGGAACCAGCGCACGAACAGGGCGTACGCAGGCCGCAGCCAGAACGGAAAACCGGCCAGCGTGCTGTCGTACAGGTCGTAGGCAAACCGGGGAATCGTGTGGCAGTAGTACAAGCGCCGGCCAGCCCGCTGTTGATAGACGGCCAGGGGCGCGTAAAAGCCGCTGTACAGCACGGTCTGTGCATCTTTTAGAAGCCCCGCCCGGAAGCGAAAGCACCACAGGCTCTCCAGAATGCGCGGCAGCACGGAAGACCAGCCACCGTGCAGCGTCTGCACCGTGGCGGGAGAAGCGCTCATCAACGGCTGGGCATCGGGGTAGCAGCGGCTGACCACGGTCTGAAACTCGGGAAAGGCCTCCGCCAGCGTGAGCGTCACGCGCTCCGCACCGCCGGCCACCTGCATGAAGTCGTACAGCAGGTAGTTTTTCATGCCAGCAAGATCTCCAGCCGAGCCAGCATGGTCTGGGCCCGGGCGCTCCAGTCGTGCGCCTGCACGAAGCCGTCTGCAAAGCCGGGGGAGCGTGCCTGCGCCTGCTCGCGCGCGCGCACCACCGCATCGGCAAACGCCTGTGCACCGTTGCCATAGCAGGCCAGGTCGCCCATGCCATGCCGCAGCGCTCCCAGGTCGGTGCTCGCCACGCCCAGCCCGGCCGCGATGTACTCGTAGAACTTCAAGGGGCGCTCCACATAGCGCATGCGGCCATCGGCCTCGCGAAAGGGAATCAACCCCACCTCGTGGCTTTGGAGAACTGCCGGTAATTCGTTGCGCGCCACGGCGCCGCACCAACGGAGATTGGCCGGCCACCCGTGCTGCGGCGGGGCGCCGGGCGCATGGACATCGAACGTCCAGTCGGGCAGCAACTGCGCCACCTGCGCGAGCAGCCCGATGTCCAGCCAAGCCGTCAGCCCTCCCACGTAAACTGCGCTGCGGGGCCTTCGCGCGATCGGGTGGTCATGGCTTAAAGGCACGAGCATGCTGGCCTCCACGCCATTGGGAATCTGCTCCACCCTGGCCTGCGGATTCAGCGCATGCGCGTATTCCGCCAGCGGTTGCGAGACGGCCCACACCTCATCGAAACAGGCGCTGCCCACCATCGACTCGAGCGCATTCACCAGCACCGGATGAAGGTCCCGCGCAAAGCCCCGCGGCCAATCGTTGAGGCGGCAGACCTTCGCATGCGCAGTGATCTGGTGCAGCAGCAGCATGTTGGGCGCCACGTCGGCAATGCAGGCGTCGAACTGCACGTTGCGCAGCGCCGCCGGGCAGCGGTGACCATACGCTTTCAACTGCCAGGGCCAGCGCAAAAACCACCGATGCGCCGGAAAAAACGACTGAACGCTCCATTCGGTCAGGCCGGGAGAGATGCCCACCGAGCGCTCCCGCAATCCACCGCCCCAGGCCCGGGCCAGCCTGGCATGGCGTTGCCGGCCGATCACGTCCATGGGCGACGAGAGGGTGGGCACATAGTCCACCGCCCACCCGGCCGCCGCCAGCGCTTGCGCCAGATGTTGCGAGCCGACTTTGGTGCCGCCATCAATGAACGACTGGGTGCCAAGAACGAGGGCGCGCATGACGTCAGTGAGCCGCGCTGGTGGGGCCCGCCAGCAAATCCCGTACTTCGTCGCGGAGCCACTGGCGCGTTACCGCGGCGTTGAAGCGCCGGCTGGCACGGTCGGAAGCGTGCTTCATGGCATCGATGTTTTCGGGTGTGAGGCGGGAGAGCTGGGCGGCCAGGTCTGCCGCTTCAAAGCTACCGCTGACCACGCCGCACCCCGACTCCGTCACCAGTGCCTGCATTTCGGGCGAGGGGCCGATGGCAATCGCCAGGCGTGCCTGCATGAACTCGAAGAACTTGTTGGGCAGCGCATGCAGGTAGTTGAAATTGGTGGGCGGCAGCAGGAACAGCCCAATGTCGTGGCCATTGGTGTGCGCCGCGATGTCCCGCATGGGGACAGGCGGGATGAACCGGATGCGGGCATGCCGGGCTGCGCGATGCTTCAGCGCCGCGAAGTATGCCGGGTCTTGCTCCACCAGCATCAGGTCCAGGCTGAAACGGTCGTCCAGATGGTCCATGAGGTCGATCATCACCTCGATCTTGCGCGAGGCGATGGCTGCGCCGTGGTGGATCAGCCGGATGCGGTCAGCCTGCGTGGGCCGTACAGGCAAAGCCTGCGGTTCTGGGCAATTGGGCATCACCGACACCGGCACGCCGTAACACCGTTCGTACTCGCGCGCAATGCCTGCGCACACCGTGCTCATGCGCGCCACGCGGGGCAATGCATCACGGCAGGTGGCATCGAAGAAAGGCCCCAGCAACATGCGCCATGCCCACAGGTCCTCGAATTCGCGCGGGGCATATTCATGCGCGTCCAGCCACACGGGCGCCTTGCCTGCCAGCCGCAGGGCCATCGGCAATGCCATCACATCGTTGGCCAATACCAAGTCGAAGCCTGCGGGCACCTGCGCGGCGGCTTTCTCCAATGCGCGGATCTGCGGGTGCTGCCAGTAATACGTTTCATAGCGGCGCAGCGCCAGGCGAACCGCATTGCGCAGAACCACGCCAGGGTCGGGCCGGGGCTGCTCCACCGGCGTGAAATGCCGCACTCCGGGCGGGCAGTCTCCAAAGCCCATCACATGGACCTCATGCTCCGCGCTCAGCGCCTCGTATTGGCGCATCACACGCGGATCGGAGGCAATGGGCGAGAGCGACAGCAGCAGCACACGGGCCATGGCTACGTCAACCCGCGAAATGCCGGGCGTGCCAGCGCGTGAAATTGATCCAGCGCCACACCTGCCAGCTGAAAGGCCGCTGGCCTGCGACCACCTGGTCGAATGCCCTGAGCACTTCGTCCTGGCGAAAGAACGGCAACCCAAGCGGGTGCCGCAGCCATTCGCGCACCTGGGGCGCCATCTGCACGAGCCACGCCTGTTCCGGCGTGGCGAAGCCGATCTTGTCCCGGCGATCGAGCACCTCTTGCGGCACCAGTCCCCGCATGGCACGGCGCAGCAGATGCTTGGTCTCGCCTTGGGGCGACACCAGGTAATCCTCTGGCAAGGTCAGCAAGAAGTCGGCAAGCCCCGTGGTCAGAAAGGGCACCCGGCTTTCCACCGAGAATCGCATGGAGTTGCGGTCCCCGTGGCGCAGCAGCCCTGGCAAGCCCACGCCGTGCAGCGAACGGGCGAGTTCGGCCACCAGGCGCCTTCCGGGGGCGGTTTGGGGGGGCGACTCGCGCGGAAAGCGCAGGGCGACGCCAGCGTCTGCGAGCACCCGCCCATCCAGCCAGGGCGGGCTGGCATCGGCACCATTCATGCGCCGCAGCGCCTGGTAGGCAGTGTCGCTCGTGTATTCGGCCACGGCCGCCTTGAGCCCATCCAGGCCGGCCCTGCCGGGCCAACGCCCCCATTGCCGCAGGAATGCCGCAGCGCCCAGCCACCGCCCCTCATCCAACAGGCTGTGCACACGCGGCCCGGGGTAGCCGACATAGCCGCCGCACAATTCATCAGCGCCCTGCCCGTCGAGCGTGACGGTCATGCCGTGCTCTCGCGCCAACTGAAACACCCGGTACTGGGCATAGATGCTGGTGCTGCCAAACGGCTCGCCCTGCGCCGCGATCATGTCGTCCAGGTCGGCCGCCAACTCCTGGGGCGCGATGCTCACCTTGTGCGCCACAGCCCCCGCATAGGCATTCATGCGATCGACCCATTGCTCTTCCGAAACGGAGCTGCCCGATGCAATGAAGCTGAACGTGTGGATCGGCGCATCGGGCTCCAGATGGCGCATGCAACCGACGATGGCAGACGAATCCAGCCCACCGGACAGGGCCGCGCCCAGCGGAACATCGCTGCGAAGATGAAGCCGAACGCTGTCCAGCAGACGGCTGCGCAGGCCATCCGCTGCGTCGTCAAGCGTCAGCCGCTGAACCGGGGCAATCGTCGGCTTCCACCAGGCGTGCAGCTCAAGCTGACGGGACTGGAGGTCGTAGGTAAAGCGGTGGCCAGGCGGCAGCGCGCGAACATCCGCAAAGAAAGTGCGCGCGTCGTTGTCGTAGCGGCCGTGCGCCAGATAGTCGTACGCGACGTGCCAGTCCAGACGGGGAGCAGAGGACCGCAGGGCCTGCACGGCTGGAATCTCGGAGGCAAAGCACAGCCCCTGGTGATCTGCGTGGTAGTAAATCGGCTTGATGCCGAACGCGTCGCGGGCACCGTGCAATGTTCCGGAACGGCGGTCCAAAAGGACAAAGGCGAACATGCCCACCAAACGCGGCAAGGCGCGCTCGCCCCACACCTGCCAAGCCTGCAGGAGAACTTCGGTGTCAGACCTGGAATGGAATTGCCGCCCTAGCTGTTCCAGTTCGCGCCTTAATTCGAGATAGTTATAAATCTCTCCGTTGAACACCAGCGTGAAGTTTTCATCGCTACTGGACATGGGCTGCTGAGCCGCCGAAGAAAGGTCGATCACGCTGAGGCGTGTATGGCCCAACGCGACCATCGCTCCATCGGTGCGCCAGAAAGCAGACGCGCTTTCGTCCGGGCCTCGTCGCTGCAGCAAATGAAGAGCCGCCTTTAATCGACCTTCGAGGCGGCCATCCCCGATGCCCGAAGCACTGCCTGCTATGCCGCACATAGGGTCGGCCTATTCTGAAGCGAGGCCATCATGGATTGTTGGACATGAAGTTCCCCACCGGGCTTGGCAATGAATGAATCACTTCAAGTCGCAGATCAGGGGTTGGTGCAAGCACTTCCGTGCAGATTCGAGAGCAACTGATCCACGATGTGTGCTGCGGCATGGCCATCGCCATACAACTGGGCACTGGTATCGACGGTCCGCTGCACTCCATCGGCAATCGCCTGCGCGATGCTTTGCGCATCGTCCGGCGCGACCAATACATTGGCGCCGATCTCGACGAGTTCAGTCCACTCCGTTTCAGTGCGCAGCGTCACACATGGCTTGCCGAAGAAATACGCCTCCTTCTGCACCCCGCCTGAGTCCGTGACGACCAAGGTGCAGGCCTTTTCCAGTTGAACCATTTCGAGGTATCCGACCGGGTCCAGCAAAGTGGCGATGGCCTCCAGCCGATCGAGCAAACCCAAGCGACCCAAAGCCCCACGCGTGCGCGGGTGCACCGGAAAAACCATGTGGATCGCGCGTGACGCTCTCTCCAGAGCCTCCACGATGGCCTGCAGGCGTTTGGGATCGTCCGTGTTCTCTGCGCGATGGATGGTCACCAACGCGAAGGGGCGGTTGCCCACGCCGGCCGGCAAAGGGAGGTTCACGGCTTTGCTGGCATAAAACAGCGAGGCGTCGAACATCACATCTCCCGTGCGAACCACTTGCTGCCCGGCAATCCCCTCGGCCTTGAGATTGGCCACTGCGGAATCGGTGGGGGCAAACAGCAGGCTGGATACATGGTCCGTCACGACGCGATTGATTTCTTCCGGCATGGCGCGGTTCCAGGAGCGAAGCCCCGCCTCGACATGCGCCACCGGAATGTGCAGTTTCACGGCAGCCAAGGCACCGGCCATGGTCGAATTGGTATCGCCGTACACCAGCATCCAGTCGGGACGCTCTTCCACCAACACCGATTCGATCTGCTCGATCATCCGGCCGGTCATCGCGCCATGCGATAGCCCCCCCAGAGCGAGCATGCGGTGCGGCCGCGGAATGGACATCTCGTCGAAGAACACGTCGGACATGTTCTTGTCGAAATGCTGGCCCGTATGAACAATCAGTTCCTGCACGGCCGTACCAGCCTGCTGCCTCGCCTGAATCTCATGCGAAACCACTGCCGCTTTGACGAGTTGGGGCCGTGCCCCGATGACGGTGAGAATCTTCATTGTTGATGCATTGGGAAATGCAGCGGATGACGGATTGCCGGCTTCAGGCATCAATGAACTCCTGCTGCCACAGTTCCAGCGACAGCAGGGCCCACAAGTTGCGGTTGAACGCCCCCTGTGCGCCGATGAGGCGGCCTATGTCGGCGCCGGGTTGCAAGTAGCCCCGCTGCCGCGCACGCGTCGAACCCAGCACGTCCTGCACGAACTCCGACGCCCGTCCCTTGCTCTTGAGCCACTGGTTCAGCGGCACCGGGAAGCCCATCTTGTCACTGCGTTTGCGGATGGATTCGGGCAGACGTTGCCCGAAAGCCACGCGCAGAAGGCGCTTGAGTTCACCGTTGGCGAACTTGATGTTCGGTGGAATGGTGGCGGCAAACTCGACCACGGGGTGATCGAGAAAGGGCACACGCGACTCCAGGCCGTGGGCCATGCTCATTCGATCTTCGACCTGCAGCAGCGCTGGCAACAGCGTCTTGAAGTCGAAATGCGTCATCCGGTCGAAGTAGGCCTCAGGACCGACATTGTTGCCCCAGAATATTTTCTTGTAGGCATCACGCACCGGCTCAAAGTCCACGGCAGCAGAATCAATCACCCCACCCAGCATGTTGGCCCGGTTGATCAACCGGAAGTAGCGCTCATCGCGTGGGCCGAACAACCCTTCCGACCAAAACTCCTTGATCAGTGGCTGGTATTCCTTGAGCGTTACCAAGTTGGGGATGATGGATTCGTAGGTGACGATGAACTGGCCGCCGTGTGCCGTCCCCTCGATGGCCCCCTTGATGCACTGCTCGAAATAGGCGACCAGATAGCGCGCGTAGCCACCGAAAATCTCGTCGCCCCCTTGTCCGCCCAGCACCACTTTGAGCTTGCTGGCCGCCAGCCGCGAGACCATGAATTGAGGGAAGGCGCCGGGACCGGCGATCGGACCGTCCAAGTGATAGATGACCTTGCGGATATTTTCGACAAAGTCATCTTCGCTGATGTCCTGCACGTAACACGACATGCTGTTCTCGGCCGCCACATCCTGTGCATAGCGAGATTCATCATAGGAAGGGCCGTCGTTGAAGCGGCCATTGAAGATTTTGAACGGACCGCCGGGCCTTGCCTCACGCGCCAGGATGGCCAGCAAGCTGGAATCGACGCCCCCGCTCACGTAGGCCCCCACATCGACATCGGCAAGCAGATGGAGGTTGACCGACTCGGCCATCAACTCGCGCAAACGCTCAACGAAATACTGTTCCGTGTGATAGAGGTCAGGCTCGTAATGGATCTCCCAATAACGGCTGAGTGCCAACCCCCCGCCCGGAGCGATCGTGCCGCGATATGCGGCAGGCACCTCGTGCACGCCCTCGAGCAATGCGGCTCCGCTGATGGTGAACTGGAAAGTAAAGTACTCGGACAGGGCTTGGCGGGAAATGCTCCGATGGGCCATGAAGGGCGTCAATGCCTTGATCTCGGAGGCGAAATACACCACTCCAGCCTGCTCCGTGTAGTAGAGCGGCTTGATGCCGAAACGATCACGCGCCAAAAACACCTTGCTCGTGCGCGGGTCCCACACCAAAAAGGAAAACATCCCGCGCAGGCGACCGACGCAGTCTTCACCCCACTTCAGGTAAGCCCGAAGGATCACTTCGGTATCGCTTTGGGTGCGGAACTCGCCTCCGATCTCCTCCCGCAGTTCCCGGTAGTTGTAGATCTCGCCGTTGTAGGTAATCACCACGCCCGAATCGACATCGTGCATGGGCTGAGAGGCATGCGCCGAGAGATCGATGATGGACAGACGCATGTGCGCGAAGCCCACCCTTCGGTCACCCGATATCCAGGTGCCTTCCCCGTCCGGCCCCCGGTGGCGCTGGCGTGCAATCCCGGTGGCCAGCACCTGCTCTGCGCTGTCCACTGGTGCGGCAGCGACGAAACCAAAAATGCCACACATGGTTCAGTGCCCCTGCTTCGCTACTGCAGCCGCGACATCGCGGGCAAACACGGTTCTGACGCCTCGGCGCTTGAGTTCGGCCAGCAGGTCACGGTAGAAGTCGCGCAAGCCATAACCCGTGTGGATGTCGCTTTCGAAGTGGCTGCGCGGCACCGATGTGAGATCCGCAATTCCCTTGGTCAGCCGGCGGCGCAGATGGTCATCCGGCGCATTCAGGTAGATCAGCATGGGATGCACATTCAATACCTTCAGGCCCGGGCTATCCAGGCCGACGCGCTCCAATGCGAGAGGCTCGCCCACATCGACGTGAATGCCATCTTCCCAGACATAGGCCATCTTCACCAAGCCGTTGTAATCCACATAGGCTTGGGCGAAAGGCTGGCGCCAAAGAAAGGTGCTCAGGTCGTAACGCAGCCCGCACTCTTTTGCGAGGTCACTGATGTTCTGGCCAAAGAAATTGCGATGGCAGCGCAGCCCGACAGCGTCCGGGAATATCTCCATCAGATCGGGCAGCTTTCGAGCGAAGCGGTGCACTGGATCGGGGCGGGTATTGTCCGGATGCAACCCGATTTCGACGAATTCTGTGGACGCTTTCAACAGCGGGCTGTCGTGGGTCGCATAGGCCGTGATCTTCATGCCGGCCTGGGCCACCAGATCGAGTACGGCTTGCGTGGCGTAATCGGGCGCCCAGTCGATGTCCGTGGTGAGGACAACGGTATCTAACCCATCCAAGTTGTAAAAATCACGGAACGGATCGTCTTTGAAATAATGTTGCATGCTGCTCATGACATATCCGCTTTGGGCGTGCGTCCGGGCGCGAAGACCCGCTGGTACATGGACGCGAAAGCCTCTGCTTGCGCGGAAAATAGATACTTGTCGGCCTTCGCGATCAAGGCAGGACGAAAGCGGTCCGGTCCTCCCAAGGTCACATCGAATATCGCATCAATGGCTTTGGCGTAATCCTCGGACTTATGGAATGGCACCAGCACGCCAAAGCCTTCCGCTTCCACCACGCGCCGCACATTGACCAGTTCGCTGGAGCCGATCATCGGCGTACCCGCCGCGATGAATTCGTACATTTTGTTGGGCGAAGAGATTTTGGTGTTCAGGTCCAATGCTTGATACGGCATGACCCCCACATCGACAGAGGCGGCCCAATCGACAATTTCGCTCCAGGGCACCGGGTCCATGAAATGCACCCGGTCCGATATGCCCAAATCCAGCGCCATCTGCTGGAATTCTGGGATCTCCATCCCCCAAGTCAGCAAAATCAAATGGGCTTGCACCTCTGACAGGGCCAATCCTTCAAACAGCAGGTGTATCTTGCGCGTGCGATTGATGCCCCCCATGAACATCAGAGTCGGTGTACCTGGCTCCAGCCCCAGATGGTCCTGCACGACCGTCGTCCGCCGGTGGATGTCAAAGCCGGGAGGCTGCTCGGTGGCATTGGTGAGGGGTGTATAAGACCCCACCCCATGATCGCGCTGCATCACGCGGGCTTGATCCTCGTTGATGACGACGATCTCGTCGCAATGACCGATCAACGTGTGCTCGGTTTGGAGCAGCCGTTTCTTGCGGTCCCCGACGATGCCAGGCTGGTAGCTATACAGTTCGTGCGCGTCATAGATCAAGGGGATACGGCGCCGCTTGGCAATCAGCGTCGCCACGCGCAATGCCGGCAAGTCGTGGGCGTGAACCGCATCAACGCGATCCAGTTCGCCTCCGAAGCGCAGCACCTTGCGTTCCCAACTGTCCAGCGGCTGCCCCATGAAGTGCTCAATGATGTCGGGGTGAAGCCCTTGCAACGCCTGGGGAACGCGCTCCTCGAACGAAAAATCTCCGGAAGCGAACGACCAAAGACGGCCCCATACATAGGCGTCGCAGGTCAGCAGCGCCAGCGGCACCCCGACCACCACACGCAACGGATTGCGGCTGCCGCGCAGCTGCTCCAAGCCATAGCGGGGATAGCGCAGGCTGGACCACAGTGGCGACATCCCTCTGGCTTGGGCCTTGAGGGCCCGTGCGCGGCTGAGGCCGAACTGCAGCTTCGCGATCCGCACGCGCGGGCCAGCGGTTGCGGGCCCCGGGGACTCGCGACTGAATTTGCGCCATCCCGCCAATGCGGTCCAATTGAATGAGGCCAACGCCAGTACCAGCACCGCAGGCTTACGGATCAAACCCGGCAATTGGTTGGCTGCAATCAACTGCTTGATCGAGAAACGCGGGGCCATCAAAGCCGCCACGGCCCTACCTAACGTGCTGCCCAACAGCTTGCGCGTGATGCCCAGCGCAGCGTTGAAGCGATCACGTGATATTTGGTCGAACTCTGCATCCAACTCCTGCTGGATCAAATCGTCTTCGTCAGGCCCCTTCCACGCATCCTCGAAAGCGGTGAAAGTCGGGTCATTGCCGTGGCTCAGCAAGGCTGATTCATTGAATCGGACAATGGGCAAGCCATCGATTTGCGCGTCATTGCCACCCAAAATGCCATAGGCAGCCACCAGGGCAACACGATGGCCCTGCTCGCGCAGGAGCTTGGCCTCCAGCACGATTCGACGGTCGACCATGCAATTGCGATCGATCATCAGGATATTGGAAGAAGACTGGGTCACGAACTGGCCTTTTTTGCTGCGAGTTCACGCTCCAGCAGTTCGACATCCGACTCGACGGCTTGATGCAAAGCGGTAATCGCCGATTGCGCTTCGGCGGGGTAGTAATCTGCGAAGTGCGTCATCCACGGGTGCTGCTTGCCCGACTCCTTGTGCCGCAGCTTCCGGATGGTCCCGACGATGTGTCCCTCCCCCCCCACCACGAGTGCGCCCCCAGGAATATTTCCCCTTGCACGGGTCATCGCTGCGATGAACGCCCCACGTCCGACCACCGTGCCAGGCAGCACCACCGCGCTGGTGCATACCGCAGACCCTGCGCCAAGAGTCACACCCTCCTTGAGGCCAGATGGCGGAATAGGATCATTCGTGAGCACGACATAGGGAAAGATCCACACCAGGTCGCCGATCACCGCGCCACGGCCCACGTGCACATTGCTATGGAACCGCACCCAATCGCCGATCACCGTGTCACCTTCAAGATCGTTGAAGCTGCCGATCTGCAAATTCACCCCGGCCTTCACCCCTTCTCGGATAAGAGAGGTATGACCTACCCTCAAATCCGCACCAAAGCTGCTGCCCTCATACAGGATGGAGTGCGATCGGATCACGCTGCGCGGCCCGATCTGCAGCGGTTGTCCTTGGTACTCGCCCCCGGCAGGATGACCGATGACACAAAAATCGCCAATCACCGTGTCATCGCCGATTTCAACGTTGTCGTGGATTCTGACGTGCGCGCCCAGCGTGACATTGCGGCCTATCTTGGCCTTTGTCGAGATCATGTCTGTGGTCATCGTCGTTACTCCTTCATGCTCTCTAATTGTTCAACCACTCTCTTTGCAGCCTCTCCCCCACCGAAGAAGTCGCGCGTAGATTTTTTATCTGGCCGCACTGCCTGATTGAAAGCGGCTTCGATCGACGATCTGTCGGTCTTCCCGATAGCAGCCCAACCCTGCTCCAAAAGATCGTGCCACGTGTCTTCACGAAATAGCATGACGCAGCGGCAGCCCATCCACACCGCTTCGCGCGGCAACCCGCCGGAGTCCGTGAACACGCAATCAGCCCCTTCGAGCAAGGCAAGCATTTCGAGATACGTGACCGGTGGCACCAGACGAATGGCTCCCAGTCGCCCTCCTGCGCTTTGCCATTGCTCCACCATGCGTCGGCTGCGTGGGTGCAAGGGCAGGATGACCGGCTTGTCAAGATCGGAAAGAAAACCAAAGATCGCGGAGAAACGCTCCGCATTGACGAGATCGGTGTTCTCGGGCCGGTGCAAGGTGGACAGGTAGTAGCCACCCGGCTGCAGTTCGAGTTCCGCCACGACGCTGTGGCTGCGCCGCTCGAAATAATGCACGAAACAGTCCAGCAAGACGTCACCGGTCAACACAGCGGACGCACCCAGACCTTCATTCTCAAGATTGCTGATGGCGCGTGGAATCGGTGCGCAATTGATCGAGGCGACGTGGTCAGTCACCACACGGTTGATCTCTTCGGGCCGCTTGCGGTCGAAATCACGCAAACCTGCTTCGATGTGAACCACCGGAATATGCAGTTTGACTGCGCTCAGAGCTGCGGCCATCGTCGAGTTGGTATCGCCATCCACGAGCAGAACATCTGGGCGCACCTCTTGCAGCGACCGCTCTATGCCTTCCATCATGCGACCCGTCATACCGCCATGGCCTAACTCGGAAATACCGAGGTTGATATCGGCAGGGGGGATGCCGAGCTCTCTAAAAAATACCGCACTCATGCTGTCGTCATAGTGCTGGCCGGTATGCAACAACACATGCTCATGCCCTCTTTGGAGCAGCACGTCACGAACCACAGGCACCTGCATAAATTGGGGCCGCGCCCCCACCACTCTGAGTACCTTCATTATTTTTCCCTCAATCCAACATGAACCGTCTAACGCAAGTAGTTGTGAAGCGGCCGCAACATTATTATTCAGAGGCAAAATCCAATCATAAACCTCGAGCTTAAGACTACTTAACCACCAGGCAAGCAACAAACCGCAGGCAAATGATTTATTTAATCAAGCCAATAAAAATCGAAAGATACATCAAATCTCTTCGCAAATTTCCAAAACAGATTTAATAACAAAATCTTGATCAACCCGGCTCAACCATGGACTCATAGGCAAGCTAAGCACCTGCCTCGCCAACCTGTCACCCACGGGCAAACTGAAGCCGTTGTCGCCGAGCGCAGGTTGCTTATTTAAAGGCACAGGGTAGTGAATGGCAGTTGGGACACCCCTGCTTTTCAGCTTCTCTGCCAACACATCGCGTTGATGATGCTGAATGGTAAATTGCGCCCAGCTAGAAATTTCGCTCTTTGAATATTCTGGTACAGCCAGATTCTTGCAGCCACTCAATCCCTGAACATAATCGAAAGCCACCTCGCTCCGCTTCTTCAACTCCGCGTCAAAAACTTCCAGCTTGGCCAATAAAATGGCTGCCTGCAACGTGTCAAGCCGGCTATTCACACCTATGCGCACATGGTGATAACGCCGCTCCTGACCGTGCCTGGCTATCTGACGAATGATTTTTCCCAAGCCTTCATCGTTTGTGAATATTGCACCGCCATCGCCATAACAACCCAACGGCTTACTGGGGAAAAAGCTCGCACAGGCGATGCGACTGAGATTGCAGCTCTTTTTACCCTTATAGGTCGCTCCGAAACTCTGGGCGGCATCCTCGATGACGGGGATTCCGTGGCGAGATGCAATTTCATTGATCGCATCGAAATCCGCACATTGCCCATACAAGCTCACTGGAATAATGGCTTTGGTTTTGCTCGTAATCGCTGATTCGATGAGGGACGGGTCCACATTGCACGATCCTGGAAGCACATCCACATAGACAGGCTTCGCCCCCAACAAAGCAGCAGTTTCAGCCGTCGCGATGTAGGTGAATCCGGGCGTAATGACTTCATCACCCGGTCCGACCCCCAATGCCATCAAGGCAATTTGCAAAGCATCGGTGCCATTGGCCACTGAAATACAGTATTTAGCACCTGTGTACTCAACGAGTCGCTCTTCCAACTCAGCCACTTCCGGACCCAATATATATTGGCCATGCTCGAGCACCTTTTGAATGCGGCCATCAACCTCCGCCTTCAATGCAAGATATTGAGATTTGAGATCAATAAATTCCATAAGCCACTTTCATGGTCTGGCATCAAGGCGCCGCACGTCGCCTTGACACAATTCATATTCCGCACCCGATTCAGCGCACACGGCCACTCCATCGCCCTGCGAAAAGTTCAAACGAACTCCATGCTCACTCATCCAGCCGATGTGTCTTGCGGGAACTCCCGCCATCAATGCATACGGCTTGACATCACGATTTATTACGGCGCCCGCGGCAACGAAGGAATATGCTCCTACCGTGGTGCCACACACGATCGTGGAATTCGCCCCCAACGTCGCTCCACGTTGAACCAGCGTAGGCCGATACTCATGTTTACGCGTGACACCGCTACGCGGGTTATATACATTGGTGAATACAACACTGGGCCCACAAAAAACATCGTCCTCCAAAATAACAGAGTCATACACACTCACGTTATTCTGCACTTTGACGTTATTGCCAATTACCACGTCATTGCCAACATAAACATTCTGACCAAACGAACAGTCCCGTCCAATACGCGCCTTGCCACAGATATGAACCCAGTGCCATATCCGTGTGCCCGATCCGATCTGCGCACCATCATCAATGATTGCGGTCGAATGGGCCGAATAATTCTGTTCGCTCATGGGACTTTCGATGATTTAATTTGCATGGTATGCAGAAAGGCAATCTTCGATGTTGCCCTGCATGCGAATCTGGCCCTCATTCAACCAAATACCTTGATTGCAAAAGGTCTTCAATATTGGATCGCTATGCGATGCAAGCACGAGAATCTTCACCCGGCTCATCATGTTTTCAAGTCGTATGCGTGCTTTATCGATGAACTGCGCGTCACCGACGCCAATCATTTCATCCATTAGCAAAATATCCGGAGCCACGGCAGTGGATACAGCAAAAGCGAGCCGCAGCATCATTCCAGACGAATATGTGCGCACCGGCAAATGGAGGTAGTCGCCCAGCTCGGTAAACTCCTCGATGTCAGGCACCAAGGCCTTTGCCTCACGGCTTCCGATTCCCATGACCACGCAGCGTGTGGCAATGAATTCATATCCACTGGCATCAGGGTCCATGCCCAGCATGAGATCAATCAGTGACGAGATATGACCGGATGCACGCATGACACCCGAGGTCGGCTCGTAAACACTGGACAAAACCCGTAGCAGAGTGGATTTACCTGCGCCGTTGCGCCCGACAAGCCCCATTCTGTCGCCGTCCTTGAGCCTCAAAGTGATATCGCGCAGCGCACGGACAGCGATGGCACCACCACCAACATCTTCGATCCGCCCCCTATGCCCCTGAGCCTTCCCCAATAAGGTATTCAAAAGGCCACGCGAACGTGAAGAGAACAGCGGGAAATCGACATTGACCCGCTCTAATTCGATACTTGCCATGATCAGAGCCAATACACGAGCCTTCGCCGGCTCTTCAAAAAGACAGTAAAGAATGCAAACAGAAGCAGAAGAAACGTACCACCAGCCATCAAATAGCTATATGAGCTGACTGATTGCCCCAATACTGGCGCACGAACCAAGTCGAGAAATGCCGCCAATGGATTGATATGCACGATGAGCTGCGCACGCTCACTCAACTGCGACGGCTGCCACATGACGGGTGTGAGGAACATGGAAATTTGCATCAGGCTCGTAACAATCATTGGAATGTCCCGAAACCGCGCGCAAAGTGCCCCCAAAATGCAAGACAGCAATGCTGCGCAAATGACCGTAAATGCCAATCCACACAAGAAAGGCAGCAATCTGATATCACCCAAACCGCCAAAGGCCAGAAGAACGATGATTGCGATGGGAATGTTGTGCCCCATCATCAATAAATTTCTCCAAATTACCCGCAAGCCGAATGCGGTCTTTGGGTAAGGCGTCTGCTTCAAAAATGCGCTGGCGGCGATGAAGGTCTGACAGCTATCTGAAATGGACTGCGATATAAAAAGAAACAGTACATGACTGACGCAAAAAAATGGCAGATAGGTCTGAACATCGATCTTGAATACTTGCGATCCAATCAGTCCGAATGCGCCGATGAAAATGGCCGTATTAATGGATATCCATACAGGCCCGAGAAACGACCTTCGATATTGCTTGAGGATATCTTCCAAGCCCAGATGCAACCAGAAGCGCCAAAGCTTCAATGCATCTTGCACATCGGACAACAACAACTGCAGCTGAGAAAGCGGCTTCAAACGAGAAGCGTCCATGCTCTCAATACCCCTTCAGGCGAACGAAAGGATGCACGCGCTCATCCGCATCGCGTGCAACGGAGGCGCTGCGAATCACATCCACCGTTTCGATGCAGTGCCTCGCATCCGCCAATCCATACCCCCGGCCCGCCAAAATCTCGCGGTAGCTGGTGGTGTGCAGATCGGTAAACCCTTCGGAAAACTCGAGCTGCTCGCCGCTCACATCGATGTTGCGATAGGTGGGCTTCTTGCCTTTGACTTCGTCCGGAAGATCATTGGCGTCGATGGACAAAAACCACCGCACCCGGGCACGCTCATACTCCAGGTAGCCGGCCGCCTTGGTCTCCTCGCTCAGGTGGATGCGATTGTCCTGAAGCCTGCCGAAGATGAAGTGCAGCATGTCGAAGAAATGCACGCCGATATTGGTGGCCACGCCGAACGACTTGCGAGGGTCGCCCTTCCAGCTTTCCAGATACCACTTGCCACGCGATGTGATGTAGGTCAGTTCGACATCGAACTTGGTGTCCTTGGGTGCCGCGGCCACTTTGTCGCGCAGCTTCAAGATCGCGTCGTGGTGGCGCAGTTGCAGGATGTTGAACACCCGCCGACCCGTTTCCTGCTCGATGCGCGCCAGTTCATCCATCAGTTGCGGCGTGGGAACCAACGGCTTTTCGCAGATGACATCGCACCCCAGGCGCAAGCCCGCCGCGATGTGCGCGTGATGCAGGTAGTTGGGCGAGCAGATCGCCACGTAATCGAGTGCCGTGGTCGCATTGCGCTTGAGCTGGTGTGCATGCTCCGCGAACCGTTCAAACTCGGTGAAGAAGTCGCTCTGCGGCGAAATGCTGTCGATGATGCCGACCGAGTCATTGATGTCGTACGCCACGGCCAGATGGTTGCCGGTGTCCTTGATGGCACGCATATGGCGCGGCGCAATGTAGCCGGCGGCACCGATGAGGGCGAAATTTTTCATGTCGGATTCGAGGGAAGGATTTACAGGCGAAAGACGGTGAAGCCGGCTTCTGCAGCCTGCTCGCGGTTGTAGAGGCTCTTGACATCGGCAAGGACGGGTTGGACACCACGGCAGTAGGCACGGAGTTCTGCCGGGGTGGCTTGCCGGTACTCGTTATGGCCGACGGCCACGACCAACGCGTCCACCGGATGGTCGGCATCGACGAGCCCCAATGGCAGGCTGTACTCGTGATCGACTTCTTGCGCACTGGCCCAGGGATCGGCAATCACCACGTCCGCACCCCACGCCAGGAATTCGCGCACCATGTCCACGACCTTGCTGTTGCGGATATCCGGGCAGTTTTCCTTGAACGTGATGCCCAGAATGCCGATGCGGCAGCGGGGCACGTCCATGCCGTTCTTCAGCATGAGCCGGATGGTGTTGCGCGCCACGTAGCGCGCCATGTTGTCGTTGATGCGCCGCCCGGCCAGGATGACCTGCGGGTGATAGCCCACTTCCTCGGCCTTGTGCGTCAGGTAGTAAGGATCGACGCCGATGCAGTGCCCCCCTACCAGACCGGGACGGAACGGCAGGAAATTCCATTTGCTGCCGGCCGCTTCCAGCACGTCGAGGGTGTCGATGCCCAGCCGTTCAAAGATGACGGACAGTTCGTTCACCAAGGCGATGTTCAAGTCGCGCTGCGTGTTTTCGATGACTTTGGCCGCCTCGGCCACTTTCAAGCTGCTGGCCTTGTGGGTACCGGCGGTGATGATGCTGCCGTACAAGGCATCCACCGCGTCTGCCACTTCGGGGGTGCTGCCGCTGGTGATCTTCTTGATCTTCGTGAGGGTATTGACCCGGTCGCCCGGGTTGATGCGCTCCGGGCTATAGCCACAGAAGAAATCCGTGTTGAAGGTCTTGCCGCTGAACCGCTCGAGCACCGGCACGCACACCTCTTCGGTTGCGCCGGGATACACCGTGGATTCGTAAATGACCACGGCGCCATCGGGCATGACCTTGCCCACGGTTTCGCTGGCCCTGACCAGCGGCGACATGTCGGGCCGGTTGGCTTTGTCCACCGGCGTGGGCACGGTCACGATGAAGACTTTGCAGTTGCGCAGGTCTTCCGGGTTGGCGCTGTATTGCAAATGGCGGGCAGCTTGCAGGTTTTCCGGGCTCACTTCCAGGGTGCCGTCTTTGCCCGACTGCAACTCGGCGATGCGCGCAGCATTGATGTCGAAGCCGATGACCGGACGCTGGCGGCCAAACTCCACCGCCAAGGGCAGGCCCACGTAGCCAAGCCCGATCACGGCGATGCTTGCTTGTTCTAGATTCATATTTTTATGTCGGAAGAATGGGGAGAAGTCAGGCGCGAATACCGCACCGTTCGCAAACACAGCCCATCATGAAACGCTCTCGGGACCGGATGAGCGCCCATAGATGTCGTCGAAGCGGACGATATCGTCCTCGCCCAAATAGTCGCCGGACTGCACTTCGATGATTTCAAGGGGTGTCTTGCCGGGATTGGCCAATCGGTGGCGCCGACCCACCGGAATGAACGTGGACTCGTTCTGCGCCAGCAGATAGGTGTCTTCGCCATTGGTGATTTCTGCGGTGCCCCGCACAACCACCCAGTGTTCGGCGCGGTGATAGTGCATTTGCATGCTCAGGCGCGCCCCGGGGTTGACCACGATGCGCTTGACCTGAAAGCGTTCGCCGCTGTCGATGGCGTCATACCAGCCCCACGGCCGATGCACCTTCCGGTGGTGGTGGGCCAAAGCATGGCCGTCCTGCTTCAGCCGAGCCACGATGTGCTTGACGTCCTGGGTGCGGCGTTTGTCCGCGACCAGAACCGCATCGGGCGTTTCGACCACCACGATATGGTCCAGACCCACGCCCGCCACGAGCCGGTGGGTGGACATCAACAAGCTGTTCTGGCTGTCCTGCAGCAGGGCATCGCCGACGGTGGCGTTGCCTTCGCCGTCCTGCTCAAGCACGCTCCACAAGGCATCCCAAGCGCCCAGGTCGGACCAACCGGCCTGCAGGGCGACGGCAAAGATGGCGATGCCGAGTTCAGGCATCAGGGGCAGCCGCTCCATCACGGCGTAGTCGATGGAATCGGAAGGACAGGCCTTGAAGGCGGATGCCTCAGGCCGGATGAAGTCGAGATCCCGCTGTGCCCCCTCCATCGCGGCTTCGCACGCCGCGAGGATGTCGGGGCGGCATGCGCGCATGGCGGCCAGCCACTGGCTGGCGCGCACCATGAACAGGCCGCTGTTCCAGAAGTAATCGCCTGCGTCCAGATAGCGCTGCGCGGTCGGAGCGTCGGGCTTTTCGGCAAAGCTGGCGATGCGGTGAATACCCGCGCCCTGCGGCCCGGCCGCATGGCACTGTATGTAGCCGTAGCCGGTTTCTGGCCGGTCCGGTACAACGCCGAACGTCACCAGCCCCCCCGCCTGGGCCAGGGAGTACGCCTTGCGGACTGCGGCGTGAAACGCGGGCAGGTCCTTCACTACATGATCGGCCGGCATGGCCAGCATGACCGGGTCCTCCCCTTCCGAGCTTGCCTGCAGTGCGGCCAGCGTCAGCGCGGGGGCGGTGTTGCGCCCCTCGGGCTCCAGCAGCACGCGTGCCGACTGGATGCCGACCGCCAGCAATTGGCTGGCAGCGATGAAACGGTGCTCGGTATTGCAAACCAGGATGGGATGGGGCGCAATGCCGATGTCAGGGTCCCACCCCTGCAACCGCAGCGCCGTGTCCTGCAGCATGGTGGTAGCGCCTGCCAATGCCAGAAACTGCTTGGGATACGCCTCCCGCGACAGGGGCCACAGGCGCGTGCCCGACCCGCCGCACAGAATGACTGGCAACAACGGCTGCGCCACGGTCATGGTTGCGACCCATCACCCATGACGTGCGCACGCAGGCTTTCGTTGTCGGCTTGCAGCAGGGCCAGCCGCTGGTTCAATCGGCGGACATCCCGTTCAATGCGGGTGTTCACCATGTCGGTGTGGAGCGACTTCACCAGCAGCACCATGCTGGCGAGAAGCAGCAGCAACGCAGGGGGATAGCTGATGCCCAACAACCTCGCCAGGCGATCGATCAACCCGGGCCAGGCACCCAGCATGGCGGCAGCGCCAGCCACCACCACCCAGAACAGGCCATGCATCAGATACAGGTGGTCCCTGCGGATCAGGTAGAGGATCAGCACCGCAAGGCCGATGCCCATCAGCGCGGTGGTTGCTTGCAAAGACGCCATCGGACTCCCGAATCTGTTGATCTACCCGCCCCCGGGCGGTTTGATTGAGAGCGCCGAGAACGACGCCCCGGTCCTGCATGGCGATGCAGGCTGTGTTAGGACGCCGGATCACCTCCGGTCTCAAGGAGGTCGGTATTGTAGGTGCACGCCTTATCTTGCTTGAGGCAGCCGCCTCTGGTGATGGGCGTTCAACGATGTTTGTCCGATGCACGCAGGCGCCCCCATCCGATGCCTGGCTTTCGAAAAGCATGCGGCGGCCCGTCCCCAGCCAACTCACGCGGCGATCCCGCCAGCGCACGCGAACCGCATCGGCGCAATCCGGCCTCTTGCGCCGGCGGCGCCCGGGAACGGGTTGGATTCACGGCTTTGACTTGGAATCCTGGCACGGTTTGCACGGGCTTCGATATCAAGCCCTCACAGGGTCCCCCTTGAAATGCCAGAGAATGCCCGTATCATTAGCACTCGACGCGACCGAGTGCTAGCAACGCCGGCACATGGCCGCTGAAGTCAGAAAGCGCCCGCACCCTGCGGGCGCATTGTTGATGTCGCAATCCTTTTTTGAACCAGGAGAGATGCAATGAACCTTCGCCCCCTGCACGATCGCGTGATCGTCAAGCGCATTGAAAGCGAAACCACGACCGCTTCCGGCATCGTGATCCCCGACAACGCTGCTGAAAAGCCCGATCAAGGTGAAGTGCTGGCCGTCGGTCCCGGCAAGAAGAACGACAAGGGCGAACTGATCGCCCTGAACGTGAAGGTCGGCGACCGCGTTCTTTTCGGCAAGTACTCTGGCCAGACCGTCAAGGTCAAGGGCGACGAATTGCTGGTGATGAAGGAAGACGACCTGTTCGCAGTCGTCGAAAAGTAAGCCCTCCCGGCCCTTTTCCCGAACATCCTGTTTACTGAATCCGGAGAAATCAAATGGCAGCAAAAGACGTAGTTTTCGGCGGCGAAGCCCGCGCCCGCATGGTCGAAGGCGTGAACATCCTGGCCAATGCGGTCAAGGTCACCCTGGGCCCCAAGGGTCGCAACGTGGTGCTCGAGCGCTCGTTCGGCGCCCCCACCGTGACCAAGGACGGTGTGTCCGTGGCCAAGGAAATCGAACTGAAGGACAAGCTGCAGAACATGGGCGCCCAGCTCGTGAAGGAAGTGGCTTCCAAGACGTCCGACAACGCCGGTGACGGCACCACGACCGCCACCGTGCTGGCACAGGCCATCGTGCGCGAAGGCTTCAAGTACGTGGCCGCCGGCATCAACCCGATGGACCTCAAGCGCGGCATCGACAAGGCCGTGACGGCCCTGGTGGAAGAGCTGAAGAAGGCTTCCAAGGCCACCACGACCTCCAAGGAAATCGCCCAGGTCGGTTCGATCTCCGCCAACTCCGACGAAACGATCGGCAAGCTGATCGCTGACGCCATGGACAAGGTCGGCAAGGAAGGCGTGATCACCGTGGAAGACGGCAAGTCCCTCGAGTCCGAACTGGACGTCGTGGAAGGCATGCAGTTCGACCGCGGCTACCTGTCGCCCTACTTCATCAACAATCCTGAAAAGCAATCCGCGATTCTGGACAACCCCTTCGTGCTGCTGTTCGACAAGAAGATCAGCAACATCCGTGACCTGCTGCCCACGCTGGAGCAAGTCGCGAAGGCCGGCCGTCCGCTGCTGATCATTGCCGAAGAAGTCGAGGGCGAAGCCCTGGCGACGCTGGTGGTCAACACGATCCGCGGCATCCTGAAGGTCGTGGCCGTGAAGGCCCCTGGCTTCGGCGACCGCCGCAAGGCCATGCTGGAAGACATCGCCATCCTGACGGGCGGCAAGGTCATCGCTGAAGAAGTGGGCCTGACGCTCGAGAAGGTCACCCTGGCCGACCTGGGTCAAGCCAAGCGCATCGAAGTGGGCAAGGAAAACACGATCATCATCGACGGCGCCGGCGCTGCCGAAGACATCGAAGCCCGCGTCAAGCAAGTGCGCGTGCAGATCGAAGAAGCCACGTCCGACTACGACCGCGAAAAGCTGCAAGAACGCGTGGCCAAGCTGGCCGGCGGTGTGGCAGTGATCAAGGTCGGCGCTGCCACCGAAGTCGAAATGAAGGAAAAGAAGGCCCGCGTGGAAGACGCCCTGCACGCCACGCGCGCAGCGGTGGAAGAAGGCGTTGTGGCCGGTGGTGGCGTGGCCCTGCTGCGTGCCAAGCAAGCCGTCGGCACCTCGATCAAGGGCGACAACGCCGATCAGGACGCCGGCATCAAGCTGGTGTTGAAGGCCATCGAAGCCCCCCTGCGCGAAATCGTGAACAACGCCGGCGGCGAAGCCTCGGTGGTGGTGAACGCGGTGCTGGCAGGCAAGGGCAACTACGGTTTCAATGCCGCCAACGACACGTATGGCGACATGCTGGAACTGGGCATTCTGGACCCGACGAAGGTCACCCGCACGGCTCTGCAGAACGCCGCTTCCGTGGCATCGCTGCTGCTGACGACGGAATGCATGATCGCCGAAGCCCCGAAGGACGAAGCTGCTGCAGGCGGCGGCATGCCTGATATGGGCGGCATGGGTGGCATGGGCGGCATGGGCATGTAATTGCCAGCCGCACCGGGCGGGATCGATTCCCACCCGGTTGCACCATGGAAAAAACCCCGCAGGCTGCAAGGCTTGCGGGGTTTTTCTTTGATGGAGCGGCGAACAGCTCCGCTGGGATACCACCTGATTGCATGGAATCTTCCAGGCAGGCTTCGCATGCTCAGCCCATGAAAATCCCCGCAGGCCGCAAGATCGGCAGGGATTCTTTGATGCAGTAGCTGCCGCCGCTTTCAGCTTCGGCTGCCTGACCGCTCCATCACACCTTGAAGGCCCCCACCACCTGGCGCAGCAAGTCGGTCTGTTCCTGCATGGAGCGCGCTGCGGCGGACACCTCCTCCACCAGCGCCGCGTTCTGCTGGGTGGTGGTGTCCAGTTGGGCGATGGCCTGGTTCACCCGCTCGATGTCCCGGCTCTGCTCCACACTGGCGGCCATGATCTCGCCCATGATCGAGGCGACGCTGGTGTTGGTGGCGATGATCTCGCTCATCGTCGTGCCGGCCTGCACCACCAGGGCGCTGCCGGACTCCACCTTGGTGACCGAGTCCGCGATCAGGTTCTTGATGTCCTTGGCCGCTTCGGCCGAACGCTGGGCCAGGCTGCGCACCTCGCTGGCCACCACGGCGAATCCGCGGCCCTGCTCACCCGCCCGCGCGGCTTCCACCGCGGCGTTCAGCGCCAGGATGTTGGTCTGGAACGCGATGCCGTCGATCACCCCGATGATGTCCACCACCTTCTTGGACGAGCTGCTGATCGAATCCATGGTCTCGACCACGTTACCGATCACCTGGCCACCCCGGGACGCCACCTGGAACGCATCGGTGGCCAGGCGGTTGGCCTGGTTGGCGCTGTCGGCGTTGCGCTTGACGGTGCTGGTGATCTGCTCCATGGAGCCCGCCGTTTCCTGCAGGAAAGCCGCCTGCTCCTCCGTGCGCACGGAAAGATCGTGGTTGCCGCTCGAAATTTCGCCCGAGGCCGAGGCGATCGACGACGCCCCCGTGACCACTTGGCTCACCACGCCCTGCAGGCGGGCGATGAAGGCGTTGAAGCTTGCAGCGACTTCGCTGAATTCCGCGCCCCCCGTTTCCGGCAGGCGGCGCGTGAGGTCGGCCTCCCCCGCAGAAAGCGCATCGATGTTGCTCTTCAGAACCGACAGGCGCTTCATGAAAAGACGCACTCCCATCACCATCAGGCCCAGCAGTACAAAGGCCATGGGCACTTGCACAGCGGCCAGCTTGGTCAGGATGCGGTGGCTGTTGATGGCCAAAAGCGATGCGGGGATGGCCGTGGCGATGAACCATGGGCTGCCTGGAATGGGCTTGAGGAACAGCACTTGCGATTCCTGCCCGTCCCGGAACGAACCCTCTGCTGACGCCCCGCCTTGCAGGGTGGGCAGCATCCGCTGAATTTCTGCGGCCATGGGCGAACTCGATGCGATGTCCGAGACGTTTTTCAAAACGATGTTGCCCTGGATCTTCGTGCTGTTGCTGACGATCTTGCCGTCGCCCTCCACGATCAGGATCTGGCCTTGGACCTTGCTCTCCATGTCGGCCACCAGGCGGTTGAAAAAGCCCAGCGTCACGTCGATGGTGGACACGCCATACAGCTCATCGCCCTTGTAGATGGGCATGGCGCAGTTGGTGCGCGGCTGCGGACTGGCGGCATCTTGATAGGCCTTGGCCCACTTGCAGGTGCCTTTGGCCGCCGTCTTGCCGTTCTCATACCAGGGCTGCTCCCAGTATTTGAGCGACTCCGCCGAATTCCAATGGGTGTTGACCACCAGCTTGTTGCTGGCATCGCGCGCAAAGAAGGTGCTGAACTTGTCGCGGCCCGGCTCCCGCTTGTTGGGCAGGGGCCAGATGCCGCCGCCGAACACGTTGGGGTCGCCGTACTGGTCCACGAGGCCAGGCTGCAGCACGTCGATCTGGTCGCTGGCGAGCAGGGCCACGGTCTGGGTGATGCTGCGGGACTGGGCCTCGACCTGTCGAAGCTGCTCGCTGATGCGCACCGAGATCTGGTCCACGTTGGCGGAGACGACCTTGCCCTCCAGCGTGGACAGGTCCGGCGTGACGGACAGTTGGATGACGGCGAACGTTCCCAGCAGCAGCAGCAGGAAGAAGCCGCAGATCAGGAGAGTGAACCGTGTTTGCGTGGAGGAGGTGCGGATCATAGGCAGCCCGATGGTGGGATAAAGGAAGGAAGACACGCGGTCTCCCTCCGTTATCGGCAGCAATCCGGCGGCGTTGAGCCCTCCAGCCCCCTTTTACACTCCACGTTGCGGTGGCCCCAGGGCACATCCCCTGCGGCTTTTCCATCCGGTGCCGGCTGCGGGCCCGGCACCCCGAAAGCCCACGTCACCGCAATTGGCGCAGCAGTCCGGCGGTCGAAGCGTCCAGCCCTTCGGTGTCGCCCGAGGACAGGCGGGGCTCCAGTTCCTTGGCCAGCACCTTGCCCAGCTCCACCCCCCACTGGTCGAAACTGTTGATGCCCCAGATCGCGCCGCTCACGAACACGCGGTGCTCGTAGAGCGCGATGAGCGCACCCAGCGAAGCCGGCGCCAACTGGTCCAGCACCAGGAACGTGCTGGGCCGGTTGCCGGTGAAGTGCCGGTGTCCAGGCTCTTGCGGCCGGCCCAGCATCAACGCCTTGGCCTGGGCCAGGGCGTTGGCCACGAGGCGCGAGTGGTGGTGCGGCAGGTCGCGCGCGCCCTTGCGCAGCGCGATGAACTCCACCGGAATCACGTCGGAGCCCTGGTGAATCATCTGAAAGAACGCGTGCTGGCCGTTGGTGCCGGGTTCGCCCCACACCACGGGCGAGGTCTGCACCGCCAGCGGCCGGCCCTCCCAGTCCACGCCCTTGCCGTTGCTCTCCATCTCCAGCTGCTGCAGGTAGGCCGGCAGCCGGCGAAGGCCGTGGCTGTAGGGCGCGACGCAGCGGCTGGCGAACCGATGGAAGTTGCGATACCACACGTCCAGCAGGCCGAGGCGCACCGGCAGGTTGCGCTCCAGCGGCATGTGGCGAAAGTGCTCGTCCATCGCGTGGGCGCCAGCCAGCAGGTCGCGGAAATGCGCCGCGCCGATGGCGATGGCGATCGGCAGGCCGATGGCCGACCACAGCGAATAGCGCCCGCCCACCCAGTCCCAGAAGCCGAGCGTGGTGTCGATGCCGAACTCCGCCGCGGCTTCGACGTTGGTCGTCAGCGCGACGAAATGGCGCGATACCGACACGCGCCCGGCCTGCCGCGGACTGCCGCCGTGCGACAGGAACCAGTCGCGCGCCGCATGGGCGTTGGACATGGTTTCGGCGGTGGTGAAGGTCTTGGAGGCGATGAGAAACATCGTGTTCTCGGGCCGCAGGGTGTGCAGCAGCGTGCCCAGTTCCTGCCCATCGACGTTGGAGACGAAATGCAGGCGCTTGTCGCTCTGGCGCAGGTCTTCCAGCGCCTTCACCACCATCGAGGGGCCGAGGTCCGAGCCGCCGATGCCGATGTTCACGATGTCGGTGATGGCGGGATCGGCGCGCACGCGCTCGGCCAGCGCCAGCATCGCGTCAAGCGTGGTGTGCACGTCACGCAGGCCGCTTGCTACAAAATCAGTAGCATCAGGGGCATGATTTTCTAGGGCGTTGGCCGGATTTCGCAACAACCAGTGCATCACTGCGCGCTGCTCGGTGTGGTTGATCGCCTCGCCCGCGAACATCGCATCGCGGTAGGCCTCCAGCCCGCACTCGCGCGCCAGCTGCATGAGCAGCGCCTCGGTCGGCCCGTCGATGCGGTTCTTGGACAGGTCGGCGAACAGGTGCGGCGCCTCCTGGCTGAAGTCCTCGAAGCGCAGCGGGTTGGTGGCGAACGCCTGGCGCACGTCGAAGGTGCGGCCGCTTTCGTCGTAGCGGGCCTGCAGCGCCGCCCAGGCGGTGGTGTGGTCGCAGCGGATGCGTTGGGGAATGGTCATGGGTCAGGCGGCCTGCATCATCTGTTCGAGCTTGGCCGCATCGGCCGCGAAGGCGCGGATGCCCTCGGCGAGCTTTTCGGTCGCCATGGCGTCCGCATTGAACGCGTATCGGAAGGCGGGCTCGTCGTATTCGACGGCCGGCAGGTCCAGCGCGCGCGCGGCTTCGGGGTCGAGTGCCCGGGCCAGCGGCGCGTCGCTGGCCGCCAGCTGCGCGAGCAGGTCGGGGGCGATGGTCAGCAGGTCGCAGCCGGCCAGCGCGGTGATCTGCCCCACGTTGCGAAAGCTCGCCCCCATGACCTCGGTGGCGATGCCGAAATGCTTGTAGTACTGGTAGATCTGGCGCACCGACTGCACTCCGGGGTCGTTGGGGCCGGCCATGGCCGCCTCGTCCCACTGAGCGCCGGCCTGCTTCTTGTACCAGTCGTAGATGCGGCCGACGAAGGGCGAGATCAATTGCACCTTGGCGCGGCCGCAGGCCACGGCCTGCACGGGCGAGAACAGCAGGGTGAGGTTGGTGTGGATGCCGCGCTCCTCCAGGATGCGGGCGGCTTCGATGCCCTCCCAGGTGGCGGCGATCTTGATGAGCACGCGGGCGGTGTCCACGCCCTCGGCCTGGTACAGCTCGATGATGCGTTCGCCCCGCGTGACGGTGGCCATGGTGTCGAACGACAGGCGCGCATCCACTTCGGTGGAGACGCGGCCGGGAATGAGGGAGAGGATTTCGCAGCCGAACCGCACGATCAGCCGGTCCATGATCTCTTGCAGCGGATGGCCCTTCCAGCGGGTCACGGCCTCTTGCAGCAGCGGCGCGTAGTCGGGTTTTTGCACCGCCTTGAGGATGAGCGAGGGGTTGGTCGTCGCATCCTGCGGCTGGTAGGCGCTCAGTTGGCGGAAGTCGCCCGTGTCGGCCACCACGGTGGTGACCTGTTTGAGGGCGTCGAGTTGGTTCATGCAATGCTCCCGTGAGGTGGCGTGCGGGGGCGCTCGGACGGGCCCCGGCGGCACGGCAACCGCAGAGTGTATTGCGCGGTAACCCGGGTTCCTGTCAGTCGCCGCCCCATGATGAAACTCGGTAACATGCCCGGCACCTTCCTTACCAATTCTCTGGGGACGCGACAACGATGAGTTTCGATCTGGTTCTGTTCGGCGGCACGGGCGATCTGGCATGGCGCAAGCTGCTGCCGGCCCTTTTCCAGGCGTTCCGCCACGGCTCGCTTCCCGAGGGGGGCCGCATCATCGGCGTGGCGCGCGACGACCTGACCGACGCCGCCTACCGCGAACTGATCGCCAGCCGCTTCGCCGCCGTGGTGGACGACAAGCGCCCGAGCGCGGAGGAATTCCAGCAGTTCGCGGCCTTGCTGCAGTACCAGCGCATGGACCTGTCCAAGCCCGAGGACTACGCCCGGCTGGCCGAGCGGCTGGGCGAGCGGCAGGCCGATACCGTGGTCATGTACCTGGCCACCGCCCCGGGCCTGTTCACCACCGCCTGCCAGCAGCTCGGCGCCGCCGGGCTGGCCACGCCGAACACGCGCGTGGTGCTGGAAAAGCCGCTGGGCCACGACCTCGAATCCAACCGCGCCATCAACGCGGCGGTGCGCACGGTGTTCGACGAGTGGCAGATCTTCCGCATCGACCACTACCTGGGCAAGCCATCGGTGCAGAACCTGCTGGCGCTGCGCTTCGGCAACGCGCTCTTCGAGCCCCTGTGGCGCCGCGAGACCGTCGCCAGCATCGAGATCACCATGGCCGAGAAGCTGGGCGTGGAAAAGCGCGGCGCGTTCTACGACGGCACGGGCGCCCTGCGCGACATGGTGCAGAACCACGCGCTGCAGCTGCTGTGCGCGATCGGCATGGAGCCGCCCATCAACGCCCATGCCGATGCCATCCGCGACGAAAAGCTCAAGGTGCTGCGCTCGCTGGTCCCCTGGACGCCCGCCACCCTGGCACGCGACGTGGTGCGCGGCCAGTACACGGCCGGCAGCCTGAGCGGCGAGCGCGTGAAAGGCTACGCCGACGAGGATGGCGTGGCGCCCGGCAGCCGCACCGAGACCTTCGTGGCCCTGCGCACCGAGATCGCCAACTGGCGCTGGGCCGGCGTGCCCTTCTACGTGCGCACCGGCAAGCGCCTGGCCTCGCACGAGGCGCACATTGCCATCAACTTCCGGCCCACGCCCCACCCCATCTACCGCTCGCCGATGGGCGCGGCCAACCGCCTGGTGATCCACCTGCAGCCGCGCGACGGCGTGGCGCTGCACCTGTTCGCGGCGGGCCAGGAAAAGCGCGGCACCCGCGTGGCGGAGGCGCAGGCGCTCGCGCCGGTGCACCTGGACCTCGACTTCGAGCAGCGCTTCGGCACCGAGCGCGTGGGCGCCTACGAACGCCTGCTGCTGGACGTGATCGGCGGGCGCTTGAACCTCTTCGTGCGGGCCGACGAGCAGGAAGCCGCCTGGCGCTGGGTGGAGCCCATCATGCAGGCCTGGCGCGACTCCGACGACGGCCCCCGGCCCTACGCCGCCGGCTGCTGGGGCCCCAGCGCCGCCAGCGCCATGGTGGCGCGCGACGGCCACACCTGGATGGAGGAGACTTGAGTCGCCCCCTGTGTCGCCTGCGGCGCCTTCCCCCGGAGGGGGACGACGCCCGTGGCCTGGCAAAGCCAGTTCCACGGCGTCTGCTGGCGTGGCCTGCTCCGCGGCCTTCTGACGGTCAAGGCCGCGTCGGTGGCTTGCAGCGCGCGCGCTGTCCGGCCATGAAGGCCCCCAGTCATGCTTGAACGAATCACCGCATCCCTGCCCTCGCTGGCCCCTGCCGAGCAGCGCGTGGCGCAGCTCGTGCTGGACGACGCGCGGGCATTCGCCCGGCTGCCAGTGCGCGAACTGGCCGCCCGCGCCAGCGTGAGCAAGCCCACCGTGGTGCGGTTTTGCCGCAGCATGGGCTACGACGGCCTGGCCGACTTCAAGCTCAAGCTGGCGGGCAGCGTGAGCGAAGGGGTGCCCTTCATCCACCGCAGCGTGGACGCCGACGACAAGACCGGCGACGTGCTGGTGAAGGTGGTGGACAACGCCGCAGCCGCTTTCCTGCAATACCGCAACGCCGCCAGCACGGGCGCCATCGAGCGGGCCGCCAAGGCCATCGCGGACACCTGGCAGACCGGCCGGCGCATCGAGTTCTACGGCGCGGGCAATTCGGGCATCGTGGCGCAGGACGCGCAGCACAAGTTCTTCCGGCTGGGCATCACCAGCATCAGCACGAGCGACGGCCACATGCAGGTGATGAGCGCCACCCTGCTCGGCCCGGGCGACTGCGCGGTGATCGTCTCCAACTCCGGCCGCACGCGCGACCTGATGGACGCGGCCGACATCGCGCGCAAGAACGGCGCCACAACCATCGCCATCACCGCCAGCGGTTCGCCCCTGGCCCTGGCCTGCCACATCCACCTCGCAGCCGACCACCCCGAGGGCTACGACCGCTACAGCCCCATGGTCTCGCGGCTGCTGCACCTGCTGGTGATCGACGTGCTGGCCACCTGCGTGGCCCTGCGCATCGGCGAGCCGCTGCAGCCCCGCCTGCAGCAGATGAAGGACAACCTGCGGGCCAAGCGGTACACCTGATCCGGGGAATCCTCCAAAAGGCAGGGGCCTTTCAGGCCTCCACCGCAATATCCACCAGGGCATGTAGCTATTATTTTTATAGCGATGTCAGGACATCCACCGGCGCAGCACCAGCGAGGCATTGACGCCGCCGAACCCGAAGCCGTTGACCAGCGCATGCGCCAGCGCCATGGGGCGGGGCCGGTGGGCCACGATGTCCAGCCCCTGGGCGAGGTCGTCGGGCTGGTCCAGGTTCAACGTGCCGGGCACGACTTGATCGCGCAGCGCCAGCACCGTGAAAACCGACGCCACGGCGCCCGCTGCCCCCAGCAAATGGCCCGTGGCCGCCTTGGTGGAGGCAATGGCCACCGCAGCGCCCTCGCCGAACAGGCGGCGGATCGCCGCCAGCTCGCCCCGGTCTCCCACGTAGGTGGACGTGGCATGGGCATTGAGGTGCTGCACCTGCGCCGGCTGCAGTCCGGCCTGCGCCAGGGCGGCCTCCATGCTGCGCCGGGCACCGTCGCCGTCCTCCGGGCCGGAGGTGATGTGGTACGCATCCGCCGAGGTGCCATAGCCCACCACCTCGGCCAGCGGCACGGCGCCGCGCGCCAGTGCGTGTTCCAGCGCCTCCAGCACCAGCATGCCGGCGCCCTCCCCCATGACGAACCCGTCGCGTGCCGCATCGAACGGGCGCGATGCGGCAGCGGGATCGTCGGCGAAGCCGGTGGACAAGGCCTTGGCGGCGGCAAAGCCGCCCAGGCTGACGCGGTCGATGGCGGCTTCGGTGCCGCCGCAGACCGCGACATCGGCCTCGCCGCAGCGGATCATTCGCACGCCATCGCCGATCGCCTGGATGCTGGCGGCGCAGGCGGTGACGGGTGCGCCGATGGGCCCTTTGAGGCCATGCCGTATCGAGACATGGCCGGCCGCGAGATTGATCAGAAACGACGGCACGGTGAAGGGCGACAGGCGCTGCGGCCCCCGCGCATCGGTGGTGCGAACAGCCTCGGCGATGGCACCGAAGCCGCCGATGCCGGAGGCGATCACCGTCGCGGCGCGATGGGCCGCCCGGTCGTCCGCAGGCGTCCAGCCCGCCTGCGCCAGGGCCTGCTGCGCGGCGCCCAATGCAAAGGGAATGAAGCGGTCCATCTTGCGCGCATCCTTGGTGCCCACCACGGTGCCCGGGTCCCAGCCGCCTTCCGCATCCTCCGCGATGGACGGCACCACGCCGCCCACTTTGGCGGCCAACCCTTCCACGACGGATTCGGGCAGGCGCCGCAGGCCCGACGCGCCGGCCAGCAGGCGCGCCCACGCCAGCTCCACCCCGCAGCCCAGGGGGGACACCAACCCCAAGCCGGTGACAACCACGCGCCGCATCATGGCGCTCCGTTCAAAAACACCCCGTCCGGGGTAACCTCGTGATTCACCATCATCGGCCTCGCTGGTTGGTGCACGGGATGCCCGCGCTTTTATGATTGCAGTCGTCATCATAAATGCGCGATTCACTTTTGCGTATGGTCGCAATCAAACAGAGGTCTTCTGCGATGAAAGTTTCCAAGGCCCAAGCGGCGGAAAACCGGCAAGGCATTCTGGATGCCGCCGCGCGCCTTTACCGCGAGCGCGGCCTGTCGGGCGTGGGCGTGGCCGACATCACCCGCGATGCGGGGCTGACGCACGGCGGGCTGTACCGGCACTTCGCCTCCAAGGACGCCCTGGTGCGCGAGGCCTGCGCACAGGCGTTCGACTGGTCGATCGCGCCGCTGGAGGGCGCGCAAGACGCCACCGACCTGGCATCGCGTGTGAAGAGCTACCTGTCCTCCACCCACCGTGACCATCCGGGGGAAGGCTGCCCTGCAGCGGCACTGGCCGTGGATGCCGCCCGGGCCGGCGGCGACCTCTCCGAGGTGTTTGCCCAGGGCATCGAACGCAACATCGACCGCTTCGCCCGGGTGATCGAAGACCTGGCACCGGGCGAAGGTGTCCCCAGCGCTCCAAACCGGGCACGTGCCATGGAAATGCTGGCGACCATGGTGGGCGGGCTCGTGCTGGCACGGGCCACGGCAGCGGGCAGGCCCGCGCTTTCCGACGAAATCCTCGCCACGCTGCGCGAGAAACTGACCGCGCCGCCCGACGACGCAAAAGGCTGACAAGGCTGATTCGGCGGCTGCAGAGAACGCGCCAGCCCGGCAGATCCAAAGCGGCCCCCTCTCCTGCCAATGCGGGCCTAAAACCCAAACTCGGCAGGCTGAAAGATTGTGAGAAAACGCACTGACACGCCGGATACGGCCCCGCATACTGCGGTTTTTATCTGAGAGGAGAGAAACCATGAACAACGCATCCCGCCATACCGCTTCCGCCGCAGCATCCCAAGATGCCGGCCAACTCGTCCTGCGTGTCGCCGTCGGCGTGCTGGTGCTGCTGCACGGCATCTTCAAGCTGCAGAACGGAGTGGGCTTCATCAGCGGCATGCTGGAGCGGGCCGGCCTGCCCGGCGCCCTGGGCTACCTGGTGTTCGTCGGCGAGATCCTGGCGCCCGTGCTGATGATCATCGGCTTGGGCGCGCGTGCCGGCGCCGCCATCGTGGTGGTCAACATGCTGGTGGCGTTCGGCCTGGTGCACATGGCCGACCTCTTCGCGCTCAACAAGCAGGGCGGATGGGCGCTGGAACTGCAAGGCCTGTACCTGTTCGGCGCTTTGAGCGTGGTGCTGCTGGGCGCCGGCCGCTACAGCGTGGGCGGCGTGAACGCCAAATTCAACTGAAGAAGGATGCGCGGCGGCACCCGCCGCCGCTCAACCGGGCTCACCTGAGCCCATGCCGTTTGCTATAAACAATATAGCAACCAGGGCATGATTCACTAGGGCATCCGCCCGATTTCGATCAAACCGCGGCGGGAACGGGCACCGCCACCAGCGGAATGCGGCCCTCCTCGATGCCGTGGCAGGCCACGCGGGCGCCGCCCTGGTTCAGCAACTGGGGGCGCTCGGTGCGGCAGCGGTCGTTGGCATGCGGGCAACGCGGGTTGAACGCGCAGCCGGACGGCGGGTTCAAAGGATTGGGCACCTCCCCCTGCACCGGCGTGCGCGAGCGGCCGGTGTCGTGCATCTTGGGGATGGCGTCCAGCAGCATGCGCGTGTAGGGATGGCGCGGCGTGGCGAACAGCTCGCGCTTGTCGGCCAGCTCCACCAGGCGCCCCAGGTACATCACGCCCACCTGGTCGCTCACATGGCGCACCACCGCGAGGTTGTGCGAGATGAACAGGTAGGTCAGGTGCCGCTCGCGCTGCAGGTCCTTCATGATGTTGAGCACCTGCGCCTGCACCGAGACGTCCAGCGCCGACGTGGGCTCGTCGCACACGAGGAATTCCGGCTCGGTGGCGAGGGCCCGCGCGATCGAGATGCGCTGGCGCTGCCCGCCCGAGAACTGGTGCGGGTACTTCACCATGTCCAGCGGCGACAGGCCCACCGACTGCAGCAGTTCGCCCACGCGGGCCTTCAGCTCGGCCTTGTCGGTGATGAGGCCGTGTTCGCGCAGCGGCTCGCCGATGATGTCCTCGACCAGCCAGCGCGGGTTGAGGCTGGCATACGGGTCCTGGAAGATCATCTGGATGCGGCGGCGCATGGCCTGTGCGTCCTTGCCCTTGAAGGCCGCGTGGGCGTCCTGCCCGTCGAAGGTGAGGCCGCCGCGCGTGGGCTCGTACAGGCCCACCAGCAGCCGCGCCACGGTGCTCTTGCCGCAGCCGGACTCGCCCACGAGCGCCAGCGTCTTGCCGCGCTCGATCTCGAAGCTCACGCCATCGACGGCATGCAGCAGCGTGCGCGGCTTGCGCTCCAGCACGCGGTTGAGCCAGGGGGCGGACACATCGAACGTCTTGGCCAGGTCGTGCGCCTGCACCAGGGGCTTGCCGGCGCCGGCGCTGGTGCTGGCGGAAGGGGTGGGAACGTGGGCGCTCATGCGGCGGCTTTCTCGGGCAGGTCGTGCAGCCAGCAGGCGGCTTTCGTGGCGCCGGCCTGCAGCAGGTCGGGGCGCTCCACCTTGCAGCGGTCGAAGGTGTGGGGGCAGCGCGGATTGAAGGCGCAGCCCTGGGGGATGGCGTTCAGGCGCGGCATGGCGCCGTCGATCTGGTTCAGGCGCTCGCGCTCCTGCTCCATGTCGGGAATGGACGCCATCAATCCGGCCGTGTAGGGGTGCGCCGGATGGTTGATGACCTCGTGCACGGGGCCGATCTCGGCCACGCGGCCGGCGTAGAGCACCGCCACCCGGTCGCAGGTCTCGGCGATCACGCCCATGTCGTGGGTGATGAGCATCACGGCCGCGCCGCGCGATTTGCAGATGTTCTTGAGCAGCTGGATGATCTGCGCCTGGATCGACACGTCCAGCGCCGTGGTGGGCTCGTCCGCCACGATGAGCTGCGGCTCGGCCGCCAGCGCCAGGGCGATCACCACGCGCTGGCGCATGCCGCCCGAGAACTGGTGGGGGTAATGGTCCACGCGCTGCTCGGCGGCCGGAATGCCCGTGTCCTTGAGCAGGTCGATGGCGCGGCGGCGCGCCTCGGCGCCATTCACCGGCAGATGGGCCTGGATGGTCTCGACGAGTTGCTGGCCCACGGTGTACAGCGGGTTCAGCGAGGTGAGCGGGTCCTGGAAGATCGCGCCGATGCGCCGGCCGCGGATGTGCCGCATCTCGCGCGACGACAGGTTGTCGATGCGCTGCCCCTCCAGCACGATCTGGCCGGAGGCCACCCGCCCCGGCGGCTCCAGCAGGCCGATGATGGCCGCGCCCGTGAGCGACTTGCCGGCGCCCGACTCGCCCACCACGCCCAGGATTTCGCCGGGCGCGATGGAAAAGGAGATGTCGTCCAGCGCGCGCAGGGTGCCGCGGCGGCTGGGGAATTCGACGACGAGGTTCTTGACTTCGAGAAGGCTCATGGGGTGCTTTCAGCGGAGACGGGGATTCAGCGCGTCACGCAGCCAGTCGCCCAGCAGGTTCACCGACAGGGCAATCAGCACCAGCATGGCGCCCGGAAACACCGTGATCCACCACTCGCCCGAGAACAGGTAGTCGTTGCCGATGCGGATCAGCGTGCCCAGCGACGGCGAGGTGGGCGGCGCGCCCACCCCCAGGAACGACAAGGTCGCCTCGGTGATGATGGCCGTCGCCACCTGGATGGTGGCCAGCACCATCACCGGGCCCATCACGTTGGGCAGCACGTGCTTGCGCATGATGCGCAGCGAGTTGACGCCCGTCACCCGCGCGGCCTGGACGTATTCCTTGTTGCGCTCCACCAGCGTGGAGCCGCGCACGGTGCGCGCGTATTGCACCCAGCCGGTGAGCGAGATCGAGAGGATCAGCACCCCGAACGCGAGCGACTCGTGCGCGTTGGGAAACACCGCGCGGCCCACGCCGGCGATCAGCAGCGCCACCAGGATGGCCGGGAACGACAGCATCACGTCGCACAGGCGCATGAGCACCGCATCCACCCAGCCGCCGCGAAAGCCCGCCAGCAGCCCGAGCGCCACGCCGACCACCACCGACAGCACCACCGAGGCAAAACCCACGATGAGCGAGATGCGGGCGCCATAGATCACCGCGGAAAGAATGTCGCGGCCCTGATCGTCCGTGCCCAGCAGGTATTTGGAGGAACCCTCGGCGCTCCAGGCCGGCGGCAGCCGCGCATCGCCCAGTTCGAGCGTGGTCAGGTCGAACGGGTTGTGCGGCGCGACCCATCCTGCGAAGAACGAGCAGAACACGCAGATGAGCGCGATCACCGCCGCGCCGATGGCCACGGGCGAGGTGCGAAAGCTGTGGCCGACATCGCTGTCGAACCATCGGAAGAGCGTTTTATTCATCGTGTTTGGAAACCCCAGAAAACTCACTGCGCCGGCGCCGGATGGCTGCCGCCTCGGTGGGGCGCCCTGCCGGGCCACCCCGCTTGCCACGCCACACCGGCGTTCACTTGACGATGCTCATCCATTTGAAGGGCATGAAGTTGTCCGCCATCTGCACCAGCTTGACCTTCTTGCTCACGCCCCAGGCCAGCGCCTGCTGGTGCAGCGGCACGTGGCCGATGTCGGCCGCGTGGATCTCGAACGCCTCGCGGATCATCGCGTTGCGCTGGGTCTTGTCGGTTTCCGACTGGATCCTTTTGGTGAGCTCATCGACCTTGGGGTTGCAGTACGCGCCCAGGTTGAACTGGCCGGCGCCCTTGTCGTCCACGCAGGCCATGAGCGCATTCAGCGCGTTGTGCGCGTCGTAGGTGGCGGGCGACCAGCCGAGCATGTAGAAGCTCGTGTCGCGCCGCAGCACCTTCGGAAAATAGGTGCCCTTGGTTTCGGCCTGCAGGTTGATCTTGACGTTGATGCGGGCCAGATTGGCGGCCACCGCCTGGCACACGCGGCCGTCGTTCACATAGCGGTCGTTGGGGCAGTTCATCGTCAGCTCGAAGCCGTTGGCGTAGCCCGCCTCGGCCATGAGCTTCTTGGCCGCATCGGCGTCGTAGGGCAGCCGCTTCATGTCGGCCTGGAAGCCGTTGATGCCGGGGCCGACCAGCTGGGCGGAGGGGTTGGCCGCGCCGCGCATGACGGTCTTGCGGATGCCCTCGATGTCGATGGCCTGGTAGAACGCCTGCCGCACCCGCTTGTCCTTGAAGGGGTTCTTGCCCTTCACGCTGGAGTACAGCAGCTCGTCGCGCTTTTGGTCCATGCCCAGGAAGATGGTGCGCAGCTCGGGACCCGTCACGGCGCGGGTGTTGGGGCTGGTGTTGACGCGCTCGATGTCCTGCACCGGCACGGGCTCCATCACGTCCACCTCGCCCGACAGCAGGGCGGCCACGCGGGTGGCGTCGTTGCCGATCGGGGTGTAGATGATTTCGCTGGCGTTGCTTTCGATGGCGCCCCAGTAGGTACCGTTGCGCGTGAACACCGTGCGCACGTTGGGCTGGCGCTCGCGCACGCGGAACGGCCCCGTGCCATTGGCACGGAACGACGCGGCGTTCTCGACCCCCTTGCGGCGGTCCACCGGCGTCATGGCCTGGTTGGTCTCGCACCACTTCTTGCTCATGACGTAAACGAGCGTGAGCACGTCCGGCAGGATGGGATAGGGCGAGCGGGTCTCGATCTCGACCGTGTAGTCGTCGATCTTGCGCACTTCCTTGAAGTCGTTCGTATAGCTCTTCATGTCCGAGCCCTCGACCTGCGTGCGGCCCAGCGAGAACACCACATCGTCGGCCGTGAACGGGGTGCCGTCGTGGAACTGCACGCCGCGCCGCAGTTCGAAGCGCCAGACCGTGGGCGCCGTCATCTTCCAGCTGGTGGCGAGCGCAGGCGCGAGGCTCAGGTCCTTGTTGCGTCCCACGAGCGGCTCATAGACGTTGCCGGTCACGCTCAATTGCAATGACTCGTTGAGCGAGTGCGGGTCCATCGACAGGGCATCGCCCTGGTTCGCCACGCGGATGGTCTGCGCCCCCGCGACGGACACCGTGGCGACCATCGCCAGGGCCAACGCCGTTTTTGTCTGGAATTTCATGGGGACTCCTGAGGAAGAAAAGGGGGGTGTGCGCATGCGGGCCGATGCGGGCGTCATGCGCTCGCCAGGGGCATGGCCTGCTCGACCAGGCTGGCATGCAGCGCGGCGCCCAGCGGCAGGATGTCGTCGTTGAAGTCGTAGCGGTTGTTGTGCAACGCGCTGTTGCCCGGGCCCGTGCCCTGGCCGATGCGCAGGTAGGCGCCGGGCTTGTTCTGCAGCATGAAGGAGAAGTCCTCCGCGCCCATGCTGGGGTCCATGTCGCGCACCACGTTCTCGCCGCCCACCAGCGATTCGGCCACGTCGCCCGCGAACTGCGCGTGGCTTTCGGTATTGATGGTGGCCGGGTAGATGCGTTCGTAGCGCACCGTGGCGGTGGCGCCGAAGCCGAGCGCAATGGCGCTGCACAGCTCCTGGATGCGCCGCTCCAGCATGTCCTGCACCACCGGATCGAAACTGCGCACCGTGCCCACCAGCGTGGCCGTGCCGGGCAGCACGCTGAAGGCGCCCAGATCGCCCGCCTGGATCGCGCACAGGCTGATCACGGCGCTGTCGATGGGGCGCACGTTGCGCGAGACGATGCCCTGCACCGCGGTGATGATGTGCGCCGCCACCAGCACCACGTCCACCGTCTGGTAGGCATGCGCGCCGTGGCCGCCCCGGCCGGTGATCTCGATCGTCACGCGGTCGGCCGCAGCCATCATGGCGCCCGAGTTCAATCCGATGGTGCCGGGCTTCATGGCAGGCCAGTTGTGCATGGCGTACACCGACTGCACGGGAAAGCGCTCGAACAGGCCGTCCTCCACCATCACCCGCGCGCCGGCAAAGCCTTCTTCTCCGGGCTGGAAGATCAGCACGGCGGTCCCGTCGAAATGGCGCGTGGCGGCCAGGTAGCGCGCCGCGCCGATCAGCATGGCGGTGTGCCCGTCGTGACCGCACCCGTGCATGAGGCCGGATTTGCAGGACTTCCACGCGAAATCGTTCTGCTCGGCCATCGGCAGCGCGTCCATGTCGGCACGCAGGCCGATCATGCTGCGGCTGCCCCGGCCCTGCCCGCGGATCACGGCGACGATGCCCGTGCGCCCGATGCCATCGTGGATTTCGTCCACGCCGCAGACCTTGAGCGCTTCCTTCACGCGGGCCCCGGTGTACACCTCCTCGAAGCCGAGTTCGGGGTGGGCGTGCAGGTCCCGCCGGAACGCGGTGAGTTCGGGGTGGTACTGCGCGATGTGCGCGAAGGCCCGGCCCCCGGCTTTGAAGCGAAGCGCCTGCGCCATGTCTCAGTGCCCTCCGGCCTTGCCCACGCGCAGGCGTGGATCGACGGCGAAATACAGCAGATCGACCACGAGGTTGATCACCACGAAGATGAGCGCGATCAGGCACAGGTAGGCCGCCATCACCGGAATGTCCGCGAAGGTGACTGCCTGGATGAACAGCAGGCCCATGCCCGGCCACTGGAACACCGTCTCGGTGATGATGGCGAAGGCGATGAGGCCGCCCAGTTGCAGGCCCGTGATGGTCATCACCGGCACCAGCGTGTTCTTGAGGGCATGGCCGAAGTGGATGGCCCGGTCGGACAGGCCGCGCGCGCGGGCGAACTTGATGTAGTCGGTGCGCAGCACCTCCAGCATCTCGGCGCGCACGAGCCGCATGATCAGCGTGAGCTGGAAGATCGCCAGCGTGATCGCCGGCAGCGTGATGTGGTGCCAGCCCTTGAGGCTGAGCAGGCCGGTGCTCCACCAGCCCAGTTGCGTGACAGGACCCCGCCCGAAGCTCGGGAACCAGCCCAGGTGCACGGCGAACACGAGGATCAGCAGGATGCCGATCAGGAAGGTGGGCAGCGACACGCCGAGCAGCGACAGCGTCATGAATAGCTGGCTCGCAAAGCTGCCGCGCCGCAGCGCGGCATACACGCCCATCGGCACGCCGATCAGCAGCGCGAGCACGGCGGCCACGAGCGCCAGCTCCAGCGTGGCGGGAAAGCGCTCGGCGATCAGCCGCGACACCTTGGCGCCCTGGCGCAGGCTGAGGCCGAACTCGCCTTGCGCGGCGTTCACCAGAAAGTGCCAGAACTGCACGATGAACGGCTTGTCCAGGCCGAGTGCCGCGCGCAGCTCACGGATCTGCTCGGGCGTGGCATCCTGGCCGAGCAGGAAGGTGACGGGATCTCCGACGTACTGGAACAGCATGAAGGAGATGAAGGCCACCGCGATCATCACGATGACGGCCTGGATCAGGCGTCGCAGAATAAAGGCAAGCATCAGTGAACCGTGAGTGAATCGGGCATGCTAGCAGGGGGATGGGCCATTGCCGCGAATACCCCCCAGCCGACAGTTGGGCAAGCGGAAACCCGGGTTGGCAGTCTCCGCCGCATTGCGTGAATCAATTGATCTTGACCGTGCGCATGTCCACGCGGTTGTCGGCCCGGTGGACCACTTCCACCGTCTTTTTCATGGCCCAGGGAATGACCTGGTCGTACAGCGGAATGTGCGAAACCGTGTCGTTGGACAACTGCAGCGCCTCGGTCAGCATGCGCGAGCGCACCGGTGCATCCGTCTCCGCCTTGATGCGGTCCACGAGGTAGTCCATGCGCTCGTTGCTGTAGCGGCCCACGTTGTAGTTGCCATCGCCGCCCGTGCCGACGGTGCGCACCAGCGACTGCAGGCTGTAGAGCGCGTCGAAGGTCGGCACGCCCCAGCCGAGCATGTAGATGCTGGCTTCGCTGCGCTGGATCATCGGAAAGTACGTCACCTGCGGCAGCGTGCGCAGCTTGGCTTTCACGCCGATGCGCGCCCACATGGCCGTCACGGCCTGGCAGATGGCTTCGTCGTTGATGTAGCGGTTGTTGGGGCAGGCGAAGTCCACCTCGAAGCCATCGGCGTAGCCGGCGTCCGCCATGAGCTTCTTCGCGGCCTCGACGTCATACGGCATGCGCTTGCCTACCGCCTCGGTCCAGCCTGCGACCTGGGGCGCCACCAGCGTGCCGGTCGGCTTGCCCAGCCCGCGCATGATGCTACGGGTGAGCGTGTTCACATCGACGGCCTGGTACAACGCACGGCGCACGCGCACGTCCTTGAACGGGTTCTTGCCCTTCACGCTGGAGCCCGTCAGTTCCTCGCGGAACTGGTCCATGCCGAGAAAGATGGTGCGGTTCTCCACCCCATCGACCACCTTCAGGTCGGCACCGGAGCGCAGCCTTGCCAGGTCCTGCGGCGACGGATCGAGCACCATGTCCACCTCGCCGGAGAGCAAGGCCGCCACGCGCGTGGAGGCGGATTTGATGGGCGTGTAGACGATCTCCGTCACGTTGCCTTCCATCGTTCCCCACCAGTTCGGGTTGCGCTTGAACACCATGCGCACATCCGGCTGCCAGGACTCGAGGGTGTACGGCCCCGTGCCCATGGCGTTGCGGTGGGCAAAGTTTTCGTCGGTGCCCTTGATGTCCTTGGGCTCCACGGATTTGTTCTTCTCGGCCCAGGCCTTGCTCATGATGCGCAGCTCGGTCAGCTGTCGCAGCAGCACGGGATTGGGCGACTTGAGGAAGATGTCGAACGTCTGTCCATCGACCTTCACGATCCGGTCGAAGCCTTGAACGAACGGCGTGTAGTTGGAGGTCTTGGCCATGGCCCGCGAGAGCGAGTACACCGCATCGTCGGCCGTGAACGCCGAGCCGTCATGGAACTTGACGCCTTGCCGCAGCGTGAAGCGCACCTGCGTAGGAGTCACCTCCCGCCATGCCGTCGCCAGCACGGGTTCGATCTCGAAGGTGCGGCTGTTGTAGTACGTCAGCGTTTCGTACACGTTCGCGTGCAGCCCGTTCTGCAGGGCGTTGTTCTGCGAGTGGATGTCCCATGTCGAGATCTCGCCTTGGCTGGCCCATTTGAACGTTTTGGAATGGGCAAGGGGCGAAGCGAGAATGGCGCAGGCGGCAGCGCCCGAAACGATGGCAGTGATGAGCTTCATGGAACCTCTTGGATAAAGCGTGGAACATGCCGCATTCCTTTTTGAGGAATGCGGAAGGTCACTGGAAACCGGGGTCTGACCGGCCCAGGATCTGGCATGAGCGGGAAACCCATGCAAGGAAGGTGCCAGTCCCTACCATGCGCGGATCGGCGCTGGCGGGCCGCCCGGCCCTTCGGGTGCACTCAGTGCAGACAGCCTATTGCGGAGAGGCTGGCGTTCGCATTGACGATCGGCTGTGCCTTGGGGGGGGCGCAGCCAGGACCCATCAGAAGCGGTGCCGCAGGCCGATCGTGTAGCCCGTGCGGCTCTTGGCACCATTGACCTGGCCTGCCGCATTGCTCAGGCTGATCTGGTCGCCTTTGAGCTTGGTGTGGTCGAGTTCGAGGTACGCGTCGGTGCGCTTGGAGAACGCATAGTCGAAGGCCATCGTGAAGAAGTCCGCCTTGCCCTTGGCCGCCGCGGTGGCGCCTTTTTGCTCGGCACGGAAATAGTGCGCCCCGATGTTCAACTGGGGTGTGATCTGGTAACCCGCGCCGATCTTGTAGATGGTGCGCTTGTTGGCAGCCAGGAAGGCCGGCCCGCCGAAGCCGCCGTTGATCGTGCCCTGCCACATGGCTCCCAGCACCGCCCGGTCCACGGCGGTGAGGCCATCGTCCACCTTGTTCTGGCCGTACCCCGCGTTGAAGTACCAGTCGCCCATGCGGTAGGAACCGCCCACCGTCCAGGCATCGACTTTCTTACCCGAAGCAAATTCGTAGTTCTGGTAACCCAGGCCAGCAGCCAGGCCGCCCGCCGCATAGCGCAGATAGCCACCCGCCGTCTTGCCGCCGGTGGGATTTTTCTCATCGAATGAATACTGCACCGCACCTCGCCACGGACCGACCTCGGCCATGTACTTGAGCATGTTGTCGGCCCGCGCGCCCAGTGCAAAACCGATTTCCGGCTTGTACACGTCCATGTAGGGGGAATAGGGATACGAGGCATAGGTGCTCGTGACCAAATCAAACAGGATGTTGTACTGGCGACCCATGGTCAGCCGTCCAAAACCGCCTTGCAGACCCACCCATGACTGCTGGAAATAAGGAGTCGCTGCCGTCCCCGTGTCCGCACCGAATCTGTTTTCCAAGTTGACCAAGGCTTTCAACCCACCGCCCAGGTCTTCGCTCACATTGATGCCCCAACGGCTTTGCGACATGCCGCCGCCCACCATCTGGTTCAGCGAGCCGCCAGGGCTGCCAGCAGGGCCTTCGTTGTTGGTGTGGCGATATGCCATATCCACAATACCGTATAGCTGCACGCTACTGGTATTGGCCTGGGCGAACAGCAATGGCGAGGCCACAGCCAATGCAGCGGCAGCAATGGTCTTTGTCACAAACGGAGTGCGCATGTGTTGTCTCTTTCTGCTTGGAATAAGGGAAATTCATTTTAGAAATCCCTTTTTTTGTAGAACAGAGCGTATGGCGGCATACCCACAGTCGTTTTCCCTAGTTATTTGTTACATGCGCGACAGAGGGGGCATGAATGCAAAAAGCCGCCGACCCGAAGGTCGGCGGCTTTTTTCTTCTCAAGAACCGCTGACTTACGTCAGCGCTCTATTAGAAGGAGTGACGGATACCAACTTGGTAGCCGTTGACGTTCTCGCCAGGCAGAGCGGTAGCGCCGGTCAGGCCGTTGCTGGCCAGAACGCGCGTTGCGCCGCCCTTGTTTTGCATGTGAGCGATCGTGCCATACACAGCGGTGCGCTTGGACAGGTCATACACATAGCCCAGAGCCAGCACGCGCGAATCGGCGCCGCTGTTCTTCAGGTCCAGGTTCGCGAACGAAGCCTTCACCGTGCCAGGACCAACAGGAGCGGTCAGGCCGATCAGGTACGTAGCGTACTTGGTCTGCACAGCAGCGTTGTTCTTTTCTTGGTGATAGATGAAGATTGGCTTCACGACGCCCAGATCGTACGAACCAGCGATGGAGTACGTGGTCACGTCTTGGGGAGCGGTAGCGCCGCGCAGCTTGTCAGCTGCCAGGGTCACGCTCAGAGGACCGTTTTCGTAGCCGCCGGCCAGGCCGAGGTAGTTGCCAGCCTTGTCGTAGGCAGCGTTGGAAGGCGTTTCGCCGAAAGCGTAGTGCACGGTACCGAAGAAGCCACCCAGGTTGCCAGGGGTGCGGTAGCTCACGCCGTTGCCGATACGGAAAGGTTGGCCAGCAATGCCGAAGCCCAGGAAGTTAGCAACGCCAACTTGACCGAACGGGTCATACGAGCTGGGCTTGTCGTAGCCAGCCGTCAGTTCACGACCCAGACGAACTTCACCGAAGTTGCCCATCAGGCTCAGCGTGGAACGACGCTTGAATTCGAAGCCAGGACCCGTAGCGCCGCCGCCAGCACCGGTACCGGTGTCGTTCTGGATAGCGCCTTCGAGCCAGAAGCCAGCCTTCAGACCGCCACCGAGGTCTTCAACGCCGCGGAAACCCAGACGGCTGGTTGCATTGCCGCTGTTGTACACGCCGGTCACGGAATTGTCGGCGGAAACGCGGCCAACGCCAGCGTCAACGATACCGAACATCGTGACGGAAGATTGAGCCATTGCAGCGCCGGAAGCAGCCAGCACAGCCAGGGCAATCAGGGATTTTTTCATTGCGAGTTACTCCAAGGTTAAACGAGGGCGCCGGTTCGGGGGGCTGAGATGCACAAGCGCAGTCCGCCGGATCCCCGGGCCAACCTCCTGGTGGGGAAGTTGTCCTTATTGCAACAGAGCCACGTCCGTTTCGCAAAGGAATTCCCTCACAATTGCACCGAAAGGCCCAAATCGTTGCTGTACTGCAACAACCCGAGAGACGTCACGGAACTGACTTGTCGCGGCGCCCCGTGGGCAAAGCCTGCTCGCATTTTTGTATCCATTCGAAAGCCTTGTCGCACTTTTCGAACTTCACCCGATTTTTCCATGGATTCACTTTTGTCGGCGGTCGATACCGCCCTGCGCACTCTCTTTGCGAAACCGCGGGCTGGCGAGCCGTCACCGGCCAGCGCACATCCCGAGGCCCCACTCTCGCCGGCGGAAAAGCGCCTGGCGGGCGCCCTGATGCGGGTGAATCACGTGGGGGAAGTATGCGCCCAGGCCCTCTACACCGGCCAGGCCGCCGTGACGCGGGATGCCCAATTGCGCGCCCACCTGCTGGAAGCGGCGCGCGAAGAAACGGACCACCTCGCCTGGACGCGCGAGCGGCTGGATGCGCTGGGCGACCGGCCGAGCCTGCTCAATCCGCTGTGGTTCGCCGGCGCGTTCGCCATCGGCTGGACGGCGGCCCAGGTCAGCGACCGGGTGAGCCTGGGACTCGTGGTGGAAACCGAACGGCAGGTGGCTCAGCATCTTCAGAGCCATCTGGAGCGATTGCCTGCCCAGGACCTCGCGTCCCGCGCAGTGGTGTCGCGCATGAAAAGCGACGAAGAGCGCCACGCCAGCGGCGCCCTGGCGGCAGGTGGACAGGAGTTGCCCACGCCGGTGCGCCTGCTGATGAAAGTCGCCGCCAAGTGCATGACCACAGTGGCCCATCGCATCTGACTGACTTGCACCGGTTGAAGCGGCTGGCCCGGCCAACGCGCTGCTCGCATCAGCCCTCGACGATGTCGAAGCCCGTGGTGATCTCCGCCGTCTTGGCCAACATGATGCTGGCCGAACAGTATTTTTCGTGGCTCATGGCGATCGCACGCTCGACCGCCGCAGCAGGCAGCGCCTTGCCCGTCACGGTGAATTGCATGTGGATGCGGGTGAACACCTTTGGATCGACCGACGCGCGTTCGGAGGTGAGCTTGACGCTGCAGCCGCGCACATCGTGCCGGCCGCGCTTGAGAATCAGCACAACGTCGTAGGCCGTGCATCCGCCAGTGCCTGCCAGCACGGTTTCCATGGGACGAGGCGCCAGGTTCTGCCCTCCGTTGGCGGGGTTGGCGGCATCCGGCGCGCCGTCCATGGCCAGGACATGGCCGCTGCCGGTTTCGGCGATGAATCCCATGCCGGATCGGGTGCCTGAGGCGCCCGTCCAGGTGACTGTGCATTCCATGTTGTTTTTCTCCATCAAAAAAAGCGAAAACGGCATTTCCATCCCGGGATGGCCCGTCAATTTTGCTGCAACGCAGCATGGTTTGGGCTACACTTCGAACCATGCGTTGCTCGAAAGAGTGGACAGCAAGCCCGAAACGGTTTGTTCGCACCCATTGTCTCCTCCATCTCCTCAAAGGATGGATTCGGCCCCGGACTTCACAGTCCGGGGCCGTTTTTTTTGTCCTGCGCACGGCGGCGGTGCCCCTGGGGCAACGCCTATGATGGCGGCCCGCCCGCGACCGGCGCGGCAACATCTGCACGACATGACCCCGCACCTCACGCCCCTGGACTACCTGAAGAAGATCCTCACCGCCCGCGTCTATGACGTGGCGGTCGAGTCGGCCCTGGAACCCGCCAAGGCCTTGAGCCGCCGGCTTCGCAATCAGGTGCTGCTCAAGCGCGAGGACCAGCAGCCGGTGTTCAGCTTCAAGCTGCGGGGCGCCTACAACAAGATGGCGCACCTGTCGCCCGAGCAGTTGCAAAAAGGCGTGATCTGCGCCTCGGCCGGCAACCATGCCCAAGGCGTGGCGATGAGCGCCCAAAAGCTGGGGGCCCGCGCCGTCGTCGTGATGCCGACGACCACGCCCCAGCTCAAGGTGGACGCGGTCAGGACGCTGGGCGGCGAGGTCGTGCTGCACGGCGACAGCTATTCCGACGCCTACGAACACGCGGCCCAATTGCAGGTGGCGCAGGGCCTGACTTTCGTGCACCCCTTCGACGACCCCGATGTGATCGCAGGCCAGGGCACCATCGCCATGGAAATCCTGCGCCAGTTGCAAAGCCTGGGCAGCAACCGGCTCGATGCGGTGTTCGTCGCCATCGGCGGCGGCGGACTGGTGAGCGGCGTGGCCAACTACATCAAGGCGGTGCGCCCCGAGATCCGCGTGATCGGCGTGCAGATGAACGATTCCGACGCCATGGCGCAATCCGTGGCCCTGGGCAGCCGGGTCACGCTGGCCGATGTGGGCCTGTTTTCCGACGGCACCGCCGTCAAGCTGGTGGGCGAGGAAACCTTCCGCGTGGCCCAAGGCCTGGTGGACGAGTTCATGACCGTGGACACCGACGCCGTGTGCGCCGCGATCAAGGACATCTTCGTGGACACGCGCAGCATCGTGGAGCCGGCCGGCGCGCTGGCCGTGGCCGCCATCAAGCAGTACGTCGATACGCACCAGACGCAGGGCGAGACCTACGCTGCCATCCTGTGCGGCGCCAACATGAATTTCGACCGGCTGCGCTTCGTGGCCGAGCGCGCGGAGGTGGGCGAGGAGCGCGAAGCCCTGCTGGCCGTCACCATTCCCGAAGAGCGCGGCAGCTTCAAGCGGTTCTGCGAGGTGGTGGGGCAGTTGCCCGGCGGCCCGCGCAACGTGACCGAGTTCAATTACCGCATCAGCGACGCGGCACGCGCCCATGTGTTCGTGGGCCTGACCACGCACGGCAAGGGCGAGTCGGAGAAGATCGCCCGCAACTTCCAGGGCCACGGATTCGAGGCGCTCGACCTCACGCACGACGAACTGGCCAAGGAGCACCTGCGCCACCTGGTGGGCGGCCGCTCGGCGCTCGCGCAGGAGGAGCGGCTGCTGCGCTTCGTCTTCCCCGAGCGGCCAGGGGCGCTGTTCAAGTTCCTGAGCCTGATGCAGCCGAGCTGGAACATCAGCCTGTTCCACTACCGCAACCAAGGCGCCGACTACGGGCGCATTCTGGTGGGCATGCAGGTGCCACCGGGCGATGCGGCGGCGTTCGACGCCTTCCTAGCCACGCTGGGCTATCCCTATGTGGAAGAAACGCTGAACCCGGCTTACCAGCTGTTCCTGCAGGCTGGGCGCACCTAGTTCAAACGCTTCAGGCAAAAATGGCCTCCAGCGCAATAAGGACTAGGGCATATAGCTATTAATTTAGTAGCAAACAAAATGCAGGCGCTTCGCCACTATCTGCTGGCCGTGCAGTTCTTCACCCGGATTCCCGTCACCGGCCGCACTGCGGCCTGGGTGGGCTACAGCCCGGCCCTGTTGCGCGCCAGCGCCGGGCACTTTCCGGGCGTGGGCTGGCTGGTGGCTGCTGCCGCGGCGGCGGTGTATGCCGCGCTCGGGTGGGCTCTGGGGCCCCAGCCGGCCGCGCCCTGGGTGTGTGCGGCGTTCAGCACCGTGGCCACCGTGCTGGTCACCGGGGGCTTCCATGAAGACGGCCTGGCCGACGTGGCCGACGGCCTGGGGGGCAGCCTGCAGCGCGAGCGGGCGCTGGAGATCATGAAGGACTCGCGCATCGGCGCCTTCGGGGCCATGGCGCTGGTGCTGGCGCTCGCCGCCAAGCTGGCCTTGCTCGCGCTGCTGGGCGCGGGCGGCCTGGGCGTGGTGCTGCCAGTGCTGGCCGCAGCCCATGTGCTGTCGCGCTTTTGGCCCCTGCTGCTGGTACGCACCCTGGCCCATGTGGGCGACACGGCCACCTCCAAGAGCAAGCCGCTGGCAGACCAGATCAGCGGGCGTTCGCTGGCCACGGCGTTCTTGTGGTCGATGGGGCCTCTGGCGCTGATGGGATATGCGCTGGGCGTTACTGTATTGATAGCGTCCATCGCTGCCAGCGCCTTGGCTGCGCTGTGGATGCGCCGCTGGTTCGTGCGGCGGCTGGGCGGGTTCACGGGAGACTGCCTGGGCGCCACCCAGCAGGTCGGCGAAATCGCCATCTACCTGGGCGCGGCCATCGCGCTCGGCCAGGGCCTGCGGTGACGCTGCGGCGCCTGTGGCTGGTGCGGCACGCCCTGCCGCTCGTGGCGCCGGGCGTCTGCTACGGCGCACTCGATGTGCCCGCAGACCCTGCCGCGACGGCCGATGCCGCCCGCCGGCTGGCCGACGCGCTGCCTGGCACGTTCGCGGCCATGCGCCACTCGCCGCTACAAAGATGTGAGCAGCTTGCGTACGCCCTGATTGCGATGAGGGTCGATTTGGCCAGTGAGCCCGACGCCCGTATCGCCGAGATGGATTTCGGCACTTGGGAAGGCCGCGGCTGGGATGCCATTGCCCGGGCGGAGATCGATGCATGGACGATGAACTTCGACGCCCCCCGCGCCAGCGGCGGCGACAGCCTGGTCGCGATGCTGCAGCGCGTGGACTCCGCGCTGGCCGAGGCGCGCCAGCTATCGCATGACCGCCGTGGCGATGTGCTGTGGATCACCCATGCCGGCGTGGCGCGCTGCGTGCAATGGCTGCAGACCCATCCCGGGCGCATGCCGCGTGCCGACGAATGGCCGGTGGCCGCGACGGGCTATGGGGAATGGGCCACGGTACCGCTGGAGGCACCCTCGGCCTGAAAACGTTTTGCGCCAAACGTTCGCAGCGGACCGGAATCCGGGGGTCTTTGTCACGGGGTTTCATGGATTTTCATTTGTTACCCGCGATCCTCGCTGACCCCCCTTCCACTCCGCTTATCGCTTGTCCGGAATTTCCAGCGTGACCGTGGCCGCGCCGTCGTGCGACGGCCCCAGGCGTGCCTGGCGGCGGCCCAGGGCCTGCAGCACCAGCCCTTCGGCCACCGTGGCCCCGACGCGGAACGGCTTGGCCGGCTGGCTGTCCACGGCGATCAAGGCCGCGCCGCCGCCGCTGGAGGTGCCGGCCAGCACGCCGACCAGCGCGAACCGGCTGGGTTCGCGCACCGCCGGCGCGGCTGGCGCTGCAGGGCCTGCGCCCAACAGCCGCGCGAGGGCCTGGGCATCGGGAGCGAGCGGCGCGGGCGCTGCCGCCGCCACGCCGGGCCCCGCCGGCCGGGCCGAAAGGCGCAGGCCCCAATAGACCACGCTTGCGCCTGCCAGCGCCCACAGGGCCATCGTGCCCAGGCGCACGCCCCACCTGCCGTATGTGTTTGTCACCATCGCACGATTATGATTGACCGCATCTGCCTTACCCGAGTCGCCCCTCAGTGAATTCACACGCCTCTTCCCTTGCACGCACCGCACGCCGCCGCCTGGCGGCCGGCTTCACCCTGATCGAATTGATGGTGGTGCTGGTGATCATCGGCGTGCTCGCCGCGCTCATCGTGCCCAACGTGCTCGACCGTGCCGACGACGCCCGCAGCACCGCGGCGCGCACCGACATCACCAACATCGTGCAGGCCCTCAAGCTGTACCGCCTGGACAACCAGCGCTACCCCACGGCCGAGCAGGGCCTGCAGGCGCTCATCGCCAAGCCCGCATCGGGCCCAGCGCCCGGCAACTGGCGCCCCTACCTGGACAAACTGCCCAACGACCCGTGGGGACGCCCCTATCAGTACCTCAGCCCCGGCATCAAGGGCGAAGTGGACGTGATGTCGTTCGGGGCCGACGGCCAGTCCGGCGGCGAGGGCAAGGATGCGGACATCGGCAGCTGGCAGTGACGGCCGCCCCACGGGGCCGCAGCCTGACGCGGCGCCCATGAACTCACCGCCCCCAGGCCCTGTGGCGATCGATATCCTGTGACCCCGCACCCTTTCCGCCGCGCCCGGGGTTTCACCCTGTTCGAGCTGCTGGTGGTGGTTTCGATCATCGCGCTGGCCACCGCCGGCGTCGGCTTTGCGCTGCGCGACAACGGCCAGACCCTGCTGGAGCGCGAGGGCGAACGGCTTTCGGCGCTGCTGGAGGCAGCGCGCGCGCAATCGCGGGCCTCCGGCGCCAGGGTGCGATGGCGCGCGTTCGCCGGGGGCTTTCGCTTCGAAGGGCTGCCGGGCAATCCGTCGCCCGGTGCCTGGCTGGACCCTGGCACGCAGGTGCTGGGGCCGGGCCTGCTGCAGCTCGGGCCGGAGCCGCTCATCGGCCCGCAGCAGGTCGTGCTGGCCAACCAGGGCCACCCGGGGCGCGCGGTGCGCGTGGTCACCGACGGTCTGCGGCCCTTCGCCGTGGAGCCCGCGCCATGACGGGCCGCCCCGGCGGGCATCCCCGGCCGCGTGAGCGCGGCTTCACGCTGGTCGAGGTGATGGTGGCGCTGGCCATCGTGGCGATCGCGCTCATGGCGGGGCTGCAGGCCACGTCGGCCCTCACGCGCAACGCCGCGCGCCAGACCGACGTGCTGCTGGCCCACCTGTGCGCCGAGAACGAACTCGTGAAGGTGCGCCTGTCGCGCCAGATGCCGCCCATCGGCGACAGCACGCTGGCCTGCGAGCAGGCCGGGCGCCGCTACGACGTCACGCTGGTCGTGCGGCCCACGCCCAACCCGCAGTTCCGCCGGGTCGATGCCCAGGTGTCCGACGGGCAGAACTCCGTGCTGCGCCTGTCCACCATCGTGGGGAGGTACTGACATGGGCCACCGAACCCGGCTTTCGCGCGGCTTCACGCTGATCGAACTGCTCGTGGCCATCGCCATCATGGCGATCCTGGCGATCATGAGCTGGCGCGGACTCGACGGCATGGTGCGCGCGCAGGAGCAGACGCGGGAGCGGGCCGACGGCCTGCTCGTCATCCAGGCGGCGCTCGCCCAGTGGGGCACCGACCTGGATGCCCTGCAGGCCATCGACCAGACCGAGCCGCTCGACTGGGACGGCCAGGTGCTGCGCATGACGCGCCGCAGCACCGCCGAGCCCGACGAGGGCCCGGTGGTCGTGGCCTGGACGCGGCGCAACGTGAACGGCATCGACCAATGGCTGCGCTGGCAGTCGCTGCCGGTGCGCACGCGGGCGCAATGGCGCGAGGCCTGGCAGCGCGCGGCGCAATGGGCCCGCACGCCGGGCGAGGCAGAGCGTCGCACCGAGACCGTGCTCATGCCGCTGGTGAACTGGCAGATCTACTACTACCGCGACGGGGCCTGGTACAACGCCCTGTCCAGCAGCGAGACGACCGCCAACCTGCCGCAATCGCAGGGCCCGACGGCGGCGACCAATATTCCCGAGGGCGTGCGGCTGCAGCTGACGCTGCCCTCCGGCCGGGCGCTGGCGGGCACGCTCACCCGCGACTGGGTCAACCCGGTGAACGGCGGAGGCAAGACATGACACGCGCCCACCGCACGCCCGGCCGCCGCCCCGCAGCACGCGGCGCGGCGCTGCTGGCCGCCATGCTCACCGTGACGCTGGTGGCCACGTTCGCCGCCGCGGCCATGTGGCAGCAGTGGCGCGCGGTCGAGGTGGAAACCGCCGAACGGGCGCGGGCACAGTCGGCATGGATCCTGGCGGGCGCGCTCGACTGGTCGCGGCTCATCCTGCGCGAGGACGCTGCCGCGCGCGACAGCGACGGCACCGACCACCTGGCCGAGCCCTGGGCCGTGCCGCTGGAAGAAGCGCGCCTGTCCACCTTCCTCGCGGCCGACCGCAACGTGAGCCAGCCCGAGGACGCGAGCACCGACACGGCCGATGCCTTCCTGTCCGGCCGGATCATCGACCTGCAGTCTCGCCTGAACCTCTTCAACCTGGTGGACGGCAACGCGGTGCAGGAAATTCCCCTGCGCCAGTTCACCCGCCTTTTCGAGCAGCTCGGCCTGCCGCGCCAGCAATTGAACCTGCTGGCCGACGGGTTGCGCCAGGCCAAGGCCACGGGCGGTGATGCGAGCAATGCGCCCCTGATGCCGCGCACCCTGTCGCAGCTGTCCTGGCTGGGCGTGGACGCCGCCACCATCGCGGCGCTGGAGCCCTACGCCACCGTGCTGCCACGCAGCACGCGGGTGAACCTGAACACGGCCAGCGCCCAGGTGCTGCAGGCCAGCATCGAGGGGCTGGACATGGCCGGCGCGCAGCAGCTGGTGCAGGCGCGCGAGGCGCGGCACTTTCGCAACGAGGAAGACGCGCGCAAGCTGCTGAGCGGCTCCGCGCAAATGGACACCACCACGCACACCGTCTCCTCGTCGTACTACGAAGTGCTCGGCCGGCTGCGGCTGGGAAGCACCGTGGTGCAGGAACGCTCCCTGGTCTACAAGGCCGGCCGCGAAGCCCGCACACTGTGGCGCGAACGGGGGGTCTTCGCGCGCAACGACGCCGCCGTGGCCACCCGCTGACCCCGGCCGCGCGATCCGTCATGCCACGCCCCTAAAATGGCCCGCGAAACCCATCCATGAGCACCCTCATCCTTTCCTTGCCCCCGGGCCACCCGGGGCCGGCCACCGAGTACGGCTACACGCTGACCACCGACGGCCACACCGCCACACGACACGCGAGCACGACCGCCGCGCTGCTGCCCGACCCCGGCCGCGCCGGCGAGGTGGTGGCCGTGGTGCCGGCCCGTGCCCTGTCATGGCAGCGCGTGACCCTGCCGCCCGGTGCCGGCGCGCAGGCGCCGCGCCTGCGCGCCGTGCTCGAAGGGCTGCTCGAAGAGCGCCTGCTGGACGACCCCGCCGCGCTGCACTTCGCGCTGGAGCCCGGGGCCCGCCCCGGCGCGCCCGCCTGGGTTGCCGTGTGCGACCGGACCTGGCTGCGCGCCGCGCTCCAGGCCCTGGAAGCCGCCGGCCGCCCGGTGCAGCGCGTGGTGCCCGAATGGGCACCCGGCCCCACCGCCAGCGGCGCGCCCGGCTATTTCGCCGTGGGCACGCCCGAAGACGCGCAACTGGTGGCCACCGCACAGGGGCCCGACCAGGCCGTGGTGGTGGTGCCGCTGTCGCCCATGGCCCTGCAGCTCACGGGCGCGATGGCCGAGGCCGAGCAGCCCCCTGCGGTGCGCGCCGAGCCCGCCGTGGCCGCGCTCGCCGAGCAGATGCTGGGCCGCCCCGCCGTGATCTACACCGCCAGCCAGCGCGCCCTGGACGCCGCACGCGGCGAGTGGGACCTGGCACAGTTCGACCTGGCCAGCAGCGGCCGCACCCGTGCACTGCGCAAGGCCGGCAGCACGCTGGGCACTTTCGCGCGCGCGCCGCAATGGCGCGCCGCGCGCTGGGCCCTCGGGGTGCTGGTGGCCACGCAGCTCGTGGGCCTCAATGCCTGGGCCTGGCAGGAGCGCCAGGCGCTGGAGGCCAAGCAGGCTGGCGTGCGTGCCGCGCTCACGCAGACCTTTCCGCAGGTGAAAGTGGTGGTCGATGCGCCCGTGCAGATGGAGCGCGAACTCGCCCAGCTGCGCCAGGCCGCTGGCAGCGTCTCGCCGCGCGACCTCGAACCCATGCTGGCCGCCGCGGGCGCCGCGCTGCCGCCGGGCCAACTGCCTACGGCACTCGACTACAGCGCGGGCGACCTGCGCCTGCGCGGGCTCGAGCTGCCGGCCGAAGCGCTGGCCAGCGCCAACCAGCGCCTGTCCGCCGCCGGCTATTCATCGCGAATGCAGGACGGCCAGTGGCTGCTGCGCACCGGAGGCCAGCCATGAAGCGCCCCGCACCTGCCTCCTCTCCCTCTTCCTCCAACAACAGCGCAGCTGCGCCCCTGAAAGCGCGCTGGAACGCCCTGGCTCCGCGCGAGCAATCGCTGGCGCTGGCTGCTGCCGGCCTGGTCGCCGCCGCGCTGCTGTGGTGGGTGGCGATCGCCCCCGCGCTGCAGACCCTGCGCAGCGCGCCTGCCCGCCACGCCGAGCTGGATGCGCAACTGCAGCACATGCAGTCGCTGCAGGCCGAGGCGCTGCAATTGCAAAGCGCACCCCGCGCGCCGCTGGGCGACACCGCCCAGGTGCTGCGCAGCTCGCTCACGCAGCGCCTGGGCACCACCGCGCAGATGGCGGTGCTGGGCGACCGCGCCACCGTCACGCTCAAGGGAGCGCCCGCCGATGCGCTGGCCCTGTGGCTGTCGCAGGCGCGCACCAATGCCCGCACCGTGCCGATCGAGGCGCGCCTGGCGCGCAGCAGCACGGCCGTGGTCGGTCCCACGGCCGCCAACAAGCCGCCAGCGGCCCTGTCCAACCAGCCTGCGGCCCCCGACATGCCACGGTGGGACGGCACGCTGGTGCTGGCATTGCCGCCGGGCTGATCCGTATTTCGATGCCTTTGCTTTCCCGAATCCTTTTTTGAACGCCACCTTGTCCCGCCACCCTGCCCCCCGCACCTCCCTTGCCGGCTCCGCCGTACCGCGCTCGCCGCGCGGCTGGGCGCTGGCCGGCGTGCTGCTGGGCGCGCTGCCGGCACTGCTGGTCTTCGCGCCCGCGCAGTGGCTGGCCAGCGCCGTGGAGCAGGCCAGCGGCGGGCAGGTGCTGCTGGCGCAGGCACGCGGCACGGTGTGGACCGGCTCGGCCCAGGTGGTGCTGACCGGCGGGCGTGGCAGCCAGGACCAGGCCGCCCTGCCCGGCCGCCTGCAGTGGCGCCTGCGCCCGGCGTGGAACGGCGCCCGTGCCGAACTGCGGGCCGATTGCTGCACGCCCCAGCCGGTGCAGTTGCGGCTGCGCCCGCACTGGGGCGGTGCCCGCGTGACCGTGGCCGACGGCCGCAGCCAGTGGCCGGCCGCCGTGCTCGCCGGCCTGGGCACGCCCTGGAACACGCTGCAGCCGCAGGGCCAGCTGGCCCTGGGCACGCAGAGCCTTTCGTTCGACTGGTCCGCCGGCCGCCTGGTGGTGGACGGGCAGGCGCAGATCGATGCGCTGGACATGTCCTCGCGCCTGTCCACGCTGCGCCCCATGGGCAGCTACCGGCTGGTGCTGCAGGGCGGGCAGGCGCCCACCCTGGCGCTGTCCACGCTCGACGGCGCCCTTCGCCTGTCCGGCAGCGGCCAGTGGGTGGGCCAGCGTCTGCGCTTCACCGGCGAGGCCACCGCAGCGCCCGAGCGCGAGGGCGCGCTGGCCAATCTCCTCAATATCATCGGGCGGCGCACCGGCGCGCGCTCCATCATCACCGTGGGTTGACCCTATGACTTCCTTGACTTCGCAACGCCTGCGGTTCGCGCTTCACTCCCTGGCCGCTGGGGCCCTGCTGGCCTGCGCGGGCGGCACGCTCCAGGCCCAGACGGCCGTGGGCACCGGCACCAGCAGCGTGCGCGCCGGCGAGCCGGTCACGCTGAACTTCGCCAACGCCGAGATCGAGGCCGTGGCACGCACCATGGCGACCATCACCGGCCGCAACGTGGTGGTGGACCCGCGCGTGAAGGGCCAGCTCACCCTGGTGACCGAACGCGCGGTGACGCCCGCCGCCGCCTTCCAGCAGTTCCTGGCCGCGCTGCGGCTGCAGGGCTTCACGGTGGTGGAGGCCGCGGGCCTGTACAAGGTCGTGCCCGAGGCCGATGCCAAGCTGCAGGCCGGCAGCGTGAACGTGTCGGAAAGCGGTCTCGGCGGTACGCGGGGTGGGGGGCAGATCGTCACGCAGATCTTCAAGCTCAATTTCGAGAACGCGGCCAACCTGGTGCCGGTGCTGCGCCCGCTCATCAGCCCCAACAACACCATCAACGTGAACCCCGGCAACAACTCGCTGGTGATCACCGACTACGCCGACAACCTGCAGCGCCTGGCGCGCATCGTGGCGGCGATGGACGTCTCCAACGCCAGCGACGTGGAGGTCATCCCGCTGCAGAACGCGCTGGCCACCGAACTGGCGCCGCTGGTGTCGCGGCTGCTGGAGGGCAGCGGCACGGCGGCCGGGGCCGTGCCGGCCGTGGCCCAGGGACAGTCCGACACATCGTTTCGCACCACGCTGCTGGCCGAGCCGCGCAGCAACTCGCTCATCCTGCGGGCGGCCAACCCGGCGCGCCTGGCGCTCGTGCGGTCGCTGGTGCAAAAGCTCGACCAGCCGCCCACGCCCGGCAGCAGCGCTGCCGGCGGCAACATCCACGTGGTGTACCTGAAGAACGCCGACGCCACCAAGCTCGCGGCCACCCTGCGCGCGGCGCTGTCGTCGGCCACGGGCAGTGGGTCTTCGGGCTCGGGAGCGACGTCCGGCGCGCCCACGGGTTCAGGGCTGGGCTCCACCGGCCTCTCGGGCGGCGGCATGTCGCAGACCGGGGGCGGCAGCTCCATGAGCAACAACTCCGCATTCGGTGGGAGCAGTAGCAGCAGCAGCGGTGGCGGACTGGGCAGCAACGCCAGCAGCCTGGGGAATTCGTCCAACAGCAACCAGCCCTCGACCGGCGGGCAGATCCAGGCCGACCCGACGACCAATTCGCTCATCATCTCCGCGCCCGAGCCGCAGTTCCGGCAATTGCGCGCCGTGATCGACCAGCTCGACGGCCGGCGTGCACAGGTGCTGGTGGAAAGCCTGATCGTGGAAGTCGCGGCCAACAAGGTGGCGGAGTTCGGCATCCAGTGGCAAAGCGTGGTGGGCAACACCGGCAGCGGCACGGTGGGCGTGATCGGCACCAACTCCACGCAGGGCGGCGGCTCCAACATCATCAACCTCGCCCTGGCGGCGGCCAGCGGCAACTCGACCAGCATCGCGTCGGCCCTCACCTCCAGCGGCAGCAGCCTGGGCAACGGCATGAACGTGGCCATCGCGCCGCGCATCAACGGCAACTACTACCTGGGCGCGCTGGCCAACTTCCTGGAGAACACGGGCGATGCCAACGTGCTCTCCACCCCCAACCTGATGACGCTGGACAACGAAGAGGCCCAGATCATCATCGGCAACAACGTGCCGTTCGTGACCGGCTCCTACGCCAACAGCACCGGCAGCAGCACCGTCAACCCGTTCACCACCGTCGAGCGCAAGGACGTGGGCCTGATGTTGCGCGTGCGACCGCAGATCAACGAGAACGGCCTGGTCAAGCTCACGCTGTATCAGGAAGTCTCTCAAGTGAACGACGGCACGCTCACTGCCGCCAACGGCCCCACGACCAGCAAGCGATCGATCGAATCCACCGTGCTGGTGAACGACGGCAGCGTGATCGTGCTGGGCGGCCTGCTGGAAGACCGCTACGCGCTCGGCCAGGACAAGGTGCCGCTGATGGGCGACCTGCCTTTGGTGGGCGGCCTGTTCCGCAACGAAAACCGCTCGCGCAAGAAGACCAACCTGATGGTGTTCCTGCGCCCGCTCGTGATCCGCGACGCCGCCACCAGCGACGCCGTGATGGCCGACCGCTACGAGGCCATCCGCGCCCTGCAGCAGAACACGCAGCCCGCGCCCAGCACCGTGATGCGCAGCGTGTCCGATGCGCCGGTGCTGCCGCCGCTGCGCAGCGACACCACCGCACCCACGACTCCGCTGGTGCCGCAGGCACCGCTGCGCACCGCGCCGATCGCACCGCTGGCGCCCGAGCAGCGCGCCCTTCCGCGGCCGGTGACCTCGCCATCCGACGAGTACACCGCGCCCCCGGAAAAGCTCAGTCCCCAGTAAGCCCATGCGCCACCCGCTTCCCTACGCGTTCGCGCGCACTGCCCAGTTGCTGCTCGAGGACGACGGCCAGACCACCGTTCTGTGGCACGGCCCCACGCCCGATGCCGGCGCCCTGTCGGAGGTGCTGCGCAAGTACGCCGTGCGCGAGCTCATGCCGCTGGATGCCCACGCGCTGGCGCAGCGCATCAGCGCGGCCTACTCGCAGGGCGAATCGAGCGCGGCCACCGTGGTAAGCGAGGTCGAATCCGATGCCGACCTCTCGCGCATGATGCAAGAGCTGCCGGCGGTGGAAGACCTGCTGGAGTCGGCGGGCGACGCGCCCATCATCCGCATGCTGAACGCGCTGCTCACGCAGGCCGCGCGCGACGGCGCGAGCGACATCCACATCGAGCCCTACGAACGCCACTCCAGCGTGCGCTTTCGCGTGGACGGCACCCTGCGCGAGGTGGTGCAGCCCAACCGCGCGCTGCATGCCGCGCTGATCTCGCGCCTGAAGATCATGGCCGACCTCGACATTTCGGAAAAGCGCCTGCCGCAGGACGGCCGCATCAGCCTGCGCCTGGGCACCCGCGCCATCGACGTGCGCGTGTCCACCCTGCCCAGCGCCCATGGCGAACGCGCCGTGCTGCGCCTTCTGGACAAGAGCGAAAGCAAGCTGAGCCTGGAGTCCGTGGGCATGCAGGGCAACACCCTGCGCCGCTTCGACAGCCTGATCCACCAGCCGCACGGCATCATCCTGGTGACCGGGCCCACGGGCTCGGGCAAGACCACCACGCTGTATTCGGCGCTGGGTCGCCTGGACGCCACCAGCAGCAACATCATGACGGTGGAAGACCCCATCGAATACGAGCTGCCGGGCGTGGGCCAGACGCAGGTGAACGCCAAGATCGACCTCACCTTCGCCAAGGCCCTGCGCGCCATCCTGCGCCAGGACCCGGACGTGATCATGATCGGCGAGATCCGCGATTTCGAGACCGCGCAGATCGCCATCCAGGCCTCGCTCACCGGCCACCTGGTGCTGGCGACGCTGCACACCAACGACGCCGCCAGCGCCGTCACGCGCCTGACCGACATGGGCGTGGAGCCCTTCCTGCTGTCCAGCTCGCTGCTCGGCGTGCTGGCCCAGCGCCTGGTGCGCAAGCTCGATCCGTCCGACCCCAGCGGCTACCGCGGCCGCACGGGCGTGTTCGAGATGCTGGTGGTGGACGACACGCTGCGCGCCCAGATCCACAGCCAGGCCTCCGAAGCCGAACTGCGCGCCACGGCCCTGGCCGGCGGCATGACGCTGATGCGCGACGACGGCGAGCGCCTGGTGCGCGCTGGCATCACCAGCCCCGAGGAAGTGCTGCGCGTCACGCGGGATTGAAGCGGCGCTTCACGGAGCGGAGTACTTTTGGTGATCAACTGGTCCGTCGCCCCAATCAAAGTAGGTGATATCGCCCTCTGCGGTGACGACCTCCGCCAATCCACCGGCGCGCAGCCGGTACTCCTTGCCTTCGATGGTGGTTTTGTAGTAGCAAGGCAGCCATGAGTAATCATCGAGGAACAACTGCCAGAAGTGCTTGGCCTGGTTGAACTTTTCATTGAACTGCTCGACGTTCATCTCAAAGCCGGCACACATCAAAGCGGTGTCGGGGTCCATATCCACCTTGACCACCTTCTCTATTCGCACAGCGTGCACATGCGGCGTATGGGTGATCCACAGATAGGCGATGCAAGCGGCCAGCGGCACCGGCAACACAAAGAGAAAGAATGCTTTTTTCTTCATCTCAAGAACTCAATACGCGACCTGAGAGGCTTCCGATTCCAGTTTTCTGGAAACCTCGGGATGGCGGTAAACCGCCGTGCGTTTGAGGTTGAGGTGCTGCATCAAGGCGTCGATGAGCCACACGCTGGCAGCGTTTTGTGCGGCAGTCGGCGATGCGTATTGATCATCTTTCGAGGCGCCCACGACTTCGATGCCCAGGGAATCCAGATTGCTCGGGTACCTGAGATGGGCCGGTTTTTTCATTTCCAGTTGGTGTATCGCAAAGTCCTTGTCCTTCTGCGGCAAAGACGAAGCCAGGATGCTTTTCAGTGCCTTGGTCTGGTCTGGGGTGCAGGTATGGGTCACCCTGCACTTGGACTTGATTGCACCGACATGGAAGCAAACCCGATCCATTCGCGCCGTCTGGTAAATCATCCCGCCAGGCGCGATGAGAAAGTGCGCACCCACGCTGCGCCAGTAATAGGCCAGCAGCGTCGGAAAGGCGGTAGTGCTGTTGGTCTGGTGCAGGATGATGCCGTTGACGCTCGACAATTCGCCATGCTCAAGATTCGAATAACGGTTGTGCAATATCCGTGAGCCATGAATCATTCCATCGACAATTTTCATAGAAGTCGTTGCGGTCGGAGCCGCATTGTGTTGATCGTGTGATTTGCCATTGAGGCGATCACCCCTCCCTTGGGGGCCGAATATTACAAGGCGCCGACCCTGCGCGAGACGGCCTTGTCCATCGGCGGTATGAGTGGATGTCCATGGGCGAGCACAGGTTTGGCCGGCGCCCCACAATCGCCCGCATGACCTCTCCGCAACGCCCCACGCAACGATTCCCCGCCCTCTCCATGCTCGATCTGGTGGCCGTGCGCGAAGGCGGCACGGTGGCCGAGGCCCTGCAGATCGCCGTGCGCACCGCCCAGCATGCCGAATCGCTCGGCTTTTCGCGCTACTGGCTGGCCGAGCACCACAACATGCCCGGCATCGCCAGCTCGGCCACGGCCGTGCTGGTCGGCCACATCGCCGGCGCCACGCAGCGCATCCGCGTCGGTTCGGGCGGCATCATGCTGCCCAACCACGCGCCGCTGGTGGTGGCCGAGGCCTTCGGCACGCTGGCCGAGCTGTACCCCGGCCGCATCGACCTGGGCTTGGGCCGCGCGCCCGGCACCGACGGCCCCACCATGCGTGCCCTGCGCCGCGACCGCGTGGAGACCGAACAGGACTTCCCGCGCGACGTGGCCGAGCTGCAGCGCCTGCTGGGGCCCGTGCAGGCCGGCCAGCGCCTCGTGGCCACGCCCGGCGCCGGCACCGAGGTGCCCATCTGGCTGCTGGGCTCCAGCCTGTTCTCGGCCCAGCTCGCGGCCGAGCGCGGCCTGCCCTATGCCTTCGCCTCGCACTTCGCGCCGCGCATGCTGCACCAGGCGATCGATCTGTACCGCCGGCTGTTCCGCCCCTCCCCCACGCTGGCCGCGCCCTACGTGGTGGTGGGCGTGCCGGTGATCGCCGCCCCGACCGATGCCGAGGCCGAATACCTCGCCAGCAGCACCTACCAGCGGGTGTTGGGCATCCTGACCGGCAACCGCCTGCAACTGCAGCCGCCCGTGGAGGACTTCGCGGCGCGGCTGTCTCCCCAGGAGCGTGCCGCCATCGGCGACTTCCTGGCCGCCGGCGTGATCGGCGGGCCGGACACGGTGCGCGCCGGCCTGCGCGCGCTGGCCGAGGAAACCCGTGCCGACGAGTTCATGCTGGTGACCGACGTGTACGACCCGGCGCTGCGCCATCGGTCGCTGGACATCGTGGCCGCCGCCAACCGGGCGGAGTGAGCGGGCATGCGGCGGGCGGGCTTCAGGGCCACCCACCGCTGCGCGACATCGGCCTGCCACCGGCAGCGGCTACCATCACGCACCGCCCCGTTGCCACCACCTTGCCGCCCCTGACTGAACCGCATGCCCGCCTTTTCCTTTGAAGCCCTCGACGCGCAGGGCCAGACCCGCAAAGGCACCATCGAAGCCGACACCGCCAAGGCCGCCCGCAGCCTGCTGCGGGCCCAGGCGCTCGTGCCCATGGCCGTGGAGGCGCTCGCGGCGGGCCAGGGCCCGACCGGCGGGGAGGCCACCACGTTCAGCCAGCGGCTTTTCACGCGGCCCGTGTTCGGCGCCACGGCGCTCTCGATCTGGACGCGCCAGCTCGCCGGACTGGTCGCCTCGGGCCTGCCGCTGGAGCGGGCCCTTACCGCCCTGGCCGACGAGGCCGACGACGAACGCCAGCGCCATCTGGTCGCCACCCTGCGCGCCGAGGTGAATGCCGGCTCCACCTTCGCCCGCGCCCTCGCCGCCCACCCGCGCGAGTTCTCGTCCATCTACTGCGCAGTGATCGGCGCCGGCGAGCACAGCGGCAACTTGGGGCTGGTGCTGGAGCGCCTGGCGGACGACCTGGAAGACCGGCAGGCCCTCAAGGCCAAGCTGGTCGGCGCGGCGCTGTACCCGGCCATCGTCACCCTGGTGGCAATCGTGATCGTGCTGTTCCTCGTGGGCTATGTGGTTCCCCAGGTGGCGGCCGTGTTCGCCGGCACCAAGCGCGCGCTGCCCTTTCTCACCGTGGCCATGCTGGCCCTCAGCGACGCCGTGCGCCACTACGGCTGGGCAGCGCTGATCGCTCTTATTTTTATAGCATTCGGGGCAAGGTATGCCCTGGCGCAGCCGCGATTTCGCGAGAAGTTCGACGCCGTGTGGCTGACACTGCCGCTGGTGGGCAAGCTGGCGCGCGGCTACAACGCGGCGCGCTTCGCCGGCACACTGGCCATGCTGGCCGGCGCGGGCGTGCCCATCCTGCGGGCGCTGCAGGCCGCGGCGGAAACGCTGAACAACCGCGCCATGCGCGCCGATGCGCTCGACGCGCTGGTGCTGGTGCGCGAGGGCGCGCCGCTGGCCTCGGCCATGGCGCAGAAAAAGCGCTTTCCCGGCCTGGTCGCCATGTTCGCGCGCCTGGGCGAGCAGACCGGCCAGTTGCCCGTGATGCTGCAGCGCGCCGCCACGCAGCTGTCCACCGAGGTGCAGCGCAGGGCGCTGCAGCTGGCCACCATCCTGGAGCCCCTGCTCATCGTCGCCATGGGGCTCATCGTCATGCTGATCGTGCTGGCCGTGCTCATGCCCATCATCCAGCTCAACCAATTCGTCAAATGACCAGCCCACGCCGCCGCCGGAGCCCGCCATGGCCATGACGCTGGACGACAAGCTCGTCGTCGCCATCTCCTCGCGCGCGCTGTTCGACTTCGAGGAGGAAAACCGCCTGTTCGACCCGCTGCAGCCGCAGACCTACATGCAGTTGCAGCTCGACCGCCTGGACACGCCGGCGCGCCCGGGCGTGGCGTTTTCGCTGGTCAAGAAGCTGCTGGCCTTCAACGAACCCGGCCACCAGCGCGTGGAGGTGGTGGTGCTGTCGCGCAACGACCCGGTGAGCGGCATGCGCATCTTCCGCTCGGCCAGCGCGGCGCATGTGCCGCTGGAGCGCGGCGTGTTCACGCAGGGGCGCGATCCGTTCCGCTACCTGCGGCCGCTGGGCGCACACCTGTTCCTGTCCGCCAACGAGGCCGACGTGCGCCAGGCCCTGCAGCTGGGCTACCCGGCCGCGCGGGTGCTGACCGAATCGGTGCAGGCCAGCCACGCCAATCCGCACGAGGTGCGCATCGCCTTCGACGGCGACGCCGTGCTGTTCTCCGACGAGGCCGAGCGCGTGTACCAGGCGCAGGGGCTCGCCGCCTTCCAGCGCCACGAGACCGACAAGGCCGCGCAGCCATTGCCCGACGGCCCCTTCAAACCCCTGCTGGCCGCGCTGCACCGCCTGCAGCAGGCGGCGGGCAGTTCGTCGGGCATGCGCCTGCGCACCGCCCTGGTCACCGCCCGCAGCGCGCCGGCGCACGAGCGCGCCATCCAGACGCTCATGAACTGGAACATCGCCGTGGACGAGGCCATGTTCCTGGGTGGGCTGGACAAGGGCGGGTTTCTGCGCGAGTTCGAGCCCGATTTCTTCTTCGACGACCAGACCGGCCACGTCACCTCGGCGGCGCGGCACGTCCCTTCGGGGCATGTGAACAGCGGCATTTCCAATCCCGGCTGAGTCGGTTGGCGCCGGTTGAAGGGTGGTTGGAGAGGCTGTCGAGCGCGTGCCGACAGGCAAAGAAGCGCAAACCTTTGCAACCGCCGGTGAAACCCTGCGGTTCCCGATTGCAAAACCGGCCGGCTCCACCATCTGTGACAACATGCCCCCAATGAACGCCCCAGCCGCCCCCCTGTCGCCCCGCAGCCCTGGCCGCGCCATTGCCACGCCAGCCCGACCATCCCAGGCCACCGCCCTGCGTGCCATCGCGCTGTTTTCCCTGCTCGCCATCGGCCTGGCCTTCAGCGCCGTGGCCGCGACGCCCCCGGCCGCCGCGGCTTCCGCCCCTCAGGCCAAGGCGAGCGCGCCGCTGAGCAAGGGCGAAATCAAGGCGCAAAAGGAGTTCAAGATGCTGGACTTCAATGGCGACGGCAAGCTGAGCCGCTCGGAAGTGGCGCTGTTCCCCCGCCTGGCCAACGCTTTCGACGACGCCGACACCAACCACGACGGGTTCGTGTCCTATGACGAAGTGCAGGCGTTCGCCGTCAAGTACCGCGCCGAACGCGACCGCGCTCGGGCCGAAGCGGCGAAAACCCCGGCCAGCGCGGCTAAACCCTAGGCGTCCATCCGCTGCCGCGGCCCGCAGGCTGATAGTCAAAACCGCCCCCAGCGCAATCAACACTAGGGCGATATGCTATTTATTTAATAGCAAATCGTTTCAGAGTCCGCCGGTGCGTTTGACCTTGGGGTCGGCATAGGTGAGCGGCTCGTCCTTGGCCTCCTGGGCCAGGCGCTCCTGCAACGGCGTCTTGTTGAGTTCTTGCGCTATTTCGATGGCGCTGCCGCTGGCGCGCCACATCGACTGGATGAATTCGAGAAGTTGCTTGTAGATGGGCTCGGGCGGCGGGTCCTGGGGCTCCTCGACCGCATCCTTTTTCTTGACCTCGGTCCAGTCGCGGTTGCGGTTGTCCGGGTCGGACGGCTTGTCCGGCTCTCGCACGATGGCCCCCTCGCCCAGACGGTCCATCGACTCGACGGGGTTGGCCGCATGGATGGGCCGCACAGGAACCGCGCCGGAGGCCCCCGTGGAATACAAATCGGCGCCCTGGGGACGCCAGCTCGGCGATCGGTCAACAGGTGGCATTTGCATGGCGGGGTCCGTTCGTGAAGGTGGAGCGGCAAGCGGAATTCATCCCTTGTCGTACTTCATAACGGCAAAAAGAAGGGGGAATTAAGGCCTTTTTAAGGGATCAACGCAAAAACCAGGGTTTACCCCTAGTCATTCGACAAACCCTGGCCCGCTCCAGGCCCCAGGCCTGACCCGGTAAAAACGGCACGGCACCACGCCCTGCGGGGCGGTGGCGCTATAGAAAACGCTCCAGCAGCCGGCGCGAGGGCTTGTCCAGCGCCGCCACATCGGGCACGCGGAACTGCACGCCGTCGGCCGAGGCGATGAGCAAGGTGGTGCGTCCCCCCAGCCGGCGGATGTCTTCCTCGGCCTTGAGCACCAGTTGCGCGGGGCCACGGTCCGTCTCCACCGACCAGGTGCTGGGGGTGGAAAACCCCGACACGCTGACCAGCTTCTGCAGGATCGGCACGAATTCGCGGGCATTGAGGTCTTCCTCGACCAGCGCCCGGGCGGCGGCGGGCAGGTGGTCGAGGTGCTCGATCCACTGCAGTTCATGGCCGTCCGTTCCGACCAGGGAGATGCCCTCGGCGGGCGCTGCGATGGGAAAGGCCCGCACGGGCACCACGTCGGCGTGCTGGGTGCCGTCGGGCAGGGTGAGCACCAAGCGACCGTGCGCATTGCGCTGCAGGCGCACGGTCGCCACCGAAGAGGCTGCGTTGAAGACTGGCGAAGAGGTCATGGCGTGCGCTCTCTCAAGGGTCAGGAGTTGCCCGCCGGATGGGCGGGGTGCAGCAACGCGCTGTCGATGACGAGGCCCGACGCCTCGGCGTCTTCCTCGGCCCGGCGGGCCTGGGCTTCGTACAGGCGCCAATAGGCACCCTGCTTTTCCATCAGGGCGTCGTGCGGGCCGACCTCGACCACCTCGCCGCGGTCCATCACCACCAGGCGGTCGGCCTTGCGCAGCGTGGACAGGCGGTGGGCGATGGCAATGGTGGTGCGGCCCTGCACCAGGTTATCGAGCGCCTTCTGGATTTCCTTTTCGGTTTCGGTGTCCACGGCCGAAGTGGCCTCGTCCAGGATCAGGATGCGCGGGTCGATCAGCAGCGCGCGGGCGATGCTGATGCGCTGGCGCTCCCCGCCCGACAGGCCCTGCCCGCGCTCGCCCACCAGCGAGTCGTAGCCCTGGGGCAGCCGCAGGATGAACTCGTGCGCATGGGCGGCGCGCGCGGCCGCCACGATCTCGGCGCGCGTGGCCTCGGGCTTGCCGTAGGCGATGTTCTCGGCGATGGTGCCGAAGAACAGGAACGGCTCCTGCAGCACCAGCCCGATGTGGCGGCGGTAGTCGGCCACACGCATCCGGCGCACGTCCACGCCATCGACCTGGATCGAGCCCTCGGTCACGTCGTAGAAGCGGCTGATCAGGTTGACGAGCGTGCTTTTGCCCGAGCCGCTGTGGCCCACCAGCCCGATCATCTCGCCGGGCCGGATATCGAGATTCAACCCCTTGATGACCGAGCGGCTGCCGTAGCGAAAGCCCACGTTGCGCATGGCGATGGCCCCCTCGACGCGCTCCATCGTCACCGGCTGGGCCGGATCGGGCACGTTGCTCACGTGGTCCAGGATGTCGAAGATGCGCTTGGCGCCGGCCGCAGCCTTCTGCGTGACCGAGACGATGCGGCTCATCGAATCGAGCCGCGTGTAGAAGCGCCCGATGTAGGCGATGAACGCCGTCAGCACCCCCACGGTGATCTGGCTGTGCGCCACCAGCCAGATGCCGAAGCCCCAGACGATGAGCAGGCCGATCTCGGTCATCAGCGAGACGGTGGGGGTGAACAGCGACCAGGTCTTGTTGAGCCGGTCGTTCACTTCCAGGTTGTGCTGGTTGGCATCTCGAAAGCGCTGCGCCTCGCGCTTTTCCTGGGCGAAGGCCTTCACCACGCGGATGCCGGGAATGGTGTCGGCCAGCACGTTGGTGACCTCGGACCACACGCGGTCTATCTTCTCGAAGCCGGTGCGCAGCCGGTCGCGCACGTTGTGGATCAGCCAGGCGATGAACGGCAGCGGCACCAGCGTGACCAGCGCCAGCCACGGGTTGATGGAAAACAGGATGGCCGCCGTCATCAGGATCATGAGCACGTCGGTCATGAAGTCGAGCGCGTGCAGCGACAGAAAGACGTTGATGCGGTCGGTCTCCGAGCCGATGCGCGCCATCAGGTCGCCGGTGCGCTTGCCGCCGAAGTAGTCCAGCGACAGGCGCAGCAGGTGCTCGTAGGTGGTGGTGCGCAGGTCCGCGCCGATGCGCTCGGACACCAGCGCCAGAATGTACGTGCGCGCCCAGCCCAGCCCCCATGCCAGCAGCGCCGACAGCAGCAGGCCGCCCAGGTAAAGCGCCACGAGATGCACCGGAATCTGCTGGCCGTTCTGGAAGGGGATGAGGATGTCATCCATCAGCGGAATCGTGAGGTACGGCGGCACCAGGGTGGCCGCGGTGGAGGCCAGCGTCAGGCCGAACCCGGTCGCCAGTTGCTTGCGATAGGGCCGGGCGAATCGCCACAGGCGCAGCAGCACCCAGGTGGAGGTCTGCGGGGCCGGCGCGCGGGCACAGGCGGGGCATTCTTCGGTATCGGGCGGCAGGGCGGTCTGGCAGACCTCGCAGCGGGGCTCGTCGGGATTTTCGGACTCGACCGTGGCATCGTGCGGCATGCCGAGCGCGGCCAGCCGCTGGTCGAATTTCTGCAGAAGGCGCAAGGCCTCGGGGTGCGACCCCAAGGTGAAGCGCCACAGCGCCAGGCGGCGCTCGGCGTCGTGCAGCTCCAGGGCACCGACGCCGCCGTGGTCCGACAGGCGCAAGGCCATGCCGGCGGCCAGGGGCCATTCCTGCACGGCGCCGCCATCGGTGCGCGACAGCAGGCGCTGGGGGGTCAGCAAGAGCAGGCCGGGCGCAAAGCGCAGCGCCGGGCTCAGGTCAACCCGCAGCGCGGCCAGCACGTTTTCGTGGGGGGCGAGCCTGGCTCGCCATTCGGCCCCGTCGGGGCCATTCAAGACACTCGAGGCGTCCACAGGATGTTGATATTGCATTTTGGTTGGTTTTTCCGCCCTGGACAGTCCGAGAAGCCAGCCCGTGCTCTGGCACCCATTCTCCCCGATGCTCCGGACGCCGCTTTGGCATCCGCATGTAACGCCTTCCCCGCCGGCCGCGCTGACATCCGTTAGGCCATACCCGAGTGCGCGCACAATTGGCCGACACTCCTTCCGCAAATCGGTCCGCTTCGGGCCGCAGTTTCCTTTACGCTGCACTCCATGGCGACATTCAATGACATCCAACTGCTGCGCATCAACTACCTGCGCGGTCCCAACATCTGGACTTACCGTCCGGTGCTCGAAGTCTGGCTGGATCTCGGCGCGCTCGAAGACCACCCGTCCAATGCACTGCCGGGGTTCAACCAGCGCCTGACCACCTGGCTGCCGGCGCTCATCGAGCACCACTGCGGCGTGGGCGAGCGCGGCGGCTTCCTGCAGCGGCTGGAGGGCGGCACCTGGTGCGGCCACGTGCTGGAACACATCGTGATCGAGCTGCTCAACCTGTCGGGCATGCCCACGGGTTTCGGGCAGACGCGCAGCACCTCCAAGCGCGGCGTGTACCGCATGGTGTTCCGGGCGCGCGACGAGCGCGTGGCGCGCGTGGCGCTCGAGCAGGGCCACCAGCTCATCATGGCGGCCATCAACGACACCCCGTTCGACGTGCAGGCCGCCGTGGCGCGCGTGCGCACCGAGGTGGATGACCAGTACCTCGGCCCCAGCACCGCGTGCATCGTCACCGCCGCGACCGACCGCGGCATTCCGCACATCCGGCTGAACGACGGCAACCTGGTGCAGCTGGGCTACGGCGCATCGCAGCGCCGCATCTGGACCGCCGAGAGCGAGTTCACCAGCGCCATCGCCGAAGGCATCGCCAGCGACAAGGACCTCACAAAGAGCCTGCTCAAATCCTGCGGCGTGCCCGTGCCCGAGGGCCGTGTCGTCAACAGCCCCGAAGAAGCCTGGGAAGCCGCGCAGGACATCGGCCTGCCGGTCGTCGTCAAGCCCTCGGACGGCAACCATGGCCGCGGCGTGACGCTGGACCTGCGCAAGCAGGCCGACATCGAGGCGGCCTACCACGTGGCCTACCCCGAGGGCAGCGACGTGATGGTCGAGCGCTTCATCCCCGGCGACGAACACCGCGTACTCGTGGTGGGCGGCAAGGTCGTGGCCGCCGCGCGCGGCGAGGTGGTGAGCATCACCGGCAACGGCCGCTCCACCGTGCAGGAGCTGATCGACACGCAGCTCAACTCCGATCCGCGCCGCGGCTACGAAGAGGAATACCCGCTCGAACTGATCCACGTGGACACCAACGTGGCCGTGCAGCTCGAACTCAAGCGCCAGGACCTCAGCGCCACGGCCGTGCCCGAGGCCGGCCGCGAAGTCGTGGTGCAGCGCAATGGCAACGTGGCCGTGGACTGCACCGACGAAGTGCACCCCGAGGTGGCCTACATCGCTGCGCTGGCGGCCAAGGTCGTGGGCCTGGACATCGCCGGCATCGACCTGGTGGCGCGCGACATCAGCCGACCGCTGCAGGAGCAGAGCGGCGCCATCGTCGAGGTGAACGCCGGCCCCGGCCTGCTCATGCACCTGAAGCCCGCCATCGGCGCGCCGCGCCCCGTGGGCCAGGCGATTGCCGAGCACCTGTTCCCGGCCGAGGAAAACGCCGATGGCACCATCGGCCGCATTCCGCTGGTCGGCGTGGCCGGCACGCGCGGCACCAGCACCATCGCCCGCGTGGTGGGCTGGCTCATGCACCTGGGCGGGCGCCACACGGGCCTGGCCTGCCGCGAGGGCCTGTTCCTGGACCGCCGCTGCGTGGACACCGCCGACAGCGCCCACTGGGAAGCCGCGCACCGCCTGCTGATGAACCAGATGGTGCAGGCCGCCGTGATCGAGAACGACGCCCGCACCATCCTGCGCGACGGCCTGGCCTACGACCGCTGCCAGGTGGGCGTGGTGACCGACATGGACGGCAAGGACGCGCTGGCCGAGTTCGACGTGTTCGAGCAGGACCAGATGTTCAAGGTGCTGCGCACGCAGATCGACGTGGTGCTGCCCGGCGGCGCCGCCGTGCTGAACGCCGCCGAGCCACAGGTGCTGGAGCTGGCCCCGCTGTCGGACGGCGCCGTGGTGCTGTATGCCCAGGACGGAACGCTGCCCGCGATTGCGGAACACCGCGCCAAGGACAGTGGCCGTGCCGTCTTCGTGAAGGCGGGCCGCGTGGTGCTGGCGACGGGCTCGGCCGAGCATGGGCTGGGTGCGCTGGCCGACCTCACCTTCGGCCGCAACGCCGTGCAGCCCGACCCCGACACCCTGCTGGCCATCGTGGCGACGGCCTGGGCGCTGGACATCGCGCCCGACCTGATCGGCGCGGGCATCAAGACCTTCGAGCCCGAGCTGCCCTGCGCCGCCACGGCCCGCTGACCCCTTTCAACGACCGCATGGACTCGAGCCGGCGCCCGTGCCGGCAACCCCAAGAAAGAGACGCTTTTCCATGGACGTATCCCGCACCCGGGCCCTGCGCGGCCCCAATCTCTGGAGCCGCCACACCGCCATCGAGGCCGTGGTGACCTGCGCCGAATCCGAGCTGGCCATGCGCCAGATCGACGGCTTCGAATCCCGGCTGCGCGCGCTGTTTCCCGCCGTCGGCGTGCTGCACCCCGAAGGCAGCGATGCCGATGTGTCCCTGGCCCACGTGCTGCAGGGCGCGGCCCTGGCTCTGCAGGCGCAGGCAGGCTGCCCGGTGAGCTTCAGCCGCACCTCGGCCACCACGGACCGGGGCGTGTTCCAGGTCGTCGTCGAATACAGCGAGGAGGCCGTGGGCCGCCAGGCCTTCGAGGATGCCCAGGCCCTGATCAAGGCCGCGCAAGAAGGCGGCCACTTCGACGCCGAAGCCGCCGTGTCCCGCCTGCGCGAGCTGGACGAGGACGAACGCCTGGGGCCCAGCACGGGCTCCATTGTCGAGGCCGCTGCAGCGCGCGGCATTCCGTGGCGCCGGCTCACGTCGGGCAGCCTGGTGCAGTTCGGCTGGGGCTCCAAGCAGCGCCGCATCCAGGCCGCCGAGGTCGATTCGACCAGCGCCGTGGCCGAATCCATCGCGCAGGACAAGGACCTCACCAAGCGCCTGCTGCACGCCGCCGGCGTGCCCGTGCCGCTGGGCCGCCCGGTCGAGTCGGTGGACGATGCCTGGAAGGCCGCACAGGAAGTCGGCCTTCCCGTGGTGGTCAAGCCCCAGGACGGCAACCAGGGCAAGGGCGTGACGGTGAACATCACCGAACGCGCGCAATTGGACGAGGCCTTCCGCACCGCCGCCGAATACGGCACGGTGATGGTCGAGCGCTTCCTGCCGGGCCATGATTTCCGCCTGCTGGTGGTGGGCGACCAGCTGGTGGCCGCCGCGCGCCGCGAGCCGCCGCAGGTGCTGGGCGACGGCGAGCGCACCGTGCGCGAGCTGGTGCACCTGGTCAACCTCGATCCGCGCCGCGGCGAGGGCCACGCCACCTCGCTCACCAAGATCCGCCTGGACGACATCGCCGTGGCGCGGCTGGCCATGCAGGGCCTCACGCCCGACGCCGTGCCGGCCAAGGGCCAGCGCGTGATCCTGCGCAACAACGCCAACCTGTCCACCGGCGGCACCGCCACCGACGTGACCGACGACGTGCATCCCGACGTGGCGGCCCGCGCCATCGCCGCGGCCCAGATGGTGGGCCTGCACATCTGCGGCGTGGACATGGTGGCCGAGAACGTGCTGCAGCCGCTGGAAGTGCAGGGCGGCGGCTTCGTCGAGGTGAACGCCGCGCCCGGCCTGCGCATGCACCTGGCGCCCAGCTACGGCAAGCCCCGCAATGTGGGCCAGGCCATGGTGGACAAGCTCTTCGCCAACGGCCAGGACGGCCGCATTCCGGTGGTGGCCGTGACCGGCACCAACGGCAAGACCACCACCGCGCGCCTGATCGCGCACCTGTTCTCGGCCCAGGGCCTGCGCGTGGGCATGACCAACACCGACGGCGTGTACGTGAACGGCCGCCAGATCGACAGCGGCGACTGCTCCGGTCCCAAGAGCGCCCGCAACGTGCTGCTGCACCCCGAGGTGGATGCGGCCGTGTTCGAGACCGCGCGCGGCGGCATCCTGCGCGAGGGCCTGGGCTTCGACCGCTGCCAGGTGGCCGTGGTGACCAACATCGGCGCAGGCGACCACCTGGGCCTGAACTACATCACCACGGTGGACGACCTGGCCGTGCTCAAGCGCGTGATCGTGCAGAACGTGGCACCGGACGGCTATGCCGTGCTCAACGCGGCCGACCCCATCGTCGCGGCCATGGCCTCGTCCACGCCCGGCAAGGTGATCTACTTCGCCAGCGACCGCCACCACCCCGTGATGGCCACGCACCGCGCGCAGGGCCATCGGTCGGTGTACATGGATGGCGAGTCCATCGTCGCGGCCGAAGGCTCGTGGCGCGAGACCATCCACCTGCGCGACGTGCCCATCACGCGCAACGGCAAAATCGGCTTCCAGGTCGAGAACGTCATGGCATCGGTGGCCGCCGCCTGGGGCGCGGGCCTGCCATGGCAGACCATCCGCCGCGGGCTGTCGGGCTTCGTGAACGACAGCGACAACGCCCCCGGCCGCTTCAACGTGATGGATTTCAAGGGCGCCACGGTGATCGCCGACTACGGCCACAACCCGGACGCCATGCGCGCCCTGGTGGCCGCCGTCGATGCGCTGCCGGGCAACCGCCGCAGCGTGGTCATCAGCGGCGCGGGCGACCGGCGCGACGAGGACATCCGCGACCAGACGGTGATCCTGGGCGCGGCGTTCGACGACGTGATCCTCTACCAGGACGCGGCCCAGCGCGGCCGTGCCGACGGCGAGGTGATGGCGCTGCTGCGCGAGGGCCTGGCGGGCGCCTCGCGCACGAAGCACATCGAGGAGATCCGCGGCGAGTTCATCGCCATCGATTCGGCGCTGGACCGGCTGCAGCCGGGCGATCTGTGCCTCGTGCTGGTGGACCAGGTGGAAGAAGCCCTGGCGCACCTGGCCAAGCGTTGCGCGGAGGTGGCCGCATGACCGCCGCCCGCCGCCTCTCCAACGCCCTGCCCCGCACCGCGCTGGCGCTCGGGCTGGCCGCCGCCACGCTGTGCGCCCAGGCCGAGACCATCGGCACCGTGGACACCGCGTTCAAGCTCCTGGGCCGCGACCACGACATCATCGTGGAGGCGTACGACGACCCGGCCGTGCAGGGCGTGACCTGCTACGTGTCTCGCGCCCGCACGGGCGGCATCAAGGGCTCGCTCGGGCTGGCCGAGGACAAGGCCGAGGCCTCCATCGCCTGCCGGCAGACCGGGCCCATCGCCTTCCCGAAGCCGCCGCTCAAGCAGCAGGACGAGGTGTTCAGCGAGCGAATCTCCATTTTGTTCAAGCGCCTGCGCATCGTGCGGATGGTGGACCCGGCCCGCAACACGCTGGTGTACCTGACGTACTCCGACCGGCTCATCGAAGGCTCGCCGCAGAACGCGGTGACCGCCGTGCCGGTGGACCGCGCCACGCCGATTCCGCTCAAGAAGTGAGGCACGGGGCCCGGGCAAGCGATTCGTGGCCGAATCGCCCCCATGCCCTAGTACTCATTGCCTCTGTTGCTATTATTTATATAGCAAACGACTGATCCTGCTCACTGGCCGCCAGCGATCTGGCGCAGCGCCTGCTCGAACACCTCCGGCGGCTGGCCGCCCTGGATGAGGTGGCGGTCGTTGACGATGACCGCCGGCACCGAATGGATGCCGTGCTGCTGGTAGAACGCCTCGCGTTCGCGCACCGCGTCGGCGTATTCGCCCGAGTCCAGCACGGCCTGCGCCCGGGCCGCATCCAGGCCGGCGCCGGCCGCCGCACGCACCAGCACGCCATGGTCGCCCGGGCTCTGCCCGTCGGTGAAGTAGGCCTTGAACAGCGCGTGCTTCAGGGCCGTCTGCGCGCCCTCGCCGCCCTCCTCGCCCGCCCAGTGCAGCAGGCGGTGCGCATCGAACGTGTTGTAGATGCGGCTGCGCTGCCCCATGTCGAACGTGAAGCCCAGCGCGGCGCCGCGTTCGGCGATGGCTTCGCGGTTGCGCTGCGACTGCTCGGGCGTGGCACCGTACTTTTCGGCCAGGTGCTCGGCAATGTCCTGGCCTTGCGGCGCCATCTGGGGGTTCAGCTCGAACGGCTGGAAGTGCAACTGCGCCGCCACCGTTCCGTCCAGCCGGCCCAGGGCCCGCTCCAGCGCATGCAGCCCGATGGCGCACCAGGGGCAGGACACGTCGGAGACGAAATCGATCTTGAGGGGGACGGGGGTGGCAGGGGCCGGGGTGGTGGTCATGGCAACTCCATTGCAAAGGGCGAACGCGTGATGCTAGGCCGCCCCGCATGACCGTGCACGCCTGTGGGCACTACCCGCCGGACTGCGAATGCGATCGCAAGAACCAGGGTGCGGGCTCGCCGCGCCGTACGTAGATTCCAGGGCAGGCCCTTACCATTGAACGAGGAATCGACGCCATGGCTTCCCGCCCCCACTCCTGCCCCACCCCCCGCACCATTTCCCCAGCGGCGCAGCGCGCCGCCGCCACACAGGCCGATCCCAGGTGGGCCGCCGTCGCGGCACGGGACGCCCAGGCCGATGGCCGCTTCGTCTATTCGGTCCGCACCACCGGCGTGTATTGCCGGCCCTCGTGCGCCGCACGGCCCGCGCGGCCGGAAAACGTGGACCTCCACGCCACGGCCGAGGCGGCGGAGCGCGCCGGCTTCCGGCCCTGCCGGCGCTGCCATCCGGACCAGCCCATCGGATTCGATCCGCATGCCGAAACGGTGGCGCGGCTGTGCCGCCTGATCGAAGCCAGCGAGCCTCCGCCCTCGCTGGACGCGCTGGCGCAAGCCGCCGGGCTCAGTCCGCACCACCTGCACCGCGTGTTCAAGGCGGCCACCGGCCTCACGCCGCGCGCCTACGCCGCGGCGCACCGTGCGGGAAAGCTGCGCGACGGCCTGCCCCACGCCGGCACGGTGACCGAGGCCCTCTATGCCGCGGGCTACGGCTCGCAGGGGCGCTTTTACGAAGAGGCCGGCCGCGTGCTCGGCATGGCGCCCAGCCGCTACCGCACGGGGGGCGCACAGGTGCGCATCCGCTTCGCGGTGGGCCAGTGCAGCCTGGGCGCGGTGCTGGCAGCGGCCAGCGAGCGGGGCCTGTGCGCCCTGCTGCTGGGCGACGACCCCGACGCGCTGGTGCGCGATCTGCAGGACCGCTTTCCGCGCGCGGAACTGCTCGGGGCCGATGCCGCGTTCGAGCAGTGGATGGCGCAGGTGATCGGCTTCGTCGATGCGCCCCGGCGCGGGCTGGCCTTGCCGCTGGACGTGCAGGGCACGGTGTTCCAGCAGCGGGTATGGACCGCGTTGCAGGCCATCGCACCCGGCGAGACGGCCAGCTACGCGCAGATCGCCGAGCGCATCGGCGCGCCGCGCGCGGTGCGGGCCGTGGCCCAGGCCTGCGGGGCCAATGCCCTGGCCGTGGCCATTCCGTGCCACCGCGTGGTGCGCACCGACGGCGCGCTCTCCGGCTACCGCTGGGGCGTGGAGCGCAAGCGGGCGCTGCTCGACAAGGAGGCCCAGGCGTGAGCGCGCGCGACCTGGGCGCCATCGACTGGGACGCCGTGGCCCACGCGCTGGACAGCCAGGGCTGCGCCGTGATCGACGCCCTGCTGCCCGCGGCCGACTGCCGCGCCCTCGCCGGCCTCTATGCGCAGCCTGCGTGCTTTCGCAGCCGCGTGGTGATGGAGCGCCACGGCTTCGGGCGCGGCGAGTACCAATACTTCCAGTACCCGCTGCCCGAGGCCATCGCGGCGCTGCGCGCGGGGCTCTATCCGCACCTCGTGCCGGTGGCCAACCGTTGGCAGGCGGCCCTGGGACTGGAAGACCGCTTTCCCGCGCAGCACGCGGCGTTCATCGCGCGGTGCCAGGAGGCCGGCCAGACGCGCCCCACCCCGCTGCTGCTGCAGTACGGCCCCGGCGACTACAACTGCCTGCACCAGGACCTGTATGGCGCGCACGTGTTTCCGCTGCAGGTGGCCGTGCTGCTCTCCGCGCCGGGGGTGGATTTCACGGGTGGGGAGTTCGTGCTGACCGAACAGCGCCCGCGCATGCAGTCGAGGCCTGAAGTTGTGCCGCTGCGCCAGGGCGATGCGGTGGTGTTCGCGGTGCACCACCGGCCGGTGCAGGGAACGCGCGGGACCTACCGCGTGCAGATGCGGCACGGCGTGTCGCGGGTGCGCTCAGGGCAGCGGCATACGATGGGCATCATTTTTCATGACGCGGCCTGACGGGATGACCGGGATGTACCACGGTGGTTGCCCTTTCATCGGGCCTGAATTGCTTTTGCCATGACGGCCGACCTGTTCGACACCGATGAATCGCCCGGCGAATCCAGGCTCGTCCTGGGGACCGGTGCGGTGCTGCTGCGCGGCTTTGCCCGCCCAGTGGCTGCGGCATTGCACGAACAAGTCGCCGCCATCGTCCGGCAGGCCCCGTGGCGTCACATGGCCACGCCGGGCGGGCGCCGCATGTCGGTGGCGAACACGAACTGCGGTGCCTTGGGCTGGGTGAGCGATGCCCGCGGCTACCGCTATGTGCCGGTGGACCCGAGCAGCGGCGAGCCATGGCCCACCCTGCCTGCGGTGCTGTCCGCCCTGGCGGGCGATGCAGCGGCCGAGGCGGGATTTGCAGGCTTTGTGCCAGACGCCTGCCTGATCAATCGATACGCCCCGGGCACGCGGCTGTCCCTGCACCAGGACCGCGATGAGCGTGACCTGCATGCCCCCATCGTTTCGGTCTCGCTCGGGCTTTCAGCCACATTCCTTTGGGGCGGCATGTCACGTGGGGACCGTGCGCTGCGCGTGCCGCTGCACCATGCCGATGTGGTGGTGTGGGGCGGGGAGGACCGGCTGCGTTTTCACGGTGTGCTGCCGGTGCCTCAGGGCGAACACGCCGAGTGGGGAGCGGCACGCGTGAATCTGACCTTCCGCAAGGCGGGGTGACCGGCGGACGCGCGCGCTACCGCCGGTCCCGAGCACGCGTGAGCCACTGCCCGACGGCCTCGCGAACGCCTTCGGACAGCGACTCCGCCACACCTTGGGCGTAACCCTCTCCCAACACGCCTTTGCCCGCGTGGTTGAGCGCCACCACCGCGTTGGCCAGGACCACGCGATCCAGCCCCCTGCCTTGAGGGCGGGGAGCAGTGTTCAGGCGTCCCGCCGTGGCGGCGTCCTGCACCGCCAACGGCTGGCTCGGCGGATGGGCCTGGGCGCGGTGCTTCAGATGCTGATGGGCCATGACCGCTCCGATCCCCAGAAACAACTGAATCCCTACGATGTAGCGGTCCGGAAGGCTCTTGAGCAAACCCTGGATGGCCTCACCCAGCAGTTCTCCGCCGAGCCGCGCGGCATCCAGATCCACCAGCGCTTGCGCGATGCGCGCCACGGCCTGCGGGTCGTCGCGCTCCTGCAATTGCCGCGCCAGCGCAGCCGTCCCGGTGGCGAACAGCCCGGCAGCCACTTCCACGCGCTGCGTCAATCCGGCGGCAGACGGCGCATCCTGCAGCGCATGCACAGCCAAAAGGGTCAGCTCGGGGTGGGTTCGCATCTGCTCGCCCAGCCACAGGGCAGGACGCGCGATGTGCCGTGCCCCGAACCGCACCAAGGCCGCATTGGGCTGGAGCAAATGCATGCCACGCGAGGCCAACACGCCCCAGGCAGGGCCGGATGGCGACGCATCGCTGTCGCCGCCAGCGCCCTCCTTGGCAGCAGAAGGCCGTTCGCCCGAGCGCCTCGGTGGCGAAGCCGAAGTGCGGGGCGGCAAGCTGGCCGCGCACGTGGCATCGGAATCACTGCGGCGGGTGGATGGCAGCGGCTGGATCGGGCTGGATTCCGATCGCTGCGCCGCAGTATGGGGTGAACCGGACGCACAGGCCTCTGGACCAGGCAGGGGGCTGCCGGCCACGGCCCCATCGTGCAACCCGCAGTCCGCGGCCGTGTGGCGGGAAGGGATCGATGGAGAAAGGGCGACGGATGGCATGGAGGACGCTCGGCGTTGCAGGGTGGCGAAAGAGAGGTTTCGCACTCACTCGGCCTGAGGTGGATCTGACTCCTCCCGTCCGTCCTGTGCCTGCAGCAGGCCCCTTTTGCAGGATGTCCTGGTTACCTCTCCGTGAGGCTGCATTCGAACGCTGCGGCGAATGGAAAGAAGAGATTCATCCGAAGCTGCATGCAGCCTTGCGAAGCAGCCATGGCCACTCGCGCAGGCGACTCATGCCTTCGGCCCATGGCGCACCTGGGCCATGGAAAACGCCGGGACGCTCTGGCGCCCCGGGGAACTCAGCCCGCCGCCATCGAGTGGCCGTCGGATGCCGACCCGGCGGCGCGGCCGGACATTCCCGGTACGACACCGGAACTCTGAGGCGCGTCGGTGGAAAGCGCCAGGGAAGAATGCTGGGGCAACTGGAAGCCGCGCGATGGGTCCTGCACGGCCCATGCACGGATCTTCGGAGGTTGCGACTGCACGCTGCCGAAGATGGTGGCGAAGGCCACATCCGCCGCATCCCGGCCCGTGGCCATGCGCAGCATGCCCATGGGAATGGCCGTACCCGAAGGGTCGAACAAATACCAGCGGTCGCCAAGATAAGCCTCGACATACGCGTGAAAGTCCGGCGGGCCGAGTGCAGGGTCGGCGCCATAGTCCGTTCCGGTGGCGATGCGCGCGGGGATGTTCGCGGCCCTGCACAGCGCAATCATCAGATGGGCGAAGTCCCGGCAGACACCCACGCGTTCGATGAACGTGTCCACCGCCGATGTGGTCGAGTTGGAGGTATTGGAGCGGAAGGTCACATGATTGCGCACCCAGTCGCAGATCGCCTGCACGCGGCTGTAGCCTTGCCACAGGTGGCCGAACTCGCGCATGGCCAGCGTTGCCAGACGGTCCGACTGGCAGTAGCGGCTGGGAAAGATATACGCGACGACATCGTCCGGCAGATGGCGAACGCCTATCTCGGGTACCAGCGCCGGGTCGGCAGTGTGGTGATGGATGTCCACGGTGGCCGCATAGGACAGCGTGAGCGGGCCAGGATCGGCATGCAGCCGCAGGCAACGGGTGGCCGTGGCGGGATCGGTGTGCAAATGGGTGGGAATGTCCTGGCTGATGACCAGACTCTCGTCCTGAACGGTCTGGCAGCGCGTCTGCGCCACGTGGAAGTTGAAGACGAAGTCTGCGCCGGGATCGCCTACCGCGTACTCCAACTCCAATTGGAGTTTCATTCGGATCATGGGGCCTGCCGTAGTGGGGTAGATGGGAAAGAGCCTGCGTCTGCCAGGAACTCGATCATGCCGCATCAGACGCTGCTTGAGTATGTGCCGCGATGCCAGCCAGGGTTGTCAGTGGAGATCGCATGAGGGTGCAATCCTGGGCTAGCCGATCGGTCCGCACCGCGGACAGCGCGGCCGACGCGGACTTGTCCTACACCGGGGTGGACGTACAGGGAAAAAGATCGGCCCTCCCACGGCAATCTCAACCATCAAGGCTCCCATGGCAAAAGCACCGGCAGTTCAACGTTCCGTGAAAAAGGCCTCCGCCCCCTCTTCCAAGGCCCACGAAGGCGAAGAACTGCGTGGCAACGCAGGCGAGTTGCAGCAGCAAGCCGGAGGATCTCATCCGGTGCTGACGACCCAACAGGGCATTCCGGTTGGCGACAACCAGAATTCGCTGCGGTCCACGCCCAGCGGACCCACGTTGCTGGAGGACTTCATCCTCCGCGAGAAAATCACCCACTTCGACCACGAACGCATTCCCGAACGCATCGTGCACGCCCGCGGCACGGCCGCGCACGGCTTCTTCGAACTGACCGAATCGCTCTCGCAGTACACGACCGCCCGCATCCTGACGGAAGTGGGCAAGCAAACGCCGCTGTTTTGCCGCTTCTCGACGGTGGCCGGCGGTGCCGGCTCGGTGGACACCCCGCGCGACGTGCGCGGCTTCGCCGTCAAGTTCTATACCGAAGAAGGCAACTGGGATCTGGTGGGCAACAACATTCCAGTGTTCTTCATCCAGGACGCGATGAAGTTTCCCGACCTGGTGCACGCAGTGAAGATGGAGCCCGACCGCGGATTTCCACAGGCGGCCAGCGCACACGACACGTTCTGGGACTTCATCTCGCTGATGCCCGAGGCCATGCACATGATCATGTGGGCCATGAGCGACCGCACCATTCCGCGCAGCCTGCGCACCATGGAAGGCTTCGGCGTTCATTCCTTCCGACTGCTCGACGCAGAAGGCCAGAGCACGTTCGTGAAGTTCCACTGGCGTCCCAAGCTGGGCATCCAGTCCACGGTCTGGGACGAGGCGCTGAAACTGCAAGCGGCGGACAACGATTTTCATCGCCGCGACCTGTTCGAGGCCATCCAGGCAGGCAGCTTCCCGGAGTGGGAACTGGGCGTGCAACTGTTCACCGAAGAAGAAGCGGACACGTTCCCCTTCGACCACCTGGACCCGACCAAGCTCATTCCTGAAGAACTGGTGCCTCTCAGGATGATCGGCCGCATGGTGCTCAACCGCTGGCCCGACAACTTCTTCGCCGAAACCGAGCAGGTGGCGTTCTGCCCTGCCAACGTGCCGCCGGGCATCGACTTCTCCAACGACCCGCTGCTGCAGGGCCGTCTGTTCTCGTACCTGGATACGCAGCTGTCGCGCCTGGGCAGCCCGAACTTCGTGCAGATCCCGATCAACGCGCCCAAGTGCCCCTTCCACAACATGCAGCGCGATGGCCACATGCAGATGCAGGTGCCCAAAGGCCGCGTGGCCTATGAGCCGAGCAGCTTGCTCGGCGACACCCCGCGCGCCTCGCTGGCGCAGGGCACGCGGCATTTCGCCGAAGTGGCCGATGGCGGCTCCAAGGGCCGCGTGCGGCCCGAGAGCTTTGCCGACCACTACAGCCAGGCGCGCATGTTCTTTCGCAGCCAGAGCCCGCTCGAACAGGCCCACATGGCATCGGCCCTGGTGTTCGAGCTGTCCAAGGTCGAAACGCCTGCCGTGCGGACGGCCGTGGTGGCGCAGTTGCGCAACGTGGATGACAGCCTGGCCGCCCGCGTGGCCGATGGGCTGGGCATGCCAGAGCTGCCCGAGCCGTTTCCCGCTGCAGCCGCCGTGCAAGACTTGCCGCTATCGCCTGCGCTGCGCATCATCGACCGGATGAAGCCCACGCTGGAAGGCCGCTGCGTCGGCATCCTCGTGGCGGACGGCTCCGCCGCCGCACCGATCGCCGCGCTGCGCAAGGCGGCCGAGAAGGCCGGCGCCACGGTGAAGATCGTGGCCCCGAAGGTGGGCGGCGCCGTGCTGGCAGATGGTTCGCGGCTGCCGGCCGATGGGCAGTTGGCCGGTACACCCTCTACCGTGTTCGACGCGGTGGCATCGGTCCTGTCGCCGGAGGCAGGCGAGCAACTGTCGCGCGAAGCCGCTGCCGTGGACTGGTTCCGCGACGCTTTCGGCCACCTCAAGGCCATCGCTGCTTGCAAAGGCTCGCAGCCGATCCTGAAGGCCGCAGGCATCCAACCGGACGCCGGCGTGGTGGACCCATCGGAAACAGGTGCTTTCATTCAAGCGGCCAGCACGCGACAATGGGTGCGCGAGCCTTCCGTGCGGACGCTGGCATGATCGAAGCCTTGGCCCACCCCTTTGTCCCGTTTTCCGCTGACGTGCCACCGCCAGCCCGGGGCCCCTACAGACAGACCAACCACAGCATGACCTCTCCCTTGCGCATCCTTTACGTAGAGGACAACGCGGAGCTCCGCGAAACCATCGGCATGCTGCTGGAGGGGGAAGACCGTGAGGTGTCGCTGTGTGCCACGGCGGAGGAAGCTTTGAAGCTGGATGCGCAAAGCCCCTACGACCTCGTGGTTACGGACGTCAGCCTGCCCGGCATGTCAGGCACCGATCTGTGCCGACAACTGGTGTCGGAAAACCCTCAGCGCTGGATCGTGCTGTGCTCGGGCTACCAGTTCAGCCATGGACTGAAGACACTGGGGCCGAACGTGCGTGCGTTGCTCAAGCCGTTCGAGCTGGAAGAGCTGGAAGACCTCATGGAATCGATCCGCGACCAATTGCGCGGCTCCAACCAATCCGCCTGAACGGCCGCACCACCGTGCAGCCTTGACCCCTGCCACGCCGGGTGGCTGGTGCATCAACGTGCTGCCGGCCCGGCAGCAGCAGGGTGGCGGGGCAACTGCACATGGAAAGCGGTGTGGCCTTCGCGTGAGCAGACGTCGATGCGGCCACCGTGGCGCTGCACGATCTGGTGCACGATGTATAGCCCCAAACCCAGCCCCTGGTGCTGCCCTGGTTCGCGCTCCCGCCCCCGGAACGGATCGAACAGGTGCGGGATCAGCGCCGGGGGAATCGTCCCGGCATTGCAGACGGTGAGCTGCACCCGGTCGGCCGCCGTACCGTCCAGGATCACCTGCACCGGCTCGGCCGCATCGCCATGGTGGATGGCGTTGCCCAGGAGGTTGGCGGCCACTTGGCACAGGCGTTCGGCATCCCACTGACCCGACAGATTGCCCTTCTGCGTGACCTCGATGATCCGTTCGGGGTGGCTGACGTGCAATTCGTGCACCGGGCGCTGCACCAGTTCACCCAGGTCGGCCGGCCCGGTCTTCACGGGCAATCCGCCGGACTGGCGGGCCCGCGTCACGTCCAGCAGGTCTTCGATCATGCGGCCCATGCGCTGTGCGCTCGACTGCATCTTGCCGGCGATGGACTGCACTTTGTCGGGCTCCAACGGCCGCTGCAACACCAGAGCGCTGGCGAGGATGGCACTCAACGGCCCCCGCAGATCATGGCTCAGCACGGCCATGAACATCTCGTTCACGCGCAGGGCTTCGGTGCGCTCCTGCAATTCGCGCGCGAGGGCCACCTTCTGCTTTTGCAAGTCGAAGAATACGTTGGCTTTGTTCACCAGCACGTGCGCATCGATGGGCTTGTAGAGAAAGTCGACGGCGCCGGTCTCGTAGCCTTTGAACTGCCAGTTCTGGTCGCGCGAGCCCGCCGTCATGAAGATGAGCGGCACATGCCGGGTGCGTTCGCTGCCGCGGATGAGCTCGGCCAGTTCGAAACCGTTCATCTCGGGCATTTGCACGTCCAGCAGCGCCAGAGCGACGTCGGTATGAACGAGCAGCAGCTCCAACGCCTCGGAGCCCGAAGCGGCCTTGAGAATTTGCACGTCTTCGCGTTGCAGCAAGGCCTCCAGCGCGATCAGGTTTTCCTCCACGTCGTCAACGATCAGGCACTTGACCGGGGCAGTGCGCATGGGGGACGGCGGGATGGGGGCGGGTATCAAGAAACTCTCCGATGAAACAGGGTCGCCAGCAGCGCCGCGATGCGTTGCGGGGAAAGGACATGGTCTGGTGTGCAGGCGCTCATGGCGGCTTCCGGCATGAAGGGCATGGGCGCGCTGTCCGGCTCCTGAACGACCGTGATGCCCCCTCCGGCCTGCACGGCCGCCAACCCTTGCGCTCCGTCGCTGTTGGCACCCGACAGCACGATGCCTAGCAAGTCCGCCCCATAGGCATCTGCCGCGGATTCGAACAGCACATCGATGGAAGGGCGCGAAAAATGCACAGGGTCATCGACGGACAACGCCAGCGACGGCCCGCCATCGATCAGCAGATGGTAGTCCGGAGGTGCGAAGTACACGGTCCCAGGCTCGACAGGCTCTTTGTCCTGCGCCTCGCGCAAGGGCACTGCGCAGCTTGGCTGAAAGATGTCGCACAGCAGGCTGGGCCGCTCGCGCGGCAGATGCAGCACCACGAAGACAGCGGCCCGCAGGTCGGGCGGCAGCGACGGCAGAACGACCGAGAGCGCTTCGATGCTCCCCGCGGAGCCGCCGATCACCACCGCCTGTGGGCGGATGCGGCCGCTCATGCCCCACCCTTCTTCTGGAACAGGCGGTCCTGCGGCACGAGTTCGTCGAACTCGCCCGCGTGCGACGAAAAGCGCAGCGACTCCTTCGACCCCAACCCTAGAAAGCCCTTGCGGCACAGTGCGTCGCGGAACAGGCCCAACGCGCGGTCCTGCAGGTCGCGGTCGAAATAGATCAGCACGTTGCGGCAGGACACCAGTTGCACTTCGGCGAACACGCTGTCGGTGGCCAGGCTGTGGTCCGAGAACACGATGTGCTTGCGCAGGCTCTTATCGAGTACCACGCGCCCGTACGCCGCGGTGTAATGCTCCGACAGCGAGGTGCGCCCCCCCGACTTGGCATGGTTCTCGGTGAAGGTCGGCACGCGCTCGATGGCGTAGATGCCGGCTTCGGCCTTTTGCAGGGCGTTGGCGTTGATATCGGTGGCATAGATCAGGGTGCGGTCCAGCAGGCCCTCCTCCCGCAGCAAAATAGCCAGCGAATACACCTCCTCGCCCGTGCTGCAGCCCGCTACCCAGATCTTGAGCGAGGGGTAGGTTCGAAGCACCGGCACCACCGTTTCGCGCAGCGCGCGAAAATAAGTCGGGTCGCGGAACATCTCGCTCACCTGCACCGTGAGGTACTCCAGCATGGCGGGAAACACCTCAGGATCGTGCAAAACCAGATGCTGCAGCTGCGAGACCGACCGGCAATGGAAGCGGGTGAGCGCAGTTTGCAAGCGGCGCTTGAGCGAGGCTTGCGCATACCCGCGAAAGTCGTAGTGGTAGCGGCGGTAGATCGCCTCGACCAGCAGGTGCTGCTCGATGTCGAACGTCTTCTTTCGCTGCTGAGCAGCCGGGTCTTCGCTCATTTGGGCATCCACACGCGAACGAGCGAGAGCAGCTTTTCGACATCCAGTGGCTTGGCGATGTAGTCGTTGGCGCCGGCGGCCAGGCACTTCTCCTGGTCGTCCTTCATGGCCTTGGCGGTGAGCGCAATGATGGGCAGGCGCCGCCATTCGGGGCGCTTTCGGATCTCGCTCATGGCCGTGAAGCCATCCATCTCCGGCATCATGATGTCCATCAGCACCAAATCAACCACTGCCGCATCGCCAGACTGCGCGCGCTCCAGGGCTTCCAGTGCCTCGCGCCCGTTGCGTGCGATCTGCACCTTGGCACCGGTGGGTTCGAGCACGCTGGACAGCGCGAAGATGTTGCGCACGTCGTCCTCCACCACCAGAATGTTCCGCCCTTCCAAAGTGGATTCGCGGTCACGGGCCATCTGCAGCATCTGCTGGCGGTCTGCGGGCAGCTTGGACTCCACCTGGTGCAGGAACAGCGTGACCTCGTCCAGCAGCCGCTCGGGCGAGCGTGCGTCCTTGATGATGATGGACTTGGAGTAGCGCCGCAGCCGCTGCTCTTCATCGCGCGACAACGAACGGCCGGTGTAGACGATGACAGGCGGAAACGCCACTTCCTCCTGGCCCGCCATCTTTTCCAGCAGTTCGTAGCCGCTCAGGTCGGGTAGGTTCAGGTCCATCACCATGCAGTCGAACGTGCTGGTGCGCAGCAGTTCGAGCGCGCGCTGCGCCGTCTCGGCACCGACGATCTCCACATCGCCATTGGCCAGCAGGTGGTGCATGCTTTCGCGCTGCCTTTCATCGTCTTCCACCACCAGCACGCGGCGCATGGCCTGGGTGAACTTGGCTTCCATGAGCTGCAATGCCTGCACGAGTTCATCCCGCTTGACAGGCTTGAGCGCATAGCCGATGGCGCCCCGGCCCATGGCTTCCTGGGCATAGTCGGCGACGGAGACGACATGGACCGGAATATGCCGTGTCACCGGATTGCGCTTGAGTTGATCGAGCACCGCAAGGCCGGAAATATCCGGCAAATTCATGTCCAGCACGACCGCATTGGGCATGTAGTCGAGCGCAGCCGCCAGGCCTTCGCCACCGGTGTGGGTGATCACGCACTGAAAGCCCATTTCCCGGGAGAGGTCCAGCAGGATGCGGGCGAAACGCACGTCGTCCTCGACCACCAAGATGGTGCGGCGCCCGGGCGCCAGCTGGTCCCGGTCATCCGCCACGGCGTTCGCTGGGCGCCTCACCGCAGCGGCGGACGGCGGGATGAGGGGCACGCCTTCTGTGGGCGTAGCGGGCGGAACCACGGCTCGGCTGGCCGGGGCAGGAGTTGGAATCGCAGAGGCAGACGATGCCTGCGCCGTTGGCCGGGCCGCATCCTGCGGCGCATTCAATGGCGCGACCAGGGGCAGCACCAGGGTGAAGACGCTGCCTTGTCCTGGGGTGCTTCGCACGGTGATGCTGCCGCCGAGCAATTGCGCGAGGTCGCGGGAAATCGACAGCCCCAGCCCCGTTCCGCCGTACCGGCGGTGGGTGCTACCGTCGGCCTGCCGGAACGCCTCGAAGATCAGTTCCTGCTGGTGCTCGGGAATGCCGATGCCCGTGTCGCTGACCGCGAACGACACCGTACCGTCGGCATTGCCGAAGACGCGCAATGAGACCTCGCCTTGCTCGGTGAACTTCAGGGCGTTGGACAACAGGTTCTTCAGCACCTGGCCGAAGCGCTGCACATCCGTCTGCAAGGTGGCGGGGGCGCCCGGCTCCACCGTGCAGTGCAGGGCCAGGCCCTTGTCGTGCGCGATGGGGCGCAACGGGTCCGCCAACGCGTTCACCGCGCGGGCTACATCCATCGGCTCGATGGAAATCGTTGCCTGCCCCGCTTCGATCTTGGACAGGTCGAGGATGTCGTTGATGAGGGCCAGCAGGTCGTTGCCGGCGCCATGGATGGTCTGGGCGTATTTGACCTGCTCCCCCGTCAGGTTGCCGGCCTTGTTGTCCGCCAGCAGCTTGGCCAGGATGAGACTGGAGTTCAGCGGCGTGCGCAACTCATGGCTCATGTTGGCCAGAAACTCGCTCTTGTACTGGCTGGCCTGCTCCAGATCATTGGCCTTTTGCGACAGCGCATCCTGCGCGCGCAGCAGTTGCTGTTTCTGGTATTCGAGTTGCTGTGTCTGCTCTTCCAACTGGGCGTTGCTTTGCTCCAGCTCGGTCTGCTGCGCCTCCATCTGGGCTTGCGACTCCTGCAGCACCCGGCTTTGCTGCTCCAGTTCTTCGTTGCTCACACGCAGTTCTTCCTGCTGTGCCTGCAACTCTTCGGCCTGGCGCTGGGTTTCCTCCAGCAGGGCTTCGAGTCTGGTGCGGTCGATGGCCGAGCGGATGGACGTGGCGAGCAACTCCGACGCACGGGTGAGCAGTTCCAGATCGGCGTCACGCAAGGTACGGAAGAAGCCGAACTCGATCACCGCATGCACGACCCCGTTGTGCACGGCCGGCACCAGCACGATCTCGGCCGGCGTTCCATGGCCCACTCCCGAGGAAATCGGCAGGTAATTCGTTGGCACTTCCTTCACATGCATCAACTGGCGGGAATCGGCCGCCTGCCCCAGCAGGCCCTGGCCGCTCAGCACACGGGCACCAGCCTGCGGGTTCGCGAGCGCATAGCTGCCGAACCGCTGGAACACGCCGCCGCCTTCGGCCACATAGGCCGCGCCGACCCGCGCGCCCAGCCAATCGGCAAGGTAATCCATCACGATCGGGCCCAGGTCGCTCAATCGGTGATCGCCTTGCAGCCGGTGGCCCAGTCCCACCAGGCCCCCCTTGATCCAGTCCTCCTGGGCCTTGGCGCGGTGATCGCTTCGGGCCAGCGCTGCGGATGCCAGGATCAGCAGCAGCAGGACGAACGAACTGATCCAGGTGAAATAGGCCCCGAAGCGGGCTGCGGTGTCCCACTCGCCGCGGCGGCTATCCAATTCCTGGCGCTCGGCATTGAGCATGTCCCGCAGGATGTTGCGGATGGCATCCATGGTGGCGCGGCCCTTGTCCGTGCGCACCACATCCGCTGCGCCCTCCACATTGCCTGCACGCCGCATGTTCACCGTTTCGTCGAGTTCCGCCATCTTCTGGGCCACCAGTGCCTGCAGATGATCGAATCGCTGCAATTGCTCGGGCGAGGCCTGAACCAATGTGCGCAGCCGCCCCATTTCGGGCTTGAGCGCGGCCTGCGCGGCCGTGTAGGGCTGCAGGTACCGGGTCTCACCGGTGAGCAGGTAGCCGCGTTGTCCCGTCTCTGCATCCTTCGTGACCGACAGGACCGTCTGCATCTGCGAGAGGGATTCCACGGCCGCGTTGATGCGTGCCACGGCGTCGGCCCGCTCCTGCTGGGACTGGTATGTGAACAGGGCGATGATGGTGGTGGCCAACGCGGCCAACATGAAGCCAGCGAACAGCCGAATGGGCATGCCTCGCTGGATCTGGGAGGAAGGGGCGTTAGGTGTCATGGCACGGATCGAAGTGGGCCCAAATCATAGAGCCCAATGGCATGGCCGTAACACCCGCACACAAGATGCGGATACCCGTCGAAACCCCCGTGTGCAATGGCGAAAACGTTGCTACGTCTTCAGCGCTCACCCTGTGTGGCCGGCTGAGCCTGCCAGGCGGCCAATTGGCGGCGCAGCTCCTCGTTCTCGGCTGTGAGTTCAGCCACGCGGGCGCGCAACGATTGCATCGTATCGAGGGACGGGGCGTCCGCTTCGTCGCGCGGCTTGCGCCTGGCCTCACGCACCCGCTTGGCGGCCTGCTTGAGCTCATCGCCTCCAGCCACGGCAGCGGCGCGCTGCTCTTCTTGCGGCAGCGTAGCCACGGCAGCCGCCGCATTGAGCGAGAGTGCGCCTGACTTCACCGCCGCCACGACCTCTGGCGCAGCCTGCTTTCTTATTTTCTCGATCATGACCACCTGACTGCTGCTGAGCCTTGCCGCCTTGGCAATGGACTCCCGGCTGGACAGTGGCGGGGCTTCCAGGGGTGGCACCTGCGCTGGTGCATCGTCTGCGAGCGCGGTGCTGTGGCCGGAAGCATCGGTCGCGCTGGCGGGGGGTGCTTCTTTCACTGCCTCGCCATTGGCGGCGCGGACATTGCGATCGGCCAGAATCTCCCGTTTTCGCAAGGCCAGCACGCCCCGCTGGAAGTCCGATACGCTACGCCGGCCCAGGTGCTGGTCGATCATCCACAAATGGACATCTTCCATGGAGCGGAAATTCTGATTTTGTACCGTCTGAAACGGCAACCCGTGTTTTTGGCAGATACCGTAACGGTTATGGCCATCGACCAGAATCTCGCCCCACAGCACCAGCGCATCGCGACACCCCTCTGCCAGCAGACTGCGTTCCAGGGCCGCGTGCTCTTCGGGGCTCAGGGGATCGATGTAGGCCTTGAGTTCTTCGTTGACGACGATATGCATGGGCGGGGTTTCCAGGACCAAAGGGCCGGCATTGTAGAGAGCCCGCTCTGATGCGGCGAGAATCGAAGACGTATGCAAACCACCGACAAGGCCAAGGGCTCCCGCCAGAGCTTCAGGGGACAGCTCACCCTGCTGTTTGGCGGGCTGTCGCTTGCCAGCCTGCTGGGGGTGGGGCTTTATGTGGGCCACATCGCGACGGGGGAATTGGCCCGCTTCGGCGGTGAACTGCTGCACACCAGCGCCCGATCGGCCGCCGACCTGCTGGCGACCAATCTGCGCGAGCGGGCTCAGGAAATCGACCTGTTGCGCCAGCTGGCACTGTTCACCCGCGGCGATCTTTCTGCCAAGGAGATGAGGCAAGCGTTGGACCTGCGCAAGACCACCCACAACGAATACGCCTGGATCGGTGTCACCGACGCGAACGGACGGGTCACGCAAGCCACCGATGGCGTGCTGGTCGGTGCCCAGGTCGAGCATCGGCCATGGTTCCAGTCCGCCCGTTCCGGGCTGTTCGTGGGGGACGTTCATGAAGCCGTGCTGCTGGCCAAGCAGTTGCCCAACCGCAACCCGGACCAGCCGCTGCGCTTCATCGACTTTGCGGCCCCCATCCTGGACGAACAAGGCCAGTTGCGGGGGGTGCTGGGTGCCCATGCCCACTGGTCCTGGGTGACCGAGACGGTGGAATCCATCGTGGTGAACCGGGTCGGCCAGCACGGCGCGGAGGTACTGATCGCGGACAAGGCAGGGCACATTCTTTACCCCTTCCAGCATGCCGGGCTGCTGAATCTTCCCGCCGGCGCCTCGCCGCAGGCGCAGTCGGAGCGCCTCCAGTGGAGCGATGGCGCGGAGTACCTCACCAGCATGGTGGAGATACCGACCGTGGCGCACACCGACCTGGGCTGGCGCATCGTGCTGCGCCAGCCGCTGGACAAGGCGCTGGCGCCGGTGAAGGCGCTGCGCCAGCAATTGATTCTTCTCGGTCTGCTCACTGCCCTGGCCTGCGCTCTCGTGGCCTATCGGCTGGCGGCTCGCATCAGCCGGCCCATCGAGCAACTGGCCCTCGCCGCCCGAATGATCGAAAACCGCGCAGGAACGCCGGTGTATCCAGGCGACGACCACGCATCGGAGATCACGCAGCTCAACCACTCCTTCCAGTCGATGACGGCGTCCCTGCTCGAGCGCGAACGCGAGCTGTCTCAACTGAACACTTCGTTGGAAGCCCAGGTGACAGAGCGCACGCAAGCGCTGCACCGGGCCAACCAGGAGCTGGAGAACCTGGCCATTCACGATGCGCTCACTGGCATCTACAACCGACGCAGGTTCGACGAGAAGCTGCGCGAATACGTTCAGCTCTTTCAGCGCACGGGCCGGACCTTCGCGCTGCTGGTCATCGACGCCGACCATTTCAAGCATGTCAACGACCACCATGGCCACCAGACCGGCGACGCGGTGCTCCAGCAACTGGCCCAGGTGATCTCGGGCAGCGTGCGCATCACCGATTTTGTGGCGCGCTACGGTGGCGAGGAATTCGTCGTGCTGCTGCCGGAGCCACAAGACCGGCAGGAGGGCCGCGTGGTGGCCGAAAAGATTCGCGTGGCCGTGAGCCAAAGCCGCTTTCCGGCAGTCGGGCAATTGACGGTGAGCCTGGGCATGAGCTTTTGCAGCCCGAAGGACTCCAGCGAAATCGACGTCGTCCAGCGTGCCGACCAGGCGCTCTACCAGGCCAAGCAGCAAGGGCGCAACCAAGTGGTCGTGGCAACCGAAGGCGACTGAAATCTCTTGTCCGGCGGGAAGCGGCAGGGACGCCGCTATGATTCGGCGCCCTCGCCATGAACCATCGCCGCATCTTCCTTCGCCTGCTCCTGATCGCCGTGCTGTTGCACGCGTGCATCGGGTTACCCCGGCACGAAGCAGAGCATTTGCGAGCCATGGGAGGCGCCGGACTGGCAACCGTCGGCATGGCGCAAGAAGATACTTCGCGCCATTCGAAGCCGATGCACGCGCAGGAACACGGCCCTTGCGCCGGATGCGTGGCATTCGCGCAGCCTGCCGCCCTGCCGGGTGGCATGGCATTGCCCCTGCCGGAAACAGGCTCTGGCGGCAACTGCCTGCCGCCTGCGGCCGCACTCGCTTTGGTGCCGTCGCCTGATCGTTGGCCCTTTGCATCGCGCGATCCCCCCTTTCTCCCTGCCTGATGCATGCCGCCATTGAGCGCGGCGGCATCTCCCCTCTCCTTCCTTTTCTTCCGCGTCGTGGTGCTATGCCGCCGCAGCCGGATTCGTGCACGCCATCCAGCCGTCGACCTGCGTTCGATGGCCTCTCTCCAATACTGTCCATGTTTTCCAGTTCCTTCCAGGGCGCCCGCGCGCCCTTTCCCCTCACGCTCGCCATGGCGGCCCTTTCCTGCAGTTCCGCCATGGCGCAAACCGCCGACAGTGCGCCCCAACTGTCTACCGTCGAGATCGTCGGACGCACCGAATCCGGCGCATACCATGCGGAAGAAGCCGCTGGCGCCAAGACCGACCTGCCACTGCGGGAACTGCCGCAATCGGTGCGTGTCGTCACCCGCCAGGCCATCGACGACCTCGGAGCCACGCGGCTCGATGATGTGCTCGACTACGTGGGCGGCGTGTCCCGCCAGAACAATTTCGGTGGGCTATGGGACAACGTTGCCATCCGTGGCCTCCCAGGCAACGAAAACACCGGCATGGCCACCTTGATGAACGGCTTCTCCTCCAACCGGGGCTTCAACGCGCCGCGAGATCTGGCGGGTGTGGAGCGCATCGAGTTCCTCAAAGGCCCGGCCGCGGCCCTCTATGGCAGCAGCGAGCCCGGCGGAACCTTGAACATCGTGAGCAAGCGGCCTTTGTGGAAGGCGGCCAATGCGATCGAGGGCTCCGTAGGCAGCCAAGGCCTCAAGCGAGGCGCATTCGACAGCACCGGCCCCATCGGTGAAAACTTCGCCTACCGACTCAACGTTGCCGTGGAGGACCGCGACAGCTTTCGCGACCATGTGAGTTCCGAGCGGCGAGTGGTTGCCCCGGCATTCACCTGGAAGCTCGGCCGCGACACGGTGCTGGAATACGCAGGAGAGTTTCTGCGACACGCGACTCCGTTGGACCGGGGCGTGGTGGCCGTGGGCAATCGGCTGGGCACCATCCCACGCAGCCGGTTCCTGGGGGAGCCCGGCGATGGCGATGTGACCGTGGAAAACCAGACCCATCAGTTCATCCTGTCGCACGAGTGGAGCCCGCAGTGGCGCAGCCGTGTGGGCTTGTCTTACCGCGAGACCTCGATCCAGGGCTTTTCCACCGAAGCCAGCGCACTGCAGGCCAATGGCCTGCTCACGCGCCAACGCCGCTTTCGGGACTTCGCATCGGACGACATTGCCCTGCAAGCTGAGTTACAAGGCAATGTCATGACGGGTGACGTTGCCCACGAACTGCTTTTCGGCATGGAGAGTTTCAAGTTCCATCTGGACACGCTGATGCTGCGGGCCAATCCCACTGCCACCTCGCCTTATGCGATCGACATTCAGGCACCTGCATATGGTCAGCCCCAGCCCACACCATTGCCCAACACGGACACGCTGGAACGCCAGCGCAACACCGCGTTTTATTTCCAGGACGCCATCAAGCTGTCACCGACGTGGCGCCTGGTGGGAGGGGTGCGTGTGGACCAATACCGGCAGTCGCTGGAAAACCGGCGCAATGGCACCACCGCCAGCCAGGAGCCGTCATCCACGTCTCCCCGCATCGGCCTGAGTTGGCTGCCATCGACGCAATGGACGGTGTATGCAAACGCCGGGCGTTCTTTCCGCCCCAATGTGGGGTCGGACAGCGCTTCTCAAGCCTTCGATCCGGAAACCGGGCGTTCCATGGAAGTCGGCGCGAAATGGGAAAGCGCCGATCAACGCATGGGCGCCACGGCCGCGCTTTTCGACATTCGCAAACGCAATGTACTGACCTCCGACCCTCTGAATTCAGGCTACTCCGTTGCTGCAGGCGAGGTGCGCAGCCGGGGCCTGGAGCTTGATTTGGCAGGCCAGGTGACAGCCCGCTGGCGGGTCAATGCCAGCCTGGTTTTGAACGACGTGGAAATCACCCGGGATAACACCCTGGAGGTGGGGGGCCGGCTGCTCAATGTGCCCAAAGTCAATGGCAGCGTGCTGGCGGTGTACGAGAACGCGTTCGACAATGGCCAGCGTTACGGTATTGGCGGAGGCATCACACACGTCGGCCGCCGCCTGGGCCAGGCACGCACGCAGGCCGAAGCCAATGCGGGATCAGCCGCGTTCGACCTGCCCAGCTACCGGACGGCCAAGCTGGTTGCCTATTGGCGCATCACTCCATCCGTGCGGCTGACCTTGGACGTGGACAACATTTTCGACACGACGTACTACACCAGTTCCTACAGCCGGCTCTGGGTCGCACCAGGGACGGCGCGCGCGGTGACGCTGGGCGTGCAGGCACGTTTCTAACTTATCTGACAGGGGTCTGGAGGCGGCTGAGACAGCGGATGACATCCGGCGTGAGCAACGTCTGACGCCGCTGGCGAAGGGCACCGGCCAGCATAGGAACCCTATGCCTGCCACCGCCCCTTTGCACGTGCCTGCCGGGGCCCACCATGTCAGCCAGCCGCCCTCGCCCGGCGTGCCTTCAACGGCCCGCGTGCTTTCTGTTTTGAAAAGAACCTTTGGGCTACGCAAACTGCGGGCCGGACAAAGGGAGGTAATCGACCGTGTGCTGCAAGGCGAAAACACCTTGGCCGTGATGCCGACAGGGGCTGGCAAATCGCTTTGCTATCAGTTGCCTGCCCTGCTGATCGAAGGCAGGACCGTGGTGGTGTCGCCGCTCATCGCGCTCATGCGGGACCAATGCGATTCGCTGCGTGAACGAGGGATATCCGCCGTGCAGTTGCACAGTGGGCTCACGCCGCAGGAGACGCGCGAGGCAGAGCAGGCCGTCGCCGACGGTAGCGCGCGCATCGTGCTGACCACTCCAGAGCGGCTCGCAGACGCTGATTTTCTTGCCCTCTTGTCCTCCAGCGGCTCCGTCGGCCTGCTCGCGGTGGATGAAGCCCATTGCATCTCGCAATGGGGTCATGACTTCCGCCCGGCATTTCTCGAGATTTCGGGCGCCATGGCTCAGCTGGGCGGGCCGACCGTGCTGGCCCTGACCGCCACGGCTACGGGGCCGGTGGCCGCAGACATCCGCAAGCAACTGGGCATTCCTGCAGCAGGCGTGGTGGATACAGGAACCTATCGGCCCAACCTCCGATACCGCGCGGAAGCCTTGGCCAACGAATCAGACAAACAAGCGCGCCTTATCACGATCGTGCGAACCACCGAAGGTGCGGGCCTGGTTTACACCGCCACGGTGAAAGCGGCGCAGGAAGTTCATGCGGCGTTGCGCGCAGCGAACGTGTCGGCAGGCCTTTATCACGGTCGCATGCCGGCCGCGGAGCGCAGCGAGGCGCAGCGAGGCGCAGGACGCTTTCATGCGGGGGGATCTGCGCGTCATGGTCGCTACGAACGCGTTCGGACTGGGCATCGACAAGCAGGACGTTCGTTTCGTAGTGCATTACCAGATGCCCGGAGGACTGGATGCGTATTACCAGGAGTCAGGCCGAGCAGGGCGCGATGGCAACCCAGCAGATTGCACATTGCTGTTTCTTCGCAAGGACAAGGCGGTGCAGCAATTTTTCTTGGCAGGCCGCTATCCCAGCCCGGATGACATCGATGCACTCTACCGAGCCTTGCACGATCCCGCGCCACAGGAGCAAACCGCCTGGACGCTCGATAGTTTGCAGGCCCGTCTGGACCGGCCACGCAGCAAAATTCAGGTGGGCTTGGGCCTGCTGCAGCGCCACAAGATCGTGTCGAAAACACGCGCTGGCGCACTCTCCCTGCGCAAGGCGGAACTGAAGCCCGCTTCTGTGCACGCGCTGTTGCAGGCCTATGCAGACAAGCGCGAACAAGATCAGCAGGCATTGGAGCGCATGGTGTTTTACGCGCAGACGGGGCGCTGCCGTTGGCAAGTGCTGCTCGAATACTTCGAGCCATCGGAGGCACCTCAGCGGTGCGGCACCTGCGACAACTGTGTACGCATGGGCGCACTCGCCCAACAGGCATTGACTGAACGGGCTGCCGACACGGTTCGAAAACTGGGCACAGGCGGAACGGGTAATGCGGCTGACAAACATCCGGCTGCCAAAGCAGAAATTCTTGAGGGCCCGGTCCCGCCCAGTGCCAAGGCGCTCGAGTTGGGCGCCTCCGTCCGCGTCAAACGGTACGGACAGGGCATCGTGGCAGCCATCGATGCCATTTCCATCACGGTGAATTTTGCCGACGGCAGCCAGCGCTGTTTTCAACCAGACTTCGTGCAGCGATTCACTCCCCGAGGCATACGCGCAAAGCCGTTGTCTTGAACCTTGACCCACAAAGCGCTCTGAGCGGCTTGTCATCAATCGTGGCGCGTTCCTCGGCAGGACGGATAGACAGAGCACCCCCAGAATGACTGACCGGCCAACACGCCGCGCTTGGCCGTTCGCCGGATCATCGCGTGTCCGCATTTTGGGCAGGGAGGATCGGACAGTGCTGGCAGGATGGCTTGCGTTGAACAAGCGGCCAGCGTGCCAGAGGCTATCGACGGAGGCGGACTGCGATCGATTGCCGTCTCCCGGATGAGTTGCAGCAATGCGGCGCCGTCGATGAGCCGGATGTTGCGGCCACTGGCGAACGCCGTGGCTTCTTGAGTGAAACGCCCGGAAGTCACCACGAAACCTGCGGAAGCCCCGTGTGCGGCCATCACGCCGTACAGTTCCCGGATCACTGGCACGCCGACCTGAAGGGCCTTCCAATGCTTGCATTGGACGAAGGACGTCTCGCTCGCTTTGGTAAGGGTCAGGTCCACCCCCCCGTCGGGACCGTTTCCCCCCTGCTCCTGCACCATGTAACCGCGACGCCGAAATCCCTCGCCGACCAGTTTCTCGAAGGCCTGCCAGGACATTCCCTGCAAGGCCTGGGCGCTGGAGTTCGCTGTCCCAACGTCGTTCGGCAGATGGCTGCGCTCCCGGCGCCTCACGGCAGAAAGCAAGGCCCCCATCACGCACAGAAACGGGAGTACGAACTGTCCTGCATAGGCCAAACCGCGCAAGATGGCGCCGGTAGCCAGTTGCGCAATGTCCTCTGGCGTTTTTGCAGCCGGCATGGGCAGGGAGGAGACGGTGTGCAGTGCTCCATAAATCACTGCTGCCATTCCAAACCCGACCCACCATGGAAGACGCGAAATCCAGTTCATGACATCTTCTACGGCACTTTGTTTTTGACGTTTTGCCATCGCTCCCCTCCTGCATTCCGCCAAGCGGATCAATCGAACATTTTGCAACAAATCACAGGTCGGGGATCAAGCAATCTGAAAATTCGCGCAAGACGGTGAAGAAGGAAACTCTCGCGCCTCAACAGAACTGAGCCCCGACAAACTTGAACTGCTGGGCACCAGCACCAATGACGATGGCGTGCGTGCAAAGACCGTAATCGCCCGGCTTGAAGAGGGTGGGTGGACGCTCGTTCCGGGTACGCCGCTGTCCCAGGCGGAGACCTCTTGGTGGCGCACTGTGGGCGCCTATGTGCTGGGTCTGCTGGCATCGCTGGTGCTCGGGGGTATGGGCGCCTGGTGGATGTCGAAGTCCATCACGGTGTCCATGCGCAGCCTGCAAGACGATGCAGATGCCTTGGGCAGAGGGGAACTTCGGCCATCCGGCATGTCGCGCATCACGGACATCGACGCCGTGGCCAGCCATTGGCGATGCATGCCGTATCGATCTGCTCGATGGCCAGGGGGAACTGCAGCCAAGGCTGAGCCATTACGAATTGGCAGATCACAACGCCAGGATCGTGGAGCAAAGCGACCTCCCGGCCGGGTCCGAGGGCACTCCACGGGTACTCGCCATCGCCCTGAAAACAGGCAAGCCCAGCCTGCATCCGCTGGGCGAGCCCCATGAAGAGGGAGGCCAAAATATCGATATCTCGGCACTGGCTCCGACAATCGATGTGGTTGCAGCATGCATCGTCCCGCTGATCGCGAGGGGCCGCACGATCGGCACGATGGCGGTGCTGCAAGCCGGATCAAGCCGCGCATTTCAAGCGGAGGATGGTTCGCTGATCGGGGAGCTGGCACAGCGCGCAGCACTGGCGTTGGATAACGCATTGCTCTTGTCGGAGGCACGAAAGGCGCAGCGCGAAGCCGAGGCCGCCAACCATGCGAAGGATGAATTTCTGGCCATGCTGGGTCATGAACTTCGCAACCCTCCGACGCCCATCGTGCTCGCACTGAAGTTGATCGCCCGCCGGGATGCGTCCGCATTTCCCAGGGAGCGCGAGATCAGCGGGTACGAACTCGCACGCCAGGTCCGCTTGCAGCCCGACACACAGAGCCTTCCTTTGGTCGCATTGACGGGCTACGGAAGCGACTCAGATCGGAGGCTCGCGCTGGAGGCCGGCTTCGACGACCATTTTTCCAAGCCTGTGGACATGGGCCGGTTGCTGGAGCGACTGACAGGGTTGCTGGCAGGCCGCCACGAAAGAGACGCAGCATTGCGTCACCATCCCTGACCATTGTTCTCAGCCTGCGCCGATCCGACCGCAACTGCCAATCATCCAAATGCCAGACCGCGCACCCGATAGTGCCTTCAACGCACTGCCTTACCCATTCTCATGTTGGCGCCCCGCGGGAACATTGCAAAGCCTTTGCCTGCGCATTCCAGGCGCTGAAGCACCTCAACCCGCTCCCGAGGCCATCGCCGTGGCGGAGCAGGGCATTCTTGGCGACCGGCACGCCAACCGGCTTTCGCCGCGCCAAGTGCTGCTGGCAGGAACCGATGCCTATCGCGATCTTCAACTGCCGCCGCTCACGCTGAGCGAAAACCTGCTTATCGATTTGCCAACAGCAGGCCTTTGCTCCGGCTCCTTATTGAAGATCGGCCCCGAGGTTGTCCTGTGGATCACCTTTCAGTGCGAGCCCTGCGCCCGGTTGGAGCGACGCCAGCCAGGCGTTGTCAAAGCGCTGAAGGGCCGTCGCGGCGTATTGGCGCGTGTGTTGCAAGGCGGATCGATGCGCGTGGGCGATGCCATCTGCCAGGGGCCTGCGCCGATTCCTCCCATGAGCGACGATTGGAAGGCACGCGTCGCTCACGTCGTGCGGCAGATACCGGCAGGAAAACGCGTCGAGTATCGGCAGTTGGCCGATCTCGCCGGGGTTGCCAAGGGTTACTGCCGGGCTTTCCCTCGAGTGCTCAACCAACTGTGCCCCGACGTGGCGAGGCGTGCGCAAGCGAGCAGCGTGGTGATGCGAGCAGAGCAGCATTGGGCAGGCGCTGAACTCTTCGATGTGCACGCACACCTTTCAGCACATGCCACCGTCCACGCGAGGCATGGATACGCCGTGTATGAGCCGCTTTCAGGTGAGTAGAAAGGGAATCCGGCAATAACCAACTGCAAGCCCTTATCAAGGTGCGGCGCCACGGGCATACAAGCAGAACGTGGGCCGATCGAGTCGCCCCACACCGCGGTTCTGCGCGCCCATCGGCCACTGAGCGGTCCTTTCCTGGAAGGTGCGCGGTCAGCCCCCCATGGCGGCAATCAGCGATCGTGGCCGCAGGTCCGTCCAGTGCGCCTCGATGTATGCACGGCATGCCGGTCTATCACTTGCTGGCAAGGCCACTTCCCAGCCCTCGGGCACGTCGATAGACGCGGGCCACAGTGAGTGCTGGCCTTCCGGATTGGTGAGCACCAGGAAGCTGGCGCTTTCGTCGTCGAATGGGTTGCTCATGTTTGAATCTCCTTGAAGGTCATGCGAATTCTGCAATGGTGGGGGCCGCTTCACGCAGCGACGCCAGAGCCGATGCGATTTCGGCCAGCGCGTCATGGCGCGCAAAATCCTGGCGCAGTGCTTGGGCTCGCTGCCGGTAGGACGGCACGTCCAGCAACTTGCGCACCGCATCGCCGATCTGGCGCGCGCTCGGCTGCCCGGTGGCAAGGTTGATGCCGGCACCTGCCCAGGCCACCCGCGCGGCAATTTCCGGCTTCTCTTCGGTCGCACCAGCCACAACCAGCGGCACTCCCAAACTGAGCGCGTGGTTGACAGATCCATATCCACCGTTGGTGACCATGGCATGCACTTTGGGCAGCAGCCGGTCGTAGGGCAAAAATGGCACCACCCGGGCATTGGCTGGAAGCATCGCCGCTCCCAGGCCCGGCGGAACCGGACCGCCCGTGGTTGCGATCACCTGGATGTCCTCGAACTTGGCCAATGCTTGCACAGTAGGACCGATCAATTGCGAGGGGTTCTGATTGGCCAGCGTGCCTTGTGTGACCAGCACGACAGAGCGCCCATCGTCCAGTTCAGACCACCAGTCGGGGGGGATGAAGTCGGAGCGTGCAGGAGCCAGGAGCGGCCCGACAAACCGGACGGAGCCGGGAAGGTCGCTGCGCGGGTACTCGAAAGAAGCCGACGTCAGTTGAAGGTAAAGATCGGGCAGCGTCACCATCGCGTCGATGAAAAAGCCCGGCAGACCAGGCGCACCCAAGGCTGACAACGCGCTGTTGAAATGGCGTTGCACGTCACCGAACATGGCCTGCTGGAGGTTGCGATGCATGGCCTGATTGCGAACACGCCCCTCGGGCGTGGATGAAGGCGGCAGCGCAGTGCCGAAAAAGGCGGTGTCGCGGCTGGACAGCGCCAGCGCCGAAATACCAATGGAGACGATGGCAGGTCGCTCCTCCCGTGGACCCAGCAGCAGCGGAAACGTACCGCAAAACATCGTGTCCACCAAGATGGCATCGGCATCGAAGTGCGCCAGGATGCCGCGCAAGCCAGCCAACTGTGGCGCCATGGCGTCCGCAAAGAAATGCTTCAGTCCGAAACACAGCTGCGCATGGACGGACGGCAGTTGCAGCCGCTGCGGAAATCGCCGATCCAGCTCATGGTGTTCGAAATCAATGGACCGGTCGAACGCGGTGAAGGAAGCGCCCGTGGCCAAGGCCTGCGCTCGAAAGTGGCTGGCCGTGTGCACCCGTACTTCGTGTCCTTGACGCACCAGATACTGGGCGATGGCCAGCATGGGCAACACATGCCCCGGCAGGGCGGTCGCGGCGATGAGATAACGTGCCATGGTTTCCTCCTTCGTTCATGAAATGCTGGATTCCAGGGCACGGTGTGCCTTGGCGTCGATGCCCAGATCGACGAAATAGCGGTGCAGCAGGTCTCGGTCCACCGGGCGAATTGCCGCGCCGATGGATTCGAGCTGGGCTTGGGTGGCTGCGCCGGAAACCTTTGGCGGCGTGGCCGAAGCGTCATAGCGGTCCAGAATGGCCAGCACTGCGGCCAAATCGCGGTCCTGGCCCTCGACCAAGCGCTCATGTGCGCGTCGAAGCCAGTGTTCCAGATTCACCGGCTCCAAGTGCAACCCCAGCCGCTCGAACACGGGCGGAATATCCCTCACCCGCAACGGCTCCGGACTCATCAGGTGGTAAACCTGCCCTCGCGAAGAGGCTTGGCCGGCCAGTCCGAGAATGGCCCGCGCCACGTCGTCCACAGGGGTCATGTTCAACGGCAGGTCCATATCGGGGATGGCCTGCAAGTCGGCGTACAGGTGGGCTACGCGCCAGATCAGGTCAGCCGCATTGCAAATGGCGTGATCGTGGTCTCCTGTCACGGCCCCGAGCCGGTAGATGGCCACGGGCATTCCACGCTCCTGCGCTTTCCGTGCCAGTCCGTCGGCCACCCATTTGCTCTGGCTGTAGCCATCCACAAGACCGCTCCAGGACGCCAGCGCCGAACGCTCTGTGACAGTGCCATCTTCCTCGTTCTGGCCGATCACGGCCAGCGTCGAAACGTAATGCAGGGCCTTGGGCCGCCCCTGTGAGGTCCATTCGAGCAACGTGACAACGCTGTCCACGTTGGGGCCCTTCAGGCTCGCGTAAGGGTGCAAGAAATCCACCTGCGCGGCGCAGTGGTAGATGGCATCGCAGCCATCGCGAACCAGTTGCACTGCAGCTTCATCAAGTCCCAGCCGCGGCGCACCCAGATCACCCGTCACCACCTGGATCCGCGCATCGTCCCAGATCGTTTCGAGTTGTCGTTCGGCCATGGTGCGCCGCAGGCGCTGCCGTCCCTGCGACTCGTCGGCAGCCCGCACATGGCAAACCACGCAGGACGAGGTGTCGCGCAGCAATGCCGCCAGCAAGTGGCTTCCCACGAACCCGCTGGCCCCGGTAAGGAAGACACGCTCCGGCGTCAGGCTGGGCGTTACGGTGAGGCCCTTGATGTGTTCCGGCAAATGAAGCTCGAGCGACAGGTCCAGGGACTCGGCATCGTCGCCCGCCCGGTCGATCCACTCAGCCAACTGAGCGATCGAGGGGCGGTTGTAGACCTCGGCGTGGGGAAATTCGGGGTGAATTTGGTCCCGAATCCGCATGCCAAGCTGGATCGCCATCAGCGAGTGCCCGCCGATTTCGAAAAAGTTGTCGTGAATGCCCACCTGCGGCAAACGCAGGATGTCTGCCCACAGCGCAGCCAAGGCTATTTCAGTGCCGGTGCGTGGGGCGGCGTAGGGTTGGTCGCCTTGCACTTGGGGCACTGGCAGTGCCTTCCGATCCAGCTTGCCACTCGCGTTGAGTGGCAATGCCGGCAGTTGAATGAAGGCCGATGGCACCATGTACTCGGGCAGGGACAGTGCCAGATGGCTGCGCAGTTCGCCGGTGGCAAGCTCACCCTCACCTGCCACCACCACATACGCCACCAGCCGCTTTTCGCCCGCCACATCCTCACGGGCAATGACCGCTACCTGGGCCACCTGAGGATGCTGCAGCAATGCCGACTCGATCTCCCCTGGCTCGATGCGCAGGCCGCGGATCTTCACCTGCTGGTCAGCCCGCCCCAAGAAGTCCAGGCTGCCATCGGCTCGCCAGCGCGCCAAATCACCCGTGCGGTACATCCGGCTGCCCGGCTCACCATGCGGATTGGCCACGAAGCGCTCTGCGCTCAGCACCGAACGCCCCAGGTAGCCCCGCGCCAAACCCATGCCCGCGATGTACAACTCGCCCGTCACACCAACAGGCACCGGCTGCAGGCCGCTGTCCAGCACATACATCTGGGTGTTATGGACCGGGCGCCCGATCGATGGCACGGCATCGGCCTGCATGGCTTCGCTCAGGCTCGCGCAGATCGTTATCTCTGTCGGGCCGTAGGCGTTGATCATGCGGCGCCCCGTTGCCCACTGTGCTGCGAGCGCGGGCGGGCACACGTCGCCGCCGACCACAAGCGTTCGCAGCGCCGGGAACTCGCCGGGTGGTACCGAAGCCAATGCGGCCGGGGGAATCAGCGCATGGCTGATGGACTGGCGAATCAGCCCTTGCGCCAAATCGTCCCCCAGCCATGGCGCAGGCCCGGGCACCACCAGCGCTGCCCCGACGTAAAAGGCCATCAACTGGTCCATCACCGAGGCGTCGAAACCGCTTGAAGAAAACTGCAGAACGCGGGAATCAGGGGCAATGCCCATCCGCTCGGCCATGGAGGCAGCCAGGCTATGAAGACCTGCATGTGGAACCACGACCCCTTTCGGTGTGCCGGTAGAGCCCGATGTGTAGATGAGATACGCCGCGTCCTGAGCGTGGGGGACATGGGGCCTTACCGCGCCCGGCCTGCCTGGACGGCTGTCCGACTGGATCGCCAGAGCCGCTACCGCCAGGTCGCTGTCAAGCGCGAGGCAGTGAGCAACGCCACTCAGCCTTGGCACAAGCGCTTCATGCGTGAGGACAGCGGCGGGCGCAGCCTCTTGGAACACCAGTGCACTGCGTCCTGCCAGATGGTTCGGGTCGAGGGGCAAGTACGCTGCCCCCGCCTTGACGATGGCCAAGTGCGCCACGATCAGATCGAGCGAGCGCGGCAGCACCGTTGCGACGATGGCTCCGGGGGCCACACCCCGCCCCTGCAGAAGATGTGCCAAGCGGTTGGCCTGCGCATCGAGTTCTGCATAGCTGACCGTGGTGTCGTCCAGTACCACCGCCGGGGCCTGTGGACGTTGGCTGGCATGGCCTTCCACCATCGAGGCAATGCTTTTGGTGGCCAAGGGCCGCTCCGAGCCCATCCACTCCTGCAGCAACCGCTGGCGCTCCTGGGGATGCAGTATCTCGATGCGGCCCAGCGCCTCGTCCGGGGCGTCGCACGCCTGCTCCAGCCAGCGTACCAGCCGGGCCGCCAGCGACTCTACGGTGGCCCGGTCGAACAGATCGGTGCTGTATTGAATGCCCCCGGTGATCCCGCCCGGCAGGCCGTCATGGAGACGTTGCTCGGTCAGGATGAACGACAGATCGAATTTGGCAGTATCGACAGCAACGGGCTGCGGCGTGATCGACAAGCCCGGAAGGCTGAAGGCCAGCCGGCTGCTGTTCTGAAAACCCAGCATGACTTGAAACAGCGGCAAATGGGACCGAGAGCGCCCCGGCCGTAGCATTTCCACCAGTCGGTCATAAGGAAAATCCTGGTTCGCGTAGGCCGCCAGATTGGTGGTGCGCACGCGCGCAATCAGCTCGCGCAGCCCTGGCTGGCCGGAGGTATCGGTGCGCAACACCAGCGTGTTCACGAAGCAGCCGATCAGCCCATCCAGCGCGTGATCACTTCGCCCAGCGACCGGGCTGCCTATCACGATGTCGTCGCCCGCACCCAGGCGGCTCAGCAAGGCCGCCAGAGCGGCCTGCAGCACCATGAACACGCTGGCTTGCCCATCTCGGGCCAGTTGAAGCATGCGCTCATGCACCGCGGCCGATATCTGCAGCGGAACCACGTCGCCGCAGTGGCTGGGGACCAGGGGGCGGGCACGGTCCATCGGCAACGCCAGTTGCTCGGGCAGATCACGCAGCGTGTCATGCCAGAACCTGCGCTGGCGACCGGCAAGGCTGTCGGGATCGTCTTCGCTGCCCAGCAGGGCCTGCTGCCAAAGCGTGTAATCGGCATATTGGAGTGGCAACGGCTCCCAGTCTGGTGGCTGGGCACCGCAACGGGCAGCATAGGCCACGCTCAGATCACGGGCCAGCGGCAGCAACGAAGCGCCGTCACCTGCGATGTGGTGGGTGAGCAGCAGCAAGACGTGTTCATCCTCGGCGAGCCGGAGCAGAGAAACCCGCAAGGGCATCGCGTGGCAAAGGTCGAAGACATGGCTGGCCGCCGCATGCAGTTGCGCAGCAAGATCGTCTTCGCTGGCTTCGGTTTCGATCACCGGCGGATACAAGCCGGCCCCATCCAGGATCTGCTGGTACGGCAGTCCGGCCTCTTGTGGGTAAACGGTGCGCAAACTCTCATGGCGCTGCACCAGATCTCCCAGGGCGGCGTGCAACGCCGCGCTATCTAGCAGGCCGGAAAGCCGCAGCGCCAGCGGCATGTTGTAGGCCGGGTTAGTCGCATCCAACTGGTTCATGAGCCACAGGCGAAGCTGCGCGGGCGATAGCGGAATCCGCGCCGGGCGAGGCATCGGCGCCAAGCGTGGCCGCTCCACCGCCTCTTGGTCCAGCCGCTCGGCCAAACCCGCAATCGTGGAAACCTGGAACAGGGTGTCCAGCGGAAGATCGATCATGAACTGCTGCCGGATCATCGAGATCAATTGCACGATCATCAATGAATGTCCACCCAACTCGAAGAAGTTGTCGTGAATGCCGACGCGGGGCAAATGCAATGTTTCGGCCCACAGGTCCGCGAGCGCCTTTTCCGTCGGTGTGCGCGGTGCCGCATAGGCGGTAGTGCTCTGGACTTCTGGCGCAGGCAGCGCCTTGCGGTCCAGTTTTCCGCTCGGGTTGAGCGGCAATGCCGGCAGTTGAACGAAGGCCGATGGCACCATGTACTCGGGCAGGGACAGTGCCAGATGGCTGCGCAGTTCGCCGGCGGCAAGCTCACCCTCACCTGCCACCACCACATACGCCACCAGCCGCTTTTCGCTCGCCACATCCTCACGGGCGATGACCGCTACCTGGGCCACCTGAGGATGCTGCAGCAATGCCGACTCGATCTCCCCTGGCTCGATGCGCAGGCCGCGGATCTTCACCTGCTGGTCAGCCCGCCCCAAGAAGTCCAGGCTGCCATCGGCTCGCCAGCGCGCCAAATCACCCGTGCGGTACATCCGGCTGCCCGGCTCACCATGCGGATTGGCCACGAAGCGCTCTGCGCTCAGCACCGAACGCCCCAGGTAGCCCCGCGCCAAACCCATGCCCGCGATGTACAACTCGCCCGTCACACCAACAGGCACCGGCTGCAGGCCGCTGTCCAGCACCACCATTTGCGTGTTCCAGATGGGGCGGCCGATCGGCACGCCTTCCAAAACCGGCGCCGCTGGCGTGTTCACGCAGGCCCATGCGGTCACATCGACAGCCGCCTCCGTGGGGCCGTACAGGTTGTGCAGTTCGCATCCCAGTTGCCGGTGAAACGAGCGCTCCAGCGCAGACGACAAAGCCTCTCCGCTGCAAATCACGCGCCGCAAGCTGACACAGGTGGACGCCGCAGGCTCGAGCAGAAAGATCTCCAGCATCGAAGGCACGAAGTGCAGGGTGGTGATGCCCTCGCGAACGATCAGGTCCGCCAAGTACGCCGCGTCCTTGTGCCCCCCCGGCTTGGCAAGCACCAGCGTGGCGCCGTCAATCAGTGGCCAGAAGAACTCCCACACCGAAACATCGAAGCTGGAAGGTGTCTTCTGCAGCACCCGGTCATCGGCCCGCAAACCATACTGGTTTTGCATCCACTGCAGGCGGTTGACGATGGCGCGGTGCGATACAGCTACACCCTTGGGATTTCCCGTGGATCCGGAGGTGTAGATCACATAAGCCGGCTGTGCCGTATCTAGCGCAACGAGCGGCTCGGGGCGGGCATCAGGGTAGCGGCTCAGTTCGGCAGCGGTCTCGGGGCTGTCGAGCAACACGAACGACACCGGCGCAGACAACGTCTGCGCTAACGCCTGGGTCGTCACGAGGCACACCGGGTGCGCATCTCCCAGCATGTAGGCAATGCGGTCCGCTGGAAAATCCGGATCGACCGGCAGGTACGCAGCCCCGGTTTTCAGAATGGCCAACAGGGCCACCATGAGATCCAGCGATCGCGGCGCTGCAATGGCCACGACGCGCTCCGGCCCTGCACCGTGCGCCCGAAGCAAGTGCGCCAGACGATTCGCCCTTCGGTCAAGCTCACCACGGCTCAATGTTTGGTGCTCGAATCGCAATGCGGTGCCTTGGGGGTCGGCCAGCAGACCGGATTCAATGCAGGTCGAGAGATGAATGTCGGGCACCTCGCGCGCCGTATCGTTCCAACCTACCAGCACCTGTTGCCGCTCCTGCGCAGCCAGCAACTCGATGCGGCCAATGGCCTGGTCCGGCTGCTGAATCACGGCGGCAATCAACGTCAACAGCCGACGCTGATGATCTGCCAGCGTCTGCGCGGTGTACAGCGCGGGATTCGCGTCGAAATCGATCTGCAGGTCCTGGCCATTGCCGCGCTCGTACAAAAAGATGCCCAAGTCCTCGGCCGTCCCGTTGGACAGATTGCGTGGCTTGGCCGTGTGCCCCGCAAAGCGGAAGTCGTAATCGAAAGGTTCAACGTTCACGACCGTGGTGAAAAGCTGCCGATGGTTCAGCAGAAGATTCAGATCGCTGCGCAGGGTCTCGTAGCGGTAGCACTGGTGGCGCAGGATCTGGCGCATCTGGCGGCCCACCTCGCGAACGAGTTCGGGGAAAGGCAGGTCAGCGCGCATCGACAGGCGCAGCGGCAGTGCATTTGCCACCATGGCGGGAACCTGCCGCATGCGTTCGTTATGCCGTGCAGTGACCGGAATGCCGATCACCATGTCCTCGACGCCTGTCGAACGATAGAGATAGGCGGCTGTGCTGGCGATCAGTATCTGGGGCAGCGTACTTCCCCAGTCCTGGCCGATGGCTTGCAGCGCTTGCACGCTGGCGGCTGGCAGGTGCACGGTCTGGCGTAGCAGGCCGCCGATGTTCACCGACTGACGCGAAGCCAGGGTCAAGGGCTCCGGCACATCCGAAAAGCGTTCCATCCAGTATTGGCGGTCTCTTGGAAACCGGCCGGACTCACGGTAAGCACGCTCTTCTTCAGCCAACTGTGCCAACGGCGCCAGCCGCGAGGAGGCGGATGGATACGAGCTCCCTTGCGCCATTGCTGTATACACATCCGCAATGCGCCTCGCGACCAAACCACCACCGAAGCCATCCAGCAAGATATGGTGACTGCGCTGATAGCAGACATGGTGTCTAGGTGAAAGGCGGATCAACGCGCAAAGCCACAACTGGCCCGTCGCCAATTCTGCCTGCTGACTGAAATCTGCCTGCATCCACGCCTGCGCTGCGGCCATTGGGTCCTGCTGGCCGCTGAAATCGAGGAAAGGCAAGGCGCCTGAGAATGTTGGCGCGAGCACCTGCCGCGGGCCTCGCCCGGCATCGACGAAATTAAGCCGCGTGGCCTGCGCTTCGTCGGTGACTTGGCGCACGGCCTCGGCGAACAGCGCGGGATCGATGTCCCCATCGATGTCAATGGCCTCGGCCAAATTGAAATTGGTGTCTGCTGAAGCGAATTGAGCCCCCAGCCACATGGCCATCTGCCCTGCCATGAGTTGCGTGGTGCCATCGGATTGATCGACCGTATTCATGCACTTCTCCCTGTCGTATGGACGAAAGTCAGCATCCGCACCGGAACGGGCACGGAGATATCTAGCTCTTGGTGTCGAGACTGTCTGGCTCCAAGGAGCCCAGAAACGGTCTGGCCTGCGTGGAATCGCTGGGCGTGGAAAGTGCTGGCACAGCGGCTTGGTCGCCACGGTGCTGCACTCAGTCAACGGTCAAGATTGCGGATAAAGATCCGTTACCGTCACGGCGGAAACCGAAGACATGCAACAGGCATCCGGTCAGGCACCCGCCCACGGCACGTGCGGCCGAACCTTGCCGTGAAATGACAAGGATGTTTGGCTGACCAACACCGCGCCGATAAAGTCGCCACCGTGTTTGCGCGCATTAAGGCGGCGATAGGCAGTGCTTTCAAAACACCCGGCGCACCTTGCTCGTGCGCCCTCCATCGATTCAATGTCATGAATCTCTCCCTTCCCTCTCGATTACGGCTGTTTTTTTGAGCCGAAACATTTATTTTCAAAAAAGTTTAGTTTGCAAGAACTAAATCGATACCAGGGTTTACCCTTATTATTCAAACAATGAATCAGCCAACACCATGCAAACCCACAAAATATAATTACCAATAGGAAAAAATTATTGCCTCCAGCTATTCATTTGCTCTTTGGAGACTCTTTTTCATTCTGCATACCTCTTGTTGCAGCAACGACGATGCTATTTTTGAGCACCCAAGGCTTCACTGCGAAGTATTTTTTACTTCACCCATTGAAAAATATTTGCTAATTTTTATTTACAGCAATACGAAAATATTTTTATAAAAAGCAAGAGTAAAACTTTTACTACTGCACTTATAACGTTATGCGGGAATTGTTTGATCCACACTATCTCTTGCAAAGAGATAAGCGAAACAGGCTACTGGATACGCGCATCAGCGTTGATATGCCTATGTTCAAGAATCTCAACCGATGAAGCCCATGGCGATTCGATCCATTGGATGAGGAATCTCCACCATCCATGTCGCGAACAAGTAACCGCTTTCGCAGAGGATGACATCGCCTCGTCGGTGGCTCCTACAAGAAGTGGCCGATGCGCCGCAGAAGCTACAGCCTTCATCAATCGGAGTACTCCAATGCGAAAAATGATTCTTATGGCGGTGGCTGGGTATCTTTGGAAAAAGTACCAATCGCGCAAGACGACCGGCAGCACGATCGCCTCGTCACGCCGCTAGTCATTGACTCACCGCGCTGGATTCAACACCGTCGAAAGATATGCCGCTGTGCGCGATTGCGTACAGCGCGCAACCTCCTGCGGCGTGCCGCTGACCACGACGCGCCCCCCTTGAGCACCTGCCCCGGGGCCCATGTCGATCACCCAATCGCTGGAAGCTACGAAATGCATGTCGTGCTCAACCACGACGACGGTGTTGCCGGATTGCACCAGTGCATCCAGTTGGCGTAAAAGGCGGTCCACATCGGCCGGATGCAATCCGGTGGTGGACTCGTCCAGTACGTAAAGCGTTTGGCCGCGCTGCGTGCGTTGCAATTCGGTAGCCAGCTTGATGCGCTGCGCCTCGCCGCCCGACAGTTCCGTGGCGGGCTGTCCAAGGCGCAAGTAACCCAAGCCAATGTCCCGCAATACCTGCAAAGGTCGAAGCACGCTGGGCTCCGCCGCAAAGGCCTCGCACGCAGCATCCACCGTGAGCCCAAGCACTTCGGCGATAGTCAGTCCGTTCCAGGTGACAGCCAGTGTCTGAGGGTTGTAACGCGCTCCATGACACGTGGGGCAAGGAGCGTAAACACTCGGCAGAAAGAGTAGTTCCACGCTCACGAAACCCTCCCCCTCGCAGGTCGAGCAGCGACCTTTCGCCACATTGAACGAAAACCGGCCTGCGTCGTAACGCCTTTGGCGTGCCGCAGGCGTGGCGGCGAACAGCTTGCGTACCGCATCGAACAGACCCGTGTAAGTGGCAAGATTGGAACGGGGTGTGCGGCCAATGGGCTTTTGATCCACCAGTACCAGCCGGCGCACCTGATCCATGGCACCGCCTAGCCGGCCGGCCGTGGCAGCCGCCTGATCGGGATCGGCCGTGGCGCCCGGATCATCATCGACAGCGGTGACATCGGGCGGTCCCTGCGCGATAAGGTCTTCCTCCAGCGCAGGTATGGATTGCCCAAGCTGGGCACTGACCAGTTCAAGTAATGCCTGGCTGACCAAGCTCGACTTGCCCGAGCCTGAAACACCCGTCACGGCCGTCAGCCGGCCAATGGGGAAGGCAACATTGACTCCTCGCAAATTGTGCCGGTGCACATCATCCATCCTCAGCCAAGCCTGAGGAGTGCGCTGGAGGCGCCGTGCGCGTGCCAAGTCGCCGAAAAGGTAGCGGCGAGTCTGAGACTCGACCACGTCGGCCAAGCCTTGCGGCGGGCCGCTGTAGAGCACGCGCCCACCCTGCTCGCCGGCTTCAGGCCCCACATCCACCAACCAGTCTGCACGGCGCATGGTGGCAATGTCGTGTTCCACCACAAAGATGGAGTTGCCCGCATCCTTCAGGCGATCCAGCGCGGTCAGCAGCGATGCGCTGTCGGCGGGATGCAACCCGGCAGAGGGTTCGTCGAGCACATAGACGACACCGAAAAGCTGCGATGCGAGTTGCGTGGCCAAGCGCAATCGCTGCAATTCGCCGGGCGACAAAGTGGGCGTGGCACGGTCGAGAGAAAGATAGCCCAGCCCCAGGTCCGTCAGCGCCGTAACGCGGGCCAGCAACTCCTGCGCGATGCGCTGCGCGGCCAGCTGCTTCTCCGCAGACAGGTTGGGCGTACGGCGGATGTCGGGTGCGCCCGCATGGCCCGAGTCTCCAGACGCCTTGCGCTGCGCAGTCGCACGCACGCGCGCCGCTTTCGATAAGGCAACGCCTGAACGGCCCGGGGTCTCAAAGGATGCGGCAAGTCCATCGGCTACCGGGGCAAGCACATCGGCCAGTGCGGCCAGCGGCAGGTGGTTGAGGTCACCGATGTCCAACCCGCAGAACGTGACGGACAGGGCTTCCGGCTTGAGGCGCTTTCCGTGACAGACGGGGCAGGAAGTGCCCACCATGAATTGGGCTACCTTGCGCTTCATCATGGCGCTCTGGCTGGTGGCGAAGGTCTGCATCACATAGCGGCGAGCACCGGTAAAGGTGCCCATGTAGCTGGGCTGCTGCTTTGCGCGGCGGGCCCGACGCACCTCTTGCATCGTAAAGCCCGCATACACGGGCACGGTCGGCTGCTCATCGGTGAAAAGAATCCAGTCCCGCGTCTTGCGGGGCAGTTCGCGCCAAGGCACGTCGATGTCATGCCCCAAGGTGGTCAGGATGTCGCGCAGGTTCTGCCCCTGCCATGCACTCGGCCAAGCCGCCACCGCGCGCTCGCGAAGGGTGAGTGAATCGTCGGGCACCATCGAGGCTTCTGTTACCTCATAGATGCGCCCCAAGCCGTGGCAGTGCCGGCATGCGCCCTGCGGCGTGTTGGGCGAAAAGTCTTCCGCGTAGAGCATGGTCTGCTGCAAGGGGTAGGTCCCAGCGCGGGAATACAGCATGCGTACCAGGCTGGAAATGGTGGTCACGCTGCCCACCGAGGAGCGAGCCGTGGGCGTTCCTCGCTGCTGTTGCAGGGCCACGGCGGGAGGCAAGCCCTCGATGGAGTCGACCTGAGGCACGCCCACTTGGTCGATCAAACGACGCGCATAGGGCGCGACCGATTCAAAATACCGGCGCTGCGCCTCAGCATAGATCGTGCCGAAAGCCAGCGACGACTTGCCGGAGCCCGAGACACCGGTGAACACCACGATGGCATTGCGAGGAATCTCGACATCCACATTCTTCAGATTGTGTTCACGTGCTCCGCGCACTTGAATGAATCCATCGTGGCATATCGCCCGCTTCGGTGTGTTTGGCATGGGGTGGATTGTCGTTGTGCCCGGTTCACCAGGTGTCTGCCTTGCAAAAGTGGGAATGGCCCAAGACGCACTGCGATCGGCAAAAATCCGAACCTCGTTCACTTTGGCATCTGAGCTGCCCATGTCCGACCCTTCCCTTGATCCCTCTTCGCGCGCGCTGATCGATGCTTGCTCCGAAGCCTCGCTCGCGCTGCTCGAATGCAACCTCACGCGGCATGGCATTTTGGCCGCGAGCCGCACAGCGGCCGCAGAGGCCCGGCGCTACACGCGCATATTTGGGCGCGACGCGGCCATCTGCGTGATGGCCATGTGTGGCAGCGGCGTTGCCGCGCTCGAAGAAGGCGCCGTAGCCAGCCTGGACGCGCTGGCCGCGAAGCAGGCCGCCAATGGACAGATCCCCAAGTATGTGGACCCTGAAGGGCATGATGCGGACTTCTGGTATCTGGGCTGCATCGATGCCACCCTGTGGTGGTTGATCGCGGTGGACCATGTGCGGCGGCACGGCAAGGTCGGCGCGGACCATTGGGACAATGGCGTCGAACGCGCACTCGAGTGGCTCCTGGCGCAAGAGCACCAACACTTTCGCCTATTGCAGCAGAACGAGGCCAGCGACTGGGCAGACATCATGCCGCGCTCGGGCTATGTGCTCTACACCAACGCGCTATGGTTTGACGTCAAGCGCCGCTTCGCACTGTGCCATTCAGACGAGACGCACCACCACTTCAATCATCTGTTCAACCCCTTCCAGCGCGATCTGCATCAATATCACCGCGCACGCCTGCTGCAGCACTACGCACGCCGTGGCCGAAGGGATCGGGGCCTCTACCTGAGCTTCGTGAATCTTGCGGTCGTTGGCGATGAGGGCGATGTATTCGGCAACTTGCTGGCCATCCAATGCGGTTTGGCCGACGAAGCGATGGCGCACAGCATCACCAACGCGATCGGGTCTGCGCGGGCCAGCGACCCGTATCCGGTGCGCGTGGTACTGCACCCGCTGTCGGAGCAGCACGACCTTTGGCGCGCCTACATGGGACGGCATCGGCAGAACCTCGTTCACCAGTACCACAACGGAGGCATCTGGCCTTTCATCGGCGCGTTCTGGGTGATGGCGCTTGCAAAAGTGGGGCTCAGAGAAGAAGCCTGGGCCGAGCTGGTCAAGCTGGCACGCACGAACGAACTCGACGATTGGCGCTTTACCGAGTGGTTTCATGGCCGAACACTGGCGCCTCTCGGCATGGCGGGGCAGAGCTGGAATGCCGCCACCTTTTTGATGGCGCGGCGCGCGCTGCAGGGTCAAGACACGGCTTGGTGATCGGGTATGCGGACGGGCATCTCGGAGCCGAGCCGCAACGCACGATGCTGTTGGCCACGGCGATGCCGGGCTTCCAAGATATATTCCGCAGCAGCACTGCGCCCCATGCAGTTGCACCGGCCACCTCGGCCAGCCTGCCAGCGCCAGGGGTCGCGCGACCATGAGCGCTGCAGTGAACTCTTCCGCCCCGCCCCCCTACGCCAGCGCCCCATCGGGCGAAGCACCCGCAGAGGATGAAAAAACGCCAGTTGGCTACAGTGACGCCGTGCTCGGCATCGCTTCCTGGCCAGGCACTACGACAGCCTGGCGTTTTTTGCCAGCCAGTGCTGGAACGGATGGCGCCACGCTGGCAGTGCGCATCGCCATGCAGCCCGCAGGGCTGCTACCCGCTGCCACAGCAGCCGGCGATGTAGCCGCAGCCACGGCCGGCGAATTCGCGAATCGCTTCGACGCCATCGGGCGGCAGTTGGCACAGCCAGACATGCAATTGTTCATCGCTACGTCGCTGAACCAGCCGGTCAGCGCCACACCGATAGACATGCCGGTGTCCATGCCGCCCCTGCGCGCTCATGCCTGGGCTTGCCACGCCTTCAGCCGATCGGTAGCGGTGCTCGGTGCAGCCATGGCCGATCCAGCCGTAGCCGCCACGCTGGCCGCTGTGTCCCCGCATTACGGAGTGGACTGGCAGGCATTGGGCCTGGCCGCTCGCGAACGGCCGCTTGGCACGCTGGTGCACCTGCCATCTGAGGGGCTGCTGGTGCCCCGTTATGCCGCTTTTTTGGCTGGCGGCACCCTGGGAGAGCTGTTGGCCGAGGGCGTTGACCGGGCTGCGGTGCTTGCCCATCCGGAGAACATCACGCTGCCGCTGAATGCTGGCATCGAGTTGGTCATTCCGCCCGCCAGCCGACCCCAGCCCACGGACGGCCTGCCGCTGAGCGCCCTTGCCGAGGCGCTGCACCTGACGCCAACCAGCCTGGTGGTGGCCAACTGCGCTCGAGCCGCGTTGTTGGCGCCAGGGTTCGTGTTTCAGGCCGGCGGTGCGCAGTGGGAAGTGCCCGCCGAAGGCCAGCCCGGCGCCGACGCCAGTCTGAACGACGTCGCACAGGCGTTCTCAGACACCGGCACGCCATTCGATGCCGTCGCGGTCGCCTTGTCCAGCGCGGACGAGCCGGGCATGTTCCGCCCCGGTATCACGCTGGTGGCAGACCGACGCGTCATCGAAGCGGGCTGGACCTTGGCGGACAACGCCTCCGGCATCCCTGCGGACCTTCTGGCCGACCTCAACACCGACACGATCGACCTACTCCCTGCGGGCTCGGCGGTCTTGCTGAAAACCACGCTCACCCCTGATCTGGACAACGAGCCGCTGGGCGCACTGGCACGCGCACTGGCCATCGAGCCGGGTGATCTGCTGCGCCATAACCCGGAACTGGCCATACGCGACTTGCCTGTGCCGGGATTGTCGGCCTTGCCCGAGCAGCTCTTTTCACTGCGCCTTCCTTACCGTATCCGAGCCGGCCAAACACTGTCCTCCATTGCTGCACGGTGTGTTTCAGCCGCGGCGCCCGGCACGGAGCAAACGGCCGAACAGGCGCTGTGCGAAGCCAACCGCTCCATGCCGGCCACCCTCGCGCCGGGCCAAGTGATCACCGTCGCAGGCCAGCCGCTGACCACACGGGCGGGCGACAGCTTCGACGCTCTGATGGCGCGCGCCGCCCCCTCTGTCACTCTGGTCGATCTTGCAACGGCCATCGCCACCGACACCGAAGCGCTGGCCACTGGCGCCCTGCTGCTGTGTCCCCCTGCCTTGTTGGCAAGCGCCACCACGCCGGAGGGCCTGACGTCCACCTACGGCCTGGCCGCCGCCGCACTGCTCAGCGCCAACGCGGCCACGCCGAAATTGATCGTGCCGGGCCTCGTGCTCAAGGCCTCGCAACAGGCTGACGAGCCCACCGTTGTGACCGCGCCAGCCGACAGCATCAATGCCATCCTCCGCCGCTTCGCACTGGCAAAGATCGACGTCACCGTCGAGGACTTGGTGCATGCCAACCGCGGCATCGCTTTTCTGGCAGCCGGCGCGCCACTGTTGTTGCCTCCAGCCGACACGGTTCTCAGCGCCGCCTTCGGCAATGGCGGCTGGCAACTACCGGAAGCCATTTTTCCATTGCGCGCCTGGGTCACGCTGAAACGCAACGCAGAGCTGGTGGCCCCAGAACGGCGCGGCAACGCACAGGCGCCCGGTGCCGCCGTGCAGGACATCAGTCTCGTCGCTGCGGTAGAAAGCGGAATTTCCTGGGGACAGGAACAGGACACTGTCGCGCTGGGCCACTTCGCGGCAGCCATCGAGAACACCATCACGGGGCTGAAGGTGGCGAGCGGACAGGACCCCGAAGACACCGATGTATGGGGTATCTCCTTCGACGCCCCCAGTGGCATCACCCAAGTGAAGATATCGCCCCACACCAGCGTTCCCCGTGTGGACGGGCTTCAGCCACTGACCTTCGCGTTGCGGCCGTTGTCCAACACATTGGAACGCGCGAGCGGCGTCGAGCTCCGGTCCATCGACCCTGCCACTGGCGGCTGGGGCGCCACCACTTTCAATGATTACCACGGCATCGACCTGGAAGTCTGGGCACGAACCTGGCTGGCGGGGCTGGATCGACTGTGCACCGACCGCTGTGCCGTGCCCGCTGAACTGGTGGCACCCAGCGCGCTCGCACGGTTGCTGGCTGCAAAGAAGGCGCTGGCCCGCGCCGTGACCAGCGGGCTGTCACCCATCTTGATGCTCCACGAACAAAGCGGTGGCGCCATCGGGACGGATGCATGGGAAGCCGCGCGAGAAGCAATGCACCTGCGTCTGCTGGACACATTGCTGAGCGGCTACGGCACCGCTGCCATCCTGCAGTTCAATGCCACCGTCGATTCACCCGCCACGGCAGCCGAGGCACGGCTGTGGGGCGCCGGACGCCTGGGCGCACCGCAGGCTGGAAATGCCCGCCAAGCCTTCAACGACGATACGGACGAGGGGAACCTTTTGCAGTTGGGAAGTGCCATGGCGGCCCTGCGCAACACCTCCGCGGGGACTGTCTCGTTTCCGCTCGACGTCGCCCGACCCTCCTGCCATGCCGCAGTGGCGCTGCAACCGGCCTATGCGATCAATGAAATCGAGATCGATATCACCCCGGCCAGGACTGACCCCTGCACGTCAAAGCGGCTGAGCTTCTTGCGGAGCTTCGACCCCTTCCCGCCCGCCGCTTTCAGCGCACAGCTCGGCACGCCGGTCATACCGGTGCCGCTGCGCACCTACCCCAGCCCGCCCACCTTGATCGCGCAACAAGCTCAATGGCCTGCCGATCCAGCCACGCTGACGGATGCTCTGCACTGGTCCTACGTGTTCACCTATGCCCACGACAGCGCCGTTCAGGACCAGGCCCTCGTCGAGATTGAATTCAACGCCCCCCCGTCCGTTTCCACCCGCAGCGGCGGGGAAGACAGTGACGCGTTGTTCAAGGCCTTGGCGCAGTACTCAGCCGTGCATGAGACCCTCTGGCAGATCCTGGACCGGCTGCAAGCGCCCAGCGTTTCGGCGCAAGATGCCGCCCTGGTTACCGCACTGAGCACCTATGCCGACCTGGCTGAGCGTGTGGCCGCGCTTTGGGCTGAGGGGTGGGCCCGCCGCGACATGCAAGCCTCTGCACCGAGTCACGGCACGGCTGAAAACCGGGCGCTGCACCAGTCAGCCGAACCCGAAAGCGACACGCGTTCTGCTGCGGCCGCGGCCCCTGTCGTCCAGGGCGTGCCGCGGGAGCGTTACCAGTACCTGGCGACACTGAGAACCACCGCATCCAGTTGGAACAACATCGAACCACCGCTCTATAGCAGCCTGACGCTCCAGCGGCTGAATGCCGATGGAACCGCAGCATGGCCCGAGATCACCATCATCCTCGAAGACGGCATGCACATCCCGTTGACCGGGGCCGAAGCGGTGGGCCAGACGCGGGAATACAGCTTTCCTTTTGGTGAAGATGCGCCCCAAGTAGCGGCGGCCACACCGCTGTCATATCGATGGTCCATCTCCAACCTGCACATCGCGCGATACCAGAATGCGAATGCAGCAGTGACCATGGTGCGCAACGCGCAGCTGCTGGGACCCAATGGACCACAGACCTGCCCGGCATTCATCTACCGCACCCCGCAACTGAAATTCCCCGCCCCGTTGGTGCCTCTGATCAGCATCGACACTCCATTCCCCATCGGCATCTGGACCCATGATGTGGCGACCAATCCGCTCGCACCGCTGTTCAGCACCTTGTTGGACAACGATGCGGTGGGTCGCGAAATCATGGTTGGCATCGACTATGGCCATTCGTTGGGGCCATCGCCTTCAGCCATCGATATCCATGTTCCGGTGATGCTCCTTGCGCCCTTAGAGTTCAATGAGGCCAGCACAGTGCAGAGCATCATCAGCGCAATCGAAGCCTGGACAGATGGCACGCAGCCCACGACCGCCGGCGCTTTCTTGAGCTTTGCGATCCACCTGTTCTCCAGTGTTGACGGGCCACCCCGGCAGCCGGTGGTGGAACTGCAGCGGATCATTTCTCCGCTTGCGTGAATGATCGAACTGAACTCTTGAGTCCAGGGTCGCGACCGCGATGATCTGGAACCTGATCTGAAAGCACTCGCATCATGAAGGCACATCGCCTCGAAGTTTTCGCTGATTATTTCCAGTTCTATCTCCAAGATGAGGCATCCGAAGGAAGCCTGTCGAACGCTTGGGATGAAGTCGCAACGCATCGCATGTTGGCCGTATCTGCAGGGGTGGTTGGCATCGGGACTGCACGCAACATGAATGTGCCGGTGACCCTTGAAATGCTTGATTCAGAGCCCCTGTGCGATCCCAGCAGCTTCGACCACGTCGTCGAAGGTTCCCTGGTGATGAAGACGGGGCCACTTGTAGTGGCAGGCTGTACCGACTATTTTCCCGACGCCCCTCGATTCGACCTGCGTCCGGGCACTTTCAGAGTCAGGCTATCGGTCTCCGGCTTGGGTTCGCTATCGCCAGATGGACTGGAGGGCGAAGACCACTATCTGGTACAGATCTGGCCGGGATCGCCCATCGAACCTGTCGTGTTCAAGCAGTGCGAAATCTGACGCTGCGCGCGGACCTGTGTCGTCCGGAGCGGGCTCACGTCGCTTGATCCGAAGTTGATTGCCGCAAGCGCAGCCGCGCAGGCGATAGGCCTTCCAGCACCACGCCTTGGCGCACCAGCTCCTCGGAAAGCGGCTCGCCACGCAGCAGTTGCCGCGCCATCAGCGATGCGCCTGCAGCGCTCTGGATACCGTATCCGCCCTGTCCGGCCATCCAAAAGAAGCCCTGCACATGGTTGTCCCAGCCAATGACCATATCGCCATCCGGCACGAAAGAGCGCAACCCCGCCCAGGTATGGGAGGGACGGCGGATCTGGAAGGTGGTCATCTCCTCGATGCGATAGATGCCGGTGGCCACGTCCAGCTCTTCGGGCACCACGTCGTGCGGATGGGTGGGGTCGGCATTGGCGGGAGAGCCCAGCAGTTGGCCTGCGTCGGGCTTGAAGTAAAAACTTTCGTCGATGCCGATCACGGCTGGCCAGTGGGTGGCGTCCATGCCTTCGGGAGCGGCGAACGTGAAGGCCGTGCGCCTGCGCGGCTCGAGCCCAATGGGAGGCACGCCTGCCATCCCTGCCACCACATCGGCCCAGGCGCCTGCCGCGTTCACGATGGTTCTGGCCCACAGTTGCCGGCCATCTGCCAGCGTGACGCACCAACCATCACCCTGGCGCTGCAAGGCCGTCACCTCGGCACGGGTCAAAACCTGCCCCCCGCGCTGTCGCATTCCTCGCAGGTAGCCCTGATGCAGCGTGTGCACATCGATGTCGGCAGCGTCGGGCTCGCGCATGCCAGCGGCCACAGCTTCGGGTTTCAGGCACGGCAACTGGGCCAGCAGCGCGGCCTTGTCCACCCATTCCACGTTCGGCGATGCGGCGCGGACTTTGTCGTACGTCTGTTTCAGTAGATCAAGCTGATCAGGCCCCGCCACATAGATCACGCCACGGGGCGAGAGGATGGGGTCAGCGCCAAACTCGGGCGGAGGTGCGTCGTAGAAGGCGCGGCTCGCCCGGGTGAGCGCCTGGATGTTGGGCGTGCCGTAGGTGGCCATGTACAGCGCAGCCGAGCGTCCGGTGGTGTGGTAGCCGGGTTGCGATTCGCGCTCCAGCAGCAGCACGGTGGCGCGATGGGCTTCGTCCGTGCCACCGACCAATTGCCAGGCCAGTGAAGCACCTGCAATGCCCGCGCCAATGATGATGTAGTCCGCTGATTGCACGGGTCAGTCTCTTGCCTTACACCGCCGACACTTGCGCTGCCGAGGCCGCACGGTCATCGCGCGGCAGGGTGCGCGCATCACGTGGATCAGGTGCGCCCGTCACGATGGAGGTCAGCGCGGGCTCGGCCTGCGTCGCCACCAGTTTGGCCAGGTCTGGCCGTGGGCGGGCCAGCCCGGTGATGTCCTTGAAGGCCTGCTCCATCGCATGGCCCACGCCCAGCGTGTGGCGGTCCGCGCGAAAGCGCCCCACGATTTGCAGGCCGAAGGGCATGCCCGCGTTGTCCAGTCCACAAGGCAGGCTCAGCGCGGGATGGGTGGTGAGCGTGGTCACATAGGTCAGCGCCAGCCATCGGTAATAGTTCGCTTGCGGCTCGCCGTTGATGTGGCTGGCGAACAGCTGTGTCCACGCGAAGGGCGACACGGGTGTGGTGGGCGACAAGATCACGTCGTATTGCTCGAACAGCGCCTGGAACCGCGCCAGGATGCGCGTTTGCTCGGCCTGCGCCCAGGCGCTGTCCAGCAGCGTCATGGCGGCGCCCATTTCGTAGTTGGCGCGGGTGTTGGGCCCCAGGCTGCTCGGGTCACGCTCGTAAGCTTCTCGCATGCCCGCTACAAAGGCCTCGGCGCGCAACACGTCGAAACAGCGATGCACGTCGCCCAGGTCGATGTCGATGGCATCGCAGGTGCCGAACAGGTGCTGCATGGCTTGCACCTTGGTGCGAAACGTGGCGCGGATGCCGTTGTCCACCGCGCAGGCACCGAAATCCTCCGTGGTGGCCACGCGAAGGCGGCTCAGGTCCACCGACTCCGGCAGCAGGAAGCTTGCAGGGTCCAGCGGGTAGCTCAGCGGGTCGCCGGCCGACATTCCAGCTGTGGCGGCCAGTTGCAGGCAGGCCTCTTGCACCGTGCGGCCCATCGGACCCACGACGGAGATGGGCGTCCAGCCCAGCAGCTTGCGTGAGCTCGGCACCACGCCGGGGGATGGCCGAAAACCCACCACCCCGCAAATGGAGGCGGGAATGCGCAGCGAACCGCCCGTGTCGGAGCCCGTACACACGGGCAGCATGTCGCAGGCCAGTGCCGCGGCCGAGCCGCCCGATGAGCCCCCGGCATTCAGCGTGGGGTTGAACGGGTTGCCCGTGGCCCCCCACACGGTGTTGCGCGAGTTGGCGCCGGCGCCCATTTCGGGAATGTTGGTTTTTCCAGCCACGATGGCGCCAGCGGCTCTCAGGCGTGCCACCAGCACGTTGTCTTGCGCAGGAATGTGATCGCGGTAGATTTCAGAGCCATATGTGGTCAGCAGCCCGGCCGTCGCCTCCAGATCCTTCACGCCCAGCGGCAGCCCGTGCAGCAGGCCCAGCGGTTGCCCACGCAATACCGCCTGCTCGGCCGACTTGGCCTCGTCGCGGGCGCGGTCGTAGCAGGTCGCGGTGATGGCATTGACGGACGGATTCACGGCCTCGATGCGTTCTATGCAGGCTTCCAGCAGTTCCACCGGCGACACCTCGCGGGTGCCGATGCAATGGCGCAGTTCGTTGGCGGTCAGCTCGACCAGGGTGCTGCGGGTGGTCATAAGGTGCTTGTCTCCTGGTCGATTTGAAAATGCGTGTCCATCAGCGATGCGGGGCAATGCGAAACAGGCTCAGCCCATGCACCGGCATGGCCCCATGCGGTCGCCAGCGCAGAGTCTGCCAAGGCAGAAGACATCCCAGAGGACAGCTCAATCAGCCGTGATGCTCGCTCGCTGGGCAATCGCGCGCATCAGTGGCAGTTCCTTGTCGATCAGCTCGGCCACCGTCTTGGACGAAGCATAGGCAGGCTCGAATCCCACAGCGATCATCTTGTCGCGGGTTTCCGGGTCCGACACCACCTGTGCCAGGGTCAACTCCAACCGCGACTTGACGGCGGCGGGCAGCCCCCGCGGTGCCACCATGGCCAGCCAGGTGTCCATCTCCAGCCCGGGGTATCCACTTTCCACCAGTGTCGGCACCTTGGGCAGCAGTGCCGAGCGCCTGCCCGCCGTGACGGCGATGGCCTTGATCTTGCCGTCCTTGAGTTGCGGCAGCGCAGCCGACACGGTGTCCACCGTGAACGGAATCTGACCGCCCATCAGGTCCGTCATGGCGGGTGCACTGCCCTTGTAGGGCACATGCTGGATCTTCAAGCCCGCAGCGTGAAAGAACATCTCGCCCGCAAACTGCGACGTGGTGCCAGCGCCAAAGGAGCCGTAGGAGTATTTGTCGGGCGCGGCCTTCACCAAAGCCACGAACTGCTTCACATCAGCTGCCGGCACGTCCTTGTTGGCCAGCAGGATGAGGCTGGTGCGCCCGGCAATGCCGATGGGCTCGAAACTCTTGACCGGGTCGTAGGGCAGCTTGGGGCGCACCGCAGGGTTCACGGTAAAGGTGGTGCCAGAACTCATGAGAAGCGTGTAGCCATCGGGCGTTGACTTGGCCACATACGAAGCCCCGATGGTGGTGCCCGCCCCGGCGCGGTTGTCGATAACCACGCTCTGCCCGAGCAGGTCACCCATCTTCTTGCCAATCAACCGGCCCAGCACATCGGTGGCACCACCGGGCGGAAACGGGATCACCAGCGTGATGGGCTTGGTCGGGAACGGCCCGTCCTGTGCCATGGCAGGACCCCACGAAGCTGCGCTCAAGGCACAGATCACGGCAGACAAAAGCAGCTTCTTGCGGTTCATGACGTTCTCTCAAAAATCAAAAAATGGGAAGAGGAAATCCAATGAATGGAGGAGCGTCACTGCGCCGCGAGCAAAGCCCGCCCGCGTCGCACAAAGCCCTGGTACTGCGCCTCGGGCACCAAGAGCCCGCCTGTGGTCCACACCAGGTGGGTGACCTGGGGTAGCACATCACCCACGCCGGTACGGCATAGCCAAGCCAGGCCCGCATCAGTGCCAGTCAGCATGCCGGGACCGCTGAAGCCTGCAGCGGCCGAGGGCTCGATGCGTTCGCCCAACACGTCCAGTACCTGAACCAGATGGACGAACAAGGTGTCGTCCGCCACCGTGAAGACACCGGACAGCAGCGGTACCATGAGTTCGGCCGCCAGCAGCGACGCACGCGGCACGGCCAGGCCATCGGCCTCTGTCTGGTTGGTCAGGCCCCAGTCATATACCGAGGGGTGCGCCTGCCCGCCAGTGGCGTCAGCGCGCCCAGCCAGCATCTGCACCAGGAAGCACGGCGACTGCACCGGCTCCACAAAAAAGCAATGCACGTGGGGTCCCAGCAACTGCCGCAGTCCAAAGGTGATGCCCGCAGGCGCGCCGCCCACCCCGCAGGGCAGGTAGACGATGAGCGGGTGTTCGGCATCCACCACGATGCCCTGCTCGTCCAATTGTTTTTGCAGGTGCAAGGCCGCTGTGCTGTAGCCCAACAACAGCGAGAACGACTGTTCGTCGTCCACGAAATGGCACTCGGGATCGGCCCGGGCCTGATCGCGGCCCGCGGCGACTGCGCGCTCGTAATCGCCCGCATGCTCCACCACCAACACGCCGCGCTGGCGCAGGCGCTCCTTCTTCCATTCCTTGGCGTCGGCCGACATGTGCACCGCTGCCTTGAACCCCAGTGCCGAGGCCACCACGCCGATGCTCAGCCCCAGGTTGCCGGTGGAACCCACCGCCACCTGGTAGCGTCCCAGCACCTCGCGTGCTGCAGAGCTGGCCAATGCCAGATAGGCGCCATCGTCGCCACCCTGCGGCACCAACCCATGCCGCAGCGCCAGTTGCTCGGCAAGCTCCAACACCTCATGCATGCCGCCCCGGGCCTTGATGGAGCCTGCCACGGGCAGGCTGTGGTCGGCTTTGATGAAGAGGCGGCCCTGCCCAGGCTGCAGGCCGAGCGCGGGCTGCAACGCTTCGGCTGGCAGCAGGGGTGACTCCACCACGCCATTGGTCTGCGCCAGTTCGGTAAATACCTGCGCCAGCAGCGCCTCAAACCGCTTCAGTCGAGCGGCGGCAACGTTCGTATCATCCAGACTAATGCGCCGCCCCAGCGCCTCCAACGTGGCAGCGGGACAGGCCAGGCGCGCGGGATTGGTCCACAGGCAGGGTTGGGCTTGGCGCAGGCGGGTTGCCAACACGGCATCTGCATCCGGGGCGCTATCGTCGGTTTGATGGGGCATATTGGGTTCAGCAAGCAACGGGGGCGAGTGCGCTCTTCGAGCCACAATCCACCCACACCTGAAACGCATTCTTCGTTCGCCACCGGATTGGCACAACGCATTTATAGTGGCTCATACATTAGCCAAAGTAATGGAAATCCGCCTTTCCGCCTCCCTGCTCGCCTGGCTGCGCTGTTTTGATGCAGCGGCCCGCCACGGCAGCTTTACCAAGGCAGCTGCCGAGCTGTGCATCACCCAAGGCGCCGTCAGCCAGCAGGTGAAGCACCTCGAAGACTGGCTGCATCGCCCTTTATTCCTGCGTACCCCGCGCGCCCTCGTGCCCACGCCCGAGGGCCAGTGGCTGGCCGTGGTGCTGCGCGAGGGCTTCACCGCTATCGAAAACACGCTGTCCCAGATGCGCCAACCACAGGAGACCCCTACTGCCACCCTCAGTTGCTCGCCATCGTTCGCCATGAGTTGGCTCACGCCGCGGCTGGGCGATTTTTTTCGCCAGTACCCCAGCATGGGCCTGCGGGTGTTCGGCGAGTTTCACAGGCTGGACCGCACCCGCATGGTGCGGGACGGCGTCGAGGCGGCGGTGCGTTTCGATCTGGGCGGCTACCGCGACCTGAACGCAACGGTGTTTCTGGACGAGTGGCTCATGCCTGTGGCGAGCCCCGAATTTCTATCCCGCCATCCGCCCATCGCATCCCCTGAGGACCTGCATAGCGAATGGCTGCTGCACGATGGCAGCGCATGGGAAGGCGCCGATACGTACGAGGAATGGCAGCATTGGTTTGCCCAGTCGGGTGCCGCGCCACCGCCGTGGGCGGGGGGCCAGCAGTTCAACCTGTCGCAGTTGGCCTTGGGCGCAGCGCTGGCCGGTCAGGGCATCGCCATGGGCCGCGCCGCCCTGGTGCTGCAGGACGTCAAGGCAGGCCGTCTGGTCCCGGTTCTCGGGCGCAGCGTCGTGTCTCGAGCGGCCTACTCATTCGTGACCACGGCCCACCCCAGCCCGGCCATGGAGCAGGTACGAGAGTGGCTGGTAGAAGAGGGGCGTAAGTTCAGCGATGAGAGGCGGCAGGCGCTGCCTGCGCCAATCGCGTGAGGCCCCGTTGTCAGAAAAAGCCATGGCGGCGGTTCAGGCAACCCGTCGCCAAAACATCGGGACTGTACGTACTCAACTGCTTTCAAGTGCAGAGCACATGCGCGGCAAACACAGTCGGAATTCGGTCGCTTCCTCGCGGGACGTGACCACGACGGACCCTCCATGCGCTGTCGCTATTTCTCGCACCACAAACAACCCAAGCCCCAGGTTGGCGCCTGATACCTGCGAGCCATTGCTGTCGTCTTCGCGCTGCTCCCGCACCAGAGGATCGAAAAGACGGGGTAGCAATTCAGGGGAAATCGCCTTTCCCGCATTGCGCACGGTCAATAGCACCTGATCGTGGTCTGTCCCATCGATCTCCACCCAAACGGGTGAGCTTGTCACTCCGTACTTCAAGGCATTGAAGATGAGATTGGAAAGCGCTTGATGAAGCCGCGCAGCATCCCACCGGCCTTCCATGTCCCCTCGGCTTTGAAGAAGCAACACACGACCGCTGGAAACCACCTCGATCTCGTTGATCGTGTCTCGGACCAATTGATCAAGGCGCAGGATCTTCGGTTTGACGATGAGCCCCTTGCCAAGACGGTAGCTGGTGAATTCCATGAGGTCGTCCAGCAGCGCATTCATTTGGGCAACGCTCCGCAAGATGACTGGCGCGTGGCGGACATCGTCAGGCCATCGGCGCATTTCAAGCTGCGCCGCGCCGGCGATCGTGCTCATCGGCCCGCGAAGGTCGTGTCCTAGTATTCCGAGAAAGAGGTCGCGGGCCCGGTCCACCACCAGATTGAATTCCGCCAATGACTCGGAGAGCGCCTGGTCCAGCGCCTCGTTGAAACGAATGATGTCATCGATGTCGCGCGTGGTCGCCTCATGGGCCGAAGCGCGCCAAAGGCGCAACACGGATGCCCTTAAAGCACGGTACTCAGCCACCATCTGGTCCACGTTGAAGCCCTGGTGCTCTCGCTGGCGCGCGTGGCTGCGCGATGAGACGCCAGAATCCGTCGAGGCTGATTCGCTTTTTCCTTCCGACTTGGTTTTCCGCTCACGCTCGGTCTGAAACGTGCTCATGTTTTCCACCACGTCCTGCAAGATTTTCTTGCCGTGATCCAATAGCGCGGTCTCGTCCAAGTTCCTGGCCGCTGGCAGTTGGGTCCTGGCAAAAGCGACCCAATCAACAAGGATCTCATCCAGATAGGACGCAATGAAGTGGGCAAGGTGCATGCGGCCATTGTGGCGCCATCGGGTGTCGGGGAGAAGCAGCCGCAACATCGGCGTCTTGTGGCATTGTTGACATCGATGGCCCTGACATTCATCAACGCCTCGAATCGCTATGCCACCTGCTTCGCTGCGTTCAGTTCTCAGGCAGATGGCATACCACTTCGATGTTGTGGCCGTCGGGCGCGATGACGAAAGCGGCGTAGTAGTGGGGGTGATAGTGCATGCGCAGTCCTGGGGGACCGTTGTCCTCGCCACCTGCTTCGATGGCTGCACGGTAGAACGCATCGACTTGGCTGCGGCGTTCTGCCGCGAACGCAAGATGCAGCGGAACCGGGTGGTCTTTGCTGCCGTAGATCCAGAGCGAGGGCTTGCCGTTCTTGCCCAAGCCCACTCCATGGGGACCTTTCATCGCCACGGCGATCTCCAGCGGCGCCAGAGCGCGCAAGAAGAAGGTTTCGCTGGCCTCGCTATCGCTGGCGCGGATGCCGATGTGATCGAACATGAGAGTGCCCATTCGGGGAAATGAGAGTGGAGGCCGGCCTGATTTTTACGCCCCCCGAAAGCCTGCCGATGCCCGTTTTAGCAGTTCGCTTGCAGACCTGCATTGCGACAAGTCAATCCGCCGAAGCACCTGCGGCGACCACGGCCCAGAATCACAACTATTCTGGGTATTTAAAGTCGTAAACACCGACCCAGCATCCATGCGGCCTAGCGACTCGCCTTGGATACCAAGGCCTTGACGGATACCAGCTGACATAGAAAACCTTCCTGCTCCCACTATCAGGGAGAACTGCTGAGTGGCGGAGCTGCGAACATTGCGGAAATTGTTGAGAGACTTTCAGGGCAACTTTTCGCGGAGTTCTTCTATCGGTGGCGACTTCCATGGGAAGAGTCTGTCCAACCAACCATCGCCCAGCTATTGGCATATCTCCCGATTGATGGCCACTGCCGCGGCACGCGTCAGGTGACTGTGATTACACCATCCTCGCTGACACGCTGACACGGCAGGCCCAGCAGGAGCGCGTCGAGTTGCTCAAGCTGCAGGCGTTGCTGCGCCGTGCCGCCCGGTGAGGGCCAATGGAAGCGGCCTTGGTGCAACCGACGTGCGGCCAGCCAGATGCCCATAGTCCCATCGGAGCCTTTCGAAACAACATCTATGCCGCGAATGGGACGCCTCCATGTTGATTTCCACGCAGAAGTGCCCCCCACGGAGGGGCAGGTTTGCGTGGAAATCAACAAGCAGGCCTGTTGGCGACGATGCAGAAGTAAGCCACTTTTGACTCATTTGCCGACGACCCCGTGAGCCACACGAGTGGCTCTATCCCCACACGCCTGTTGGGTGCGGGGGCGGAACAAGTGGCGCAGTCGAAGGTCGGCGCGGTGGCTCGCTCCGGTCTCGGCGGCAGCAAGCCTGACCGTCGGCATCAGTCTGGTCCAGCCCAAGGCGCGACCAATCAGCCCTCGCGGAAGGCGGTTGCCTCAACCCGGTGTCTGCCCCGACTTGGTAGACGTCGCGGGCTTCACCAGCCGCGCGATCTCACCACCGCACGCGCTGAAGTTGCTGGCGTATTCCTCGGGGTTGTCGAACAGCACCTGGGCTTGCATCAGGCGGTCGAGTTCCTGTTTTGCGTATACCAGGATGCCCGCGCTACTGCCGCCCGAGGCCCAGGGATAGTCCAGCTCGCGGAACTGGCGCGCGATGTCGCGGTGAATGCGCACATGCGTCTGCTCGTGTTTCATCACGTGCGCATAGGCACAGCTGCCCGGCGGGATCTCGCTGGCCACGCGCAGTACCGGTTTGATGTAATCCAGCCGCACGACGACGCCCTGGCAACTGGTCTGCGGCATCACCGCCAGCTTGGTCTCGACAACGACGTGGCCGAGTTGCGTACCGCTGCGGCCGGCGCCCGCGCCGATCTTCGTCAGTTCGGCGGCCGGCTTGGCGTTGTCCACTTCCGGGTCGGCGAACCAAGCCGCAATGAACCGCACCGCCTTGTCGCAGGGCGGCAGGTTGGCGGGCTGCGCCTGGAAGCAGGCGCTGGCCAGCAGCAGAGCGAGGAGGCTTTTCATCGTAACCTCCTGGTTATCGGCAAGACGCGCTCGTCCTGAAGCGGTGGCCGCAAGGCGGATAGCCTAACCGGGGCGGACGAGCATGCCCGGCGCCGGCTGGTCGCCAGTTGGCTTTTTTTCAGCCTCCGATCGCATTGCCTGAAATCGTATTTGAATCGCCCCGGCTGAACTAGACACCTTCGAGCCTCAAACCTGAGGCTCAATAGGAGGTGCCATGACAAAGCAGCCATATCCCGAAGAATTCAAGATCGAAGCGGTCAAGCAGATCACGGAGCGAGGCCATCGGGTGGCCGATGTGCCCACCCGAATCGGCGTGAGCCAGCACAGCCTGTACAAGTGGATCAAGGCCTATGCGGTGCCCGCGCCAGAACGACAGATGCAGACGTCCCAGACCGAGGAGCTGCGGCGGCTGAAGGCTGAACTCAAGCGCGTGACCGAGGAGCGTGACATCCTAAAAAAAGCCGCCGCGTACTTTGCCAGGCAGTCCGGGTGAGGTACGCATTCATCCTGCGCCATGCGCAGGAGCACAGCGTGCGGCGCATGTGCAAGGTGATGCAGCTGCACCCCAGCGGCTACTACGCGTGGAAGGCAGCGCCGCAGAGTCCACGGGCCAAGGACAACCAGAGGCTGCTGGGCTTGCTCAAACAAGCATGGCTGGAGAGCGGCGGTGTCTATGGCTACCGCAAGCTCACGCTGGACATGCGCGACCTGGGTGAGCGCTGCGGCAAGCATCGCGTGGCGCGGTTGCTCAAGCTCGAAGGTCTGCGCTCGCAGACGGGCTACGGCCGCAGGCCTGGACTGCGAGGTGGCAAGCCCGCGGTGGTCGCGCCAAACCACCTGCAGCGTCAGTTCAAGGTGGCTGGGCCCAATCAGTCCTGGGTCACGGACATCACCTACATCCGAACCCACGAAGGCTGGCTGTACCTGGCGGTTGTGGTCGATCTGTTCTCGCGCCAAGTAGTGGGCTGGTCCATGGGTAGCCGCATTGACACGAGCCTGGTCCTCGATGCACTGCTGATGGCACTATGGCGCCGCCAGCCGCATGCGCCTGTCATGGTTCATTCCGATCAGGGCTGTCAGTTCACCGGCCACGAGTGGCAGACCTTCCTGCTCGACCACAACCTGGTCAACAGCATGAGCCGCCGTGGCAACTGCCACGACAACGCAGTGGCCGAGAGCTTCTTCCAACTGCTCAAGCGCGAGCGCATCCGCAGGCGGGTCTACGACACCCGTGACGATGCGCGAGCTGATGTCTTCAACTACATTGAAATGTTCTACAACTCAAAGCGCCGACATTCATCGGCGGCGGGACTATCAGCTGTAGAGTTCGAACAGCAACATTCCCAACGGCTCAAAAGTGTCTAGGAATGCCGGGGCGATTCAGTGCCCGACGGACTTTATTTGTTGGAGTCACACAACGGGACAGCAGCCGCCCCCTCACTCCACCGTCACGCTCTTCGCCAAGTTACGCGGCTTGTCCACGTCCGTTCCCCGCGCACAAGCCGTGTGATACGCCAGCAATTGCAGCGGCACCACGTGCAGCAGTGGCGACAGCGGCCCGTAGTGCTCGGGCATGCGGATCACATGCAGGCCCTCGCCGCTTTCGATCCGCGTGTCGCCATCGGCCAGCACATACAGCACGCCGCCGCGCGCGCGCACTTCCTGCATGTTGCTCTTGAGCTTTTCCAGCAGGGTGTCGTTGGGGGCAACCGTCACGATCGGCATGGCGCTGGTGACCAGGGCCAGGGGACCGTGCTTGAGTTCCCCTGCCGGGTATGCCTCGGCATGGATGTAGCTGATTTCCTTGAGTTTCAATGCGCCTTCGAGCGCGATGGGGTAATGCAGCCCGCGGCCCAGGAAGAGCGCGTTTTCCATGCGAGCGAAGTCCTCGGCCCAGCTGATGATCTGCGGCTCGAGCGCCAGCACCGCCTGCAACGCGACGGGCAGGTGGCGCATGGCCTTCAGGTGCTCGGCTTCCTGATCGTCGCTCAGACGGCCGCGCGATTGCGCAATGGCGAGCGTGAGCAGAAACAGCCCGGCCAGCTGGGTGGTGAATGCCTTGGTGGAGGCCACTCCGATCTCGACGCCGGCACGCGTGATGTAGGCCAGTTTGCACTCTCGCACCATGGCGCTGGTGGACACGTTGCAGATGGTGAGCGTGTGCAGCATGCCCAGGCTTTGCGCGTGGCGCAGCGCAGCCAGCGTGTCGGCCGTTTCGCCCGATTGGCTGATGGTGACGACCAGCGTGCGCGGGTTCGGCACGCTCGTGCGGTATCGGTATTCGCTGGCCACCTCCACCTGGGTGGGAATGCCGGCAATGGACTCCAGCCAGTACTTGGCCGTGCAGCCGCTGTAGTAGCTGGTGCCGCATGCCAGGATGAGTACGGAGTCGATGTCTTTGAACACACGCCAGGCCGCGGCGCCGGGCTCGCCGTCCAGCCCAGGGGCGCCGTCGAACAGCTCGGGCACGATGCCGCGCACGCCTTCCAGCGTGTCGGCGATGGCGCGGGGCTGCTCGAAGATTTCCTTTTGCATGTAGTGGCGGTAGGGTCCCAATTCAGCGGCGCCGCTGTGCGCCTGCACGGTGCGCACCGGGCGACGGTGTGCCTCCAGCGGCTGTCCGCCCTTGCCCACGATCCAGTAACGGCCCAGCTGCAGGTCCACCAGGTCGCCCTCTTCCAGGTACACGATCTGGTCGGTCACGCCGGCGAGCGCCATGGCATCGCTGGCCAGGAAATGCTCGCCCTGCCCCACACCCAGGATGAGCGGCGAGCCGGCCCGCGCGCCCACCACGCGGTGCGGCTCGTCCTTGTGGATGACGGCGATCGCGTAGGCACCGTGCAATTGCGTGACGGCAGCCTGCACGGCCTGGAACAGGTCTCCGCTGTAGTGGCTGTCCATCAGGTGGGCAATGACTTCGGTGTCCGTCTGGCTGGTGAAGGTGTAGCCACGCGCTTGCAACGCAGCGCGCAGTTCTTCATGATTTTCGATGATGCCGTTGTGCACCAGCGCAACGCGGCCCAGGCGAAGCGGCTCGTCCGCCGCCGGATCGCCCGCGCCCGTGCCGTGGCTGAAGTGCGGATGGGCGTTGTGTACGGCCGGCGCGCCATGCGTGGCCCAGCGCGTGTGGGCGATGCCGGTGGCCCCCTCGACATGCTCGGAATTCACCTGCTCCAGCAGTTCGGCCACGCGGGCCGTGCTGCGGGCACGGCGCAGGCCGCCGGTGCGCGACGCTCCCAGGCTGGCATCGTGGATGGCGACACCGCAGGAGTCGTAGCCGCGGTATTCCAGGCGCTGCAGACCCTGCACGAGGATGGGAACGATGTTGCGCGTGGATACCGCGCCGACGATGCCGCACATGGTCGATCTCCTGAAAGGAATGTGAATAGGCGATGGTAGGCAGAGCGCCAAGAAATATCTCTATATTATTTAACAATTAAATGAAATTAAATTTCTCCATTCACATCACATGAAATTAAATTCCATAAAATCACCAAAATGGATTCACTATTTCTTGATGACATCGATCTCCAACTGCTGAATGCCTTGCAAGACGATGCCACGGCGAGCAACCAGACCCTGGCTGCAGCGGTTCGCGTGTCGCCCCCCACCTGCCTTCGCCGGGTCAAGCGCCTGCGCGAGACAGGATTGATCGAGCGAGAGGTGGCCCTGGTCCAACCCGATGCCTTGGCGCGCCACCTGGGCCACGGAATCACCGCGATCGTGGAAGTAACGCTGGACCGGCAGGACGCCGAGCGCCTGGCAGCGTTCGAGCAGCGCATGCAACCGGAGGCGGCGGTGCAGCAGTGCTACCGCGTTTCGCCCGGGCCGGACTTCGTTCTGGTGGTTTACGCGCAGGACATACCGGGCTACCTGGCCCTGGCCCAGCGCCTGTTCTCCGGCGATGGCAACGCGCGCAATGTGAAGGCGTTTTTCAGCCTCAAGCGCAGCAAGTTCGAGCCGAAGGTGCCGTGCGTTCGCCCGGCCATCGCCGCGAGCCGCGCACCGTGATCGCAGCCCAGCGGCGCTGCGTGAGACGGGTCAGCCGCTAACGGCGTTTGGCGCCGTGGGCCCTGTGGCCGGCAACTGCACGCACACCGTGCAGCCTTGCTGGGGCGCTGCACTGATGTCGATGCTGCCGCCCATGCGCGCCACGAGACGCCGGCACCGCACCAAGCCCAAGCCCAGGCCCTCGAACTGGCTGGCCGGATGCAGCCGCTGGAACACCTGGAACAGTTGCCCCGCCTGCGCCGTGGGAAAACCAGCGCCGTTGTCCTGCACCGTGATGGCGATGCGATCGCCCGATGCCGCACGCACCTGCACGGCGATGCGCGGCGGCTGCGACCCGCGAGAGAACTTGAGGGCGTTGTCCAGCAACGCCACCAGCACCTCTTGCAGCCAGCCCGCGTCGGCCCACAGCGCGGGGCAGGCTTGGGCCGCAGGCAGATCCCATTGCACGGTGTTGATCCAGGCCGTGGCCGATTCCTCTTCGGCAGGCGTCTTCGCGGCTGCATTTTTGGGGATGGATGCGGCAGCCGCGGCAGTCCGCGCCGCGGCCACCGCACGGTGCAGCGCCGGGCCCAGTTCGACCAGGCCCGGCGTGGCCGGAGCCGAGCCGATGCGCCCCAGCTGGATCAGCCCATCGATCATGCCGCCCAGCTGCTGGCCAGCCTGCGCAATGGTGTCCAGAAACTGCAACGCCTCGGGATCGGCATTGCTGTCTGCCACGGTCTCCCGCACCAGCCGGCCGTAGGCGAGGATGTGGCGCACCGGCGCGCGCAGATCGTGCGACACCGCCCGCAAGAACGCCTCTTGCTCCTGCCGCGCCGCGTCCAGCTCTGCGCGCAGGCGCGCCACCTCATCGGCCTGCGCGCGGCCCGCTTCATCCGGCAGATCGCTGCGGGGGCCGTCCATGGCTCAGGCCTTGGGCACCTTGGCGGGGCGTTTCCAGTCTTCGATGATGGCCTGCCGGCCCCGCGCAACGCCCAGAGCGCCGGGAGGAACGTCTTTGGTGATGGTGGAGCCTCCGCCCACGGTGCCACCGGCGCCGATGGTGACGGGAGCCACCAGCACGCTGTTGCTGCCGATGTGCACGTCCGCCTCGATGACGGTACGGAACTTGTTGGCGCCGTCGTAGTTGGCGGTGATGCTGCCCGCGCCGTAGTTGACGCGCTCGCCCACGGTGGCATCGCCCAGGTAGGCCAGGTGGTTGGCCTTGGCGCCATCGGCCAGCGTGGAGTTCTTCACCTCGACGAAGTTGCCGATGTGCACCTCGCGCCCCAGTTGGGCACCGGGGCGCAGTCGGGCGAACGGGCCGACGAGCGCACCCGGGCCGACCTGCACGCCGGCCTTCTCGCCGTCGATGTGGGTGTAGGGATGAATCACCGCGCCCGCCGCGATGGTGGCGTTGGCGATGCAGCAATGCGCACCGATCTGCACGCCCTCGCCCAGCTCCACGTGGCCGGTGAAGACGCAGTTCACATCGATCTCCACATCCTGCCCGCAGACCAGCCGGCCCCGGACCCCGATGCGGGCATCGTCGCGCAGATCGAAGCGCGCCGGGTCGGCCAGGCGCACGCCCTGCTCCATCAGCGCCGCGGCCTGGCGGGCCTGATGCGCGCGCTCCAGCTCGGCCAGTTGCAGCGGGCTGTTCACGCCGGCGACCTGCAGCGCGTCGGTGATGCGGTGGGCCGCCACGGGCACGCCGTCGGCCACGGCCATGGCGACGATGTCGGTCAGGTAGTACTCGCCCTGGGCGTTGTCGTTGCGCAGCCGGGCGAGCCAGCCGGCCAGCCGGTGCGCCGGCACGGCCATGATGCCGCTGTACACCTCGGTGATGGCGCGCTGGGCCTCGCTCGCGTCCTTGTGCTCCACGATGCCCTGCACCGCACCGGCGCCGTTGCGCACGATGCGGCCGTAGCCGGCCGGGTCGGGCAGCGTCACGGTCAGCAGCGCGAGCCGCTCCTGCGCCGAGGCCTCCACCAGCGCGTGCAGGGTGGCGGCCTGGGTCAAGGGCACGTCGCCCGACAGCACGACCACGGTGCCATCGCCCGCCAGCGCGGGCATCGCCTGCTGCACGGCATGGCCGGTGCCCAGTTGCGGCTCCTGGCGGGCGAACTTCAATTCGAAACCGGCACCGGAATCGTCGCCCGGACCGCCGGCGACGGCGGCCTCCACCTGCTCCGCGCCGTGGCCGGTGATCACCACCACGCGCCGCGCCTGCAGGCTGGCCGCCTGGTCCAGCACATGGCGCAGCAGCGGGCGCCCGGCCAGGCGCTGCAGAACTTTGGGAGTGCGGCTTTTCATGCGCGTGCCTTTGCCCGCCGCCATGATGATGATGTCCAGTGCTGTCATGAAAGGGTCCGTTCGGTTGCGGCCGCGCGGCACGGCGACCGGCGTCCCAGGAGAATCCGCCGATTATCGGCGCCCTGCCGCACTCATCACGGGTTTTGCAATTGCTACAAAATTAATAGCTAAATGCCCTAGTACTTATTGCGCTGGAGGCCGATTTTACCTAAAGCCTAGAGCAGGGGCACCGGCCGGGGGATGGTGTCGTAGTACTCGGCGATGCGGGCCAGCGCGCGCGGATTGATGATTCGCAGCCGCCCATCGGCGATCTCGTGCAGACCCAGTTGCGCCAGGCGCCGCAGCGTCTTGTTGGTGTGCACGAGCGACAGCCCGAGCGAGTCGGCGATGTGCTGCTGGGTGATGGGGAATTCGACGGTGCCGTTCTCGGACAGCCCCAGGCGGTCGAGCCGGCGGTACAGGTGCATGAGCAGCATGGCCACGCGCTCGGTGGCATTGCGCCGGCCGGTGGTGAGCAGGTTGTCGTCCACCATGCCCTCGCCCCGCGCCGCGAGCCAGGTCACGTCGTAGCCCAGCCGCCCGTGGTCGCGAAACAGCGACCAAAGCCCGTCGGCCGGGAACACGCAGAACGCGCAAGGGGTGACGGCCTCCACGCCGTGCATCGCGGTGTCGCCGAACTCCTGCTGCAGCCCTACCAGATCGCCCGGCAGCAGGAAGTTGAGGATCTGGCGCCGCCCGTCCGACAGCGTCTTGTAGCGAAACGCCCAGCCGGTATAGAGCGTGTAGAGCTTGCCGTTGGGCTGGTGCTCTCGGATCAGCGTGCCACCGGCCGCCACGGTGGCTGTGCCGCACCGGAAGTCGTCGATGAACCGCAGCTCCTGCGGCGAGACCGGCGTGAAGGCAGAAGAGGTGTTGCGCAACCGGCAGGCATCGCAATGGCGCGGAACGGCATGCGCCAGGGATTCAGAAGCAAAGTCCACGCTCATAAAGGCGAATCGGTGAGAACTGGTGGGCGGCGATTCTAGGCAAAGCAAGGCACTATTCCCTATGTCTTTTGACACTGTGCCCGGCACACCACACGCCTGGGCCCGCCCCGCCGATGGCGATTGACTTTCTGGCTATGGAGTTTTCGCGCCAGGCATGCGCTTGGCGCCGCTCGCACGGGGCACACGCGGCGCCTGGGCGGGCCCTGGGATTTGAGACATCGCTGCAACAGCACCCGTCAAACTCTGCGCTCGATCCGGAACGTCAAACGGGCCGGGGCCTCGACAGCCTCCGGCCCGTTGTTCAGACAAAAGTGCGCTCGGCTCAGGCGCAGCAGGCCTCGCCTTGCGTGGAACGGGCCTTCAAGGCGCTGTCCGCATGGCGGACCGCAGCCGAAGCACTGAAGCGGTACTGCACGGCATCGCGGCCCAGAGGCTCGACGACGGCATGTTGCCCGGCTGCCACCCACAAGGTCTGGCCGGCATTGAGGAACACATCCCCAGCCGCCAGATCGCGTTCGCCGTTCGGGCCGTCGTCCAGCGTGACCCAGGCATGGCCCGACATCACACGCAGTGCCATCGGGACGCGAGGGCGCAGACTGTGGGCCGTACCGTTGGCCAACATGCAAATGTCTTTCGCCTCTCCGCGAGGCAAGACAGCGGATTGTTGAAAATTCAGAACATTTGAAGCGGTCATTTCTTTCTCCTGGAAAACCCTAGCAATGTGCCTATGATGCGTCTGGCAATGTGGCACCGTCCAATGAAAACGCCTCGGTCGATTCATGCTGGAACCACATCAATGCGAAAAGCCTCTCCAATCTATTCGCATTGCGCATCAATGCAGGCCCGAGGGGCCGCCGGCGCCCAACGGCCTCTGCCCGCCCACTGCAGCAGCCCCCGCGCCAGCCGGGCCGCGGCCCACGCCGCGCCACGCAGAGCGCCCACCAGTTCCGCCCAAGGCGCCACGACGCCCCGTGACCAGACTTCGGCTTGCGTCGCATGCGCTGGCAGGGCGACCGCATCCCAACGAAATTGCACGCCCTCGGCCAGCGGATCGTCCGAAAGCGCGGCCTGCCCCCCATGCCAAGGCTCGATGACGGCGTGGACCCCTGGTTCAAGCACCTGCTCGTCGCCTTCGCCGAGGAACCAGTCGCCGGGCAGTGCGCCCTTGCGGCCCGTCACCGTAAGCCAGACACCGCCGCGCTCGACGCGCAACCGCGCCCGCTGGGTGGGATACAAACCCAACGCGCGCCGCGGGGGCAAAATCCAGCAGCCCGCCAGGGTCCGGGCCGACGCAGCGCCCGCCTGGGATTGTTGCGATTCCAGAACGGAATGGTTTGACATGGGGCGCTCCTTGCATGGATTTTGGTGTTGACAGGACTGGATATTCAGCCTTTCACCCCATCCGGTCCAATGAAAAGCCGGAGATAATTTAATTCCTCAGCCTCATCAATCGCACCCATGAATCTGCCCGCCCCCATCACCCACCTGCGCACCCGGCCAGTGGCGGTCGGCCACTGGCGTGCCTTTCTCGCGGTGGCCCGCCACCTGAATTTCCGGGCGGCCGCGGAAGAGCTGTCGCTCACCCAGTCGGCGGTCAGCCGCCAGATCCAGGCGCTGGAAGAAGAAGTGGGCGTGCCGCTGTTTCTGCGCCACACCCGGGCGGTGGAGCTGACCAGCGCCGGCGCGCAGCTGCAGCGGGCCGTCGCCCCCGCTCTTGAACGCATGGATGCCTGCGTGCGGCTGGTGCGGCAGACTGCCGGCCGCAAGAGCGTGGCGATCACCACGTGGGCCAGCTTCGCCTCGATGTGGCTCATTCCCCGCATGGAGGAGTTCCAGCGCGAAAACCCCGACATCGACATCCGCATCGACGCGAGCGATGTGGCCGTGGACCTGGAAACCGCCGACGTGGACCTGGCCCTGCGCTACAGCCTGCCCAGCGCCAACATGAACGGATCGCAGCGACTGTTCGGCGAGCAGTTGGCGGTGGTGGCGAGCCCCTGGCTCATCAAGAGCAACCCGCCCATCCGCGGGCCCGCAGACGTGGCGCGCTTCACACTCATCGAGGCGGGCGATGCGCACCGCACCATGCACCTCGAATGGCTCACCTGGCGCCGCTGGTTCGAACTCAACGGCCAGGAAAAGCTGCAGCCCAAGCGCTGGCTGTATTTCAACTACGCCCACCAGATCGTGCAGGCCACGCTCACCGGCCAGGGGCTGGCCCTGGCGCGCATGCCGCTCATCGCCGACGCGCTGGCCTCGGGCGATCTGGTGGAAGTGCTGCCGGGCTACCGTCTCGATTCGCCGCTGGCTTACTGGCTGCTGGTGGGGCCGCGCAGCGGGCAGCGGCCCGAGATCCGGGCCTTCTGCGCCTGGCTCACCTTGCAGGCACAGGCCACGCGCGAGGCGATCGGCGACGTGCCCGACCCCGACCTGAGCGACAACCTGGATTGAGGTGCGTGCAGCGCGCGCCCCAGCCCGGCGCGTTCAGGCGCTGAGCGTGACCCGCGCGAACTTGCGCTTGCCCACCTGCAGCACGTAAGTGCCCGCTTCCAGCTTGAGCCCCTTGTCGCTGACGACACCGCCGTCCACACGCACGCCGCCGCCATCGATCAGGCGGCTGGCCTCGCTGCCGGAAGGCGCCAGATTGGCCTGGCGCAGCAGCGCGCCGATGCCCAGCGGCGCGCCGGCCAAGGCCACCTCGGGAATCTCGTCGGGCACCCCGCCCTTGCTGCGGTTGATGAAATCCACCTCGGCCGCATCGGCGGCCGCCGCGCTGTGAAAGCGCGCGGTGATCTCCTTGGCGAGCATCACCTTGGCGTCCTTGGGGTTGCGGCCCGCCTCCACCTCGGCCTTGAGCGCGGCGATCTCGGCGAGGGACTTGAACGACAGCAGCGTGTACCAGTCCCACATCAGCGTGTCGGAGATGGACAGCACCTTGGCGAACATGGTGTTGGCGTCTTCCGCAATGCCGATGTAGTTGTTCTTGGATTTCGACATCTTGTCGACGCCGTCCAGGCCCACCAGCAGCGGCATGGTGAGCACGCACTGCGGCTCCTGGCCATACTCCTGCTGGAGATGGCGACCCATGAGCAGGTTGAACTTCTGGTCGGTGCCGCCCAGTTCCAGGTCGCTCTTCAACGCCACCGAGTCGTAGCCCTGCATGAGCGGGTAGAGGAATTCGTGCACGCTGATCGACTGCCCGGTGGAAAAGCGCTTGTGGAAATCGTCGCGCTCCATCATGCGGGCCACCGTGTACTTGGCAGCCAGCTGGATCATGCCGGTGGCGCCCAGCGGCTCGCTCCATTCGCTGTTGTAGCGGATCTCGGTCCTGGCCGGGTCCAGCACCATGCTGGCCTGGCGGTAGTAGGTCTCGGCATTGGCCTTGATCTGCTCGGGGGTGAGGGGCGGCCGGGTGCTGTTGCGGCCCGAAGGGTCGCCGATCAGGCTGGTGAAGTCGCCGATCAGGAAGATCACCTGGTGGCCCAGGTCCTGAAGCTGGCGCATCTTGTTGAGTACCACGGTGTGGCCGATGTGGATGTCCGGCGCCGTCGGGTCCAGCCCCAGCTTGATGCGCAGCGGCACGCCGGTCGCCTCGGAGCGCGCCAGCTTCTTGGTCCACTCCTCGCGCGGCAGCAATTCGTCAGCGCCCCGCAGCGATACCTCAAGCGCCCGTCCTACACCATCGGTGATTGGGAATGTTGTAACAGCAAATTGATTCATAAGGGTTTTTTTGGGGGTTTCCGGGGCGCTCGTCGTTATACTCCGGCCCACATTTGCAGTGGCGGATTCTAGTGGTCCTGCCGGTTCGGACTCTTGCACCGAATGGCTGCAGCCTGACCAAGCTCGTGCGTTCCGCCCTCCGCCCGGCCCGAACGCACCTCACCCTGGGGTAAGACACTTTGAACAATGGCTTGACATCCGCCAGCCTCGCACTGCTGGACCGGCTATCGCGCATCGCCCAGAACCATCCCAAACGCATCACTGCCGCCATCGCAACGCTGTTGCTGACGGGCGGCGGCGGTGCTTTCGCCGTAGCGTCCCTCGCGCCGGACCCCGCCGACCTGCCCCGCAGCACAGTCGAATACGCGGTGGAGTCCCTGGCCAGCGACCAGTCCCTGCCGGCGCTGGTGGAAATTCCCAGCTATTCCCTCTATCGCTCGGACCAGACCCGCAGCAGCGACACCGCCGAAGCCATCCTGCAGCGTCTGGGCGTGGCAGACCCCGCGGCCGCGGCCTTCCTGCGCAGCGACGGCCAAGTGCGCCAGACCCTGCTGGGCCGCTCGGGCCGGTCCGTGTCGGCAGAAACCACGGACGACCACCGCCTCATCAGCCTCACGGCGCGCTGGGTTCAGGACGACAGCGGCAACTTCCGCCGGCTGGTCGTGCAGCGCAAGGGCAACGAATTCACCTCGCGCGTCGAGACGGCGCCGCTCACCGTGGGCACGCGGCTGGCCGGCGGCATCATCCGCAGCTCGCTGTTTGCCGCGACCGACGCCTCCAACATTCCCGATGCCGTGGCGACGCAGATCGCCGAGGTGTTCGCCAGCAACATCGATTTCCACCGCGCCCTGCGCAAGGACGACCGGTTCTCGGTGGTCTATGAAACGCTCGAAGCCGATGGCGAGCCGCTGCGCAGCGGCCGCGTGCTGAGCGCGGAGTTCCACAACAACGGCAAGACGCACGACGCCGTGTGGTTCCAGGACACGCCCGCCTCCAAGGGCGCCTATTACACGCTGGACGGCGAGAGCATGCGCCGCGCCTACCTCACCTCGCCGGTGGAGTTCTCGCGCATCTCGAGCGGCTTCAAGATGCGCTTTCATCCCATCCTGCAGAAGTGGCGCGCCCACCTGGGCACCGATTTCGCAGCGCCCACCGGCACGGCCGTGCGCACCGTGGGGGACGGCACGGTCGATTTCGCCGGGGTGCAGAACGGCTATGGCAATGTCATCTACGTCAAGCACCGCAACCAGCACGTTACCGTGTATGCCCACCTGAGCCGCATTGACGTGCGCAAGGGCCAGAGCGTGGAGCAGGGACAGACCATCGGCGCCGTCGGCGCGACGGGCTGGGCCACCGGCCCCCACCTGCACTTCGAGTTCCGCGTGGATGGCCAGCACCAGGACCCGATGGTGATCGCGCAGCAAAGCGAAGCCGCCACGCCGGTCTCCGCCGCCTCGCGCGCTGCCTTCAATCGCCTGGCATCGAACATGCGCATCCAGCTGTCGGCGGCCGCCCAGGTGCAGCAAGCCAGCGCCCAGTAAGCGCGCGGCGCGTTTCCGGCCCCATGCCAGCGCTGTACATCGGGCTCATGTCGGGCACCTCGCTCGACGGAGTCGATGGGGTGCTGGCCGATTTCTCCAATCGAAAATGCAAGGTCGCGCAATATGCATGCGCACCTTTTGCTCCTGATTTAAGAGCAGATCTGCTCGCACTCAATACACCCGGCACCGACGAACTGCACCGCGCGGCGCTGGCCGGCAACGCATTGGCGCGTGCCTATGCCGGCGTGGTGCACACGCTTTTGAGCCAGGCCGGCGTGCCACCCTCCGCCGTCCGCGCCATCGGCGCCCACGGGCAGACGGTGCGCCACCGTCCGCAGGCCTTCGACGGCACCGGCTACACGCTGCAACTGGGCAACGCCGCCTTGCTGGCCGAGTTGTCGGGCATCGACGTGGTGGCCGACTTCCGCAGCCGCGATGTGGCGGCAGGCGGCCAGGGCGCGCCGCTGGTGCCGGCCTTCCACCAAGGAGTGTTCGGCCAGTCCGGACGAACCGTCTGCGTATTGAACATCGGCGGCATTTCCAACCTCAGCATGCTGGGCGCGCAGGGTGCGGTGCTGGGGTTCGATTGCGGACCCGGCAACGCGCTGATGGACCACTGGTGCCAGCAGCACACGGGCCAGCCGTTCGACCGCGACGGAGCCTGGGCCGCCAGCGGACAGGTGCTGCCCGCGCTGCTCGGCGCACTGCGGGCCGAACCGTATCTGGCGCAGCCACCGCCCAAAAGCACAGGGCGGGACCTTTTCAACCCCACCTGGCTGGCAGGGCACCTGCCGGCGTTCGCATCCGCCACGCCGGCCGATGTCCAGGCCACGCTGACCGAATTCACGGCCACCGTCTGCGCCGATGGAGTGCGCCATTTCGGCGACGGCGGTCACCCGTTGATCGTGTGCGGCGGCGGCGCCCTCAACGGCCACCTCATGCGCCGATTGCAGGCACTTGTGCCCGGGGTCGCGGTATCGGCCTCCGACGCGCACGGCATGCCGGCCCTGCAGGTGGAAGCAGCCGCCTTCGCCTGGCTGGCCTACCGCGCCGTGGAGCGGCAAAGCGGCAACCTGCCCAGCGTTACCGGTGCGGCCGGACTGCGCATCCTGGGCGCGATCTACCCCGCCTGACGGCTCAGACGTGCTCCGGCACGTCGGGCACGTCGTCGGCAGCCGCACCGCTTTCGGAGTCGCGTGGAGACAACTGCCAGAAGATGCCTGCCGAGGCGATGGTCACCAGCCCCATGCAGGCGAAGGTGCCCTGGAAGGCCCACAGCGTCTGCTGCGCGCCCCCGCTCCCGAAGTGGCCCGTGAATGCCGAGAGCACCCCGCCCGCGGCGGCCACCCCCATGCCCATGGCCACCATCTGCACCATCGACAGCAGGCTGTTGCCGCTGCTGGCCATGCCCTGGTTCAAGTCCTTGAGCGTGACCGTGTTCATGGCCGTGAACTGGAGCGAATTCACGGCCCCGAAGATCGCCAGTTGCACGATGTGCCACCACAGCGGCTGCGAGGGGGCCGAGAGCGCAAAACTCGCCATCGTGATCCCCACCATCAGCGTGTTGCCCACCAGAACGCGGCGGTAGCCGAACCGCGTGATCAATGGCGTCGTGAAGCGCTTCATCGACATGCCGGCCAACGCCACCGGCAGCATCATCAGCCCGGCGTGCAGGGGCGTGTAACCCATCGTCACCTGCAGCATCAAGGGGATCAGGAAGGGCATGCACGAGCTGCCCAGGCGCGAAAATAGATTGCCAAGCAGCCCGATGCGCAGCGTGGCCACCGAAAACAGCCGGGGCGAGAACAGCGGGTTCGGCTTGCGTGCCGCATGGAGCCAGTACGCCACCAGACTCGCCAGCCCGAAAATCAGCAGCACGAGCACACTCGCCTGCCGCAGTCCCAGACTCGACAGTCCATCGAGCGCCAGAGACAGCGCCGCCATGCCGAAGGCCAGCATGAGATAGCCCGCCAGGTCGAAGCGGGCCACCGGGGCACCAGGCACGGCCGGCATGTACCGCAGCGTGGCCAGGCAACCGATCAGGCCGACCGGCACATTGATCAGGAAGATCCAGTGCCACGATGCCACCTCCACCAGCCAGCCGCCCAGTGTGGGTCCGATCAGCGGCCCGATGAGGCCCGGGATCGCCACGAAGCTCATGGCCTGCAGGAACTTCTCGCGCGGAAAGGTGCGCAGCACCACCAGCCGTCCCACCGGCAGCAGCAGCGCTCCGCCCAGGCCCTGCACCACCCGTGCCGCCACCAGTTGGTCCAGCCGGCTCGACACGGCGCAAAGCACCGAGCCCACCACGAACAGCACGATGGCGCTCAGATACACCCGCCGCGCGCCAAAGCGGTCAGCCACCCAGCCCGAAGCCGGAATCAGCAGCGCCATGGCCAGCGAATACGCCACCACGACCGATTGCATGCGCAGCGGGCTTTCCCCCAGGCTGTGCGCCATGGTGGGCAGGGCCGTGTTGACGATGGTGGCGTCCAGCGTCTGCATGAAAAAACCGACGGCCACTAGCCACAGCAGGATTTGAAGGGAGCGCTCTTGTTGCATGCCGTTCCGATCAACGGCGGTAAGGGGTTCCGCCGCACATGCCCAGCAAAAAGCCGCCCGGAGGCGGCTTTTGGGTCAGGCGAAAAATCGCGCCATCAGGCCGAGAAGCTCGATCCGCAACCACAGGTGGTCGTGGCGTTCGGGTTCTTGATGACGAACTGGGCGCCCTGTAGATCTTCCTTGTAGTCGATCTCGGCACCAACCAAATATTGGTAGCTCATGGCATCAATGAGCAACGACACGCCGTTCTTGGTCATGGTGGTGTCGTCTTCGTTGGTGATTTCATCGAACGTGAAGCCATACTGGAAGCCCGAGCATCCGCCGCCCTGGACGAACACACGCAATTTCAGGTCGGGGTTGCCTTCTTCGGCAATCAAGTCAGCCACCTTGGCCGCCGCGCTGTCGGTGAACAGGATCGGGGCGGGCATTTCGGTCTGGATGTTTTCGGCTACGGCGCTCATGGAGTGCTCCTTCGGGAGGGTTTGCCGTCGATGGTACTGCAATGACCCTCGAATGTGGGTCAGTTGGCGTTTGACGCCAACTTCAGTGTGGGTTTTTCCTCGACCAGCACGGTCGATGGGCTCATCTGTCCCGATATCGTGGCACCTTGGTGCATTTCAAGCGATTTGTAGTGCACGTTACCGGTGATGCGCGCCTTGGGCTGCAACTCCAGCAGTTCTGCGGCATGCACCGGACCCAGGACCGTGCCGTTGACGATCACGTGGGCCGCATGCACTGCGCCTTCCACCCGGGCGGACTCCGATATCACCAGAATGCTGGGCTGCTCGTCGCAGGCCCGCACGTCCCCCGCCACCTCGCCATCGATCCGCAGGCCCTCGGAAAACCGCACTTCGCCGTTGATGCGGGTGCCATGGGCAATCAGGCTCTTGATCGGGGGCTGCTTCTTGCGAGAAAACATGGGAACACTCCAGTCGGTTGGCACGGGAGGGAATGGCCCATTGCCGACGCCGCCACAACCGCTATTCTTCGATGCTCAGGGTCTGGGTGGCACGCACCGCACTGCCCTCCAAGACCCGCGCGGTCACGGTTTTTACCACGGCATTGCCGGGCAATGGCCACAACCCTTCCACCCGGCGATACTGCTGGAACTGAAGGGGTTGCCCATCCGCAGGAATCGCCTGTGTCCAGGGGCGTCCATCGCGCGTACCTGCCAGCAGCAACTCCAGCCGCCCACGGAACTCGGGCGCATTGCGCACCGGCTGGATCACGAGCACCTGCCAGCGCAACTGGCTGCCCCCCACCACGTCGGCCTGAAGTCCACGGATGCTGACCCCCTCGGTCTTGCCCGCAGGGATGAGCTTTTCGAAAAAGCCCAGGTCGTCCCGGAGGGCGCGGTTGTCCGCCTCCAACTGGCGCATCTGGGCCATCAGGCGGTCCATCGCCGTGCGCTCCGCGGTCAGCAGCGTGCCGGCAGAACTCGACGTGTCCTTTTGCAGGCGCTGCTCCTCGCGCAACTGCGCCACCTCTTCGCGCAAACGCACCAGTTCGGCACGGGAGCGGGAATCCAAGCCTGCGATGCTCTTGCCGAACTCGAACGCCCAGAGCGCCAGCGCAGCGCACAGGCCGAAGAAAATGGCGAGCAGAACCCACCGGACAGGCCATGGCATTGCACTGCGGACCGACACCCTGGGAGCACTGATGGTCAAACGGCGCCGTAGCAGCTTGAGTCGCATGTTTCCCTATTCAACATATCGGAGGGCAGAAATGAAAAAACCGCCGGATCGGCGGTTTTTTGCAGCAGGAAAGCCCCCGAAGGTGCTTTCGGCCGACTGACACGCCCCTTTTGCAGCCTTTGGAAAGGCGCAGCAAGGCATGGCAGTCTTTTGCAGCGGCGAAGCTTAACGCTTGGAGAACTGCTTGGCGCGGCGTGCAGAACGCAGACCGACCTTCTTCCGTTCGACTTCACGTGCATCGCGGGTCACGAAGCCGGCTTGGCTCAGCGCGGGCTTCAGCGTTGCGTCGTAGTCGATCAGGGCGCGGGTGATGCCGTGGCGGGTGGCACCGGCTTGGCCGGATTCACCGCCGCCGTGCACGTTGACCTGGATGTCGAAGGTTTCGACATGGTTGGTCAGCGCGAGCGGCTGCTTGGCGATCATGATCGAGGTTTCGCGGCCGAAATACTGCTGAATGTCTTTGCCATTCACAGTGATCTTGCCGGAACCCTTCTTGAGAAACACGCGGGCGACGCTGGACTTGCGACGGCCTGTGCCATTGTTCCATTCACCAATCATCTCAAGGCTCCTTAGATTTCCAGCGCCTTGGGCTGCTGGGCGGTGTGGGGATGCTCAGCACCGCCATACACCTTGAGTTTCTTGATCATCGCGTAGCCCAGGGGACCCTTGGGCAGCATGCCTTTGACAGCCTTTTCCAGCGCGCGGCCGGGGTGCTTGGCTTGCATGTCGCGGAAGTTCGTGGCCGTGATACCGCCGGGATAGCCCGAGTGGCGGTAATACACCTTGTCCAGGGACTTGGTGCCGGTGACCTTGAGCTGAGCGGCGTTGATGATGACGATGAAGTCACCGGTATCGACGTGAGGCGTGTAAATGGCCTTGTGTTTGCCGCGCAAACGGAGAGCAACTTCGCTGGCTACTCGTCCGAGGACCTTGTCGGTCGCGTCAATCACAAACCACTCGTGCACGACCTCAGCGGGCTTTGCGCTGAAAGTAGACATGAGTTTCTCTTTTCAAAGAACGGGGGGTTTGTCGGTCCTTTTCCACGGTCGGTGCTTCTCTGAAGGAAGCCTCTTAGGTGGTGTGAATTACTTCGCCGCGGGACCAAAAAAGCGCTGCGAAGCCCGCCATTATACGAACCGGCGGAAAAATGCCAAGGCAAGGCTACTGGGAGAGCATCGTGCGGCGGCGCTCTTCCGCCTCAAGCCGCCGGCGATTCTCGACGCACAGCGGGTGATTCGCCACGGCCGCGTTCTGGCATTGCTGGTGAACGCACATCGGCCGTGCAATGAACCCGGCGTTGGCGCATGCCTCATCTGGCCCCGCCACCCGCGCCGCCGCAGGCTTGGGCGCGGCGGCAGGAACCACCGGCGCAGGCTCCGGTGGGGATGGCGCTTCCGCTGCCGCCACAGGCAACGGCTCCGCCACTTTGCGTGGCGCCGCCTTGGGCCGTGGTGCCGATGCAACGACGAACGCCGGGGTCGCGGCGACCGGCGCCACGGATGCAGCCGCTACGACCGGTGCGGCCGCCTCGTCGACCACGGCGATCACTTCGGCCGGCGCAGACGCCACGGCCGCCGGCGGCTCGGCCAGTTCCGTGATGATCTGGTCTTCCGGGGTGTACTTGGCCGGGTGGTGCGCATCGCGCGACGAATTCCACCAGAGCCCCGCAGCGATCACCGCCACGGCCATCACGCCAGCACCCGCCCACAGCAAGGGACGGCGGCGCCCGCCAGAGATGGCGGGCGCCGGCGATGCTTCGCCAGCAGCCTGGCTGCGGCGGGTCTTGGGCCGTCCCAGCCTCTCCGGATGCTGAGGGCGCCGTTCCTCGAAAACCGTATCGCCATCCGTCACCGTATCTGCCACCTCTTGTCCTCCGTCCATGAAAACCGTGTCCTGCCCGTCGGACACCACCGTGTCGCCCGCCTCCTGCCGATCGATATGCACCAGCGTGCCCGCATCCACCGTGGGCGCATCCACCGAAGCGGCCAGAGGCGTCGGCAAAGCGGCGCCCACTGCCGGCAGGGGCACGGAGGTGATATCGATCATGGGCACCGCCACGCCCGTGCCATGCCGGTCGGCCGGCTCCACCCAGACATCGCCAAGCTCGGCCCTGAAATCGAACTGGTCGATGCACTCTGGCGGGGTGGCCATGTCCATGGTGCGCAGGAATTCGTCGATGCTCTGGGGCCGCTCATCGGGCCGCAACGCCAGCGCCTGCGAGATCGCCGCCACGAAAGGCGGGGAATATTCGACGCCGAACTGGCGCCGCACCGTCTTGGCCACGCGCGAGAACGGCACCATGCGGTCGCGGATGGATCGGAGCGTGGCGGGCAGCGGTGTGTCGTTGCACAGGCTGCCGTGCACCACGGCACCGAGGGCATAGAGATCGCTCCAGGGGCCCTGGCGCAGATCGCTTTCGCCGTCGCTGTACTGCTCGATCGGCGCATAGTTGACCTTCAGGACCGCCGTGTGCTGATGCCCATGGTCGCTGATCGCGTGGCGTGCGGCACCCAAATCCAACAGCACGGGAGGGCCGCTGTCCTGCAGAAAGATGTTGTCCGGCGAGATGTCGCGGTGCAGCGTCTGGCCCTCGTGCAGCACGCGCAGGGCGCTCAGCACCGACCACAGCATCTTTCGCAGCCAGACCTCGGGCGGCGGTGTGCGCATGTGGGCGCGGGCCTGCTTGAGCGTCATGCCCGTGTAGAGCGGCATGACCATGTAAGCCGTGTGGTTGGCCTCCCAGAAGCGGAAGACCTTGACCAGCGAGGGATGGTCGAACTGGGCGAGCAGGCGCGCCTCGCTCACGAAAGAGGCCAGCCCCGCCTGGAACGATTGCTCCTGGGACGAGGACCGCACCCAGAGCGACTGCCCCTGCGCCCGCGCGGCCAGGGCCGACGGCATGTATTCCTTGATGGCCACAAAGCGCAGGAGGGAGTGGTCGAACGCCTTGTAGACCATGCCGAACCCGCCGACTCCCAGCAGCGAAAGCACCTCGAACTCCCCCAGACGCGTCCCGGCCGGCAGGGCATCGACGTGGTGGACGTCGGTCGGGGGTTCGGTGCTGGTGATGGCGGACATGGTGGCGGCTGGGCTTTCGGGCGGCAATGGTGCACCAGCAAAGGCGCACCCGGCAACGGACAAGTGGGTGGATTGCAACACATTCGCCGAAGCCGCCATCATGCAGCAAGCCCGAGCGTTGGCGGCGACAAAGCGCGCGGCGGCCACCCTGGGCCGTCACACCTGCACGGCATGGCGCGCACTGCTCCACGGCCTCGGGGCACGATCACGCGGCAACCGGGGCGGTGCGTGGTTACCATTGGCCCATCATGTTCAGTTATCGCCACGCCTTCCATGCGGGCAACCACGCCGATGTGCTCAAGCACACGGTGCTGATTGCCACTTTGCAACACCTTACGCAGAAAGACGCAGCGCTCACTGTGCTGGACACCCATGCCGGCGCCGGCCTGTTCCGGCTGGATGGCGACTACGCGGCTACCAGCGGCGAGGCGGCGGACGGCATTCTCCGCCTGGTGCCGCCCGCCGTGCTGAAAGAGCCTCTGGCGCCCGCGCTTCAGGCCTACGTCGACATGGTCGGCGCCTTCAACCAGGGCAATGTGACGCGGGTCTATCCCGGCTCGCCGTTCATCACGCGGCGCCTGCTGCGCGACCGCGACAAGCTCAAGGTGTTCGAATTGCACCCGACCGACCTGCGCGCGCTGGCCGGCAACGTGGCCCAGCTGGAGGCAGGCCGCCAAGTGGCGGTGCTGCATGAGGACGGCTTCGAAGGCATCAAGAAATTCCTGCCTCCACCGGCCCGCCGCGCTCTCGTGCTGTGCGATCCCAGCTATGAAATCAAGAGCGACTATGGCCGGGTTCTGGACATGGCCGCGGACTCGCTCAAGCGCTTTGCGACGGGCACCTATGCCGTCTGGTATCCGATCATTCCGCGGCCCGAGGCCCATGACCTGCCGCGGCGCCTGAAGACCCTTGCGACCAAGGCCGGCAAATCGTGGCTGCATGCCACGCTCACCGTGAAGTCGAGCAAAGTGACCGGTGCCGCCGACGGCCAGGCGCGCCGCCCCGGCCTTCCCGCCAGCGGCATGTTCCTGATCAACCCGCCGTTCACGCTCAAAGCAGCACTCAAGCCGGCGCTACCGCAGATGGCGCAACTGCTGGCACAGGACCACCACGCCTCCCACACGCTGGAATCGGGCGGCTGAGCTTCAGCCAGCCTATTCGCCGGCCGCCGGCAACGGTCCGGCCTGCGACAGGCCGGAAGCCGTGGCATCCGGGCACTGCGCATCGGCGTCTTGCGGCGCCTGCGAAACCAGGACGGGCTTGGTGCCCAGCCCCAGCAGCCCCAACGCACCGGCAGCAGCGCGGCTCACGTCGATGATGCGGCCCGGCGAATGAGGCCCGCGATCGTTGATGCGCACCTGCACGGCCCGGCCGGTGACCAGGCTGCGCACGCACACGCGCGTGCCGAAGGGCAAGGTGCGGTGGGCTGCAGTGAATTCGTTCATGTCGAAACGCTCTCCGCTGGCCGTGCGGCGGCGGTGGAAGCGGGCCCCGTACCAGGACGCGAGGCCTTGCTGCACGAACGTATCGGTGTCCATGTCGGACTCGGCGGCGGCCTCGGTGTTAGGACGGCTTGCGGGGGCACCGCCAACGTCGGCCGGTGGCGCCGCGACCGGGCCGGCAGCCCGGGGCAGCGGCTGGGCTGCCGATGGTGAAGGAAGCGACGGCTTTGGTGGCGCAGCGATGGCCTCGTCGGTGGGCGCGGGCGCCTTCACGGCGCAGGCCACCAGAACGCACGACAGCAGCGCGCCCGACAGGAGCGCACCGAGCCGGTGGCGTGATTCAGCGCTGGCAGCGCGTTTCGTAGGCGTCTTCAAAACGCTTCAGGTCCTTTCTTTCGCCTTCGGTCAGGTCCGTGCGGGCTCGCTTGGCATTGAGGATGCGGCGCGACTCCTTGCACTGCTCGGCATGGCGAGCCGCCTCTTCGCGCGACGCCTGGGCCGCCACCTGCACTTGCTGCTCCTGCTCCTGGCGTTGCCTGCGTGCCTCGCCCTGCTCCTTGTAATACCGGGAAGAGGCGTCGTTTTCCTCCTCGCGGCAATCGCGCTGGTATTCGCGCCGCATGCCTGCGTAGGCATCGGGCTGAATGCCGGAGGAGCCTCCACGCAACGTGTCGCTCAGGGAGCGGCAGCGGGCGCTCATGTAGCGCTGGTAGGCCGGCCCTTCAGGCACGGAACGCACGGGCGGCTCATAGCGCCATGTCGGAGGGGGGGAGACAGGCCCCGTCGCCGCCACCGACGTTGTCGTGCCCGAGGGACAGGGACGCGACATCGTGAAGCTGTTGCCCGCAGCATCCCGGCAAACGTACCGCATCTGCGCCCAGAGCGGGGAAGACGCCATGCAACACAGTGCGGCGGCCAACAGGGGAGCGAAGGCGGATGTCATGGATGAGCGCGAAAAACGAAGCCGCGATATTACCGGAGTGGCTGCCGGCGCCTAGAGCCCCAGGCGGCGGCAGATCTCGAGCGTGGCAGCGCTCTGGTTCATCGTATAGAAATGCAGGCCCGGCACGCCGCGGTCGCGCAGCTGCTCGCACAGCCCCGTGACCACGTCCAGGCCGAAGGCCTTGATGCTGGCCGTGTCGTCGCCGAAGCCCTGCAGGCGCATGCGAATCCAGCGAGGAATCTCGGCGCCGCAGGCGTCGGAGAACCGCATGAGCTGCGTGGAGCCCAGGATGGGCATGATGCCCGGCACCACGGGCACATCCAGCCCCAGCCGCCGCGTGTCGTCCACGAAGCGGAAGTAGGCGTCGGCATTGAAAAAGTACTGCGTGATGGCCGAGTGCGCGCCGGCACGCACCTTGAGCGCGAAGGCCTGCAGATCGGCTTCGGGCGAACGGGCCTGCGGATGCACTTCCGGATAGGCGGCCACTTCCACATGGAAGTCATCGCCCGTCTCCGCCCGGATGAAGGCCACCAGATCGCTGGCGTAGTGAAACTCGCCGCCCGCGCCGTAGCCACTGGGCAAATCGCCGCGCAGGGCCACCAGGCGCTTCACGCCCATGGCCTTGAGCGTGGCCAGCTGGCTGCGCACCGTCTCGCGCGTTGCGCCGATGCACGAAAAGTGCGAGGCCGCGCTCACCCCTTCCGCGAGGATTTCGCGCACGGTGGCGAAGGTGCCCTCCTGCGTGGAGCCGCCCGCACCGTAGGTGACGGAGCAGAAATCGGGCCGGCGGGCATACAGGGCCTGCCGCACGGCGCGCAGCTTCTCGGCGCCTTCGGGCGTCTTGGTGGGAAAGAATTCGAAACTGACCGGCAAGCGGGTCGTCAAGGGTGAATTGGAGGCACTCATGCCGCCCTCCTTGCGTGGACGAAAAATTCACGGTTGCCGTCGCCGCCGTCGATGGAACTGTCCATCCATGCGGCCACGGCCAGGCCGAGTTCTGCGCAGCAGTCGCGGATGCGCTGCTCGACCACGGCGTAGAGCGCCACATCGCGCACGATGCCGCCCTTGCCCACCTGGCCGGGCTGCAATTCGAACTGGGGCTTGACGAGCATGAGCAGGTCGCCGCCCGCCTTCAGCAGAGGCGCCACCGCCGGCAGGATGAGCGTGAGCGAAATGAACGACACGTCGCCCGTCACCAGATCGAATTCCGGCGTGATGTCCACCTTTTCCAGCCCCGCCCGGCGCCGGCGTACCGTGGGCAGCACGCCCTCGGCGCGGGCTCGCGCCCTGGCCGCGCGCTCGGCCTTGAAGGCTTCCACGTCGTGTTCCTTGGCATCGGCGCTGTCGTCGTATTCGTCATCGATCAGGCCGCCGTTGCGCATCCAGCTGTAGGGCGCTTCAGGCTGGGTTTCGTTGTCGTCGGGGTGCTGCTCGACCTGCTCGGACAGCGCATCCTCGCAGGCTTCCTGCAGCGATGCGGCGGTCAGCGAACGGGCGTTGACGCCTTCCACGGCCACCACGCGCGGGTCCTGCCGAAGGCGGTCGTGCAACTGGCTGTGGCCCACGTCCACACCGATCACCTGGGCCGCGCCGCGCTGCAGCAGGCAGTCGGTGAAGCCGCCGGTGCTCTGGCCCACGTCCAGGCAGCGCCAGCCCGCCACGTCCAGGCCCGTGGCCGTGAGCGCGCCTTCCAGCTTGAGGCCGCCACGCGAGAGGTAGCGCGCCTCGGCCTGGTCGAGCAGTTGCACTTCGGCGATGTCCGGGATCTCGTCACCGTTCTTGGCCACCTTGTGCCAGGGCAGGCTGGGTGCCAGCCGCCACTGCACGCCCGCCGCGATCAGGCGCTGCGCCTGCGATCGGGTCGCGGCATGGCCCTTGTCCACCAGATACACGTCTGCGCGCATGCGCCCGTCCTTTTCAGAGTCAAAAAGGCCTCCAGCGCATGTTTAACTAGCGCAGGAAGCTATTATTTTTATAGCAAAACAGGGCAGACTGGCCGGGGTCGCCGGCCGCCGCCCCGGGGCGGCGAAGCCCCGCCCGATCAGTAACGGTACGTATCGGGCTTGTAGGGGCCGCTCTTGCTCACGCCGATGTAGGCGGCTTGCGAGTCCGTCAGTTCGGTCAGCATGGCGCCGACCTTCTTCAGGTGCAGGCGCGCGACCTTCTCGTCCAGCAGCTTGGGCAGCACGTAGACCTTGCCGACTTCGTAGTCGCCCTGCTTGGTGAACAGCTCGATCTGCGCGATGGTCTGGTTGGCGAACGACGAGGACATCACGAAGCTCGGGTGGCCGGTGCCGCAGCCCAGGTTCACCAGACGGCCCTTGGCCAGCAGGATGATCTTCTTGCCGTCCGGGAAGGTGATGTGATCCACCTGGGGCTTGATCTCTTCCCATTCGTACTTTTCGATCGACGCGACGTCGATCTCGTTGTCGAAGTGGCCGATGTTGCAGACGATGGCCTGATCCTTCATCTTCACCATGGTGTCGTGGGTGATGATGTCCTTGTTGCCCGTCGTGGTCACGAAGATGTCGGCCTTGTCGGCGGCGTAGTCCATCGTCACCACGCGATAGCCTTCCATGGCGGCCTGCAGGGCATTGATGGGATCGATCTCGGTGACCCACACCTGGGCCGACAGCGCGCGCAGCGCCTGGGCGGAGCCCTTGCCCACGTCGCCGTAGCCGGCCACCACGGCGACCTTGCCGGCGATCATGACGTCGGTGGCGCGCTTGATGCCGTCCACCAGCGATTCGCGGCAGCCGTACAGGTTGTCGAACTTGGACTTGGTGACCGAATCGTTCACGTTGATCGCGCGGAACAGCAGCGTGCCCTTGGCGGACATCTCGTTCAGGCGGTGCACGCCGGTGGTGGTTTCTTCCGTCACGCCGATGATCTCGGCCGACTTGCGGGTGTACCAGGTCGCGTCTTCCGACAGCTTCTTGCGGATGGCGGCGAACAGGATGCGCTCTTCTTCGCTGGCGCCATTGCCGGCGACGAGGGATGCGTCTTTCTCGGCACGCTGGCCCAGGTGCATCAGCAGCGTGGCATCGCCGCCGTCGTCCAGGATCATGTTGGGGCCTTCGCCCGCGCTGCCCTTGGGGCCGAAGTCGAAGATGCGGTGGGTATAGTCCCAGTAGTCTTCCAGCGACTCGCCCTTGATGGCGAAGACCGGCGTGCCCGTGGCGGCGATGGCGGCCGCGGCATGGTCCTGCGTGGAGAAGATGTTGCACGAGGCCCAGCGCACGTCGGCGCCCAGGGACTTCAGCGTTTCGATCAGCACGGCGGTCTGGATCGTCATGTGCAGCGAGCCGGTGATGCGCGCGCCCTTGAGCGGCTGGCTGGCGGCGAACTCTTCGCGAATGGACATCAGGCCGGGCATTTCGGTCTCGGCGATGCGGATTTCCTTGCGGCCCCATGCGGCAAGGGAGAGGTCGGCGATGGCCTGGTCGGCCTGGGGCTTGAGAACTGCGCTCATGGTTTTCTCCAGTGAAGAAGGTAAAAAACCACGCATCGGAGGGGGAATGGCTCACTCACCGCACAAGAAGCGTGGGCGAGCGTCGTTGCAAAATGATGATCCGAGCCTCGCGTCCCTGCCGCACACCGGGCACCGGGGGAAAAGACGCTGCAACGCTCCTCGGAAAGCAGCGATTATAAGGACATCGCGCTTTTTCTCCATGCCTGAGCGCCGAACGTGGCACCCTGGGTGCCGGAGACAGGCCTGGATTCACAGTGCCACCGTCATAACAAGCGATACGCCCGCAGCGGGCCGGAAGAAGCAGAGAGACCATGTCCACACAGCACCGGGGCAACCTGTTCGACCTGCTGCGCATCGGCGCAGCAAGCGCGGTGATCTTCAGCCATCACTTCCATATCACGCGCACTGCGCCACCGTCCTGGCTGCATTCCGACATGGTGGGCGGCGTGGCGGTAATGACCTTCTTCACGATCAGCGGCTACCTCGTCACCCTGAGCTGGCTGCGCCAGCCGCAGGCGCTGGCGTTCCTGTTCAAGCGGTTCCTGCGGATCTGGCCCGGGGTGCTGTTCGCCGTGCTCACCAATGTCTTTCTGTTCGGGCTTTTCTTCACTTCCATGCCGGCTGCGGACTTTCTGGGCCATCCGGACACGCTGGGCTACTTTCGCAACCTGCTGCTGATCAAGGACTACCCCTATCTGCCCGGCGTGTTTGAAAACAACCCGCTCAAGCACCTGATGAACGGGCCCCTGTGGACCATTCCCATGGAAAGCCTGTGCTACCTGGTGCTTGCCGGCGTGGGCTTGCTGGGCGTGTTCAAGTCGCGCTGGTTCGCCTGCATTGCCGGGCTGGCCTACATCGCGTTCTTTCTCACGGCCCGCAATGCCGACCTGACCGGCGAGATGCGGCACTGGTTCGAGTACCCCGCCTATTTCACCTATGGCGCGCTCATCGCCGTCTTCCGCGATGAGTTCCACGCCCGGTCCGGCCGGCTGCTGCTCATACTGACGCCGCTGGCCGCCGTGCTGTTCTTCGGATTCCACCTGGAGCATTCGGCGGGCCTGCTGCTGCTGCCACCGCTGCTGATCTTTCTCGGCTCGCTGAACGTGCCCGCGCTGGCCTTTTTACAGCGTGGCGGAGACCCGTCGTATGGCATCTACCTGTACGGCTGCCCCGTGCAGCAGTCGGTGCATGCCCTCTGGCCGCACCTGCCGTTCATGACGAGCCTGCTGCTGTCCGTCGCACTGGCCGCCGTGGCCGGGTATGCCTCGTGGCATGGGGTGGAATCGCCGGTGCTGCGGTTCAAGCGATTGTTCCAGCGTGCGCCGGCGGTGCCCCAGGCGGTCGCGTAATCCCGCCGCCTGCCGAGCGGCCACCGCACAGGGGCCGCCCGGCGACCAGTTGCACCAGTTGCGTAAGGGGCCGCCGTTAGAATACGGCCACTTTTCCGCGGGCGCCCTCCGCGGTGGCACGGCAGCGCGCCGGCCCCGGCGCCCGTACTTCGGCCCACACGCCTGCGCCGCGCCCTCACCAAAAACACTGTGTCCTACGTCTCCGAAACACGGCGCCGCCGTACCTTCGCCATCATCTCCCACCCTGACGCGGGCAAGACCACGCTCACGGAAAAACTGCTGCTGTTCTCGGGCGCGATCCAGATCGCCGGCGCGGTGAAGGGCCGCAAGGCCAGCCGCCACGCCACCAGCGACTGGATGGAGATCGAAAAGCAGCGCGGCATCTCGGTGGCTAGCTCGGTCATGCAGATGGCCTACCGCGACCACGTGGTGAACCTGCTCGATACGCCGGGCCACAAGGACTTCTCGGAAGACACCTACCGCGTGCTCACCGCCGTCGATTCGGCCCTGATGGTGATCGATGCGGCCAACGGCGTGGAGGCGCAGACGCGCCGCCTGATCGAGGTCTGCCGCCAGCGGGACACGCCCATCATCACCTTCGTGAACAAGATGGACCGCGAAGTGCGCGAGCCCCTGGACATCCTGGACGAGGTCGAGCGCGAACTGGGCATGCCCTGCGTGCCCATGACCTGGCCCGTGGGCCAGGGCAAAGGCTTCGGCGGCATCATCAACCTGCGCACACGGACCATGACGGTGTTCGAGTCGGGCAGCGAGCGCCGCCCGCAGGACTTCGAGACCATCCCCCTGTCCGACGCCGACAACCTGCGCGCGCGCTTCGGCAGCGAATTCGACGCGGCCATCGAAAGCATGGAACTGGCCGTGGGCGCCTCGCCCACCTGGGACCACGACGCATTCCTCGCCGGCAAGCAGACGCCGGTGTTCTTCGGCTCGGGCGTGAACAACTTCGGGGTGATGGAGGTGCTCGATGCGCTGGTCGATCTCGCGCCCTCGCCGCGCCCGCGTTTGAGCAGCCTGCAGGTCAACAAGCAGCCGGTCGAAAAGACCGTGCAGCCCGAGGACCAGGGTTTCTCGGGCGTGGTGTTCAAGGTGCAGGCCAACATGGACGCCAACCACCGCGACCGCATCGCCTTCGTGCGCGTGGCCTCGGGCAGGTACACGCCGGGCATGAAGCTCAAGGTGCAGCGCACCGCCAAGGAACTGCGCCCTACCAGCGTGGTGACCTTCATGTCGCAGCGCCGCGAGGCCGTGGAAGAGGCCTATGCCGGCGACATCATCGGCTTCACCACGCATGGCGGCGTGCAGCTGGGCGACACCATCACCGACGGGGCCAGCCTTCAGTTCACCGGCCTGCCGTTCTTCGCCCCCGAACTCTTCATGACGGTCATCCTGAAGAACCCGCTGCGCACCAAGCAGCTGCAGCAGGGCCTGGCCCAGTTGGGCGAAGAGGGCGCCATCCAGGTCTTCAAGCCCGACGCGGGCGGCGCCATGCTGCTGGGCGCCGTGGGCCAGCTGCAGTTCGAAGTGGTGCAGCACCGCCTCAAGAACGAATACGACGCCGACGTGCGGCTGGAGGGCTGCCAGTACACCGGCGCCCGCTGGATCACCGCCGACAGCCCGGCCGACCTGCGCGCGTTCACCGACGCCTACCCGCTGCGGCTGGCGCACGACGCGGCGGACACGCTGGCCTACCTGTGCACCTCGCCCTACGACGTGCGCCTGGCCCAGGAGCGGTTCCCCAAGATCCATTTCCACCCGTTGCGCGAGCACGCCGGCCTGGCGCTGCAAGCCGCCGGTTGAACGCAGTCCCCCGCCCGCCTGTGGGAGCGACGCTGCCATTCCCCTCCATTTCCCGCGCTGGCATGGCGCCGCGTGCCAGTGGCTGGTGGGCGGCCGCAGGCCCCTTCCTGGTGATCTGGAGCGCCTTGGCCGCGCTGTACGGCACCTGGCTGATGGCCTTCTGGCCCGGCATCCTCGGTGAGGATTCGGTCTCCATCCTGCTGGAGGTGGAGCGCGGCGGCGACTTCCGCTCTGGCAAGACCGTCTTCTGGTACTACTTCGTGCGCCTCTTCTACGAAGGCACTCGGCGGGTGGAAGTGCCCGTGGCGGTGCTGCTGTGCCTGTGTGCGCTGATCTTTGCCCGCCTGCTGGCGTGGTATTGGCGGCAGGGCCTCAAGAAGAGCTTTGCGGTTGCGCTCGTGCTGGTGTGCGTGGCGCCGCACATGGTTTATTTCATGGGCACGCTGTACCCGGACGGCATCTTCGCCGTGGCATCCTGCGGCCTGCTGTTCGAGCTGTGGCTGGCAACCCGCCAGCGCACGATGGGCGCGGCTTCGCTGGCCATGGTGGCGGTGGCGCTGCCCTTTGCGGCCTTCGCCCGGCCCAACGGCATCGTCTTCCTGCTGCCGGCCATCGCCGTGCTGCTGGTGCTGGACCGCCGCAGCCGCTGGAGGCTGGCAGCCGTCATCGGCGCAGTCTGTGCAGCCATGTTCGCGGGCCACCAGCTGCATCCATCCAGGACGCAGGAGGCCGTCTATCCCATGGTGGTCTTCGAGACGGTGAACTTCTTGAAGCCCCGGGCCATGAACCACCTGTGGGACCAGTACCCCCACATGAACGACCCCTGGGTGCTGGACCAGCCCAAGGTGTCGCCCGCGACGCTCGACAGGCTCGGCCGCTACCGCCCCGTGCCGCAACTGCTGGCCTACACCGACCCGGCGTACTGGGACATGCTCGTCTTCCATCCCGAAGGCCCGCATGTGGAAGGCCTGCCGCAGCCCGACCAGAAGGCCCTGGTGCGTGAATTCTTCACCTACAACCTGTGGCAGAACCTGCCCGATTTCGTCGCCAGCCGGGTGAACGTCTTCCTGGCCGCGGCACTGGCTCAGGGCGGGTTCCCGGCCGTGACCTATTCCACCTACGTGCTGCCGCGCACCCAGGCGGTATCGGTCTTTCGCGACTTCGACCTGCGGGGCGTGGAGCGCCGCTTCATCGCCCTGCAAAAGGCCAGCCATGCATGGCGGTGGCTGCTGTGGACCCCCTGGCTCGGCCTGCTTTTGCTGGCATGGGCACTGCGCCGAGGGATCGCCCGGCGCGATCCGTCCTTGCTGATCGTGGCCCTGCCCATGGCAGTGCAGCTCGCCGCCATCTTCCTGCTGTCCACCGCAGGCGAGTACCGCTACCTCCTGCCGTTCTTCACCCTGCCCCTGGCCCTGCTTCCCGCTTTCGCCCTGCGCCGCCCAACGCCGGCCCGCCCCGTGTCGGCATGACACGACCCCTGTCCCTCCACCATGTCCCTTTTACTCACGTCCCTGACCCTGTTGTGCGTGCTCGGCATTTCCGTCGGCCAACTGCTGTTCAAGAAGGCGGCCATGATGCTGCCGGCCCAGCCGGCGCTGACCGACTGGATCTTCAACGGCTGGCTCATCGTGGCCCTGGCGCTCTACGGCGTGACCACGCTGCTGTGGATCTGGGTGCTGCGCAGCGCGCCGCTGCACCTGGCCTATCCGTTCATGGGACTGGCATTTTTGATCGTGCCGGCGCTGGGTTGGCTGTTCTTGAAGGAGCCGCTGCACCTGCAGACCTTCATCGGTGGAGCCCTGATCCTGGCGGGCATCGCCGTGGCCGGGAGGGCTTCGGCATGACGAAGCACACCATGGCCATCGCCGTCGCCATCCCCTGCTACAAGGTCACCCAGCATGTGCTGGAAGTGATCCGCACCATTCCGGCCAGCGTGTCCCGCATCTATGCCGTGGACGACGCCTGCCCCGACGGCAGCGGCGCCTTCATCCAGCAGCAGTGCACCGACCCGCGCGTGAAAGTGCTGTTCAACCCCGAGAACCAGGGCGTGGGCGGGGCGGTGGTCACGGCGTACCGCCAGGCCGTCGCGGACGGCATGGACATCGTGGTCAAGATCGACGGCGACGGCCAGATGAACCCCCTCCTGCTGCCGCTGTTCGTGCGCCCCATCCAGGACGGCCGGGCCGACTACACCAAGGGCAACCGCTTCTTCCGGCCCGAATCGGTGCGCGGCATGCCCGCCATGCGCCTGTTCGGCAACGCGGTGCTGTCGTTCATGACCAAGCTCAGCTGCGGCTACTGGTCCATCATGGACCCGACGAACGGCTACACCGCCATCCACACCAGCGTGCTGCGCGAGCTTCCGCTGGACAAGCTGGAGCGGCGCTATTTCTTCGAAACCGACATGCTGTTCCGACTGAACACGCTGCGCGCAGTGGTGCGCGACGTGCCCATGGACGCCGTGTACGCGGACGAGGAGTCGAACCTCAAGATCGGCAAGGTCCTGCCCGAATTCCTGAAAAAGCACGCCTCGCGCCTGGCCCGGCGCTACGTGTACAGCTACCTGGTGCGCGACTTCAACGTGGGCTCCATCTACAGCATCTTCGGCATGCTCCTGCTGCTGGCGGGAGGAATCTTCGGTGCACTGCACTGGATCAACAGCGCCTATGGCACCCATCCGGCCACGAGCGGCACCGTGATGCTGGCGGCGCTGCCGGTGCTCATCGGCATCCAGTTTCTGGTGGCGTTCCTGCACTATGACGTGGGCAGCGTGCCGACCGAGCCCCTGAGCACCTACCTGCACCCCGACGATCTGGAAGGCCTGAACGCCCTGCCCGGAGACAAGACGCCATGAGCACCACCCCGGCCCACGCCCACCTTCACACCGGCCACACCCTGGCGCCGTCGGAGCGCGCCACCCTGCACTGGATGCTGTGGGGCCTGATCGTGCCCCTCATCTTCTACGCGGCGCGCACGGTGGAGGTGCTCACCCGGGTGGAGATTCCGTTCGATTCGCTGCACACCTATCTGCCGCTGGCGCGGCAACTGCTGGAGGACGCGTCCGACCTGTTCGGCGACCCGGCGATCCTCAAGGTGGCACCGGGCGCGATCGTCTACATGGCACTGTCGGGGGCGGACCCGGTGGCCGTCAAGGCGGCGAATCTCGCGATCTCGCTGGTTGCGCTGGTCCTCACGTTCGACGCCGCACGCAAGATCGGTGGCCGCGTCGCCGCCACCGCCGCGGCCTGGCTGTTCGTGCTGCCCCACATGCTGGTGGAAGCCGGTGCCGTGCTCATGGGCGAGGCGCCCTTCGTGTTCCTCGTCGCCCTGTGGCTCTGGGCCACGGCTTATGCCGCGGACACCGCACCCGGCAAAAGTGCCGCGCGCTGGCGCATCGGCGCCGTGGCGCTGGCCGGCCTGGCCCTCGCAGCCGCCACACTCACCCGTGCGACCTACATGTACTGGCTGCCGTTCGCCGTGGTGGCGTTCTTCATCGCGTCGCGCAGGCTGCAGGGCCCACAGCGCGGCGCAGCCGTGCGCATCGCGATGGTGCACCTGGTCGCCCTGGCGCTGGTGGGCGCCTACATGGCGCGGCAGAACGAGGAATTCGGTCGCCCCATGATCGCCACCGGCACCGGCGCGGCGCTGTACTTCGGCAGCAACCCCGTGCTGTCCGGCTACGAACCGCCGTATTTCGGCCTGGTCCACGACGAATCCACCGTGACGGATGGCCATGGACACCTCTCGATCGAGGGCGACCGCCGCCTGATGGCGGTCGCCAAGACCATGCTGCGCGAGACGCCCTTGCCGGTGCTGGCGCAGATGTACGTGCAAAAGCTCGGCGCCGTGCTGTTCTTCAGCCGCGCGCACCTGGACCGCCATGTCATGAACGACCGCTCCTGGCGCGTGGTGCTGGTGATCCTGGCCTGCCTGGGCGTGTGGGGCGCTCGGCGGCACCTGATGGGCTGGGTGCTCACCGGCGCCGCGGCCTATCAGTGCGCGGTGCATGTGCCGGTGCTGTACAACCCGCGCTACAGCATCAGCGCGCTCGACATCCTGTTCGTGCTGCTGGCGGCGCAGGGCGTGGCCCTGCTGTGGCGCCAGCCGCGCCGCAGTGTGGCCCTGAGCGGTGCCCTGGCCACCATCGTGGCAGGCGTGGCGCTGGGGGCCTACCACCTGCGCAACAGCACGCCGCTCATGCCCGACCTCAGCCTGGGGCACCCCAAGCTGATCCAGACGGCCGAGCCCGATACGATCCAGACCCACGGATGGACTGGCGACCCCTTCTCCGGCGAGGTTTCGATGGAGGGTGAAAAAGCCCTGATCGAATGGCGTGCGAAGGCCTTCGAGATGGATGGCATTTCCATCCTCCGGCTGCCCCTGGAACACCTGCAAGGCCAGTGCCAACGCCTGTGGGTGGGCTACACCCGGCCCGATGGCGCCGCGCGCGCCAGCCTGGTGCGACTGGACGGCCTGAAAGCCGGGCAGGAAATCACCTGGGGCACGATGCCGCTGGTGATGCCCGGCCCGCCAGGGCGCCTGACGATGGAATTCCACTGCAAGCCGGGCACGCGCATGCAGTTCGGCGAGCTGGGCTTGTATGAGGCCAGCGAAGGACGTTTCTACCGGGAAAAGGCGCTGAGCGCGCCTTGAGCTGAAGCTTCGCTTTTTCCCAGCCCCCACCGGGGCCCTTCTGCACGGCTGGACGTGGCCTTGCAGTTCTTTTCCTTGACGGACTCTCTGCCATGCGCTTTTTCAACGCTCACCGGATTCTGGCGGCGGCACTGTCCCTGCTGGGAGCCGCTGCGCACGCGGACACCGCCCCCCGTCCGGCGCGCGCGCCGTTCATCGTCGCCCCGACCATCGTCGGAACGATGGTGTGCGACGAGGCCGCCAACGACCCGCGCGTCAAGACCTACGAAGCCGCCATCGATCTGTGCCGCGAGCGCAAGCGCACCGGCGCCGCTGCAATCAACCGCCTGCTCGACACGCTGGAGCCCGGCGGCCCGCGCGGACAGGTGCAGATCGGCTTCACATCCACGCTGCAGCTGCTCGCGCTGTATCGCAAGACCCCTCAGGGCTGGGAGATCGATACGGCGCGGGTCGATGAATTCCTGCAGCTGGTGGCCGACGTGAAGCGACCCGTCGTGCTGTACCTCGCAGGCGACCATTTCGACTCCGCCGGCCCCCTGACCAACGAACTGGAAAAAGACCCGCGCAACCTCATGCAGCTGCCCGGCGGCAAGCCGCTGGAGCTGGGCTACTTCGGCTATCGCGTCGCCCCCTACACGCTGGAGACGGATGCCTCCATCCCGGTCAACCGATACCGCTACAAGGCCTTGCGCTACGTGGCCCAGCGCATCAAGGCTCTGCCCCAGGAGCAGCAGCAACGCATCGTTGCCATCACGCTCGCGGGCGAACTGCACCACTTGTTCCCGGATTTCGAACATGGCATGGGCGAATACCAGAACATCCGAACGACCGACTACAGCGCGGCCTCGGTGGCCGGTTTCCAGGCCTACCTGGCCAAGCAGTACGGCAGCATCGCGGCGCTCAACCGGCAGGCCGGAACGGCCCATACCGCGTTCAATGCCGTTCCGGCACCGTCGCACGACGTGAGCCGCGAGCCGGCCAGCAGCCTGGGCGAACACTACGACGCCTTCGCCGATGGCACCCTGCCGCTCTCGGGCTGGCTATGGGACCCTGCAAACCGCGTGACCGGCCTCGACCTGTACCTGGACGCGCGCTACATCGGCCCGGTCGCTCGGGGCTACAACCGGCTGGACGTGTACCGCGCACTGGACGAGGTCACCACCCCGAACGTCGGTTTCCGCACCGATGTGGACTTCCGCACGCTGCGCCCCGGCAAGCACATCGCGCAGATCGTGGCGCGCGTGGCCGGCGCGCGCTATGAGGTGGCGCAGACCGAGTTCACGGTCATGCAGCGCGACCGCCGCGTGCCACCGCCCACCCGCCGCCCGCCGGAAGTGTTCGGCATGAAGGCCGCGAGCGAACTGGCCGGCGTGCGCTCATGGCTCGACCTGCCCAAGCCCCGGCAGGGCGTGCTGTTCAACCCGCTGGCGCGCGACTGGAACCGCTACCGCGAGCAGCAGGTGGCCCGGCTGCTGGGCGAGTTCTACCGCATCGCCTCGAGCGAAGGGTTGCCCGCCGACAAGCTGTACTCCCACCAGATCGTGCCCAACGTGAACTCCTCCTGGAACCCGCAGCTTTTCGCGGCGGACCAGACCCTGCACGGCTCGCTGCCCTGGAAGCACGGCATCAACCTGTATGGCGGCGCCACCGACAGCGACTGGGTGCGGGGGTTCCTGGCCGAACGCAAGATCGCCGACTACGGCGTGCCCGAATTCAACCCGCAGCAATGGAAGCGCGACGGCGCCCACCTGGCGGCCATGCAGTCGCACTACACCGGCGGCGCGCGGTTCATCAGCCCGTACTACTTTTCCGTCATTCCCGACCGATTCAAGGGCAGCGCCGAAAACGGCGTGAACCGCATGGAGCTGGGCCCGGACAACACGAAGGACGGCTCCGACCGCTTCTACCGGGCCATCATCGAGTTCGCCAAGCGCTGAGGACCCGGCCCGCTGCGGCGGCCCATGCCCCGGTTGCGCCTCTTCTTTCCCCGCTTTTTCCGGCCATGCTTTCCCCTGCCACCGCCATGCCTTCGCCCTCCCCCCTCCCCGCCACGTTGCAGCCCCTGGCCGCATGGCAGCCGCCCCCCACGCTCGCCGGGGTGTTCACCGACATCGACGACACCCTGACCACCGACGGTGCCATCACCGCCGATGCGCTGGCCGCCATCGCGGGCCTGAAAGCCGCGGGCCTGCACGTGATCCCGATCACCGGGCGCCCGGTGGGCTGGAGCGAGCCCTTCGCCGCCGCCTGGCCGGTGGATGCCATCGTGGCGGAAAACGGTGCCGTGGCGCTGGTGGCGAACCGAAGCCCAAATGCCCTTGAGCGCAATGAAGACGACGGCAGTGCGCTATCAAAACTGTATCAACAGGATGCACCGACGCGCGCCCGCAACTACGCGCGGATGCAGGCGGTGCTGGCGCAGATCGAGCGCGAGGTGCCGGGCGCGCGCCGCGCCACCGACTCCGCCGGGCGCGAGTGCGACATCGCCATCGACCACAGCGAGTTCGTCCACCTGCCGCAAGCCGCCATCGACCAGGTGGTGGACCGCCTGCACGCGGCAGGCATGCATGCCACGGTGAGCAGCATCCACATCAACGGCTGGTTCGGGGCGCACAACAAGCTGGAGGGCGCCCGATGGATCGTGCGCGAGCGCCTGGGGCGCGACCTGGATGCCGAGATCGACCGCTGGGTGTACGTGGGCGACTCCACCAACGACCAGCTGATGTTCGAGCGCTTCGCCCACAGCGTGGGCGTGGCGAACGTGGCGCGCTTCGTGCCGCAGTTGCGCCACCGGCCGCGCTACGTCACCAAGGGCGAGCGCGGCGCGGGCTTCGCCGAGGTCGCGCAGGCCATTTTGGGTGTTTTGGGCCGTACGCCCTAGGAAATATTGCGGTGACAGCTATTATTTTTATAGCAAACCATCCATCGCACAGGCCACGCGGCATGCCAGCGCCGGCACTTCGGTCAGGCGCAATAGCCTATTGCGGCTTGCCCAGGCCCAGCTTTTCCACCAGCGCCTTCTCGCGCGTGAAGGTGTCCTGCGCGAACTGGCGGTAGCTCGCGCTGTCCATGTAGATCGGCACCATGTCGTAGCGCGCCAGCGCGGTGCGGTAGGCCTCTTGCTCCATTGCCTGCTTGAACGCATCGTGCAGGCGCTTGACCACGTCCGGCGGCGTGCCCTTGGGCGCGCCGATGCCGAAGGGCGAGTTCTGCACCACGTCGATGCCCAGCTCCTTGAGCGTGGGCGCATCGGGGAATTTCGCCAGGCGCTCGGCGCCCCAGGTGTTCAGCACGCGCAGCTTGCCGGCCTCGACCTGCGGCGCAAAGCCGGTGGAATCGGCCGCGGCCATGATCTGCCCGCCCAGGATGGACTGCATCAGGTCCGCGCTGCCCTTGTAGGGCACGTGCAGCAGTTGCAGGCCCAGCTGCTGCGCGGCCAGCTCCATGGTGAGGTGCGGGCTGGTCAGCGTGCCGGTGGAGCCATAGCTCAGCTTGCCGGGATTGGCCTTGGCATAGGCCACGAAGTCCGCCCAGGTCTTGAACGGCGAGTCGGCCGGCACCACCACGCCGAAGGCGTAGCCCGTGACGTTCAGCACATAGGTGATGTCCTTGACCGGGTCCCAGTTGATCTTGGTGGTGTAGGGCATGCGGAACACGCCCAGCGGGATCTGCGCCACGGTGTAGCCGTCGGCCGCCGAGGACTGCAGCAGCTGCGCGGGCAGCGTGCCGCCGGCGCCGGGCTTGTTGTCCACGATGACCGGCTGGCCCAGCACCTTGCCCGCGCTGTCGGCCAGCACGCGCATGGTGATGTCGGTGGGCCCGCCGGCCGGAAAGGCGATCACCAGCTTGATGGGCCGGGCAGGGAAGGACTGGGCACGGACGGTGAGGGCGGGAGCGGCCAGGGCCGCGGCCCCGAGCTGCATGAGATGGCGGCGCTGCATGGTCGGTGGGTTCTCGCAAAGTAGGCAGGCTCCATTGCAGCGCAGCCTGCTGCGGCGCTGCAGGCCGTAAACCCTGAGGCGCTGTCACCCACGTGTCATGGCGGCGGGCCGCCCATTGCCTTCGTCCTACAGGCGCCGACGTGGCAAACCGACAGGGCCGGGCATGGCGCCCGCTTAACGTCACCCACGGCGCATGCGACCCGCGTGCCGCTTTCCAGCCCCACACCACCCCCCGCTCCTTTGGCCGGCAGGCCATGCCCGGGGACCGCCTATTCAAGAGGAATGGTCATGCCCAACCAACGCCACGCGCCTGTCTTCATGGGGGTGCTTCTCGTCGTGATTGGCCTGGCCATCGGCATCGGTGGGGTCTGGCTCATTGCCCTCGGCGGTTCGTGGTACTACCTGCCGGCCGGCCTGGCCACGCTGCTCGCCGGCTGGATGCTGGCGCAGCGCAATCCAGGCGCGCTCTGGGTCTATGCCGCGCTGGTGCTGGTCACGCTCCTGTGGTCGCTGTGGGAGGCGGGGCTGGACTGGTGGCCGCTCGCGGCACGGGGCGACGTGTTCTTCGTGCTGGGCGTCTTGCTGCTCACGCCCTGGGTGTCGCGCGGCCTGGTGGCCCCCTCGCAGCGCGGGCCGCGCCGTGCGCTCGGGTTGACGCTGGCGGCTTTCTTCGCGGTGGCGGTGGCGTCGTGGTTCCATGACGCGCACGACGTGCCCGGCGCCTTCGCGGCACACGCCGCCCCGACCCCTCCCGCTGCGGCATCCGCCCCCGCCGTGGCCGGCAGTCCTGGCGAACCAGCCATCCCGCCTGGCGAATGGCACGCCTACGGCCGGACCGGCGAGGGCCAGCGCTACTCCCCGCTGGGGCAGATCACCCCCGACAACGTGCGCGGCCTGGAGGTCGCCTGGCAGTACCGCACGGGCGACGTGCGCGGCGAGCCCGGGGACCCGCAGGAAACAACCTTCGAGGTCACGCCCCTCAAGATCGGCAACCGCCTGTACCTGTGCACGCCGCACCAGTCGGTCATCGCGCTCGACGCCACCACCGGCGCGCAGGTGTGGCGGTACGACACCCAGGTCCAGGGCAAGGGAGAACTGGCACTGCAGCATCTGACCTGCCGGGGCCTGTCGTACCAGCCGCCCGAGCCGGCCGCAGCAAGCGCTGCAGGAAGCACTCCCGCAGCGCCCACTCTCACGGCAGCCGCCACCCCGGCTCCGGCGCCCTCCTCTTCCGCCCCCGCCCCCACGATTCCCGTGCCGGCATCCGCACCCGCCCTGCCCACCGCGTCCTGCGAAGGGCGCCTGTTCATGCCCACGGCCGACGGCCGGCTGCTCGCGCTGGACCCGCGCACCGGCGGCCTGTGCACCGATTTCGGCAACGGCACCGGGCAGATCGACCTGTGGACCGGCATGCCCAACCGCCGGCCCGGCGCCTACTACTCCACGTCGCCCGCCGTGGTCACGCGCGATCTGATCATCATCGGCGGCACGGTGCTGGACAACGCCTCCACCAAGGAGCAGTCCGGCGTGATCCGCGCCTACAACGTGCACACCGGCGCGCTGGTCTGGAACTGGGATTCCGCCAAGCCCGAGGCCACCGCGCCCATCGGCCCGGGCGAGACCTACACCGCCAACTCGCCCAACAGCTGGTCGATCTCCAGCGTGGACGAAACCCTGGGCCTGGTCTATGTGCCCATGGGCAACCAGCCGCCCGACCAGTGGGGCGGCCGCCGCAGCCCCGAGGTCGAACGCTATTCGTCCGCCGTCGTGGCGCTGGAGCTGGCCACCGGCCGCGTGCGCTGGCACTTCCAGACCGTGCACCACGACCTGTGGGACTACGACGTGCCCGCGCAGCCCAGCCTGGTGGACCTGACGGTGAAGGGCGAGCGCGTGCCCGCCCTGGTGCAACCCACCAAGCAGGGCGAGGTCTTCGTGCTCGACCGGCGCACCGGCACCCCCATCCTGCCGGTGACCGAAGTGCCCGTCCCCCAGGGCGCCGCCGAGGGCGACCGCACCGCGCCCACGCAACCCCAATCGGCCCTGTCGTTCGACCCGCCGCCGCTCACCGGCGCGGACATGTGGGGCGTGACCCTCTTCGATCAGCTCATGTGCCGCATCGCGTTCGAGAAACTGCGCTTCGAAGGCCGGTTCACCCCGCCCTCCACCCGCGGCTCCCTGATCTATCCCGGCAACTTCGGCGTGTTCAACTGGGGCGGCGTGGCCGTGGACCCGCAGCGCCAAATGGCGTTCACCACGCCCACCTACCTGGCCTTCACCTCCCAGCTGATCCCGCGCACCGACGAGACGTCGCTGCTGGTGCAGCCCGGCGGCGCCCCGCCCCACGGCATGCTGCCCGCGCTGAACGAAAACGCGGGCGCGCCGTTCGCCGTGCGCCTGAAGCCCTTCGTCTCGGTGCTGGGCATTCCCTGCCAGGCGCCGCCCTGGGGCTACGTGGCCGGTGCGGACCTGACCACAGGCAAGATCATCTGGAAGCACAAGAACGGCACCGTGCGCGACCTGGCGCCCGTGCCCGTGCCCTTCAAGATGGGCGTGCCCAACCTGGGCGGCCCGGTGACCACGGCCGGCGGCGTGGCGTTCCTGTCGGGCACGCTGGACTATTACGTGCGGGCCTACGACGTCTCCAACGGCAACGAGCTGTGGAAAAGCCGCCTGCCTGCGGGCGGCCAGGCCACCCCGATGACCTACACCGGGGCCGATGGCCGGCAGTACATCGTGGTGGCGGCGGGCGGCCATGGCTCGCTGGGCACGCGCACGGGGGACTGGCTGATTGCCTACGCGCTCCCTCGCACCTGAGAAGGCCTTGAGCCAAAAAGGCCTCCAGCGCAATCAATACTAGGGCATATAGCTATTATTTTTATAGCGAATTGCCCTCATCCGGTTTTGCGTGGCCGGCCGTTTCTGGCCACCGCAGCGGCGGCGCATCGCAGCCGATGCCCGCCGCGATCCAGCGCCGGGCCAGCGCGCGCATCAGTCCCACCGCCCAGGCGCTGCGCCAGCCGGTGACCTCGCCGGGGTCGGCAACCATGCCGCAGACATAGCGGCCCGGCGATGCCGCAGCGGCAGCGCCCGGGCTATTTTCCCGGCCGTCGTCCGCGTGATGGCGCGCTGCGCTGCCGCCCTTTGTATCCCCATCGCCAGCGCTTTCCGCCCCTGCCTCACGCCACCGCAGCGCTGCGCACGGGCCACGCCGGCGGCGCGACACCAGCATGCCCAGCGGGCACGGCTCGGCCAGGCAGCACAGGCCGCAGCCGTTGCAGGGCGCCCCTTGCGCCGGCTGCGGCGGGGCCGAGGGGTGCAGGTGAACGACCTGCCACCCGGCACAGTCCGCGCCCGGCTTGGCACCCGCATCCCGCCCTGCTTGTCCCCGTGCGCCACCGACGGCATCGGCCGCGGCTGCGTCGTCAAGGTGGGCGTCGTCAGGCAAAGGCATGGGAGGGGCGAAGAGAGGAAGACGGAAGGCGTCGGCGACACAAAGGAGGCAGGGGAAGGCGCGCCGCGAACCACGCACCCCCGCCAGCGTGCCCCATTGTTGCGCCACGCATTGCCCAGGGCCCGAACGGCCATGAAAAAAGCGCCCCGGAGGGCGCTTCTCGTTCGTGCCTGCTGCTGCCGCAGGGGCGCAGGGCACAGGGTCCGCAGCGGGTCAGTGCTGCAGGATCTTGTTGAGGAAGTCCTTGGTGCGCGGCTGGCGGGCATCGGGGTTGTTGAAGAAATCGTCCTTGGAGCAGTCCTCCAGGATCTTGCCGCCCACGTCCATGAAGATCACGCGGTTGCTGACCTTGCGCGCAAAGCCCATTTCGTGGGTCACGCACATCATGGTCATGCCTTCGTTGGCCAGGCCCACCATCACGTCCAGCACTTCGCCCACCATTTCGGGGTCGAGGGCCGACGTGGGCTCGTCGAACAGCATCACGATCGGGTCCATCGACAACGCACGGGCGATCGCCACGCGCTGCTGCTGGCCGCCCGACAACTGGCCCGGGAACTTGTCCTTGTGCGCCGACAGGCCCACGCGGTCCAGCATCTTGAGGCCGCGCTTCTTGGCCTCGTCCGTGCCGCGGCCCAGCACCTTGATCTGCGCGATCGTCAGGTTCTCGGTCACCGACAGGTGGGGGAACAGCTCGAAGTGCTGGAACACCATGCCCACGCGGCTGCGCAGCTTGGGCAGGTTCGTCTTGGGGTCGTGCACGGCGATGCCGTCCACGAAGATCTCGCCCTTCTGGAAGGGCTCCAGCGCGTTGATGGTCTTGATCAGCGTGGACTTGCCGGAGCCCGAAGGGCCGCACACCACCACGACTTCGCCCTTCTGGATGGAAGTGGAGCAGTCGGTCAGCACCTGGAAGCTGCCGTACCACTTCGAGACATTCTTCATTTCAATCATTGCTTTTTCCTCACTCTTTCCGCTCAGCGGATGATGGCGATTTTCCGGTGCAGGCGCTTGACGACCCAGGACAGTGCGAAGCACATCGCGAAATACACGACGGCCGCCAGCAGGTAGGCCTCGATCGGCCGCCCGTAGTTCTTGCCCGCCGTCTCGAAACCCTTGAGCATGTCGTAGGCGCCGATGGCATAGACCAGCGAGGTGTCCTGGAACAGGATGATGGTCTGCGTGAGCAGCACCGGCAGCATGTTGCGGAACGCCTGCGGCAGGATCACGAGCTTCATGTTCTGGCCATAGGTCATGCCCATCGCCTGGCCCGCGAACACCTGCCCGCGGGAGATCGACTGGATGCCGGCCCGCATGATCTCGCTGAAGTACGCGGCCTCGAAGGCGATGAAGGTGATGATGGCCGACAGCTCCGAGCGGTAGCTCGTGCCGATTCCGCCGGGCAGCGCCGCGTAGAACGAGGCCGGCACCAGCAGGAAGAACCACAGGATCACCATCACCAGCGGAATGCTGCGCATGCCGTTGACGTAGAACGTGGCCGGCGCGTCCAGCCACTTCTTGCCCGACAGGCGCATCAGCGCCAGCACGGTGCCCAGCAGGATGCCGCCCACGGTGGCGATCAGCGTCAGCATGATGCTGAAGTAAAAGCCCTTGACGACGAACTTGCTGATGATGTCCCAGCTATAGAAGGAAAGGTCGAGATTCATCATGTCAGTGACCTCCCCCCGCGCCGCCGGACACGATCAGGCCAGGAACGCGCGTGCGCTTTTCGATGAAGGCCATGATGCGGTTGATGGCGAAAGCCGAGATCACATACAGGCCCGTCACGGCCAGGTAGATTTCGATGCCGCGCGAGGTCTCTTCCTGCGCCTGCATCGCGAACATCGTCAGTTCGGCCACCGACACGGCGAAGGCCACGGACGAGTTCTTGAAGATGTTCATCGTCTCGCTCGTGAGCGGCGGAATGATGATGCGAAACGCCATCGGCAGCAGCACGTAGCGGTAGTACTGCAAGGTGGTGAAGCCCATGGCCATGCCTGCGTAGCGCTGGCCGCGCGGCAGTGCCTGGATGCCCGCCCTCACCTGCTCCGCGATCCGTGCCGACGTGAAGAAGCCCAGCGCCAGCACCACGAGGATGAAGCCCGAGACGCCCTTGAGCACCGGGAAGATCGCGGGCAGCACGTGGTACCACAGAAAAATCTGCACCAGGAGCGGAATGTTGCGGAACAGCTCGACCCAGGCATTGCCCAGGCCGACCAGCACCTTGTTGTCGGGCAGCGTGCGCAGCGTTCCGACGATCGAACCCATCACCAGCGCGATGACCAGTGCCAGCAGGGCCACCGACACCGTCCAGCCCCAGGCAGAAAGCATCCACTGGAGGTAGGTCGGGTATTCGCCCCCCGGGTCCTGCAGGAAGACTTGCCAATCCCAATTTGATCCCATGGGAAATCCTTCTCAAATCTCGTTGTCTTCAAACTTGGCGCCACGTCCCGTGGCATCCCTGCCGGGGAAACAAACAAACGCCCACCGTCAGGTGGGCGTTTGCCGCATGCGAGCGCCGGGCGCTCAGTCCTTGGTGGCGTACTCTTCCATGGGCTTGTCGTTGGGGTTCGCCCAGGCCGCCTTCGTCGCTTCGCTCGCTGGCAGGCCGATCTTCACGTTGTTCGGCGGCACGGGCTGCAGGAACCACTTGTCGTACAGCTTGGCCATGTCGCCGGACTTGATCTGCGCCTTGATGCTGTCGTCCACGGCCTTCTTGAAGGCGGGGTCGTCCTTGCGGATCATGATCGCGATGGGTTCCACGCTCAGCACTTCGCCGACGATCTTGAAATCGCCCGGGCTCTTGGACTTGGCGATGTTGGAAGCCAGGATCGAGCCGTCCATGATGAACGCATCGGCGCGGCCGGATTCCAGCAGCAGGAAGCTGTCGGAATGGTCCTTGCCGAACACTTCCTTGAACGTCAGGCCTTCGGCGCGCTTGTTCTTGCGCAGCGTCTGCACCGAGGTGGTGCCCGTGGTGGTGGCGATGTTCTTGCCGTTCAGGTCCTTGATGCCGGTGATGCCCGAATCGGCCTTGACGGCGATGCGCACTTCTTCGACATAGGTCGTGACCGCGAAGGCGACGTCCTTCTGGCGGGCCGCATTGTTGGTGGTGGAGCCGCACTCGATGTCCACCGTGCCGTTTTGCACCAGGGGGATACGGTTTTGCGACGTGACGGGCTGGTACTTGACGTCCAGCTTGGCCAGGCCCAACTGCTTTTGCACGTCGGCGATCACCTTGGCGCACACGTCGTAGTGAAAGCCCGTGTACTTGCCGTCACCCAGGGTGTACGACAGGCCGGAGGATTCGCGCACACCTTCGGTGATCGTGCCGGAGGCCTTGATCTTGGCCAGCGTGTCATTGGCTTGCGCGAATGCGCTCCCTGCGGCCAGGGCGGTGATGGCGACTGCCAGCAAATGCTTCTTCATCAGGATCTCCTTAGAACTTACGGATACAACGGAAACAATCATTCTAGATAGTGGCACGGAGTGGAATTCGCCACCATGCCGAATACCCGGAACATCGGGTCAGCGCAGCCCGAAAACTGCGCTCAAAACGGAACCTGATCGGTGGGATAGCGCCAGAAATCCCGCAAGAGATAACTCACCGGAAGATTGAGCGCGCGGTTGGACGGCGGTATGGGCTGTGCGAACCACTTGTCGTAGATGGGATAGATCTCGCGGCTGGTGATCAGCCGGCGCATCTCGTCGTCCACCAGCTTCTTGAACGCGGGATCGTTCTTGGGCAGCATGATGGCCAGCGGCTCGGTGGTGATGAACTTGCCGACCACCTTCAAGGCGGCCGGATTGGGTCGGTTGGACGCCAGGCCGTAGAGCAGCACGTCGTCCATCGCGAAGGCATCGGCCTCGCCCTTTTCCACCATCTCGACGGCCCGCGCGTGGTCCGGGGCTTCGACGATGTTGATCTGCAGCAGGCGCTCGCGGTTGATCTGCTGGGCCGCCTTCAAGGGCGTGGTGCCCTTGGTGGACACGAGCTTCTTGCCGCTGAGGTCTTCGATGCGGTCCACGTTGCTCTGCGCCGGCACCAGCAGGCGGGCGCCGGTGATGAAGTGCGGCACGGTGAACGCCACGACCTGGCGGCGTTCGGCATTGTTGGTGGTGGAGCCGCACTCCATGTCGGCGCGGCCTTTCTCGATGGTTTCCATGCGGTTGGCCGAAGTGACCGGCACGAATTCCACCTCCATGTCCTTGCGGCCGGTCTTCTTGCGAACGACCTCGGCGATCCGCTGGCACAGCTCCACCGCATAGCCTATGGGCTTGCCCGCATCCACATAGGAGAAAGGCACGGAGGATTCGCGATAGGCCAGCATGAGCTTGCCGCCCGCCGTGACCCGCTCCAGCACCCCCTGCGCGGAGACAGCCATGCCCCAGCACAAGGCGGCAACGCCCCATACGGCCTTCCAATGGAATGTTTTCATGGCTTGTCTCAAAGTTCGTAAGTTCTAACCTGAGCAAACACCGTGCCAGGCCGGGCCTCTCTATTGGGCGAAGGCTTGTGCACTTCGCTCCGGACGCCGGGACGGAATGTACGTCCCGTCACACGGTCTTTCCAATGCCAAATGCACGGTGGAATATGCATTTGACACATAACCTGACCCTGCGGTCAAAGGGGCTTGTCCGTACTGTGGGCCTGCAGGTAGGTCCAAAGCGATTGGGCGATGCCCTTGGAGGTTTCCTTGCCAGACGGTTTTTCGCGATAGGCCCGTACTTCCATCGCCATTTGAAGATCCTCCACACCCGGGGGCGCCGCACTGACCAGGCGGCGCGAGCGCAATTCCTTCTTGACGGCGCTGTGGGGCAGGAAAGCGACCCCGTGCCCCTCGACGGCCATGGCCTTCAAACCCTCGGCCATGTCGGTTTCATAGACGCGGTCCAGGTGGATGGCCGTGCTCGACTGCTTGAGGATCAATTCCGTCACGCGGCCCAGATACGCCCCGGGTGCGTACCCCAGGTAGGGAAGCGGCTCGCCCGCGCGGCCCGGCAGGCTGAACAGCGGCTGGCCGTCGGCATTGGCGCGCGAATAGGGCGAGAGGATTTCCTGGCCCAGGGTCACCATTTCGTAGCGGTCGGCATCGAGCTGGAAAGGCTGCGAGGGATGGTGGTAGGCGATCAGCAGGTCGCACCCGCCCTCCACCAGGCGCAGCACGGCATCGTGCACGTTGAGCGCGATGAGGCGGCTCTTGACCGGCCCGAAACGCTCGCGCAGGCTCGACAGCCAGGCGGGAAAGAACGTGAAGGCCAGCGTGTGCGGCACCGCGAACTCGATCATGTCCTTGCCGGCGCTGGTGTGGGCCCGCAGCATGGCGCGGGTGTTCTGCATGGCCTGCAGCATCTCCAGCGCTTCTTCGTAGAGCGTCTTGCCCGCAGGCGTGAGCCGGGTCGGGTAGGAGCTTCTGTCCACCAGATCGGTGCCGGCCCAGGCCTCCAGCGCCTGGATGCGGCGAGAGAACGCCGGCTGGGTCACGTGACGCAACTGCGCTGAACGGCTGAAGCTGCGCGTTTCCGCGAGGCTGACGAAATCCTCGAGCCACTTGGTTTCCATGGCGCGCATTATCGGGGCGCGCAAGCGCCCGCGGCGCAAGACCCCTTGGGGAAACCCTGCACCGGACCCTGGCACGTTTGCTTGCAAAATGGCTTGCGGCGTTTCAAGCGCCGTCCCGTCCGGGCCCCTGGCGCACAAGGCCGGCGGGCAGAGTGACCTGCATCGCCACGTTGTCCGATCTCCCTCCGACCCTCTGCCCCATGTCCTCACTTCCCCCGTCCGGGCCCCCGCCCGAAGGCGCGGCACCGGCTGCCGCTCCAACCGACGACGCTCCCCGCTCCCTGCGCATCGAAGACTGGCTCACTGTGATCGTGATGGCGGCGCTCGCCCTCATCACCTTCGCCAATGTGCTGGTGCGCTACTTCACCAACTCCTCGTTCGCCTGGACCGAAGAGATCTCGGTCTTTCTCATGATCGTGCTGGCGCTGGTGGCCGGCTCCGCCGCGGTCGCGCGCGACCAGCACATCCGCATCGAATGGTTCGCCGAAGGCGGCTCGGCCGCACGCCGGCACGCGCTGGCTCGCTTCGGTGCGCTGACGGTGGCGCTGCTGTTCGGCGTGATCGCCGTGCTGAGCGTGCGGGTGGTGTGGGACGACTACCGCTTCGGCGAAACCTCCCCCGGCATCGGCGTGCCGCAGTGGTGGTATTCGGTGTGGCTGCCGCTGCTGTCCGCACTGATCACCTGGCGCGCGGTAGGCCTGTTCATCCGGCGTGGCCGCCCGGGCCGGGCGACGCCCCACAAGGACACCGCCGCATGATCGCCACCCTGCTGTTCGTGGCGTTTCTCGCCATGATGTTCGTGGGCGTGCCGATCGGCGCCGCGCTGGGGCTGGCGGGCGTCACGGCCATCGCGCTGGCCAATGCCGACAGCCAATGGTTCGGCCTGCTGGCCGTGCCCCAGAACTTCTACGCCGGCCTGGGCAAGTACCCGCTGCTGGCCATTCCCATGTTCGTGCTCGTGGGCTCGATCTTCGACCGCTCCGGCGTGGCCTTGCGGCTCGTGAACTTCGCGGTGGCCATCGTGGGCCGCGGCCCGGGCATGCTGCCCCTGGTGGCCATCGCCGTGGCGATGTTCCTGGGCGGGATCTCCGGCTCGGGGCCGGCCAATGCGGCAGCGGTGGGCGGCGTGATGATCGCCGCCATGTCCCGCGCGGGCTACCCGGGCTCGTTCTCCGCCAGCGTGGTGGGCGCTGCGGCGGCCACCGACATCCTGATTCCGCCGTCCGTCGCGTTCATCATCTATTCGGTGCTGGTGCCCGGCGCTTCGGTGCCTGCGCTGTTCGCGGCCGGCATGATTCCCGGCATTCTGGCCGGCATCGCGTTGATCGTGCCCGCCGTGTGGCTGGCCCGCCGGCACAAGATGGGCGCGCTCGAATCGTCCATGCCCCGCCCGCCGTTCTGGCGCAGCCTGCGCGAGGCCGCATGGGGCCTGGCCGCACCGGTGCTGATCCTGGGCGGCATGCGGGCGGGCTGGTTCACACCCACCGAGGCCGCCGTGGTGGCGGTGTTCTACGGCCTGTTCGTGGGCATGTGCATCCACCGCACGATCAAGGTGCGCGACCTGTTCCCCATCCTGCGCGAGGCGGGCGAGCTCTCGGCGGTGATCCTGCTGGTGGTGTCGCTGGCCGGCATCTTCGCGTTCTCGCTGTCCACGCTGGGCGTGATCGATCCGGTGGCCAAGGCCATCGTGAACTCGGGCCTGGGCGAATACGGCGTGATGGCGCTGTTGATCCTGCTGCTCATCACGGTGGGCATGTTCCTCGACGGCATCTCGATCTTCCTGATCTTCGTGCCGCTGCTGCTGCCCATCATGCAGCACTACCAGTGGGACCCGGTGTGGTTCGGCGTCATCCTCACGCTCAAGGTCGCCCTGGGCCAGTTCACGCCGCCGCTGGCCGTGAACCTCATGGTGTCGTGCCGCATCGCCGGCGTGCGCATGGAGTCCACCGTGCGCTGGGTGGGGCCGATGCTGCTGGCGATGTTCGTCGTCATGGTGCTGGTCATCGCCTTCCCTCAACTGGCGCTGTGGCTGCCCGCGCGGCTGGGCTACTGACCGGCCGCGCCCTCTCTTTCCTTTGACCTAGAACCAGGAGACAAAAACCATGAAACTGCGCACCTTCCTCACCAGCGCCGTCGCTGCGGCCGCCGCACTGGCCTTCGCCGCGCCGGCCCTGGCGCAAAACTACAAGAGCGAATACCGCATGTCGCTGGTGCTGGGCACCGCCTTTCCCTGGGGCAAGGGCGGCGAGCTGTGGGCCAGCAAGGTCCGGGAACGCACGCAGGGCCGCATCAACATCAAGCTGTACCCCGGCGTCTCGCTGATCCAGGGCGACCAGACGCGCGAGTTCAGCGCGCTGCGCCAGGGCGTGATCGACATGGCCGTGGGCTCCACCATCAACTGGTCGCCCCAGGTCAAGCCGCTCAACCTGTTCTCGCTGCCCTTCCTCTTTCCGGACTACGCCGCCGTGGATGCCGTGACGCAGGGCGAGGTGGGCAAGAGCATTTTCCAGACGCTGGACAAGGCCGGCGTGGTGCCGCTGGCCTGGGGTGAGAACGGCTACCGCGAAATCTCCAACTCCAAGCGCCCGATCAAGAGCCCCGAAGACCTCAAGGGCCTGAAGATCCGCGTGGTCGGCTCGCCGCTGTTCCTGGACACCTTCACCGCGCTGGGCGCCAATCCCACGCAGATGAGCTGGGCCGACGCCCAGCCCGCCATGGCCAGCAGCGCCGTGGACGGGCAAGAGAACCCGGTGTCGGTCTACATGGCCGCCAAGCTCTACACCGTGGCGCAGAAATACATGACCCTTTGGGGCTACATGAACGACCCGCTGATCTTCGTGGTCAACAAGGACATCTGGAACTCCTGGACGCCCGCCGACCGCGAAATCGTCAAGCAGGCCGCCATCGATGCCGGCAAGGAACAGATCGCCATCGCGCGCAAGGGCATGGTCGAGGCCGACAAGCCCCTGCTCAAGGAGATCGCCAGCCACGGGGTGACGGTGACCCAGCTCAGCCCTGCCGAGCGCGAATCCTTCGCCAAGGCCACGCGCCCGGTGTTCGACAAGTGGAAGGGCCAGATCGGCGCAGACCTGGTGGAGCAGGCCGAAAAGGCGATCGCCGCGCGCAAGCCCTAAGCGGCAAGGCCGGCACGCAGGCCGGCGCAGCCCACAGCGTCGGATCAGGGCGCGCCGGGGCCCTTCAAGCGGCCTCTCCACTTTGCTGCAGCGCCCACATGCTGGCGTAGCGGCCGCTCCGCTCCAGCAGCGCAACGTGCGTGCCGCGCTCGACGATGCGGCCCGCCTCCATCACCAGAATCTCGTGCGCATCCACCACCGTGGAGAGGCGGTGTGCGATCACGAGGGCCGTCTTGTTGCGCGCCGCACTTTTCAGCTCGGCCTGGATGGCGCGTTCATTGGCCGAGTCGAGCGCGGACGTGGCCTCGTCGAAGATCAGGATCGGCGGGTTCTTCAGCAGCGTGCGGGCAATTGCCACCCGCTGCTTCTCGCCGCCGGAGAGCTTCAAGCCGCGCTCGCCCACCTGCGTGGCGTAACCCAGCGGCGTGGCGGCGATGAAGCCATGGATTCGCGCGGCCTGGGCGGCGGCTTCCACGGCTTCCTGGCTGGCGCCGGGATGGCCATAGGCGATGTTGTAGGCAATGGTGTCGTTGAACAGCACCGTGTCCTGCGGCACGATGCCGATGGCGCGCCGCAGACTGTCCTGCGTCACTGCGCGGATGTCCTGCCCGGCCACCGTGATGCGGCCCGACTGGATGTCGTAGAAGCGAAAGAGCAGGCGCGCCAGCGTGGATTTTCCGGAGCCCGAAGGCCCCACCACCGCCACCGTCTTTCCGGACGGAATCTCGAAGCTGATGCCGTGCAGGATGGGCCGCGCGCTGCCCGCACGGCTTTCGTAGGCAAAGTGCACGTCTTCGAAGCGCACGGCCGGATGCTCCAGATGGGCCAGCGGCTGGGAACCGGGCGCATCGGCCACCTCGCGCTCCTTGTCCATCAACGTGAACATCTTGTCGAGGTCGGTCAGGCTCTGCTTGATCTCGCGGTAGATCACGCCCAGGAAGTTGAGCGGAATGTAGAGCTGGATCATGAAGGCGTTCACCATGACCAGATCGCCCAGCGTCATGCGGCCATCGGCCACGCCTTGCGCGGCGCGCCACAGCATGGCAACGAGACCGGTGGCGATGATGAGCTGCTGCCCGGCGTTCAGCAGCGACAGCGAGGTCTGGCTCTTGAGCCGCGCATGGCGCAGACGCTGCAGGCTTTCGTCGTAGCGCTGGGCCTCGAACGCCTCGTTGTTGAAGTATTTGACGGTTTCGTAGTTCAGCAGCGAGTCCACCGCCTTGGCATGCGCGGCCGAGTCGAACTCGTTGGCCTGCCGGCGGAACTTCGTGCGCCATTCGGTCAGCAGCACCGTGAACGCGATGTACAGCCCCAGGGCGCCCAGCGTGATCCAGGCAAACCACGCGTCGAACTTGACGGCCAGCACGGTCAGCACCAGGAACACTTCGATCAGCGTGGCGCCGATGTTGAACAGCGTGAAAGAGATCAGCGATTCGATGCCGCGCACACCGCGTTCGATGTCGCGCGTCATGCCGCCCGTCTGCCGCTCCAGGTGAAAGCGCAGGCTCAGGGCGTGCAGGTGTTCGAAGGTCTGCAACGCGATGCTGCGCGCCGCGCCCTGCGTGGCCTTGGCGAAGACCAGCTCGCGCAATTCGGTCAGGATGGAGGTGGACAGGCGCAGCCCGCCATAGGCCAGCAGCAGGGCGATGGGCACGACCACCACGGCAGCCGGGTCGCCCGGGGCAATCGTCATGGCGTCGATCAACTGCTTGAGCAGCAGAGGCACCCCGACGTTGGCGACCTTGGCTCCCACGACGAAGACCAGGGCCGCGATCACCCGCCATTTGTATTGCCAGAGATAGGGAACGAGCCGGCCGAGCGTGGCCCAGTCGGTGCGGGAGCCGGCGCCGGGGCGCGAGGCAAGAGGGGGTGGGGATTCGCCGTGGGGGCGCATGAAGGACAATTCCGGTTGTTGTTTTTACCGAGATTGTGCCCATGACCGCTCTTCCCAGTGCTGCCTTGACCGAATTGCCCACCGACAAGGAGTTGGTGCTCAAGGTGATTCCGATGCCGGCCGACTGCAATGCCAACGGCGACATCTTCGGCGGCTGGGTCATGGCCCAGGTGGATCTGGCGGGCTCGGTGCTGCCGGCGCGCTATGTGCAGGGCCGCATGGCGACGGTGGCGGTGAACGAATTCGTGTTCAAGCAGCCCGTTCGCGTGGGGGACATTCTTTCGTTCTTCTCAGCGGTCACGCGCACCGGCCGCACCTCCGTCACGGTGGAGGTCGAGGTGTATGCAGAGCGCTTTTCAGCGCAGGGCCGGTATATGAAGGTCACAGAAGCGCGGCTGACCTATGTGGCCATCGATGCGGCGGGCAGGCCCCGTCCACTGCCGACCGCCGCGGCACCCGAGAGTGGCACACGACCCGCTGAGAACGTGTGATGAACACCCCGGCGCCGCACTGATCCGCTACGGGCCGTACGTGGCGGATCGGCGAGGCGCGCGTTCAGCGCATGCCGGGGTTGGTTTGCAATGCCCGCCGCAGCTCAGGCCGCAGCGAGTGCAGGCGCTTCGTTGCGCGCATTGGCGGTGTTGGTGTTCACCGGGTTGGCGCGGGGAGCGGGGCCCGACGTGCCCGCGAAGATTTCGCCAGCCAGTTGGCCGCCCTCTTCGATCACCACCTTGCCGTAGCGGATCTTGCCGGTCACCTTGCCGGTGCTGTAGATGACAAGCTTTTCGCGCACGGTGAGCGTGCCGTCGAACTCGCCATGGATCTCGGCGATATCGATCTCGGCGGAGCCGCGGAAGGCGCCCTGCTCGGCGATATGGATCACGCGGGAGTCCATCGTGGCCTCCACAGTGCCTTCGACCACGAGCGTGTCGCAATCGGTGATCTCGACCCCCTTGAGCTTGATGTTCGGGCCCACCGTCAGCTTGCTGCCCACGCCGTCGGACACCGCGCTGGCGGTCGCCGTGCCACTGGAAACAGGCTTGGCGGCAGAGGAAGAGGCCGTGGTGGCGGCTCCCGTGCCACTGGGGACCACGGTGGAAGCGCCACCGAGGACGGAAGAAGGTTGGCGAGGCTGGAATGCGTCGGGTTCACGCTTACCGAAGAAGGGGTTTTGCACGGCCATCAGATCTCCTTGAAAAAGAGACATGCTAGAAGCCGCGTTCCAGGAAAACTCCCTGCGTTACGCAATAACGGTAACCAAACCATTCGATCGTTGCATGCACTTGCATGCTTTGCAGCGGCATACATCGCCGCGGTCTTCCGTAGGCGCCGCCTACGACACGATGTAGGCCGCAGCGCCCGCCGACATGAGCGTGCCGTCCGGTCCGAAAAACTCCATGCGCGTGCTGGCCACGCGCGAGCCCAGGCGCAGCACTTCGGCCCGCAGGGTGAAGTGGCTTCCGATGCCCGGGCGCAGATAGTCGATGCGCAGGTCGATGGTGCCCAGCTTGCCGAAGCGGTGCAGGCGCTGCGCGGGCGGCTCGTCCATGTGGCGGGCGCCGATGGCTGCCATCACCGCGAGGCCGCCCATGGCATCCAGCCCCGCGCTGATGACGCCGCCGTGCACGCAGTTGTAGGCATAGTGCCCCACCAGCTCGGGCTTCATCTCGATGCGCGCCTCTACATGCGCGGCCCCCAGGTGCGCGACCTTCAGCCCCAGCAACTGGTTGAAGACGATGCGCTGCTCGAAGATGTCTTTCAGGCCATCGATGAACTCTGGCTCAAAGGGCTGAGGCTGGTCGGAATCAGGCGGTGGGTTCATCGAAATAGAGGCGAAGGCGAATCAGGGCTGAAAGCCCGAGTGGCGGACCACCGGCGCCCATTGCGCTTTGTAGGCCGACAGCATTTTGGTGGTCTGCTCGCGCGAACTGACCACAGGCACCATGTCGGCCGCAATGAAGCGGGCCTGCAGGGCCGGGTCCGCCATGACCTGCGTGACGGTATCGGCGATGCGCCGCGCCCGGGCAGGTGGCAGCCACGCGGGTGCGTAGAGCACGTTCCAGCCGAGGGCGGACAAGCCCAGGCCAGCCTCCTTGAAGGTGGGCACCATCGGCAGCGTGGGGGAGCGCTGCTCGCCCGACACGGCCAGAATGCGCAGCTTGCCGGCCTTGTGCAGCGGTTCCAGCGCGTCCAGCGTGTCCACGGCGATCGGCACATGGCCACCCATCAGGTCGTTGAGCAGCGGCGCGGAGCCCCGATACCCCACGACAGGCAGTTGCAGGGAGAGCTTCTCGGCCAGCATCAGCGCGAAGAAATGCGGCAGGCTGCCGGTGGCCGGCACGCCGGCCGCGAGCTTGTCCTGGTTGGCCAGCATCCAGGCGTGCAAATGGGCGAACTCCTTGACCGGCACCGCCGTGGACACGGCCAGGCCGAACTGGTAGCTCGTGATCTGGGAGAGGGCCACATAGTCCTTGTCGGGGTCGTAGCCGTTGTCCTTGAAGACAAGGGGCGCGACCAGCATGGTGGCCGGGTTGGCCAGCACCACCTGGTTCTGGCCCGAGCTGTCGCGGTGCAGTTGCTGCACTGCCAGCCGTCCGCCGGCGCCCACACGGTTTTCCACGACCACCGGCACCGCCAGCCGGGGACCGAGGGCATCCGCCAGCAGACGGGCAGCCCGGTCGGACGCGCCTCCGGCCGCGTACGGCACCACCACCTTGAGGATGCCGCCCTCCAGGGGCACCGCCGCCGGTACAGGCACCCCTTGGGCCCAGGCGGAAGCACCCAGCGCGCCGCTGGCGAGCGCCGCGCCCCATTGAACGAAGGTGCGGCGCGAGGGCACGCAAGAAACAACGCCCGTCGATGGTGTTTTGGGAGGGGTCATGGCACGCGTCCTGCAGATGGTCGAAGGTGAACGGTCAATGTACCGCCAGATTCATGCCACACGCATCTATCGTTATGCCTGTTTCGATCAACAGCCCTCTGGCGCAAGGCAGCCTGCCAGGCAATCGCGCAGATGGCCTTACACCGCGCTGAAATCCGGCCGGCGTTTCTCGACGAAGGCACTGAATGCCTCGCGCGCCGCCGGTTCCTGCAGCATGCGTCCGAAGCTCGCGCCCTCCTCCGACATGCGCTCCAGCACCGCGGCCGTCTGGCCTTTCTTCATGAGGCGCTTGGTTTCGATGAGGGCGGACAGCGGCTTGGCGGCCAGCTTGCGCGCCTGGGTCTGGGCCACCATGTTGCATTCGGTGGGCGGCACCACGCGGTTGACCAGGCCGACCTCCAGCGCCGCCTCGGCCATGAAGGGCTCGCCCAGCAGCAGCGCCTCGGCGGCGCGGTGATAGCCCATCATCTGCGGCACGAGCAGGCTGGACGCGGCTTCGGGGCACAGCCCCAGGTTGACGAACGGCATGGAGAACGCGGCGTTGTCGCCCGCATAGACCAGATCGCAGTGAAACAGCAGCGTGGTGCCGATGCCCACGGCCGGGCCGCAGACCGCCGCAATGACAGGCTTGGGGAACGTGGCGATGCCGCGCAGAAACCGGAACACCGGCGAATCCTGCGTGGACGGCGGCTTGTTCAGGAAATCGCCGATGTCGTTGCCGGCGCTGAAGATGGCCACGTCGCCCTGCAGCACGACGACGCGCACCGCGCTGTCGGCCGCGGCCGACTCCAGCGCATCGGCCAGCGCCGCGTACATCGCCGTGGTGATGGAATTCTTTTTCTCCACGCGGTTGAAGGTGATGGTGGCCACACCGGATTCGGTGTGCACGAGGATGTCCTGGGTCGGGGTGTCGGTCATGGGAAAGCTCCTGCCATGGAAGGTCGTGGGCGGGGAAAGCGAACGGGGCGCAGCGTGCGCCTCATTCCTTGTAATAAACGATCTGGTGGCTGCTGGCCAGCATGGTGCCGGCCTCGCTCCACAACTGTGCGGTCTGGTCGAAAAAGCCGTTGCGAAATTCCTGCGCACGCGCCTGGCCCAGCAAAAAGCCCGTGCCCGTGGCTTCCAACTGCGCGCGGCTTGCGTGGAAATACACCGTGAGCGACACCGTGCCCGCCGGCACCCGATGCGCCCGGCGCAGCCAGACCCGCGGAAAAAACACATCGGCCAGCGCCGCCAGCGCGCAGAAGTCGATCGGCCGGGCCGGCGCATCGCGCATCCACAGCTGCGAAAGGCTGCTGTCGCCGCTGCCGTCCCAGCGCTGGGGCAAGGCGCCGGCCACCGGCCGCAGCTCGTAGCGGTCGAGCCAGGCCACGCCCAATCCCTTGGCCAGCGGCTCCAGCGCATCGGGGCCGGGGGCCTTCGGCATGGGGGTGTCGGCCAGGCTCCAGGTTTCGCGGCGCGCGGCGGTCACGGCGGTGCCCGTGGTGGTGGTGACCCATTCGCCGTCGGCGCCAGGCTGCACGATGGACAGCGTCCAGTGCTGCGTGGACCGATTGGTGCGCACCGGCGTGGCGTGCACCGTGAAATCCCCCTGCGCCACCGCTCCCGCGTAGTTGACGGTGAGCGACAGCGGCTCGCCTAGGCGGTCGGGATGCTGCAGTACCGCCTGCAACAGCACCGCGGCCGTAGCGCCGCCGAACGGGCCGACCATGTTCCAGTAGGCGGGCGTGGTTCGGCCGGTGTACTGGTGGATGCCGGTGGGCTCCAGCGCCAGCGCATCGTCCAGGGGATGGAGATCGGATGTCATGGTGTGCGAGTGTGCCGTGAATGCCATCGCTGTTCCGTCTTACCGGCGACTGGCGGGTCCCAGAAATGCGCGGTGGCCAGGTTGGCCCCGCGCCCTGCTTGCGCTTTTTGGTGGCGGTGCTGCCGGTCTGCAGCGCCGCCCTGGCGTCACACCCGCTCGAAGATGCCCGCCGCGCCCTGCCCCATGCCGACGCACATGGTCACCATGCCGTACTTGAGGTTCTTGCGGCGCAGCGCGTGCACCACCGTGGCAGCGCGGATAGCGCCCGTCGCGCCCAGCGGGTGGCCCAGCGCGATGGCGCCGCCCATGGGGTTCACCTTCGATGGGTCCAGCCCCAATTGGCGCACGACCGCCAGCGACTGCGCAGCGAAGGCCTCGTTCAGCTCGAACCAGTCGATGTCCTCGTGCTTGAGGCCCGCATAGCGCAGCGCGGCCGGAATGGCCTCGATGGGGCCGATGCCCATGATGCTGGGCGGCACGCCCTTGCTGGCAAAGCTCACGAAGCGGGCCAGCGGCGTGAGGCCGAAACGCTTCACCGCAGCCTCGCTCGCCAGGATCAGCGCGCCTGCGCCGTCGCTGGTCTGCGAGCTGTTGCCGGCAGTGACCGAGCCGCGCGCGGCGAACACGGTCTTGAGCTTGGCCAGGCCTTCCAGGCTGGTGTCGGGCCGCGCGCCTTCGTCCAGCGACACGGTGCGGGTCTTGGCGATGCTCTCGCCCGTCTCCAGGTTCGCCGTGCGGTCGGTCACCTCGATGGGCGTGATCTCGTCGGTGAACTCGCCCGCCTGCTGCGCGGCCAACGCCTTCTGGTGCGACTGCAGCGCAAAGGCATCCTGGTCCTCGCGCGAGACTTTCCACTGCTGCGCCACTTTCTCGGCCGTGAGGCCCATGCCGTAGGCGATGCCCACGTCGCCGTCCTGGGCGAAGATGCTGGGCGACAGCGAGGGCGTGTTGCCCATCATGGGCACCATGCTCATGCTCTCCACGCCGGCGGCGATCATCACGTCGGCCTCGCCCACGCGGATGCGGTCGGCCGCCATCTGCACGGCCGACAGGCCCGAGGCGCAGAAGCGGTTCACGGTGATGCCGCCCACGCTGGTGGGCAACCCGGCCAGCACGGCACCGATGCGCGCCACGTTCAGGCCCTGGGCGCCTTCGGGAATCGCGCAGCCGCAGATGATGTCTTCGATGGAGGCCGGGTCCAGCCCGGGCACCTGGGCCAGCGCGGCCTTGAGGGTCGTCGCCAGCAGATCGTCAGGCCGGGTGTTGCGCAAGAAGCCGCGGTGCGACTTGCCGATGGGCGTGCGCGTGGCGGCGACGATGTAGGCGTCCTGCATTTGTTTTGCCATGGAGAAGGCTCCTTCAATCGATCAATCGATCGGTCAGTCAATCAGTTACTTGGCGGGGCGGCTGGACGGAATCCAGGCCCACGTGAATTCGCATTCCACCGGCTCGATGCCGGCCTCGTCCGTCACGGTGACCTGCACCTGCATCTCGCCCTTGTCGCTGTCTCGCATCGCCTGGCGCTGCGCATCGGTCAGCACCGCCACCGCGCGCAGTGCGCCCGTGGCGCGCTTGCGAAAGGCCATCTTCAGGTCCTTGGCTAGCGGCAGGCAGTCGTCGCGCACGTTCAGTCCCATCGCCATCCCGGTGGCCGTCTCGGCCAGCAGGTTCATGGCCGAAGCATGGATGCTGCCGATGTGGTTCTGCACGCGGTGCTCGTTGGGCAGGCGCACTTCCACGCGGTGGGGCGACATCTCGATGAACTCCACGCGCGCCGTGCGGGTGAACGGCACGGCGCGGCGCAGCACCAGATTGCGCACCCAGGGGCGCAGGAACTTCGGAAACTCGTCCACCTGCTCCAGCTGAAGCTGCATGCGGTTGGGCGGGAATGCGCCGTCGGAGGTCGTCATGCGGTCGTCCGATGGCACATCAGTTGCGCAGGGGCTTGCCGGTGTTCAGCATGCCCAGGATGCGCTCCTGCGTCTTGGGGTGCTGGATCAGCGCGCAGAAGGCCTTGCGCTCCAGTGCCATCAAATACTCTTCGGTCACCAGCGTGCCGGCATCCACATCGCCGCCGCACACGATCTCGGCGATCAGGGTGGCGATGTGCTGGTCGTGGTCGCTGATGAAGCCGCCGTCGCGCATATTCACCAGCGAGCCGCGGATGGTGGCGATGCCGCTGCGCCCGGCCACGGGGAACAGGCGCTTGTTCGGCGCACGCCAGCCGCTGGCCGCCATGGCCTTGGCTTCGTTCAGGGCGACGAACAGCACCTCGTCCTTGTGCGGCACGACGATGTCGCTGTCCAGCAGGTAGCCGAGCTTCTTCGATTCCAGCGCGCTGGTGCCCACCTTGGCCATGGCCGCGGCGGTGAAGCCTTCGGTCAGGAACGGCAGGATGTCCTTGCCCGTGGAGGCGGCGGCGTTCTCGGCCGCGCGGCGCGCGATGTAGGTCAGGCCGCCGGCGCCCGGCACCAGGCCAACGCCCACTTCGACGAGGCCGATGTAGCTTTCCATGTGCGCCACGCGGCGGGCCGAATACACGGCCAGCTCGCAGCCGCCGCCCAGCGCCATGCCGTGGATGGCAGAGATGACGGGCACCTGGGCGTAGCGCAGGCGCAGCATGAGGTTCTGCAGCTCCTGCTCGACGCTCTCGATGGCCGAGATGCCGGCCACGACGAAGGCGGGCATGGTGGCCGCGAGATCGGCGCCCACGCTGAACGGCGCATCGCCGGACCAGATCACCAGGCCGTCGTATTCGCGCTCGGCGGTGTCGATGGCTTCGATGAGGCCTTCCATCACGTCGGGGCTGATCGCATGCATCTTGCTCTGGATGCTGGCGATCAGGATTTTCCCGTCGAGTGTCCAGGTGCGCAGTGCGTCCGATTCGCTGATGGTGGTGCCGGCCGTGCGCCAGTCGGGCAGTGCCTCGCCCAGCAGCTTCTCGGGGAAGTGCTGGCGCTCGTACACGGGCAGCTGGCGGCGCGGCACGAATTGGGCGCGCGAAGCGCTCCACGATCCCTCGGCCGTGTGCACGCCGCCGGCCTCGGCCACCGGGCCCTTGAACACCCAGTCGGGCAGCGGGGCCTGGGCCAATGCCTTGCCGGCGTCGATGTCCTCCTGGATCATCTTCGCCACCTCCAGCCAGCCGGCCTCCTGCCACAGCTCGAACGGGCCCTGCTTCATGCCGAAGCCCCAGCGCATGGCCTGGTCCACGTCGCGCGCGTTGTCGGCAATGGTTGAAAGGTGCAAGGCGGCGTAGTGGAAGCTGTTGCGCAGAATGGCCCACAGGAACCGGCCCTGCGCGCCCTCGGCATGGCGCAGCAGCTTCAGGCGCTCGCCGGCGGGCTTCTTCAGCATGCGGGCATACACCTCATCGGCCTTCTGGCCGCCAGGCACGTACTCGCCGCTTTCCAAATCGAAGCGCAGGATGTCGCGGCCCACCTTCTTGTAGAAGCCCGCCTTGGCCTTCTGGCCCAGGTTCTTCATCTCGATGAGTTTGTTCAGCACCTCGGGCGTGCCGAAGCTGCCGTAGAACGGATCGGTTTCCTCAGTCAGGTTGTCCTGCAGCGTCTTGATGACGTGGGCCATGGTGTCCAGGCCCACCACGTCGGCGGTGCGGAAGGTGCCGCTGGAAGCGCGCCCCAGCTTCTTGCCCGTGAGGTCGTCCACCACGTCGAAGGTCAGGCCGAAGTTCTCCACCTCCTTCATCGTCGCCAGCATGCCGGCGATGCCGACGCGGTTGGCAATGAAGTTGGGCGTGTCGTGCGCGCGCACCACGCCCTTGCCGAGGCCGCTGGTCACGAAGGCTTCGAGCTGGTCGAGCACCTCGGGCCGGGTCGTCGGCGTGTCGATCAGCTCGACCAGCGTCATGTAGCGCGGCGGGTTGAAGAAGTGGATGCCGCAAAAGCGCGGCTTGATGGCGTCGGGCAGCGCCTCGGACAGTTTCGTGATCGACAGGCCGGAGGTGTTCGAGGCCACGATGGCGCCGGGTGCGACGAAGGGCGCGATCTTCTTGTAGAGATCGAGCTTCCAGTCCATGCGCTCGGCGATCGCCTCGATGATGAGATCGCACCCGCGCAACTGCTCCAGGTGCTCTTCATAGTTGGCCTGGCCGATCAGCGCGGCGTCTTCCGCCACGCCCAGCGGCGCGGGCTTGAGCTTCTTGAGCCCCTCGATGGCCTTGGTGACGATGCCGTTCTTCGGGCCTTCCTTGGCGGGCAGGTCGAACAGGACGACCGGCACCTTCACGTTGGCGAGGTGGGCGGCGATCTGCGCACCCATCACGCCCGCGCCGAGCACGGCGACTTTCTTCACTTGGAATCGGGACATGGTTGGTTTCTTTGGAATGGGTTACTGCATGCGCTGCCAGACCTGCGTGCGCCAGAACGGGCCGAGGTAGCCGCGCACCTCCAGCTTGGCGCCGCCATCGATGGGCGTGAAGCTGGCGCGGTATTCCTTGCCGTTTTCGGGGTCGAGGATCTTGCCGCCCTCCCACACGTCCTTGCCTTCGGCCTTCTTGCCGCCCCGGATGATCTCCAGGCCGGCGATGGGCTGGCCCTTGCGGTCGTCCTGGCATTCGACGCAGACCGCATCGGGGGGCGTGTCCTTCTTCAGCGACTTCTCGATGCGCCCGGTGAGCGCGCCGCCCGACTCGGCGATGCGGATCTCGGCCTTGGCCTCGCCCGTCTTGTCGTCGATGCTGCGCCACCCGCCCACGGGTGACATCTGGGCCCATGCGGGGGCGGCAATTGCTACAAAAAACATAGCTGCTAGCGCTTTATTCATAACGGCTCCAGTGCAAAAAGGCTTGAAGTTGGGCAAAGCGGTGAACAAGCGGCCCGGCGGTCAGGCCAGCGCGGCGTCGGTGTCCATCAGCGGCTTGGCGCCAGCGCGCGCGGTGCGCATCAGCGTGGCCGTTTCGGGGAACAGCTTGGCGAAGTAGAAACGCGCCGTCTGCAGCTTGGCGACATAGAACGGGTCGGTGTTGCCATTGGCGATCTCGCGCAGCGCCACCTGGGCCATGCGGGCGAACAGGTAGCCGAACACCAGGTGGCCGGCCACGCGCAGGTAGTCCACGGCGGCGGCACCCACTTCGTCGGGGTTCTGGAAGCCCTTGAAGCCGATCTCGGTAGTGAACTTGGTCATCTGCTCGCCCAGGGTGGCGATGGGATTGATGAACTCGGCCATCTTCTCGTTCACGCCCTCTTCCTGCACCAGCTGGCCCACCAGCTTGCCGAATTTTTTCAGCGTGGCGCCGTTGTTGCCCAGCACCTTGCGGCCCAGCAGGTCCAGCGACTGGATGGTGTTGGTGCCTTCATAGATCATGTTGATCCGGTTGTCGCGCACGAACTGCTCCATGCCCCATTCCTTGATGAAGCCGTGGCCGCCGAAGACCTGCATGCAGTGGTTGGTGGCGATGTGCCCGTTGTCGGTGATGAAGGCCTTGACGATGGGCGTGAGCAGCGCCACCAGTTCGTCCGCTTCCTGGCGCACCTTCTCGTCGGGGTGGCCGTGCGCCTTGTCCAGCAGCAGCGTGCAGTAGATCTGCAGCGCGCGCGCGCCCTCGGCATAGGCCTTGGCGGTCAGCAGCATCTTGCGCACGTCGGGGTGCACGATGATCGGGTCGGCATCCTTGTCCTTGGCTTTCGTGCCCGACAGGCTGCGCATCTGCGTGCGGTCCTTGGCATAAGCCAGCGCGTTCTGGAACGCCACTTCGGTCAGGCCCAGCGACTGGTTGCCCACGCCCAGGCGCGCGGCATTCATCATCACGAACATGGCCTGCAGGCCCTTGTGCGGCTGGCCCACCAGCGTGCCGATGGCGCCGTCGATGGCGATCTGCGCCGTGGCGTTGCCGTGGATGCCCATCTTGTGCTCCAGCCCGGCGCAGAAGATCGGGTTGCGCTCGCCCAGCGAACCGTCGGCGTTCACGTGGTACTTGGGCACGATGAACAGGCTGATGCCCTTGCTGCCCTTGGGCGCATCCGGCAGGCGGGCCAGCACCAGATGGACGATGTTCTCGGTGAAATCGTGCTCGCCCGCGCTGATGAAGATCTTGTTGCCGGTGATCTTGTAGGTGCCTTCGGGCGCGCCGGCCACGGGCTCGGCCTTGGTGCGCAGCAGCCCCAGGTCGGTGCCGCAATGGGGCTCGGTCAGGCACATGGTGCCGGTCCATTCGCCGCTGGTCAGCTTGGGCAGATAGAGCTTCTTTTGCTCGGGCGTACCGTGCGCGTGCAGCGCCTCGTAGGCGCCGTGCGACAGGCCGGGGTACATCGTCCAAGCCTGGTTGGCGCTGTTGAGCATTTCATACAGGCACTGGTTCAGCACGAACGGCAGGCCCTGGCCGCCGTATTCGGTCTCGCAGCTCAGGGCCGCCCAGCCGCCTTCGACGTATTGCGCGTAGGCCTGCTTGAAGCCCTTGGGCGTGGTCACCTCGTGCGTCGCCTTGTCGAGCGTGCAGCCTTCCTCGTCCCCGCTGATGTTGAGCGGGAACGCCACGCCGGTGGCGAACTTGCCCGCCTCTTCCAGCACGGCGTTGATGGTGTCCACATCCACGTCGGCATGCTTGGGCAGGGCCTTGAGTTCTTCGGTCGCCTTGAACACCTCGTGCAGTACGAATTGCATGTCGCGAAGGGGCGGCGTGTAGGTCGGCATGGGGAGGCTCCTTGGATGGAAAGGGTGGGAAATGAAAAGGAAAAAGGGAGAGAAAAAAGCGAAACGGGTCGGTCAATCCTGCGCGGGCGGCGGTGCGCCATAGCGGGTGAGGATGCTGTCGAAGCCGGCATTGGCCCGGTCGATGGAGCCGGGCGTCTGCAGGAAGCGCGCCTCGTAGTGCAGCGCCAGGATGAGGCCATGGATCTCGAACAGCATCTGCTCGGCATTCACGTCGCCGCGCAGTTCGCCCTGCTCCTTGCACTGGTCAATGGCGCGCTTCATGGCGGCCAGCCAGGTCAGAACGGAACTGGCCAGCGCATCGCGAACAGGCCCGGTGCGGTCGTCGAACTCAACGGCACCGCTGATGTAGATGCAGCCCGAATCGATTTCGATGGAGGTGCGCTTCATCCAGTTGCCGAACAGGGCCCGCAGCCGCGGCAGCCCCCGCGGGGCGGACACGGCCGGGTAGAACACTTCCTGCTCGAAGCGCGCGTGGTATTCGCGGATGACGGAGATCTGCAACTCCTCGCGCGAACCGAAATGGGCGAACACGCCGGACTTGCTCATGCCCGTCACATCCGCCAGCGCACCGATGGACAGGCCCTCCAGCCCGATGTGCGTGGCCAGGCCCAGCGCAGCCTCCACGATCGCCGCCTTGGTCTGCTGGCCTTTTTGCAAGGCACGGCCTTCGCGGGTGCTGGCGGAGCGGGCGGGACGGGATGGTAAGGGGGTGACCGGCATGGAGAAAATAAAACGAACGATCGTGCTATTTTGCATGAAAACACCGGGACTGCCCATCCCTCGGGGCGATCAGGGGCTCTGCACCGGGAAAACCCCTAGCCGAGAAGGCGGCTCCGGAAAAGGCGGGACCACGCACCGCTCTGCGGCTGCATCGAGCCGTGGCCGCCAGCATGGCCGGCAGGCGGGTCTCGCACGCTTCGAGGGAAAGAGAAAAACTGCGCTGCCTGCCGCCGTTCAGGCAGCCGGAACAGCGATGGGGTCAGGGCGGCAGGTTAGAGCAGCAGCGCGAGCGTGGCTTCGAGATGCTCGCTCGGCGCGCGGCGAAAGCCCGAGCGCGCATGCCGCTGCAGCCGCCCCCGCACCAGGTCGCACAGCGCTGCAGCACGCACCTGGGCATCGACCGTGGGCGTCTCGGCCCCGGCGGCCTGCGCGGCGGGGCGCAGGCACTGCCGCAGGCTCGATTCGATCTTGTCGAAGAACTGGTTCATGCGCTGCTGCAGGCGCTCGTTCTCCAGCACCAGGGCATCGCCCACCATCACGCGCACCATGCCCGGGTTGCGCTCGCCGAACTGCAGCACCATGGCGACGATGCGCGCGGCCTGCTGCGTGCCCGAGGTGTCGGACTGCGCACCGCGCTCCATGATCTGATTGACCAGCGTGAGGACCGATTGCTCGATGAAATCGATCAGGCCCTCGAACATCTGGGCCTTGCTGGCGAAGTGCCGGTACAGCGCCGCCTCGCTGACCGAAAGGCGTGCCGCCAGCGCAGCGGTGGTGATGCGTTCCGAGCCGGGCTGCTCCAGCATGCCGGCCAGCGCCTGGAGGATCTGCACCCGGCGCTCCCCGGGCTTGGGGCGCTTGCGGGCCGCAGGGGCGTCTTGCACCACGGCGGCGGCAGGTTCAGGCAGGGACTGGAGTTCGGGCATGGGCAAGAGATGTATGCAATTGATTCTCGCACACGGTCCCGGCGGACTTGGGCGAGGCAGGCGCTCCCTCCCGCATGTCCCGCTTCCCCGCTTCGCCCCCCAAGGCAACGGGACGGGTGGCGCTATCGGGCCTTGCGCGCCGGCGCTAAAAACACCGTCACCACCAGCCCCCCACCGGCCGGCCCGCGCCCCAGGCCCAGCGCTGCACCGTGCACGCGCGCGATCTCGTCGGCAATGGCCAGCCCCAGGCCGGTGCCCTCTCCCGCAGCCCCCGGCACGCGGTAAAAGCGCTGCAGCACCCGCGCCTGCTCCGCCTCGGGAATGCCGGGCCCGTCATCCTCGACCTGCAGAAAGGCACCGCCGTTCGCAGCGCCGCCGCAGCGGATGGTCACGGCGCCACCGGCCGGGGTGTACTTGATGGCGTTGTCCACCAGGTTCGTGAGCAGTTCGCGCAGCAGCCAGCCGTGGCCCACGGCCCGGGCCGGCGCGACCTCCAGCCCCAGGTCCAGCCCCTTGGCCGTGGCCGCGTCGAGGAACGCCTCCAGCAGGCTTTCGCACAGGTCCTTCAAATCCACGCTCTGCATAGCCTGCGCGTCCAGGCTCCGGGCGTCCGCGCGCGACAGGGCCAGCAACTGGTGCGCCAGCTTGGAGGTGCGGCGCGTGGCCTGCCGCAGCTTCTCGATCTGGTCTGCTTCTAAATATATAGCACCATGCCCTAGTCCCATTTGCGCCGGAGCCTGTTTTGATTCATACCCCTCCCGGCCGCCCGCCGATTGCGCGGACAGCGCCCAGGCTTCCACCTGTGCCTGCAGGCTGGCCAGCGGCGTGCGCAGCTGGTGCGCGGCGTCGGCCACGAAGCGGCGCTGCCCTTCGGCCTGCTCGTTCACCAGGGCGAACAGCCGGTTGAGCGAATACACCAGGGGCCGCACCTCCACGGGCGAGGCCGCCTCGTCAATAGGATTGAGGTCCCGGGGCGAGCGCCGGGCGACGGCCTCGGCCAGGTCCACCAGCGGCTTGAACGCGCGGCGCACGGCCCAGTGGATCGCCAGCGCAGCGGCCGCCACCAGCACCAGGTTGGGCAGCAGCACGCGCAGCAGCATCTGCTTGCCCCACTGCTGGCGCGGATCGGAGCCGTCGGCCAGCGCCACCACCAGCTCCCCCGCACCCGTGGGGCTGCGCTGGACGGCCACGCGGTAGGTGACGCTGTCGTACTCGACGCTGTGGAACTCGGGGTCGTGCGTGGCGGGGACGGCGCCTTGCACCCAGCCTTCGCCCAGCAGCACCCGGCCGGACAGGTCCTTCACGCTGTAGCCGGCAAAGCCGCTGTTCTGGCGCAGAAACTCCTCCACGGGCGGCGCGAGCAGCAGCAGCGGCGGGCCGCCGTCGCTCACCGGCGGGGCCACCACCGAGTCTGCCAGCGCGGGCAGCAGCCGCAGCAGACGCTGGTCGTGCCGGCTGGCGGCCTCGTCCGCCGAGCGGTAGTCGAGCCACGCGCCCGCCAGCGCCAGCGCGCACAGCGGCAGGATCAGCAGCAGCAGCAGCCGGATGCGCAGCGCGGAGGTCATGGCGGCGGCCGGGTGTCCGGATGGGCGCTGAGCGAAGGGAATGGCGACGCGCTCAGCCGCGCGGGGGCTGCAGTTCCAGCCGGTAGCCGAAGCCGCGGATGGAGCGCAGCGCCACGCCGTTGGGTTCGAGCTTGCTGCGCAGGCGGGACACGTACACCTCGACCGCATTGGGCGTGATTTCCTTGTCCCAGCCGGTCAGGGCCTGCAAGAGCTTGTCCTTGCTGGCCGGCTTGGGCGCGTGGATCAGCAGGTATTCCAGCACCGTCCACTCGCGCGGGCCCAGTTCGATGGGCTGGCGCGCATTCGGGTCGCTGGCGGTGCGGATGCTCACGGTGCGGCCGGCCGTGTCCAGCTCCAGCGGCCCGAAGCTCAGGATGGCGGTGGTCGCGGCCTGCGAGCGCCGCAGCAGGGCGCGCAGCCGCGCCAGCAGTTCGGGCAGCTCGTAGGGCTTGACCATGTAGTCGTCGGCGCCCAGGTCGAGCCCCTGTACCCGGTCGTGCAGGGCGTCGCGGGCCGTGAGGATGAGCACCGGCATGGCCGGATGGGCCATCTCGGGGCGGCGCAGGCAGCGGGTCAGTTCCAGCCCGTCCATGCCCGGCAGGCCGATGTCGATGATCGCGGCATCGAACGATTCGGTGCGCAGCACCTCTTCGGCGCGCTCGCCGCTGCCCACCCAGTCCACCGCATAGCCCGCGTCGGTCAGGCCCAGCTTGATGCCGCTGGCCAGCATGACGTCGTCCTCGACCAGCAGCAGGCGCATCGCCCGGTCACCCGTTTCAGGGACGGACCTGCGCGGTAAGGCCGGATGCGGCCACCGCACAAGTGAATCGAACACAGCAGCAATGCCGTCTCGCCGCGCTGGACGCGGTGTCGTGCACTGCGGGCAAGGCGGCGTGATGCATGTCAGTGGCTGCGGATCATGGTGCCGTAGGCCTGCTCGGTCAGGATTTCCAGCAGCATGGCGTGCGGCACGCGGCCGTCGATGATGTGCACCGCGTTCACCCCGGCCTTGGCGGCATCCAGGGCGCCGGCGATCTTGGGCAGCATGCCGCCGGAGATGGTGCCGTCGGCGAACAGCATGTCGATCTCGCGGGCGGTGAGGTCGGTGAGCAGCTCGCCCGCCTTGTTCAGCACGCCCGGAATGTTGGTGAGCAGCACCAGCTTTTCGGCCTGCAGCACGGTCGCGAGCTTGCTGGCCACGACATCGGCGTTGATGTTGTAGCTCTCGTTGTTCTCGCCGAAGCCGATGGGGCTGATGACGGGAATGAACGCATCGTCCTGCAGCGCCTTGACCACGCTCGGATCGATGGAGACGATGTCGCCCACCTGGCCGATGTCGTGCTCGATGCTCGGGTCCTTGTTGTCCACCATCTTGAGCTTTTGCGCCCGGATCATGCCGCCGTCGCGCCCCGTGAGGCCCACGGCCTTGCCGCCGGCCTGGTTGATCAGGCCCACGATGTCCTGCTGGACTTCGCCGGCCAGCACCCATTCCACGACTTCCATGGTTTCGGCATCGGTCACCCGCATGCCCTGGATGAACTGGCCTTTCTTGCCCAGGCGGTTGAGCGCGGTCTCGATCTGCGGGCCGCCGCCGTGCACCACCACCGGGTTCATGCCCACCAGCTTGAGCAGCACCACGTCCTCGGCGAAGTCGGCCTGCAAGGCCGGGTCGGTCATGGCGTTGCCGCCGTATTTGATGACCATGGTCTTGCCATGGAACTTGCGGATGTAGGGCAGCGCCTGGGCCAGGATTTCGGCCTTGTCGCGGGGGGCAATCGAAAGAAGGTCGGTCGTCATGAAAAGCTCGCGGCTGAAGGAGCGGTTAAGCGATGGAGATGCGCATTGTGCCTTGCCCCGGCGCCGGAGCGGCGCTTCGGCGGGGCCAGGGGATGAGCGGGCCCGGACACCACCGGGCGCCGCCGTTTCCTGGCGATCGGGGTTGGATTCAGTGCCGCAGCCAGCTGGGCACCTTGAAGCGCACGATCGCCAGGTACGCCGAGACGTAGGCGATCACGAACAGCCCGCAGAAGATCACCAGCACGACCGTGTTGCTCCAGAACAGCACGGCGGGCACCACCGTCAGCAGGGTGAAGCCCCAGAGATAGGGCGAGGTGCGGTTGTTGCGCATCAGCACCCGGCGGGATTCGTCGTCGTGGAACACGCCGCGCACGATGCGCCGGTAGATCAACTGGTGGAAATGCAGCGCGTCGGCCACGCCGGGCGAGACCCCGCGCACCAGCTTGCGGTAGATGGAAAACACCGTCTCCCAGATTGGGTAGATCAGCAGCAGCATCGGGAACCAGGGCGATACATCATGGTTGCGCTGCACCAGCGAGATGCTGCCCAGCGCAATCACCACGCCCCAGATGTACGAGCCCCCATCGCCCGCGAAGATCATGCCCCGCGGGTAGTTCCACACCAGAAAGCCGGCGGTTGCCGCCGCCGTGCAGACGAACAGCGTCGCGAGCGACCGGTCCCCCACCTGCAGGCTGACGTGCGCCAGTGCGAGGCAGACGATGAACGCCACCATGCCTGCAAGGCCGTTGTAGCCGTCGATGATGTTGAAGGCATGCGGCAGGCCGGCCACCGCCAGCACCACGATCGTCATGCCCAGCCAAGGCGTCTCGGCCAGGAAGGTGTCCAGCCAGGGCAGTCCCATGCGCTGCACGTTCAGCTGCAGCACCATCAGCGCCAGCCCGCCGGACATGGCGGTGAGCAGCAGGCGGTAACGCACGGTGAGCCGCTGCGTGAGGTCTTCCACGATGCCGCCCACTGCGGATGGCAGGAGCGCCACGATCCACCAGACCACCCACGCGCCCAGCCGCAGCGAGCCCGGATCGCCCATCCACGACGTTTGAACCACCCCGAGCAGCCAACTGCAGGCCATGCCGGCCAGCAACGCGGCCCCGCCCAGCCGGGGTACATCTCCCAGGTGGAACCGCTGGGGCATGGTGTCGCCATACACGGACGCATGGTCGCGCCCCCATCGAACGATGCCCGCAGCCACCAATGTGGAAACCAGAAAAGCGACCAGAGACAACCAGATCATGGAGCGCCGATGGTATGCGGGCCGCCAGTACCCCCTGGTAACAAAGATCGTGCCTGCCGATACACCGGAGACCGCCAAAGCCGCCAGAGGCTGCGCACGTGCCATGCAAGGTAGGAAAAACGGCGCTGGCTATCGCGCTGTCCGACATGGCCCACCCGGGCCGCGCCCTTTTGGAGGCGCAGGCCCTTCAGCCGCATGCGCAAGCTCAAATCGACATCCTCGCAATACATGAAATACCTTTCATCGAACCCCTCCAGCGCTTCCCACACCGCGCGGCGCATCACCAAAAACGCAGCATTCACCCAATCCACGCGATGCTCCCGGCGCCGCAGCACGCGGCGGCGCCACAGCGCGGCGGGCGACGGCAGCTCGCGCTCGGAGTCCTGCGGCTGGCCACGGCCGTCCACCTGCTCGGGATAGGCGCAGCCCACATCCGCAGGCCAGGCCGCCTCGCACAGCGCGGGAAACGGGTTGCCCCCGAGCAAGCTGACATCGGGGTTGAGCACGCAAACCATCGGCTCTCTCGCACCGCGCAAGGCGCGGTTGTGGTTGGCGCCAAAGCCCAGGGGCGCGGCGTTGCGGCGAATCTCCAGCAGGAAAGGCCAGCCTTCGGCGGGCGCCTGCGGCTCGGCCTCGGGCAGATTCAGCGTGAGCACCACGCGCGACACGCTGCCGCCGCACCAACGCGCCAGATCCTGCAGCAAAGCCTGCACCCAGGGCCCGTGGCCGTGGCTGATCAGCGAGACCGCCAGGCCCCGCTCCGCATTGATATGTGACGTCATGAACCCGGTATTGTCGTCTGCATCGCACACTGCCCCGCCAGACGGACCCCTGCCATGCGCCCGTCATAATCCGGGGATGACCCAAACAATCGAGGATTTGCACGTCTATCTGCGCACCATCAAGCAAGACGAACGCACCTCTCTTTCCGTGCTGGCGAGCCTTGTCCGCGAGGGCTCCACGGTGCTCGACCTGGGCTGCGGCAGCGGCGCCCTCGGGCAGTATCTGGCAGAAACCCGTGGCTGCATCAGCGATGGCGTGACACTGAGCGAAGCCGAGGCAGACCATGCCCGCCCCCACTACCGGCGCGTGGAAGTCTCCGATCTGGAGACTTGCGATCTCGTTACTCTTTTTACCGGCCAGCGCTACGACTACATCGTGTGCGCCGACGTGCTGGAACACCTGCGGCGGCCCGAGGGCATTCTGGCGCAGTGCCGCGAACTGCTGGCAACCGGCGGTCAATTGCTCATTTCCGTTCCCAACGCCGGCTATTGCGGCCTGGTGGCCGAATTGCTCCAGGGCGAGTTCCGCTACCGAGACGAGGGCTTGCTGGACCGCACGCACCTGCGTTTTTTCACCCGGCGTTCGCTGGGGCGCTTTCTGGGCGAACAGCGCTGGGCCGTCGATCAGATCGACACCGTGCGCCGCGAGGTGCCGGAATCCGAGTTCAAGGCCGCATTCGATCTGCTGCCGCCGGCCGTGTCGCGCCATCTGCTCGGCGCGCCCGACGCCATGGCCTACCAGTTCATCGCCGTGGCGCAACCGGCCGCGCAGGCCATCACCGAAGACCAAGGCGGCACTTCCGATGCGCAGGAAGCCCACGCGCTGTTCACCGCCCAGCTCTACCTGGGCCAGGCGGGCCAATATGCCGAAGACCGCAAGCTGACCTCCACCGGCATCATCGGCCGCGAACGCCAGACGGTGCGCTTCACCTTGCCCGACACGCCGGCACCCCTCACGAACGTGCGGCTCGACCCGGCGGACCGCCCCGGCTTCATGCACCTGCATGGCATGGCCCTGCGCAATGCCCAGGGCGACGCCGTGTGGACATGGAAGGCCGATAGCGCATCGCGCTCGCTGCTGGCCCGCTCGCCGCACAGCCAGATCGTGTGGGAGCAGCCCATGCCGGCCGCTTCTCCCGCCACCTTGCTGTTGCTGACCGGAGACGACCCCTGGATGGAACTGCCGATTCCCCGGGACGTGCTGGCAGCCCACGGCGGCGCCGGGGCCGTGCTGGACATCGATGTGGGATGGCCCATGTCCGCCGACTACCTCACCCTGTCGGGCGCCGTTTTCCCCCTGCAGGACCGCATCGCCACCCTGGAAAAAGAGGCAGCCCGGGCCCGGCACGAGGCCGAGCAGCGGCTGAACCAGACCCGCGAGGCGCTCGAGCAGGAGAAACGCGCTTTGGGCGAGCAAAAGGAGGTGCTCGAGGGCGACAAGCGCACCCTGGAGTACACCAACCAGGCCTTGCAGGAGCACAACGCCACGCTCAAGGACAGCGCGCAGACGCTGCTGCGCCAGCGGGCCGACCTGCAGCAGGAGTCCGCCCAGTTCCAGCGCAACGCCACCCGCCTGCAGCATGAACTGGGCCGCCTGCAGCACGACTACGGCGCCCTCGCCCACCATTTGAAAACGATCGAAAACTCCACCGTGTTCCGCGCGACCCGCCCCCTCGTCCACACCAAGATGCGCATCGACCGCCTTCTGGGCCGTGCGCCCAAGCATGTGGCCGCAGCGGCACCGCAGGGACCTGTGCAGGTCACGCCGACGCCACATCCCGTGGATGTGATCGTGCCCGTTTACCGGGGCCTGGCCGACACGCAGATGTGCGTCGATTCCGTGCTGGCCAGCCCATGCGCCACGCCCTACCGCCTCATCGTCATCAACGACGCCAGCCCCGAGCCCGAAGTCACGGCCTGGCTGCGCCAGCGGGCCACGCAGGACGAGCGCATCGTGCTGCTGGAGAACGAGGAGAACCTCGGCTTCGTCGGCACGGTCAACCGCGGCATGGCCCTGAGCGGCAGCAACGACGTGCTGCTGCTCAACAGCGACACGGAAGTGGCCAACGACTGGCTCGACCGCATCCGCAACGCCGCCTATGGCGACGCCAAGGTCGCCTCGGTCACGCCGTTCTCCAACAACGCCACCATCTGCAGCTACCCGCGCTTTTGCAAGGACAACGACCTGCCGCCCGGCTACGACACGGCCCGCCTGGATGCGCTGTGCGCCAGGACGAATGCCGGCGCGGTCGTGGACGTGCCCACGGGCGTCGGCTTTTGCATGTACATCCGGCGCGATTGCCTGGTGCAGCTGGGCTTGTTCGACACCGAGCATTTCGGCAAGGGCTACGGCGAGGAGAACGATTTCTGCCAGCGCGCCCACGCCGCCGGCTGGCGCAATCTGCACCTGCTGGACACCTTCGTGCTGCACACCGGCGGGGTCAGCTTCGGCGACAGCAAGAGCCCACGCGAGCTCGCCGCCATGGAAACCCTGCGCCGCCTGCACCCCCGCTACGAGCGCGATGTGCACGCGTTCGTGCAGGCCGATCCGGCGCAGCCCTATCGGCTGGCGCTCGACGTCGCCCGCATCGCCGAGGCCGGTGTGCCTGCCGTGCTCGCCGTGCTGCATGACCGCGCCGGTGGCACGGTCCGCCATGTCCGCGAGCTGGCCGCGCACCTCGCGGACCAGGCCACCTTCATCACCCTCACGCCCGCCCCGGGCCACAGCGTGCGGCTGCGCATGGCGGGGCAGGACGAGGGGTTCGAACTCACCTTCCGCCTGAACGACCAATACGACGATCTGCTCGCTGTGCTGCGGCAACTGGGCGTGCGGCAGGTGCACTTCCATCACCTGCTGGGCCATGGCCAGGAAGTGCGCAACATTCCACACCTGCTGGATGTGCCCTACGACTTCACCGCGCACGACTACTACAGCTACTGCACGCACATCTCGATGACCGACGCGACCAACCGCTACGCCGGCGAGATCGGTCCCGGGCAATGCCAATGCTGCGCGCCGGACATGCATTCCCCCCTGGGCGGCACCGTCGCCGAATGGCGCGGCGCGAATGCGCGCCTGCTCACCGGCGCACGCCATGTGCTGGCACCCAGCCACGACACGGCCCGGCGCATTGCCGGCTTTGCGCCCGCGGCGCATGTGCATGCCGTGCCCCACACTGACCTGCCGGACGGCGCATCGCTGCCCTTGCCCGCACCGCGCACGCTGCAGCCCGGCCAGCGGCTCAGGATCGTCGTGATCGGCGCTTTGAGTGCCATCAAGGGCGCGGATGTGCTGGAAGCCGTCGCCATCGAGGCGGCGCGCCGCAATGCCCTGGTGGATTTCCACCTCATCGGCTACGGCTACCGCCACCTTCAGACACAGCCCCGCGCGCGCCTGACCATCCATGGCGAATACGAGGAGAAGGACCTGTCCGGCCTGCTGCAGTGGCTGGAGCCGGACCTGGTCTGGTTCCCCGCCCAATGGCCGGAGACCTACAGCTACACCCTGAGCGCCGCCCTGCTGGCCGGCCTGCCGGTGGTGGTGCCCGACATCGGCGCTTTCGCCGAGCGCCTGTCGGGCCGGCCCTGGAGCTGGGTGCACCCCTGGGATGCCACGCCCGCTCAATGGCTGGCCTGGTTCACCGGGGTTCGCGACCGGCATTTTGCCCAGGGCGAGGCCCCGTCCTTGGCCGAGTCGCAGCCGAATGCCCTCGTGCCGCATGAATCGTCCGCACCGTTCCGCTACGAGACAGACTACCTGGCGGACTCCACGCCCGTGGCTGCGCTGACCCGCATGACCCTGGCCGACCTGCAGCGTTACATGCCCGAGGCCACGCCCACCGCGGCCGCCAAGTCCGGCGTGCTGTCGGCGGTGGTCTATCTGCGTTCTCTGCCGGTGCTGCGCGGCGTTGCACGGCGCATCCCGGCGCAGTGGCAGCGCCGGGTCAAGAGCTGGCTACAAGCCTGAGGCGGGCGCCGCGCGGCGCCCTGAAAACGAAAAGGGCTGCCATTTCCGGCAGCCCTTTTGCATTCAGCCCCCCCAACGCCTCTTGTGCCATGGCTGTCGGCGAAGAGGGATGCGCCGTTACTTGCCCAGCAACAGGAAGATCTCGTTGTTGAGCAGCAGTTCGTCGGGGTATTGGCCGTGCAGGGCTCGTGGAATGTCCATCTGCACACTGCGCCGCTCCTGGCGAATGACCTGAAAGCCCACCTTCGTCATCAGGGCGACGAGTTCGTCCGCCGTCAGCCGGTTCAACGTCTTGTACTCGTTGAAGACGAACTTCTTGTAGCCCTCCACGCCGAAGTCGTCAAAACCGAAATCGCGCTCGGCGCCATCGATCGGCCCCTCGTGCGCCTGGATGATGGCCCACAGCTCGTCATCGCTCACCAGCAGATGGTGCCAGGGCACCTCGTCATAGCGCCGCAGGTGCGAGCCGTAAGGAGAAAAATACAGCGGCTCGATCTGCAGGAAAAACACGCCCCCGGGATTCAGCGCGGCGTACAAATCGCGGGCAATGGGTTCGAGCTGGTCCCGGCTCACATGCTCGAACGTGGACCAGCTGAAAATCCCGTCCACGGGCCGCCGCCCCGCCAACGGCGTGGCGGGCGCGATGGTCTCGAAGCTCAGGGCCTTCGGCACGCGGCGAAGGCCCAGCTGCTCTTTCGCGATGCGCGGCAGCTTGGCGTACTCCTGCCGGATATCGATGCCATGGATCGACGCCGCCCCATGGCGCAGCGCCAGGGCCAGGTCCGTGATGCCGTCGCCACAACCGAAGTTGAGCAGCCGCGCCGTCTTCACATCCAGCGCCGAACCCAGCCAATGCTGGACGACATCGGCCGCATAGTGAAAATGCGCCCGGAACCACTCGTCGGAAATGCGCTCGGCATCCCACTGGGGCGGTCCCCAAAATCGTTGCTGGATGCGATCGAACAAAGTGGCCATGGAAAGAAACGCCTATCGCAGGGTTTTCGGAAAGAGGACTCGGTGCCAGGAGGGGGCTCAAGCCCTGCGATCAGGGCTTGGCCAGCACATAGGCATCCTGATGGTTCCAGAAATGCACCAGCGACCGATGAACGAGCTTGTCCATTCCCACGGTTTCGGCGATGCGCGCCAGGACGAAATCCTCCGAAGTGAACGCAGTGCCATATTCCTGCACATCGATGGCCTGGGATTCGCTGGAAGGGGCGAAGAAGAAACCATCCTCATCCAGTGGGACGCTGTCGTGCGCGGCCGCTTTCAAACCGTGCGTGGAGAACACCAGAACCCCGCCCGGTGCCACGCCGTCGTAAAGGCATTGCAGCCAGCGGGCCCAGGTGCGGCGCGGCAGGTGGCTGAACAGCGACAGCACGAACACCACGTCGTACTTCTGGTCCCACACCACGCTCTCCGGCACGGTGGAAGACAGCACGCTCCGCACGCCGAACGTGCGCTGCGCGAACGCCATGGCGTCCGGCACGACATCGGACACCGTCACCCGGTCCGCACCCAGCGCTTTCACCAGGTGCCGCGTGAAGCGGCCGTGCCCGCTCGCGAACTCCATGAACCGTGGGGTCTTGAGCAAAGGCCGGTCCACGGCTTCCAGCAGCGTCATCAGCTCGGACAGCGTTCGCCAGCCGTCCGCGAGATAGTCTCGCAGGGGATTGGTGCTGGAGGGATGGCCCTCGAAGAAACGGAAGATGTCGTCGGCGCGAGAGATCTCGCAGTTCAGCCCCATCATCTGGGAGAAAGCACCCGGCAAGGTGTGCTGCTCGATCAACTGATGGGCGGCCAGTCGCGTTTCGCGGTCCTGCAAGGCATGGCGCAGAGCCTCTGCGGCCATGGCGCGCTCGTTGCGCTCAAGGTGCTGGACTCCAAGGGCCAGCCACTCGGCGGCCTTTTGTGAAGGGGCGATCAGATCATTCATGGGTAAAGGGCCAAGGAAAAGATCATGCCGAAAGGCAACAAACCTTCATTGGCATAAAAAGGCTCCAGCGCATATTCTACTAGGGCAGATAGCTATCAAAAATATAGCACCGCATCAGGGATGCAGCGGCCCCAGCGGCATCATCCCCAGTGGTGCGGCAATTTCACCAGCCCGGGCATGAGGGTCGGCGCGACCCAGTTGAAGTTCAGGAACTGAAACCACTCGTCGTACACCACCAGGCCGCTCTCGTCGAAGAGGAAGGTGCTGATCACGTAGTCCCCGCTGTGCAGCGGCAGGCCGGGAAACGTGAGCACCGAGCGCCACAGGCCATCGCCCAGCGACACGGGCGCCGCGCCCTCTTCGTGGGTGGCCAGCGACGTGATGCCGACTCCCTTGGACTGCTCGATCATGAAGCCGACATTGGGCCGCTCGTTCCCGCGGCCACGCACGACGATGTGGGCGATCAGGTCCTTGCCGGACAGCCTGCCATAGCCGCCGTCCTGCGGTTCACCCAGGTTCTGGATATCGACCGAGAGAATGCGGGCGGAGCCATCGTCGCGGGCCGGCGCATTGCCACTGCGCTGGCGGCGGCCGGCCGATGCGGCAGCCCCGGAAGCCGCGGGGGCGTCGGAATCCAGCGGAGCCCCATTGTCCGGCGCAGGGGCGTCGCTTGCGCCGCCTTCGTGCGCGGTCTCCGCATTGCGAAGGCGGGAGTGCACGTCGTAGGCGCCCAGTACCGGCTCCGTCAGGCCGAACTGCTTGACATGCCCCCCGTCCAGCCAGAGCGCCAGATCGCACAGATGGCGGATGTGGTACGGGCTGTGCGAGCAGAACAAAATGGTGCAGCCGGCATTGCGGAACGCCATGATCCGATCCACGCATTTCTTCTGGAAATGCTGATCGCCCACTGCCAGGGCTTCGTCGATGATCAGCACGTCGGGCTGCACCGCGGTCACCAGCGCAAAGGCCAGCCGGACCGACATGCCCGACGAATAGGTCTTCACCGGCCGGTCCAGCGCCTCGCCCAGTTCGCAAAATTCGACGATCTCCGGCTCCAGCCGCGCCATCTCTTCTCGATCGATGCCGATCAGGCTGCCGCCGAAGTACAGGTTGTCGCGTCCACTGAAGTCGGGGTGAAAGCCCGCGCCCAGTTCCAGAATGGCGGTGACCCGCCCTACCCGCTCGATCGAGCCGGTCGAAGGCTGGAGTGTCCCCGCCAGCAGCTTGAGCAGCGAGCTTTTGCCCGCGCCGTTGTCGCCGATGACGCCGATGCACTGGCCGCGCTGCAGTTCGAAGGACACGTCGCGCAATGCCCAGTGGCTGCGGTGCGTGGAACGGCCTGTGATCAACGATTTAAGACGCTGCCGTGGCGAGGCGTAGAGCTTGTACTCCTTGCCCACGTTCGCGACCTTCAGCACCGTATCGCAGGGCATTGCGCTACCTGGCCGGCTGGTTTGTGTGATCTCACTCATAGCCAGTCCACCAATTGGTCACGGCTGCGCTTGACCACCACATTCAGCGCTACCGCAACGACCACCACCCAGGTCAAGGCGACCCACCACACGATCGGCGGCGGCAACACGCCCTGCAACAACACCTGTTGGTATCCGATCACCAGCGCGGTCATCGGATTGAGCCAGAGGACCCAACGCCAATTTTCAGGAAACAGCGTCAGGGGAAAAAGAATGGGGGTAAGGTAAATCCCCACCGACAGCAAAAAACCCACCAGTTGAACCGTGTCCCGCAAGGCCGCCGCCAAAATGGCCAGCAGATAGGCGATCAAAACACTCAGAACCAATTGCAGCGCCATCAATGGCAAGATCGCTGCGACGGCGGGACGAAAGCCGTGAAGCGGCGTATAGGCCAAAGCGACCAGCGCCAGCAACGGCCCGAAAATCACGCAACTGGCCATCACAGAGCGGGTGGTGAACAACACCGGCGGCAGCGGGTTTTTCTGCAGCATGCTGCCCGCTTCTATCAGGCTGTTCATGCCCCGTGACACCGCATCGCAAAACGCCATCCAGGGAAGCGCGCCCACGATCAGGAATGTGCCCACGGCGTGCGTAGGAGCCCCTTCGCCCAACCGCATGGAGAACACCACATCGAAAACCAGGTAGTACGCGGCCACCGTCAGCAGGGGCTGCAGATAGGGCCAAAGCACGCCAACAGCGGTGCCTGCGTGGCGCGCGGCCACCTCGCGTTGCACAAGAACCCACACCAGTGAGCGCGCACTCCAGATTGCGCGCCATTCATTCCACAGAGTTTGCATGCAGCTTGTTCAGAGGATGGCAGCAGGCCCATCAGCAATAAAAGAAGCAAGTGACCGAAAGGGCACTTGCTTCACCTCAACCAACGTGGAACCTCAGGGAGCGATCTTAGTGGACGGAATCTTTGCCGCATAAGACTGGGCGTAAGAGGCAATCGCGGAGGCATCAATTTTCGCCTCTTGTTGCATCCTCTGCGCTTCTGCCACTCGCGCTTCCTGGCGAATGTTGTTGCGAACCTCGTTCATCAACTCTTCGCGAACTTCGCTGAACGACCGAGTGCGTGCTGGAATACGCTCTTCAAGCTTGAGAATGTGAAACCCGAACTGGGTTTCGACGACATCGCTGAGTTGACCAGGCTTGGTCAATGCAAAAGCGGCTTCGTCGAATTGTGGCGCCATGCGGCCGCGCTCAAAAGCGCCTAAATCTCCACCCTTTGCGGCGGAGCCCTTGTCTGCGGAACGCTCTTGGGCCAATTTGGCGAAGTCTGCGCCTGATTTGAGTTTCTGCATGATCTTTTCGATCTGTGCGCGGGAATTGGCGTCTGACCCCTCAACAAGAATATGCCTCACACGAACTTGTTCCGGCGCCTTGAAGCGCTCAGGCTTGGCCTTGTAGATGTCTCGTGCAAAGCCTTCAGCGGCTGCATCGGTAGGCGTGCTTTGCTTGTCGATTTTCGCGATGTAAGCATCTGATAGCACTTTGTCCCGCGCAATCTTCAGGGCTGCTGCAACCTCAGGGTCCTTTTCTACCCCTTCGGTTTCTGCACGCGATGCCATCACCCGGCGTGCGTACAGATTAGAGGCGATCTGCGTGACGGTTTGAGCACGAGCCAGAACTGTGTCGCGCATCTCGGCAGGCATGCGAAGAGAGTCCGCTTGAATGTCCAGCGTATCGATCGCGACTTTTGGCCCCTGGATCAACACCGGAGCTTGGGCGTGAACGGAAAGAGCGGTTGCAGAAAGTGCTGCCAAGGCAAGCAGGCGATAGGTTGAGCGAATCATGTGCAAATCCAACACTCCATCAAAAAAGCATTAAAAAAAAAGGCGGGGTTGCCCCCGCCTTTTTTGGTTCACATTGCTGTGAAAAGTGCCGTACGAATTAAGGAGTAACCGTAGGGAACGTGAAGCGGTGGGGCCACGTGATACCGTAGGTACCGGACGTGCCAGCCGCAGCGCTTGGGTTGCTCAGCTTGATGAACGAAGCGCCCAGGATTGGCAGACCCAGCGATTGACCGCCAACGACGTTAGGCACATCCACGCGGCTCCAGCCGTTGGTGAACGAACCGGTCGACAGGGTTTGACGAGCAACCGAGCCACCCAGCACGGAAGTGCCGGTGTCCACGAAGCTCAGCACGCTGGTTTCACCGCAGAAACGGGTCTGCGTGATGGAACCAGGCGAGAACACTGCGCCGGTCGTGGTCGTGGTTTCTTCGCGGTCAAAGAACGCTTGGCCCGTCGAGCTCACGCAGATGGCACCACCAGTGGTAGCCAGCGACGTGTTGCCTGGGTTGAAACGCTCGTCGCCAACACCGTTGCCGGTAGCGATCAAGTCGGAGAAGTAACGAACTTGAGCAGCGTTACCACCGGTTTGCGCAGCAGCGTAGTTAGACGCCACGTTGTAACGACGGGTAGGCATGGAGAACACCCAGTCCGTCTTGGCGGAGATGCTCGCGTCGTTAGCGTACTGGTTAGCGATCGACGTAATAGCCAGGGCGTTCGTCAGCAAGCGAGCTTGCGTCAGAGGTGCCGTAGCGTTAGGAGCCGTCACGTAAGGCGTCGACATGTCTGGCAGGTCGTAGTTCGCAGCTGCGATTGCAGGCACGGTCGTAGGTGCCGTCGTGCCGGTCGTGAACACGTTCACGGTACGGAACAGCGGGTCAGCCGTGTACGTATCAGGCGTAGGCGCGGCGCTGGCCGATTGTGGGAAGTGCACGAAGTTGCCGATGGCTTGAGCACCAGCGTTTTCAGCACGGATTGCGGTTGCACCGCCCGAGAACGTCGTCGTTTGAGCAACGTTCAGGATGTACCAGTCACCCAGCAGACCGGTCGAAGGCGTGTCGAAGCCAGCTGCAGCCACGGCGGCAGGCGACGTGAAGTTTTGCAGCGTAGCGTTCAGAGCGGCAGGGGTGCAAGGTGCAACGCCGTTCACGTGCTTGATAGCCGTGTACAGTGGGTTGACCGTGGTCGTGCCAGCCAGCAGCTGAGGAATGTCAGCCATGTTGAAGATTTCAACGTAGCCTTCACGCGTGTTGTTGGCCTTATCTGCGTCGGCGATGCCGGGGTTCAGACGGTCGGTCACAAAACGCTGGTTCACACCCTTGGCCAGGGTAGGCAACGTGCAGGTACCGTCAGCGGTCACGATTTGTGCCACGCCGTCAGCGCCAGCCGTCACGGCAGCGGTCCACACGTCACCAGGCGACATGAAGACTTGGAAGTCAAGAATGTCGTCGGAGTTCAGGGCGCCGCGGAAACGAACCTTCACAGCCTTGCCGTTGGAGGTGTCGGTGTTCACAACGTGCATCACGGTCATGTTGCCGTTTTGCGCATTGAAGTAAGGAATCAGCAGTGCATGACCCACGCCGCCTTCTGCGAACGACATCGTCGTAGCAGTCGTTGGCTTCAGAGGAGCCGTACCAACGACCACATCAGCAGATGCGGCGCCAGCAAAGCCCAGGCCACCAATCATGGCAGCAATGCTCAGGGCCAGAACATTTTTTCTCATATCAAGAACTCCAGTTAAAAAGTTGGTAAGCGCAACTACCACGATTGATTACGCTAAGGGATGGTAGCACAGCGCTCTAACGTGTTGTACAACGGAACCGCTGTAACAAAACCTGTTGTTGAGGAAATGCAACACCGTTTGCGGTTGGGTGAATCTTGCTTCGCAAACTGCTTGCAAACGGCTTCGGGGATACCTATCAAAGATCTTGGTAGTGCCACCATTGGCCGTCTTCAAGGAGCCATGTCTCGTTCAGGTAGCTGTCGATCGTACCAAGCTTTGCCCCGATCATGGCAGGCTGGACCCCCAATTTCACCTGTGTGGTGCATTTGTCACTTTCGCAAGTGACTTTCGTGACTTCTACGCTCTTGACCGCAACACCCGCACCGAACTGCATCTTGAATTGATCGGCCGTCTTGGTTTTGCGATAGGCGGGCGTGGACAAAGCGTAAGCCTTGTCATACTGGCCTGCCACTCGCGCTTGCCAATACTCCGTCGCACGCTGCTGAACGATCTGCTCTGGAGTGGCGGGCTTGAACGCGGCGCACCCGGAAAGTGCCAAAGCACCGGCAATCAAAGAAATGGCGCCCATCCGGCGGCGGAAAGTAGCGGTCTGAACCATGGCTGTACTGATCTCCTGTTAACTATCTAGTGTGACGACGCTCTCCGACTCAATTCGGCTGAGCAGGTTGCACGGGTGCTTGTGGATTTTTTGGCGCACCAGCAGTGCCCCGTTCCTTGAGTTCGATGACTCTCAAACCTTTCATCCGGTCCCGTAAGTCTTCGCTCACTTCCCGGATGTCGATATCAGTTCGCACGACACGGGGGGTTAGCACTACCAACAACTCTGTCCGATTGCTGGTGTTGCTGTTAGTGCCAAATAGATTTCCAAGTACCGGAATATCTTGCAACAAAGGCACTCCCGCCTTGCCAACCGTGCTGTTGTCCTTGATCAGACCTCCAAGCACGATGGTCTCCCCCGACCGCACCGCCACCTTGCTGCTGATCTGGCGTTGCAAAAAGGCAGGTTGATTGTTGGCATTGCTCCTTACGGCCCCCAAATCGGTCACCGTTTGATCCACTTGCATGTTCACGATGTTGCCAGCGTTGACCGATGGCGTGACAACTAGGTTGACGCCAGTGTCCTTATATTGAACGGAACTGGTAGATGCGTTGGCATTGTCGACAAAGCTAACGGTCGTTGTACTCACTGGCTCTTGGTTACCAACATTGATGGAAGCCGTGTGGTTGTCCAACACCATGAGTGATGGGCTGGAGATGACCTTCAAGAGCGACTTGTCCGCCAATGCATTGAGCACGGCCTGAACGCCCGTCGAGCTGCTGAGAACGTAAGAGAAGCCTTGGGATGCCCCGCCCAATAATGTATTCCTATTGGCCGTCGTGGGATTGAGACCACTCACAAGCCCCTGGCCGGTGTACCCGTTACGGCTGTTGTTGAACGACCATTGCAAACCGTACTGCAGATCATCGTTCAACGTCACTTCAATGATGCTCGCCTCGATCAACACCTGCGTCGGAGGAAGATCCAGCCTTTTCAATGCAGCTTCGATCTTTGAGTATTCTGATCGCGTACCCCAAATAAGTACGGAGTTGTTCAGTTCATCGGCCATCACTCGCACACTGCCCAAGTTGGCACTCAGGGTTCCTTGTTGCTGCGTCCCCTGCGCATTGGTGTTGCGATTACCAAAAGCACTCGTCCCGCTGCCGGAAAACCCGCTGCCGGTCAGTCCAGAAGATCTCGCACTGGAGCCAATGCCACCTGAATAGCTGGAGCCACCGCCGCCGAAGGTGTTGCCGACGCCTCCCAATCCGCCCTGCTGCTGACCAAAGGAGCTTCCTGTCGCACTTCCGAACCCAGGGGCTACACCACTATTGGCAACATTCGAGCTGCCAGTCTGCCCCCCGAAAATACCGCTAAGCACGCTCGCAAGATGCTTGGCATTGACGTTCTGCACCTGGTAGATAAAGAGCTGCGGCTCAGACCCGTTGTCGCTGGGCTGGTCCAACTTTTCGATCCAGCGGCGGGCTTCCTCCAAATAGGAAGCGCGTGGCGTTACCACCAAAATGCTGTTGAGCCGCTCGATGGGCATGATGCGCAGAGCGCCGAAGAGAGGATTGCCTTCACCCAGCATGGCCTGCGCCGCACTGGCCGCATTCGCCTGCGCAGCACCCGGTGTTCCTGCAGCGACGGCTCCTCCGACATTCGGGGAAGCCGCCGCGGCACCGCCGCCGCTCACCAGACGCAGCGCGGTTTCCACTTCCTTGATCGACGCATGCTTCAACGGAAACACCCCGACAGACATGCCTTTGAGCAAATCGATATCGAAAGTGTTCACCAGATCAAGCCACCCTTCGGCTTGAGTACGCGTCCCACTCAGAATCAGCAGATTGCGCACGTTGTCTACCCGCACGACGGCATCGGGGGGCATCATCGGTCGAAGAATGGATGCCATTTCGCTCGCACCGATGTATTGCAGCGGCACGATGATGGCACCAGAGCCAGGGGGCAGCGGGCCATTGCCTACTTGGCGAACAGACCCACCAATGCTGCGCAATGCATCAGGCCGACCGACGTGATAAGTGCCGCGGGCATCGCGCAACATGGCGAGTCCGTTGGCCTGCAAGGAACTCTCCAGCAGGAAAACTGCCTGATCCGGCGCAATGGGCGTGCGTGTCGCCAACGTTACCGTCCCGCTCAACGGTGGGTGAAGCACGTAGTCCGTCTTGAGGATATCTCCCAAAATGGTGCGAACGACCTCTGCCACCGGCGCCTCTTCGAAATTGAAGGACAACGGAGCGCCTTGTACTGCGGCCACCGGCTTGGCCGGAGCGATCACACGATCGTTTCCGATGATGTAGCGCGGCTCCGCTGCAGGAAGCTCGCCCTCTGCCAAAGGTTTGTCAGCCTTCTTCGGCGCGGCATTGGCGGACGAATCAGACGCAGAGCTTGGCATCACTGCGCCGCTCGACTCCGTAACGAGGTTGCTGCTACCGGTTGCGGGGGCGGACTGCTGCGACTGGGCTATGGCCAACTGACAAGTGGCCAGCGCAATAGCGGTTAGTGCGTGTCGGTAAGGGGTCATGACTGCTTGCCTGGAAACGGGGAGAAACGAACAGATTGGAAGCATGTTCATTAAGAACGGCCGCCAAATGTTGCGCGAGGGGGGGCGGACCGGGCTGGAGGTTGCACCGCCCCTCGTCCGATCGATGTTGGAGCGCCAACCGGTGCTGCTGGAGCCATGCCGGTATACGAAGTAACGGCTGCACGAGGCAGTTGCAGGACACGGCTTTGGTCACCCTTGATGAATGTGACATTGCGACCGTTGATGGACTGGAGCGTCCACCCTTCGATGTTGTCATTCAAGCGTGCACGGCGGTGCTTGCCTGCCACTTCGATGATGATGCCTCCTGCACCATCGCCGACAAAGACGCCTGACAAGCGAGCGGTGCTGAGGTTGTCGACCTGCACTTCCTCGGCAGCCTTGGGCGGCGGAGGCGGTGGAGGCGGCCTGCGCGTGAAAGCAAACAATGGACGATCCAGCATCGCAATGAACTGCCCGGTGTCTGCATTGGTCACCCCTGGCAACGCGGGAAGCATGGCGGCGAAATCCGTGCGGTGTGGCGTTGGTTCTTGCCAATGCACATTGCGAACGCTTCCATCCGGCGCCACCCACATCCATGCCAGAAGAATCAGCAACGCTGCATTGGCCAGCAGCAGCAGATGCAAGGCATACCGCTTCATGTGCGCTCCCGCAATACGCTGAGGCCGAACTGCGCCGACAGCCGGGGGGCGACCTTGGGATCCGAGTTGGCATAGCCGCCCTGCAGTTGAATGTCCAGATCATTGATGACGATGATGGGCATTTGACTGGTCAGAACGGCCAGTGCACTTTGCAGAGCCAGCATTTCGCCCTCGGTCCGCACGGTCAGGGGAATGCGATCAAAGCCCTTCTCGTCCTTGGCTGGCAGCACTTGGCTGCTGATCACCTGCAAGCCAGCCGCGCTGAAGATATCCCGGATCCGCTGCTGGGCCGCATTGCCAGTCTGGTTGGCATCCTGGGACGCCGGATAGATGTACTGCGTTCTTGCCGCATTGGCCTGAGAAAGCACGGCTTCAATATCTGCCCGCTGCGACTCCAACCCCAGAAGCCGCGCATAGCGCGGCTCCATTTGCGCCAGTTGAGACTCGGCACCTTGGTGCTTTTCAGCGATGTACCAGCCCAACAAGACCAGAGGGAGAATCGCCAGAGCCAGAGTACAGACGAGGATCAGCCCCTCACGGGATGAAATGCGTTTCATGGCTTGGTACGGTTCGCAGGCGAAGAAGCGGGCAATGCAGGCGCCGTGGTGGTATGGCCGCCGAATGTGGCGACCGATCCGCCAAAGGCAGCTCCACCGGCCGATGGAGATGCACTGGCCGGTGGCGGTGCGACTGCGCTGGGGGATGAATTGGCAGGCAGCGCAGAGGCTGGGACGGCAGACGCCCCGGCTACGCTGGCGCCTGAAGCGGCAGCGCTGGCAACGCCCGCGGGCACAAGGGCCGGAGTCATGGCCCCAGTGGAGGGCATAGCGGCCTTGCCTGCGGTTGCACTACCCACCACTCCGAAAAACTGAGGATCCAGCGTGAATTCAATGGCAAACGTTTCCTTGGCGGAATTTCCCATCCGGGTGGCAGCGGATGGGGCACGGACCTCTCGCAACCCCGGCTCATTGCCCAGCACCTGCATCAGGGCGGCAGCGTTTCCGGTCATTCCCACGATGGTCACTTTGGCGCCTTGCATGCGAAAACTCTGCAGATAGGTATCGTCCGGCAGTAGCTGGGTGAGCTTGTCCAACGCACGCAAAGGCTCAATGCGCGTGGCAAGCACTTCCGACAGCATTCCGAGCTTTTCTGCAGATTGCATGAGTGCATCCCGCTTGGCGACGACCGGAGCCGTGCGCTTGGCCGCATCCTGGTAGCTCTGCGCCGCCTCGATCGCGCGCTCACGCAATTGAAGCGTAGGGGTCACCGCAATGGCGACGGCCAGAACGGCCATCGAGAGCAAAAGCCCATAGCCCGCGCGCATCCATCTCAGTGCGTGCGCATGGCGCAAGCCTTCACCATAGCCTCCAAGCACGATGGGGCGCTGTTGATTGCTACGCACCCAGACTTCCGGGTTTGACACGCCGCCAAGGCGAGCGGCCTGGGATGCGAGGTATTGGGCGACCTGCTTGCGAGATGCCAAGGCCAGCTCGATTCGGGAACTGCCAGCAGTGCCTTCGAGCAAGCGATAGCCCCACACCAGATCCGCCTCGGGAAAGGGGCTGATGGCGCGCACTTCCAGAGCACCAGCCTTGGCAATGTCCGATTCAGCCATGGGAGGCAAGGTCAGCGTCCGGCGAAGCACGAATTCTTCAGGCAGCTCCACGGCAGTGAAGCTGGCCTTGACCGGGCCCGCTACCTTGGACTGTTTTTCGTCCCCCAGCCAGAAAGAGAGGCCGTCCTCGGGATGGAGCAGCACGACCGGCGCGGACGGCGTCAACCAGGAGAACAGCGGCCAAGCATGCATGCCCTGCCAGGGGCTGCGGACATCACGCCAGAGCGCGTGCAAATCGATTCCCAGGAAACGGGCATCGGAGGAAATGGAAGGCATTGGTGGCTCAGGAGTTTTTACGTATCACGGGCTCAACGCCTGAACTGGCACGGAAGGTCTGCCACGGCAAACCGCCCTTCGAACGCGCGTTGAAATCGATGCTGCGCGATACGCGCAACCAAACACCGTCCGGCATGGGAACCCTTGCCTGGATTCGCAGCCGCCGAACCGTCGAGTTATCTAAAAATGCGGCCTCCAGGGCCGTGGTGTCGATGCCTTCAGCGCCGGCATCCCGGTCCGCGACGATGCGCATGGCGACTGCAGCGTTTCCTCCGGCAAGGACAGTCAGTACTTCCATGGGCGCAGCCATCGGATTGACCAAGCCTCGCCCTCGAAGATCTGCAGTGATGAGCGGCGAAAGTCTAGCATAGAGGGTGTAGTCCACCCCGGGCACCTTGAGCAGGTCTTCTTCCGATTCGAAACGCTGCGGCACACCGCGTGGATCACGCCGTTCACGCATTTCCACTGTGGCTTGAGCGAGCCCCTGGGCCGCCTCTGCCGGCATCTCGCCCGCAACCGAAAAGAGCTTTGCCAGCAAGGCAACAGGCGCACCATTGATGTCGATCAGGCCATTCAAAGGCATGGCCTGGACCTGCATCGTGACCCCGCGATAGTCGATCTGCGCCTGCCGGGTGCGGGCCAGGGGAGTGTTGCTGGCCACCAGGGCCTGCAATGCCAGTTGAATTGCGGCATCGCCCAGCGCTTGCGCCTGGACGTTCTGGCGCGACAAGGACATGACGCGCGCCTCTTCCCTGATGGACCGTGTCAGGCCAGACACGATGATGGTGAGGGCCGCGACCATCCAGAGCACGGCCAATAGGGCCATCCCGCCCTGTTTCTTGTTACGGTGCTTACTTGGTTTGCACTGATTCACGAGCGGCTCCCGCCAAAAGTGGCTCCGTCGCTGGCCGGATCGCTGGATGGGAGAACGCGCATCGGAATGACGATGTCCGGCCAAGCACCTGCGGAGGTCCGGATCGCGATCGAAACCCGCTGAGGCAGCCGATCAACCGCCTTCCAGGGAGCGCCCCAAACGGGAGGCTCTTCATTGGCGTCTTCGTACCGGAGCGAAAAGCCGGTCATTCCGTCCACCAGCACGTAACTGGCGGCCTGGCTCCAATCCGGCGCCCCGCCCCCATCGATCCAAGGCAAGTACCGCAACACCAAAGCAGGTCCCGACGCCTGGTCCAGCACGCCCAATCGAAAATGGTAGCGCCCACCCACACCATAACGGGCTGGCATCACACCCACCCAAGCCATTTCCTCGGGCAGCCCGATGAAAAAGTACGGGCTCTCGTCAATGGAGACGACAGCGGCCCGCTTTTGCAGAGACACCCGGCCCAGCACCGAGCGCAGAAACCCGTTGGCCACCCGAAGCTCATCGGTCCGCAGCATCCGGAGATCCACCCTCGCTTCCGTTTGCGCCGTGGTACGCAACGCAGACCCCAGGGCCAGCATCACCAGCGAAAGCAAGGTGATGACCACCAGCAGTTCCACCAAGGTAAAGCCGTGCTGGCGCGGCGCCTTCGAGCCTTCGGGCAAGCGCTTCATCATCCACGCCCCGGCTCGGGCGGCTTGCGCTGTGGCCGCAAGGTGTTCAGTTCGAAGTTGCGCAGGCGCACACCGTCCGACCAGGAGATGACGATGTTCACCTCGTGCAAAGGCGGGATGGCGGGCCCTTTGAACTCCGTCGCATAGGGCGCCGTGGTGATGCGCCACTGGTAGCCTGCGGACTCCCCCGACTGGTTCAAGCCCTGCTCGGGAATGGCGTCGCGCAGGGAGAGCAACGACTCGGCCAGCACCACCGCGCGTTGATAGCGATCCACGTCCGCGACGCTGCGCGCGCTGCTGCCCATGGCGCGGTAAAGCATGCCGAGCGACAGCGCCATGATGGCGAAGGCCACCAGCAACTCCAGCAAGGTCAAGCCCCGCTGGCGGCGATGCAGGCCCCGCATCATCGGGTGAGGGCCTCTTGCGTCACGCGCCCCGACAGCCAGTCCACCCGCAAGCGAGTGCCGACTCCGGGCGCCCTCAGGATTTCGATGCTGCCGCCCGTGGCGCCGCCACCCGGCAGGAAGCGGATGGCCGCCTGGCTCTGCGCATTCAATTCGGTACCGGCCACGATCGCACGCAATTGCAGCGGCTGCGGCAACGGCTTCAGGGCAGAGTCGTTGCCGTACATGCGGTTCTTCAAGTCGACAGAGAAGCGTACCTCCCGCCCTTCCGCCATGGCGGTGAAACGGGCGGCACGCATCTGGCTGATCATCGTGCGGACCGTGTCACGGTACTGCGCAGAGTCCCGCAAACGATCAAAGGCCAATGGCGCCAAGCCGATCACGAGCGCCAGAATGGCGAACACGACCAGCAATTCGACCAGCGTAAAGCCGCGCTCGCGCCGCATGGCAGGACGCCTGAGAAAGCAGGCGATCAGGGCGTGTTGCGGATGTCGGCGGCTTCGCCTTCACCGCCAGGGGCGCCATCGGAGCCGAGCGACAGGATCTCGATGCCGCCGTTCGGGCCGGGGTTGGCATAGCGGTAAGGATGGCCCCAAGGGTCTGCAGGCACGCCACCCTTGAGGTAAGGACCCGTCCAGCCGTTCACGGAACCGGGGCGCTTCACCAGCGCCTCCAGGCCTTCTTCCGTCGAGGGGTAGCGCCCCACGTCGAGCTTGAACAGTTCAAGCGACTTGTCCAGATCGGCGATCTGCACACCGGCCGTCTTGGCCTTGGCACCGCCCAGCTGGTTCAAAACACGGGGGCCGACGAGGCCTGCCAGAAGCGTCAGGATGGCCAGAACGACCAGCAGTTCGATCAGCGTGAAGCCGCGAGCGGATTTGCGTTGCAAAGGGGCGCCACAGGAGCGGCCAGCACGGGAATGCGCCATGAAAAAGGACTCCTTGGACAAACAAAAATTATACGGCGAGGTCATTGATGGACAGGATCCCGAGAAGGATGGAAACAATGATGGCGGCGATCAAAACACCCAGCACCAGAATGAGTACGGGCTCTACCAGCGTGAGAAGCCGTTTGATACCGGTTTCGACTTCACGGTTCAATATATTGGACAGCTCGAGCATCATCTGGCCGATGCGGCCCGTTTCCTCGCCCACACGGATCAGGTTGATCGCCAGGGGCTCGAAAATCCCCGTGGCGGAGATGGCCTGTACGACTTTCCCGCCTTCTTTCACGATGGGGGCGACGCGGGCCAGTGCCTGCTGCAAAACGGTGTTGCCGACGGTTTCCGTCGCGATGTGCAGTGCCGTCAGCATGGGCACGCCATTGCCGAGCAGGGTGCCCAGGGAGCGCGAGAACAGCGTGAGCTGGTATTTCAGCGCCAGGCGCCCCATGAGCGGCAGCTTCAGCAGCCGTGCCTGCCACCATTGCCGCCCTGCGGGAGAGGCCGCCCAGCGGCGCACCATCAGCCCCAGGCCCAGGGCCACGATGCCGATGAACAGGCCGTAGCGCGTGAAGGCATGGCCCAGCGCCATGACGATCTGGGTCGGCATCGGGAGCGCATCGCCCATGTCGGTGAACAGCTTTTCGAACTGCGGCACCACGAATCCCAGCATGGCGATGAGCGACAGTACGGCCACGCCGAGAAGGATCGCCGGATAGATTGTGGCGGAGATGACGCTGTCGCGCAGCGCGCGCTGGCGCTCCATGTGCTCCACGAGCCGCTCCAGCACCGACGACATCTGGCCGCTGGCCTCGCCCGAGCGGATCATGTTGATGTAGAAATCGCCGAACAGCTCGCGGTGCTGCGACAAGGCCCGGCTGAGCGGCGTACCGCCCTTGACCGCGTCCAGAATGCCCTGCAGCAACTCGGCCATGCTGGGCTTGTGGCTCATGTCGATGAGCACGCGCAGCGCGTTGTCCAGGGCGAGCCCGGCCCGCAGCATGATGGACAGTTCAGACGTGAGGGCAAGCACATCGGCCGCCTTGACCGGCCCCTTGCCGCTGCGCCCTTTGGGCACGGCGGCAGCGCCGATGGCCTCGTTGGCGGACGCGGCGCCCATGGCACTGTTGGCGCCCGCACCCGCGGCGGCGATCGAGTCGCTGATGGTCAATGGCGTGAGGCCCTGCGCCCTGAGTTGCTTGAGCGCCTGGGCTTCATTGATGGCAGTGAGCCGGCCTTCGACCACTTTGCCCGAGGCGGCAGCGGCACGCCAGACGTAATCAGGCATCGGCTTGATCCTGTGTCACGCGGGCGAGTTCGTCGAGCGTGGTCATGCCTGCGGCCACTTTGCGCAATCCGTCTTCGTAGAGGTTGAGCATGCCGCCTGCGGTTGCCAATGCATTCAACGCGTTGGCGTCGCGGCCTTCGATGATGGCGCGGCGCATGGGCTCGTCCAGCACGAAAAGTTCGTGGATGCCGGTCCGGCCACGGTAGCCGGAGCCTCGGCAGTGCTCGCATCCCACGGCCCGGTAGATGGCCTGGCCCACCCCGCTGAAACGCGCCAGCCCCGTGCTCTGCCGCACCTCTTCGCCCGGCTCGAAGGGCTCTTTGCACTGGCCGCACAGCGTGCGCACCAGGCGCTGCGCCAGCACGCCGTTGACCGCCGAGGTGATCAGATAGCCCTCGACGCCCATGTCTTTCATCCGGATCACGGCGCCGGCGGCCGTGTTCGTGTGCAGGGTGGACAGCACCAAGTGCCCCGTGAGCGCCGATTGCACCGCGATCTGCGCCGTCTCTCCGTCGCGCATTTCGCCGATCATGATGATGTCGGGGTCCTGGCGCAGGATGGAGCGCAGCGCGTTGGCGAAGGTCAGGTTGATCTGCGGATGCACCTGGATCTGGTTGATGCCCTCCAGCTGGTACTCGACCGGGTCTTCGACCGTGATGATCTTGTTGGCCCCCGCATCGATCTTCGACAAGGCCGCATACAGCGTGGTCGTCTTGCCGGAGCCCGTCGGGCCGGTGACCAGCAAGATGCCGTGGGGCCGTGCGAGCAGGCCGTTGAACCGCTCCAGCGTGTCTTTCTCGAAACCCATCGTTTCCAGTTGCAGGCGCACGCTCGCGCGGTCCAGCACCCGCATCACCACGCTTTCGCCATGCACGGTGGGCACGGTGGACACCCGCAGATCGAGTTCGCGGCCCTTGACGCGCGTCTTGATGCGGCCGTCCTGCGGCAGGCGGCGCTCCGCGATGTCCAGGTGGGCCAGCAGCTTGACCCGCGAATTCACGGCCGCGCTCAGGCGCGGCGGCACCAGTTCGCCGGCATGGATCACGCCATCCACCCGGTAGCGCACGTGCAGGCCGTCATCGAACGGCTCCAGGTGGATGTCGGAGGCGCGCAGATCGATCACGCGGCCGATGATGGCGTTCACCAGGCGGATGACGGGCGCTTCGCTGGCCAGGTCTTTCAAATGCTCGACGAAGTCGCCGCCATCGGAGCCATCGCCGAAACCGTCATCGGCCTCGTCGTCTTCGGCCGCCTGCTCCACCACGGGCGCGGACAAGGCTTTTTCGATGTCGCTGTCCAGCGCCAGGTGCGGAACGATCACATGGCCCGTGGCCAGATGCAGCGCCTTGACGACGAACGCATCCTGCGGAACGGCCATGGCCACATGCATGCGGCCTTCGCTGACCTGCAGCGGATACACGCTGTTGGCGTGCAGAAATTCGGGCAGCAGCCCCTCGACCTCGGGCATGAGTTCGGGAAACTCGCCGGCCGGCACGATGGGAATGCCCAACTGGCGCGACAGCGACTGGATCACGTCCAGCTCGGACACCAGGCCCAGCCGCACCAGCACGCGGCCCAGCAGGCCACCCATTTCCTGCTGCGCGGAGAGCGCGCGATCCAGGTCACGGGCACTCAGCTTGCCCGACTGGACAAGCAACTCCCCCAGCGGAGGGCGCGGCGCAGGCGTCGCGTCTGCCAAGGGTTCGATGCGGTCGGGAAGGGTGTTCGTCGTCATGGAGGTGGTGAAAAAGCTCGCCTTGAGCGGCGCTGCGTGCCATCAGGCATGCGCGCAATGGGGTCCAAGTGTAGCCGCGGCAGCAATGCGGCCCCTGGCGCAAAAAGGCATGCCCCTTGCGCGTTCCGGGGGCCATGCCGTGCATTCGCTTACAGTCGCGGGCCACCCCCTGATCGATTTCAGCGCCTGCCCCTTACCGCCCATGCAAAGACCCTCCCGACGGACTGCCCTGCACGTGTCCATGGCCCTCGCAGCCATGGGCGTTCTTCTGGCTGGCGCGGGGGGCGCATCGCTGCTGAAGCGCCATGCGCCGGCGCTCCCGTCCGAGGCCCATCGACTGCTGCTGGCCCCGATGGTCAGCGTCATCGAGCCTTGCGTTCTCTCGCCCGAGACCCTGCCGGCCTCGATGCAGGACCTGGCCGAGCGCTGCCAGGGCCCGCAGGGATCGGCCGCCGCGCTCGTCGAATCCACGCTGAAAACGCTGCAGCCCGCCGACCAGACATCGCCCCGCCAGGCCCTGGGCTATACCCTGCCCGTGCCCCTGCTTCGCCTCTTCCGCCAGGAGGCGGATGGCGCCTGGCGCATCGACGATGAAAAAGTGGGGCGCCTGGTCCGCACGCTGCGCGACACACCCCGGCCGGCGATCCTCTACCTGTTTTCCACGCATTTCTCGGCGGAGGCCCCGATCGAGGCCGCCCTGGCCGCCGACCCCGCCAACATGGGCCACACCCGTGACGGCGCATTGGGCACGGACGACTATTACGACTCCAAGGTCTTCAATTGGACGTTCGCCACCACCCGCAACTCGCTGACCGAGCGGCGCGAGCAGGCGATGCGCGCGGTGCTTGACGCCGCATGCCAGTTGCCCGCACAGGACCGCGCCAAGATCCGCGGCATCACGCTGCTGGGCGAACTGCACCACCTGTTCCCCAACTTCCAGGCAGGCATGGGCTTCGACGGCCCTTACCGCGTGACCGACTACAGCGCAGCCTCGGTCGAGGGGTTCCGCCGCTATCTGCAGGCCGAATTCGGCGGCATCGAGGCCTTCAACCGCGCCGTGGGCGGCGACTACGCCGCGTTCTCCGACGTGCAGCCCCCTTCCCGCGACATCCGCACGGAGCCGCTGCGCCGCTACACCGAGCACATCGATTCGTTCGCACAGGGAACCCTGCCCATTTCGGGCTGGGCCCATGTGGAAGGCGCCACCCCGGAGCGACCCGCCTGGATCCACCTCTACCGCAACGGCCACTTTGCGGGCAAGACCGCCGTGCGGCTCGGGCGGCAGGATGTGCTGGCGGCCAAGCCGGAGTTCGGGGACGCCAACACGGGCTGGCGGCTGGACCTGGACTTCCGTGGCCTGCCGGCCGGGCTGCACCAGTTGGACATCTTCCTGGAAACCCGTCCCGGCGCCCTCACCCACCTGGGCCGCCGCGATGTGGCCATCATGGATCGGCAGCAGAACACGCCGCAGCCGCAGCCCCAGGCAGCACTGCCTGCCAGCACGCCGGCAGCGCCCGGTGTACAGGCCCACATCGACACTCCGCGGGATGCGTCCTCGTACTACTACAACCCGCTCGTGCCGCTGTGGCACGCCTTCCGCGCGCAGCAGGGGGTGGACTACCTGCGCTATTTCGATGGCGTGGTGGCGCGGTCGTGCCTGACCGGCGTGCCGCGCTACACCCACCAGATCGTGCCGTTCACGAACCCGGGCTGGGACGAAAACAAGTTCGCCATCCAGGCATCGCTGCGGCCGCTGGGCAACATCCGGCTGGGCGTGAGCCTGTATGGCGAGCCGACCTACGGGCACTCCTATTTCGACTGGCTGGGCCACAGCGGCAACACGCGCTATGGCATCACCGAATTCCATCCCCTGAAGGCGATGGATGCCTCCTCGCTGCAGCGCGTGTTCGATGCCCATGCACAGAAGGGGGCGGACTTTCTCTCGTTCTTCGCCGAGCCGCGCTGGCATGGCGCGCTGGTGCCCCGGGGGCACAACATGTTCTCGTTCGATCCCGACAACACGAAGTTCGGCTCCGACCGCCTCTACCGGGCCACGCAGCAGACGCTGGCACCCAAGGGCCCGTGAGCCGGTGATGAGGGACGGGTCCCGCTCAGCCTGCCGCAGGCTTCAGGCAAACACCTCGGCCTGATCCAGCGGCAGGCCCTTCATGTCCTTGGCGGACAGGCTGGGTTCGCCCTCGAAACGCCAATCGATCGCCAGGGCCGGATCGTTCCAGGCAATGCAGCGCTCATGCTCGGGGGCGTAGTAGTCGGTGGTCTTGTAGAGGAAATCCGCGCTCTCGCTGAGCACCACGAAGCCATGGCCGAAGCCGGGCGGCACCCACATCTGGCGCTGGTTTTCTTCGCTCAGTTCCTCGCCCGTCCATTGGCCGAACGTCGGGGAGCTTTTGCGCAAGTCCACCGCCACGTCGAACACCGCGCCGCGCACCACGCGCACGAGCTTGCCCTGCGGCTGGCGCAGCTGGTAGTGCAAGCCGCGCAGCACGCCGCGCGCGCTGCGGCTGTGGTTGTCCTGCACGAACGCATGGCGCGTGCCGGTGGCCTCGTCGAAGGCGCGCTGGTTGAAGCTCTCGAGGAAGAAGCCCCGCGCATCGCCGAACACCTTGGGTTCGAGAACGACGACATCGGGAATGCGGGTGGAAATAACGTTCATGGAGAAAGTGCCAGCAACGAAAAAGAAAAGAGACAGAAGGGAAACACCCCCGGCCTGAAAAGGCCGCGCCAGGCGGGCACAGGCCGAAGCGGCTCGGCGCCCGTGCGCCCTGCTACTCGCGCGGCTCCCGGAGCAGCCGCTGCAGGTACTGGCCGTAGCCGTTCTTGGACAGCGGCTGCGCCAGCCGGGCCAGTTGCGCATCGTCGATGAAGCCGTTGCGCCAGGCGATTTCCTCGGGGCAGGCAATCTTCAGGCCCTGCCGGTGTTCCAGCGTCGCGATGAACTGCCCGGCTTCCAGCAGGCTTTCATGCGTGCCGGTGTCCAGCCAGGCATAGCCCCGCCCCATGATCTCGACGTGCAGCGCGCCTTGCTCCAGGTAGAGGCGGTTCAGGTCGGTGATTTCGAGTTCGCCGCGCGTGGACGGCTTCAGCCGCTTGGCCAGTTCCACCACCTGCGCGTCGTAGAAGTACAGCCCCGTCACGGCATAGCTGGACTTCGGGGCCTTGGGCTTTTCCTCGATGGACAGCACCTTGCCGCTGGCATCGAACTCGGCCACGCCGTAGCGCTCGGGGTCTTGCACGTGATAGGCGAAGACGCTCGCACCCTCCTTGCGCTGCAAGGCGCTGCGCAGCAGGTCCTCGAAATCGTGGCCGTGGAAGATGTTGTCGCCAAGCACCAGGGCGCTCGGGCTGCCCGCGAGAAACTCTTCACCGATGAGAAACGCCTGGGCCAGCCCATCGGGGCTGGGCTGCACGGCATAGCGCAGCTGAATGCCCCACTGGCTGCCGTCGCCCAGCAATTGCTCGAAGCGCGGAGTGTCCTGCGGCGTGCTGATGACCAGGATTTCCCGGATGCCCGCCAGCATCAGTGTGCTGAGCGGGTAATAGATCATGGGTTTGTCGTACACCGGCAGCAATTGCTTGCTGATGGCGAGCGTGGCCGGGTGCAGGCGGGTGCCCGAACCTCCGGCGAGGATGATGCCTTTGCGTGCGGTCATGTGCTCTCTCTGGCCTGGGTGCTAAAGGATTTCGGCAAGCATGCGCGAGACGCCCGCCTGCCAATGCGGCAGCACGAGGCCGAACGTGGATTGCAGCCGGCGGGTGTCGAGCCGCGAATTGTGCGGGCGCACGGCCGGAGTGGGAAACGCGCTCGTCGGAACGGCCGCCACCTCATTTGCTACTATTTTTATAGCATCACCCCCTAGTGCTGATTGCGCCAGAACGTATTTTGCATAGGCATGCCAGTTGGTCTCGCCAGCGGCCACCAGATGGTAGAGCCCGGCATCCTCGGGGCGCTGCTGCAGGTGGCGCAGGGCATGCGCCGTGACGTCGGCGATCAGGTCGGCGCCGGTGGGGGCGCCCCACTGGTCGTCGATGACCGTCAGGCGCTCGCGCTCCTGGGCCAGGCGCAGCATGGTCTTGGCGAAATTGCCGCCGCGGGCGGCATAGACCCAGCTGGTGCGCAGGATGAGATGGCGGGCCCCGCTCTGCCGGATGAGCTGTTCGCCCTCGAGCTTGGTGCGGCCATAGACGGACAGCGGCGCCGGCGTGTCGGTCTCCACCCAGGGGCGGTCGCCGCTGCCGTCGAAGACATAGTCGGTGCTGTAGTGCACCAGCCAGGCCCCGTTGCGCGCGGCCTCGTCGGCCAGCACGCCCGGCGTCGTGGCGTTGAGCGTGCGGGCAAAGTCCGGCTCGCTCTCGGCCTTGTCCACGGCCGTGTGGGCGGCCGCATTCACGATGACGTCGGGGCGCAGCGCGCGCACGGTGTCCACGATGCCGGCGGGATCGGCGAAATTGCCGCAATGGTCGGTGCTGTCGTGGTCCAGCGCCGTCACGGTGCCCAGCACCGACAGGCTGCGCTGCAACTCCCAGCCGACCTGGCCGCCCTTGCCGAAAAGCAGGATATTCATGCGCTGGCAGCCAGGGCGTTCGGTGCCGCAGCCGCCGCGCCGGGCGCGGCCTGGTACTGCGTCTGCACCCATTCGCGGTAGGCGCCGCTGGTCACGGCCGCCACCCACTCGGGGTTTTCGAGATACCACTGCACCGTCTTGCGGATGCCCGTCTCGAAGGTTTCGGCGGGCTTCCAGCCCAGTTCGCGCTCGATCTTGCGGGCGTCGATGGCGTAGCGCCGGTCGTGGCCGGGGCGATCCTTCACGTAGTGGATCTGCGCGGCATAGCTCTGGCCGTCGGCGCTCGGGCGCAGTTCGTCGAGCAGGGCGCACACCGTGCGCACGATCTCGATGTTGGGCTTTTCGTTCCAGCCGCCCACGTTGTAGGTTTCGCCCAGTGCGCCGCCTTGCAATACGCGGCGGATGGCGCTGCAGTGGTCCTTGACGTAGAGCCAGTCGCGAATCTGCATGCCGTCGCCGTACACCGGCAGCGGCTTGCCCGCGAGGGCGTTCACGATCATCAGCGGAATGAGCTTTTCCGGGAAGTGATAAGGCCCGTAGTTGTTGCTGCAGTTGGTGGTGAGCACCGGCAGGCCGTAGGTATGGTGCCAGGCGCGCACCAGGTGGTCGCTCGCGGCCTTGCTGGCCGAATACGGGCTGTTGGGCTCGTAGGCATGGGTTTCGGCAAAGGCCGGATCGCCGGCCGACAGCGTGCCGTACACCTCGTCGGTGGAGACATGCAGGAAGCGGAACGCGGCCTTGTCGGCCTGCGGCAGCGCCAGCCAATACTGCCGGGTGGCCTCCAGCAGGCGGAAGGTGCCGACCACGTTGGTCTGGATGAAATCTTCCGGCCCGTGGATGGACCGGTCCACATGCGACTCGGCGGCGAAGTTGACGATGGCGCGCGGCCGGTGCTCGGCCAACAGCTTTGTCAGCAGGGCCGTATCGCCGATGTCGCCTTGCACGAAGACATGCCGGGGATCGCCTTGCGCACTCGCCAGGTTCTGCAGATTGCCTGCGTACGTGAGCTTGTCCAGGTTGACCACGGGTTCGTCGCCCGAAGCCAGCCAGTCCAGAACGAAGTTGGCGCCGATGAAGCCTGCGCCGCCGGTGACAAGAATCATGGGATGAGGGTCGCGCGAAGCGCCGCTGTGTGAAAGCCGCGGATTATCCCATCGCGTGCCGGGGCCCTGTTACCAGCCGCAGCAGGCCTGCCGTGCCGTTTAGGGGCCGCACACTACCCACGGCGCGCACAGCGCACGTAAAGTCTCCCAAAGCGATGCCGCCTGGAACACCTCATCGGTGCGGCACCGTTGCATCAGCCCCCAAGGAAAGCCATCCATGCCCCGATCCACCAAAAACCCCGACGCTCCGGACGACGCCAATCCCGCCGGCAGCGGCCCTTTCTCCGGCAGCAAGGCGCGCGACTCCGCGCAGCAGATCTGGCAGGCGGGCCTGGGCGCGTTCGCCAAAGCGCAGCAGGAAGGCGGCAAGGTGTTCGAGGCGCTGGTGAAGGAAGGCGCTGCCATGCAGCGCAAGACCCAGTCCACCACCCAGGAGCGCCTGTCGGAAGCGGCTGAACGCATGACCAGCGCGGCCAGCGTACTGGGCACGCGCGCGGCCGGCCAGTGGGACAAGCTGGAAACCATTTTCGAAGACCGCGTGGCCAAGGCGCTCGCCCGCCTGGGCGTGCCCACCGCGCGCGAGGTGCAGGCACTGCACGAACGCATCGACGCGCTCACCCAGGCGCTGCAGGCCGCAACCCAGGCACAGAACCCGTCACAGGCCGCGCCCCGCCCCGCCGCCAAGCGCGGCGCGGCCAAGCCCCCGACCGGCCGCGCCACCGCCGCCCGCAAGACCGCTGCGGCGGCCCGGCCCCGGCCCCCGAAACCGCCGGCCGAGTGACGCTTCTGACCCATGGGAAACAGGCGATCCCAAAGGATTGCCTATTCCTTGCATGATGCACTGCAACACCGTGCGGGCGGACCACCTCGGTTAGAGTGGGTGAAAGAGACAACCACCCACGCACCGGGAGGCCGCCAATATGGTGAAAAAAGCGCCGCGCCGCACTGCCGAGCGCATTCTGGAATCCACGCTGGAGCTGTTCAACCGCTTTGGCGAGCCCAACGTGTCGACGACGGCGATCTCCGCCGAACTGGGCATCAGCCCGGGCAACCTCTACTACCACTACCCGGCCAAGGACGAGCTGGTCAACGTGCTGTTCTCGCGCTACGAGGCGGCGCTGAACGAGTTGCTGGATGCGGCGGAGAGCGTGCGCGACGTGGAAGACGCCTGGTTCTTCCTGCACACGCTGTTCGAGCTGATCTGGCAGTACCGCTTCCTGTACCGCGACCTGAACGACCTGCTGTCGCGCAACCGCCGCCTGGAAACCCACTTCCAGACCCTGCTCGGGCGCAAGACCCAGGCCCTGCGCACGCTGTTGAGCGGCATGGAGCGCACGGGCGCACTGCACCTGGGAGGTCGCGACGCGGGCTCCATGGCCACCAGCATGGTCGTGGTGCTGACCTACTGGCTCAGCTTCGAATACGTGAGCGACCCGCGGCACGCGCTGGAGCCCGAGAGCGCGCAAAGCGCACTGCTGCGTGGCGCGCACCACGTGCTGGACCTGCTCATGCCCTACCTGGAAGACAGCCAGCGCGACCACCTGCAGGTCTTGAGCGGCGCCTACAGCACCCAGGCCCTGGCTGCCTGACCGAAAAAAAGACCCCAGCAAGGAGACGCACCGTGAAGCCCTGGACGCCCTTCCCGTACTCCGATGCCTATCCCTTCACCGCGAACTCGGTGCGCAGCCAATGGAGCCGCCTGCATGCAGGCGATGCCGAGCCCTGTCCGGACGACGCTGCCGTGCTCGACGCCTGGGTGCTCTTTCACCGCGGGGCGTTCGAAGAGGCGGCGCGCGCCGGGCTGGCCGCCGGCGGCGCCGGCATCACCGTGGCCAACAAGGCCACCATCGTCTATGCGAACTACCTGGAGCCCCACGAAGACCGGCGCCTGGCGCTGCTGACCGAAGCCGCCGAGCGGGCCGGTGACCAGATGCGCACGGAGCCCGGCAACCCCAATGCCTGGTTCTGGCATGCCTACGCGATCGGCCGCTACAGCCAGGGCATCAGCGTGGCCAAGGCCATGGCGCAGGGCCTGGGCAGCCGGGTGCGCAAGACGCTGGAGCAGGTCATCTTGCTGTCGCCCACCCATGCCGATGCACGGCTGGCGCTGGCCGTGTTCCATGCCGAGATCATCGACAAGGTCGGCGAGATGGTGGGCAGCATGACCTATGGCGCCCGCAAGGCCAGCAGCCTGCGGCTGTTCGAGGAAGCCTTCGCCATCAACCCGGACTCGGTGATCGGCAAGATCGAATACGCCAACGCGCTGCTCATCCTGGAAGGCGACCAGCGCATGGGCGATGCCACGCGCCTGTATGAAGAAGTCGCCACCACGCACCCGGCCGATGCGCTGGAGCGGCTGGGCGTGGAGTTGGCCCAGACGGAACTGGCCGAAGGCTAGGCTTTAACGGCTGTCCCGGTCCGCGGCGGTCTGGGCAAAGCGCTGTGCGGCGATGGCCAGCAGGCCGTCGAAGATCAGGTTCTCGACCAGATCGAACGGCCGGGTCATGCTGGGCGCCATCTTCCAGCCCGCGCCGCCGGTCATCATGCAGGCGGGCATTTCGCCGCAGTGCTGCATGACGTGCTGCACCATGCGCTCCACCGCCCCGGCGATGGCGTAGGTGCCGCCGCTGGTGAGCGCATCGCTCGTGTTGGTGGGAAACAGGCTCACCTCGCCCGTGGGCACGTGCAGGCCGGCCGTGCCGGACTCCAGCGCCCGCAGCATGATCCCGTGGCCGGGCAGGATCAAACCGCCCAGAAAACGCCCTTGCGCATCGATCGCCTCGACCGTCACGGCCGTGCCGACCATCACCACGATCAACGGGCGCGCCGGGCCCTGCGCCAGCAGGCGATGGCGGGCGCCGATCATGGCCACCCAGCGGTCCGAGCCCAGGCGCGTGGGGTGGTCATAGCCGTTGACCAGCCCCGCTTCCTGCGCGGACGACACCACCCACAGCGGCAGCACGTCCCACAGTTCCATCTGCTCCATCACGCGGCGGCGAACGGCATCGCCGGCGACCACGCAGCCCAGCATGCGCTCGGGCGCAGGCAACCCGGCCCACGAGCTTTCGGCCAGCCGTTCGATGTTGTCCAAAAATTCAGCGCCGTGGGCGAGCACTGCGGCGCCCGGCTGGGGAGCGTCGTACATCGCCCATTTGAGGCGGGTGTTGCCGACGTCGATGGCCAGAAAAGTCATGCGGGATTATCACGACTTTTACAAACCGGCCTTACCCGCACGGGACACGCGGACGATGGGCCGTGATCCGGCACCCATGGCCGCGCGGGTATCCCGGCCCCTCGGGATCGACATGCTCCTTCGGGCGGCTGTCCGACACCCGGCGGACCCGCCGCGGCGCTACAGTGGGCGGTCCGATCCACAGACCATCAAGGAGCCAACACATGGGACTTTTCAGCTTCATCAAGGAAGCCGGCGAAAAACTGTTCGGCGGCAAGGAAGCGCAGGCCGCTACGGCCGCAGCCCCGACACAGGACGAACTGAACGCCAAGGCGGGCAAGGCCATCGAGACGTACATCGCCTCGCAGAACCTCGGCGTGAGCAACGTCCAGGTGGCGTTCGCCGGTCCCGAGGGCAAGGTCACCGTGAAGGGCGATGCGCCCACGCAGGCCGCCAAGGAGAAGGTGACCCTGTGCTGCGGCAACGTGGCCAGCGTGACCAGCGTGGACAACCAGATGGCCGTCACCCACCCCGAGCCCGAAGCCCAGTACCACGACGTGGTGCGCGGCGACACCCTGTCGGCCATCGCCAAGAAGTTCTACGGCGACGCCAACAAGTACCCCAAGATCTTCGAGGCCAACCAGCCCATGCTGACGCACCCCGACAAGATCTATCCCGGCCAGAAGCTGCGCATTCCTGCGCTCTGACCCCGGCGCTCTTGCAGCGCATCGACGAAAGGGCCTTGCAGGCCCTTTTTTTGTTCTGGGAGACCCGAAAAAAGGCCAGCCCAGCATTCGGTTCGCACAGTGCCTTTCTTTTTCGTGCGCATCCGGCCTGGGGCCGTGCGATTTTTTTTAGGCTGACGGGACATCGGAGCCAATCCATGAAAACCGTCTTGCTATCCGCCCTCTTCACCAACGCCTCCCCAACCCACTCCCCATCATCGAAGCCGCGCCCACCGGCCACGGTGCGCAACCCGCAGGCAGGCCTGCACCATCCGCTGGCGCAACGCTACCCCTCCAACCTGGATCGGGGCCTGGTCGCCATGGGCGAAGGGGTGCTTCTGGCACCGCGCCAGAAAAACAAACTGACGAGGGCCACCACCACCGGCTGCGGGCCTTGCCTGGGGGTGGCCGTGACTTACCGTTCAGACACCACCCAGACCGCCTTGCTGGCCCACTTGCAGCCCGAAGCCGATAAAAAGGAACTCGCAAAACAGGTGGCCGCCCACATGCCGGACGACTTCCACGCGGACATGGAAATCCATATCGCCACCGCTTTTTCAACCGATGCCAGCGCAGCAGAGGAACAGAAATCCGCCGCACGGGAGACCATCGCGGCGATCTCCGAACAGTTCGACCACATTGCGTTCGACGAAGACAACGTCCACTACCACGACAAGGATTCGATCTCTGTCGACGCGTTGACGCTCAGCATCTCGACGGACCCCGTGGAGGCCTTTTTCACCCATGCCGAACTGGATGACATGAGGCGCCGCATGCAGATCGATTCGAGCGCGGTGCAGTACTTCCTCTGACGGATCGAGGCTCAGCGCACCGCCGACAGGCGAACCGTCGCACCCTCAGGCGATGGACGGGGCCGAGGCCCTGCGCGGCAGGGCTGCGGACGCCAGCCGGGCAACCTGCTCAGCCCTGGCGCCACGGCAGGCCGCGAAAGCGCCAGCCGCCCTTCAGGTTGCGGTGCGCGTTCTCGTCGGGATCGCCCTCGAAGCCTTCGAGGATGTTGTAGGCGGTGAGCCCCAACTCCGTGGCCCGCCGCGCCGCCGCCACCGAGCGCACGCCGCTGCGGCACAGCAGCACGGCCTGGCCGTCCGGCGGCACCGCAGCCTGGATCGTGGCGTCGAACTGGGGGTTGGGCACCATGCCCGGCCAGTGCTTCCAGGGGACGGCCACGGCGCCGGGCACGAAACCGACCCAGTCTCGCTCGGCATCGGTGCGCACGTCCACCAGCACGGCACGGCCGGACTGCACCCACTGCCATGCCAGCTCCGGCGACACATCGCCCGCGTAGCCTTCGGCCGGCTGCGGCCGGTCCGGGGAAGAAGAGGGGGAAGAGGAAGAAGAAGCGTTGGAAGTCATGCGGCGCATTCTGTCAGCACCGGCAGCAGGCCGCACGGGTTTCAAGCACTGGCGTCAGGGGCTTGGCAGGCGAGTCAATCCCAGGGCGGCGCGGGCTCGTCGCGCAGGCGCCCGCGCAGGTCGGCGTAGTCGGGAACGACGCTGCGCACGGTGTCCCAAAAGCGCGGGCTGTGGTCCATCACGCGCAGGTGCGACAGCTCGTGGGCGACCACGTAGTCGATGACCGCGGGGCGGTAGTGCAGCAGCCGCCAATTGAGGCGGATGGAGCCGTCGCTGCGCGCGCTGCCCCAGCGCGTCTGGGCGCTGGACAGGCGCAGGCTGCTCCAGCGCACACCCAGCAGCGGCGCGAAATGGTCCAGCCGCGCGGTGAAGCGCTGGCGCGCATCGCGCATGAGCCACGCCTGCACCGCATCGCGCACCTGCGCGGGCGAGGCGGCCCGGGGCAGGCCGATGTGCAATTGGCGCTGCCCCTCGGGGCCATCGACCAGCGCGCCGCCCGCGCCGCGAAAGCCGTGCGTCGGGTCCAGCACCACGGTGAGCGGCTCGCCCAGGTAGGGCAGCACGGCGCCGTCGCCCCAGGCGATGCGGGAGCCGTCCACGCGCTGCTGGCGGTCCTGCGCCTCGCCGAGCTTGCGCAGGATCCAGGCGGACTTTTCCTGCAGCGCCGCATCCACGGCCGCGAGCGACACCCAGCCCGGCGCGCGCACCGAAAGGCCGTCCGCGCCCACGGTGAACCCGATGGTGCGCCGCCGCGCCCGCTGCAGCGCATAGCCCACCACGGCATCGCCCAGCAGCACCTCGCGGCTGGCGCGGGGGTGGCGGAAGATCGCGGGGGTGAGCAACGTGCCCAGGGGTACGGGCGGCGTTTTCGGGGCGGGTGGTGTAAGCGATGGCGGCGGCGCGCTCACCGGCTGCAGCGGCCTGGCAGCGTCTTTTGCTACTGAATCAATAGCAACATCGGCAATCGAACCGCCGGCATGCGCGGCATTCGGCTCTGAACTCTCGTCACGGGGCGTGGAGGCAGGCGCACTCGGCGGCTCGGCCGGCGCCGCGCCGCCGAACAGATCGAGCGCCAGCTGCACCAGCCGCTGCATCACCGGCCCGGCGCGTAGGCCTCGGGGTCGAGGCGCTGCATTTCGGCTTCGATCCAGGCCTCGACCTCGCGCATCAGCTCGTCGGGCTTGCGGCCCTCGGTCGGGATGGGGCGGCCGATGGACACGTCCACCGTGCCCGGCCGCTTGATGAAGGCCTTGCGAGGCCACACCTTGGCCGAGGTGACGGCGATCGGCACCACCGGCACGCCCGCCTCGATGGCCAGGCGCGTGCCGCCGCTCTTGTACTGGCCCTTGCGCCCGCGATCCACGCGCGTGCCCTCGGGGAACATGATGACCCAGGTGCCCTTGGCCAGCAGCGCGCGGCCCTGCTGCAGCACCTTCACGAAGGCCCGGGCGCGCTGGCCGCGGTCGATGTGGATCATGTCCAGGCTGCCGATCGACCAGCCGAAGAACGGCACGTACAGCAGCTCTTTCTTGAACACGTAGGCCAGGGGGCGCGGCATGATCGCCGGCATCAGGAAGGTCTCATAGGTGGACTGGTGCTTGACCAGCAGCACCACGCCCTGCGTGGGGTTGGTGGGCAGGTGCTCCATGCCCGTGATGCGCGTGCGGATGCCCATGATGACGCGCGCCGCATCGGTGCTGAGCTTGAGCCAGGCGCGTGCGATGCGGTAGCGCGTGCGGCTGCTGGCGCCGAACAGGCGCACCAGCAGGATGAGCAGCGTATAGGGCACCACGGTGGTGCCCATCCAGAGCAGGTGGGCGACGGAACGGATCAGGGCCATGGCAATCAGGAAAAAATGAGTGTTTTCGGGCTCACGCCCTAGGAATATATGCGCAGACAGCTATTAAATTAATAGCAATCAGACGGCGATGTTCAGGCCCGGCGCGGCCACGGCGGATTGCGCGGCCACGTGGTCGGCAAAGTCGGCCAGGCTGGCATGGAACTGCGTGCCTTCGGGCCACGGGCTGGGCAGCAGGGCATCGCCCGAGGCCACCAGGGGCGCTTCGGCGGCCTGGGGCGCACCGACCCGATGCAGGCGCGCGCCGATGGCCGCGCCGGCCCGCAGGTGCTCCACGCAGTTGCCGGCCACCAGCACGTCGTCGCCCTCCACGCCGTAGCGGTCGCGGATCTGCTCCATCAGGCCCGGCGCCGGCTTGCGGCAGGCGCACAGGTCGTCGGGCGCATGCGGGCAATAGAACACGGCGTCGATGCGCCCGCCCACCGCGGCGAGCTTGCGGTGCAGCTTGGCGTGGATGGCGTTGAGCGCCATCACGTCGAACAGCCCGCGCCCCAGCCCGGGCTGGTTGGTGGCGACGACGACATGCCAGCCGGCATGGTTGAGCCGCGCCACGGCCTCCAGCGCCCCGGGCAGCGGGGTCCACTCGTCGGGCGAGGCGATGAAGGCCTCGTCCAAGGCGTTGAGCGTGCCGTCGCGGTCGAGGATGGCGATTTTCATGGTGTGGGAGCGCCTGGTGAAAGACTGCGCCAGCCTACCACCAGCGCGGCACCCTGCCTCAGGCCGCCAGCCGGGACAGGTCGGCCACGCGGTTCATGGCCACGTGCAGGCGCTTGAGCAGGCCCTGGCGATTCAGGCGCAGGTCCAGTTGCTCGGCGTTGACCATCACGTCGTCGAAGAACGCATCCACCGGCGCGCGCAGCACGGCCAGCGTCTGCAGGCTGGCGGTGTAGTCGCCCGCGTCGAACTGCGCATCGGCTTCGGGCACGAAGCGCTGCAGCGCGGCGTAGAGGTTCTTTTCCGCCTCTTCCTGCAGCAGGCCGGGATTGACGTGCGGGTCCACGGGACCGGCCACCTCGGCCTTCTTGAGGATGTTGCCAACGCGCTTGTTGGCGGCGGCCAGGGCCGGGCTTTCGGGAAGCGCGGCGAAGGCACGCACGGCGGCGAGCTGCTTTTGCACCAGCGACAGGCGCTGCGGGCGCAGGGCGATGACGGCATCGACCTCTTGAGCGCTGTAGCCCTGCTCGCGCAGGCTGCCGGCGAGGCGGTCGTACATGAAGTCAGCCAACTTAGCAGCGGTTGATGTGTCGAATTCACGAGGGGAAAAACTAGAGGCGTGAAGAAACATGCCCCCTGCTTGCTTCTTAGCCTCCAACTCTTGCGCCTGCTGCGCATCCCAAATTGCTCGCTGAATGCCTTCATCATTGAATGCATCGAAAGCTCTGCTTAAAAGCAGTTCGAGGTCAAGCGGCAGATCTCGCTCGATCAGCATGCGGATCACGCCCAGCGCATGGCGGCGCAGCGCGAACGGATCGCGGTCGCCCGTCGGCAGGTTGCCGATGCCGAACATGCCGACCAGCGTTTCCAGCTTGTCGGCCATGGCCACGATGACGCCCACGTTCTCGCGCGGTAGCTCGTCACCCGCGAAGCGCGGCTTGTAATGGTCTTCGATGGCATGGGCCACTTCGTGCGCCAGGCCGTCGTTGGCGGCGTAGTAGCCGCCCATGATGCCCTGCAGCTCGGGGAATTCGCCCACCATGTCGGTCACCAGATCGGCCTTGGACAGCAGCGCGGCGGTGTCCACGCACGACAGCAGGTAGTCGCGCGCGATCTCGCCGTCGTGCGAATCCAGTTCCGGGTTGTGCTCGCCGATGCCTGCGAAGAGTTGCTCCGCGATGGCCTTGGCGATCGCTCTGACACGCTCCACGCGCTCGCCCTGCGTGCCCAGCTTGTTGTGATAGACGACCTTGGAGAGGCTCTCCACGCGCGACAGCAGCGTCTTCTTGCGGTCCTGGTCGAAGAAGAACTTGGCGTCGGCCAGGCGCGGGCGCACCACGCGCTCGTTGCCCTGCACCACCGCGCTGGCATCGGCGGGCGTGATGTTGCTCACCACCAGGAACTGGTGCGACAGCCGGCCATCGGCCTGCAGCAGCGGGAAATACTTCTGGTTGGCCTTCATCGTGAGGATCAGGCACTCCTGCGGCACACCGAGAAACTCCTTCTCGAACTCGCAGACCAGCACGTTGGGGCGCTCGACCAGCGCGGTCACCTCGTCGAGCAGGGCGTCGTCCTCGATGGGGCGCACGCCGCCGCCCACGCGCGCAGCCGCGGCCTGCAGCTGGCGCACGATCTCGGCGCGGCGCTCGGCGAAGCTGGCGATCACAGCGCCCTGCTCGGCGAGCTGCTGGGCGTAGCTGTCGGCACTGGTGACGACCACCGGGTCCACGGCCGCCTCGAAGCGGTGACCGTGCGTGGTGTTTCCGGCGGTCAGGCCCAGCGCCTTCACCGACAGCAGCACCTCGGTGCCGTGCAGCGCCACCAGGCCGTGCGCGGGACGAACGAAGCTCACGCTGGTCCAGCCAGGCTGCTCGCAGCCGGAGGCGAGCTGGTAGCGCATCACCTTCGGGATGGGCAGCTTGGCGATGGATTCCTGCAGGGCCTTCTGCAGGCCCTCGGACAGCGTGGCGCCGCGCACGGTGCTGTCATGGAACAGCACCTCGGCCTTGCCGTCCGGCACGCGGCGCAGCGCGGCCACGGCGGAGGCGTCGGCGCCCAGCGCAGCCAGTTTCTTGAGCAGCGCGGGCGTGGCGTTGCCGGTGGCATCCAGCCCCACGGCGACGGGCATGAGCTTTTGCGAGACGGCCTTGTCGGCGGCCTGGGGCGCCACTTCGGTGATGTGCGCGGCCAGGCGGCGCGGCGAAGCGAAGGCCGTCAGGCGCGAACCCGGCGCGGCCAGCCCTTGAGCCTGCAGCTGCTCGAACAGCACGCCGGCAAAGGCGTCGCCCAGCTTTTGCAAGGCCTTCGGGGGCAGTTCTTCGACGAACAGTTCAACGAGAAGATTCGGATGGGTCATGGTGGTTTGTGTTCCTGCTGCGCGTGCGTGCCTCAGGCCGCCTTCTTCTGCTGCTGCTGTTGCTGGTCGGCCTTGGCCAGATCGGCCAGCACCTCGGCGGCCCATTCCTTGGGCGCCATGGGAAAGCCCAGCCGCGCGCGGCTGTCCAGGTAGCTCTTGGCCACGGCGCGGGCCAGGTTGCGGATGCGGCCGATGTAGGCCGCGCGCTCGGTCACGCTGATGGCGCCGCGCGCATCCAGCAGATTGAAGCTGTGCGCGGCTTTCAGCACCTGCTCGTAGGCCGGCAGGGCGAGCTGCTGCTCCATCAGGTGCTGGGCTTGGCTTTCATGCGCGTTGAACGCGGTGAACAGGAAGTCGGCGTCGGAATGCTCGAAGTTGTAGGTGGACTGCTCCACCTCGTTCTGCTTGTACACGTCGCCGTAGGAGAGGCCGTCGGTCCAGGTCAGGTTGTAGACGTTGTCCACGCCCTGCAGGTACATGGCCAGGCGCTCCAGGCCGTAGGTGATCTCGCCGGTGGCGGGCTTGCAATCGATGCCGCCGACCTGCTGGAAGTAGGTGAACTGCGTCACCTCCATGCCGTTGAGCCACACCTCCCAGCCCAGGCCCCAGGCGCCGAGCGTGGGGTTTTCCCAGTCGTCCTCGACGAAGCGGATGTCGTTCTTCTTCAGATCGAAGCCCAGGGCCTCCAGCGATCCCAAATACAGCTCCAGGATGTTGGCCGGCGCGGGCTTGAGGACCACCTGGAACTGGTAGTAGTGCTGCAGGCGGTTGGGGTTCTCGCCATAGCGGCCGTCCTTGGGGCGGCGGCTGGGCTGCACGTAGGCGGCCTTCCAGGGCTCGGGGCCCAGCGCGCGCAGGAAGGTGGCGGTGTGCGAGGTGCCGGCGCCCACTTCCATGTCGTAGGGCTGCAGCAGCGCGCAGCCCTGTTCGGCCCAGTACGACTGCAGCTTCAGGATGATTTGCTGGAAGGTCAACATGCGTGTGTCCTGGCGCTCGGGGCTTCGATGGCCTGGGGCCCTGACCCGGGCGCGATCATGAGAATGGGAGCGCGGCGCGCGGAATTGCGGATTCTAAGGGTTGGCGGAACCGGCCCATGAAAGCCGATCCCCTTTGCCGCGCAGAGACCGGAGAAGCCCGGCTTACAAAACGAAACCCATGCGCCCGGGCGCCATGGGCAGAATCCGCAGCGCGGAATTCAAGCGCATTCGCCAGTGCTTGCGGAGTCCTGCATTCTTTCTTCAAAACACAAACACAGGACGAACTCCCCAGGCTTGCGCGATCCGCCGGACGGGATGCGGTACAGAGCATCCGGCCGGCGCCAGCGCAACGCGTTCGCAAGACCAGCATGTCCCGGATGGGCGCACTTTTCTTCAGCATTTCGGCCTTCGCGGTGTCCGCGCACGCCTTCGATATTGCCCCCCACCAGGTAGGCGATGCCCTGACCACCCCGCAAGCGCGCGCGCTGCTGGCACGCTATGCGGCCCGCCCGCCCCAGCCCTGGCAAGAGCCCGACGAGAAGCGCATCCCGTCCGGGCCCGAGGGCGACGCGATACGCGATGGCATCGATCTGCTGCGCAACACGTCGTCGCGGGTCGGAAAACTGGCGCCCGATGCCGCGAAACGGATGGGCTGGAACAACCTCCATTGCGTGCAATGCCATCAGGCAGGCGCATCCGGCCTGCCCGGCACCAAGCCCTTCGCACTGCCGCTGGTGAATGCGGTCAACGACTATCCGAAGTTCGACGCCAAGTCGGGCAAGATCATCTCGCTGGAGCAGCGCATCATCGGCATGTTCGGCCCGGGCAGTGTGCCGGTCACGCCGGACACCCCGGAACTGAAGGCGATCGTCGCCTATCTCCGCTGGCTGGCGCGCGACACACCGCCGCATTCGGCCATGGAACGCACGGGGCTGTTGCCCATGCCCGACGTCGCGCGGGCCGCCGATCCGCAGCGCGGGGCCAAACTCTACGCTGCCCAGTGCAGTGCATGCCATGGCGGGGACGCGGGCGGCCAGCAGCGCCCCGACTTCAAAACCGGCGGCGGGTACCTGTTTCCGCCCATCGCCGGCCCCGATACCTATGACAACGCCGGCCACATGTTCGCCGTCCCGCTCCTGGCGCGCTATATCCGGGCCTCCATGCCACTGGGTTCCACCTACGACCGGCCTCGGCTCACGCCAAGTCAGGCCCTCGACATCGCTGCGTTTCTGAATGACGATGCCATGCCGCGCCTGCAAAATCCCAACCGCGCGCGCCTCTACCCAGATCCTGCCCTGCGTCCGCAAGGCTTTGCGATTCCGGAGCATTTTCCAGGTCAACCCCAGATGTACCTTCGGGCGAAGTTCGGGCCGTTTCGCAACGTCAACGAAAACTACTGAGCCAACGGGTCAGGGGCCGGGAGAAGCGCCCCGGCCGCCAGATCGCGGTTCCGGCGCAGCACACTCTGCTGCACCCCCGGGCACCTTGGAGAGCACTTAACCTCGGAGAGCCCTTAACCTCGGAGAGCCCTCAACCTTCCCAGCGGCGCAGCACCAGGCTGGCGTTGGTGCCGCCGAAGCCGAAGCTGTTGGACAGCACGGTGGTCAGCGCCGCATCGCGCGAGGTGCGCACGATGGGCATGCCCTCGGCCGCCGGGTCCAGGTTCTCGATGTGGGCCGAGCCGGCGATGAATCCGCTCTGCAACATGTACAGGCAGTAGATCGCTTCCTGTACGCCCGTCGCGCCCTGCGAATGGCCGGTGAGCGACTTGGTGGAGGAAAACGGCGGCACCGCCTCGCCGAACACCTCGCGCAGCGCACGCAGCTCGGGCAGGTCGCCCACGGGAGTGGAGGTGCCGTGCGTGTTCACGTAGTCGATCGTGCCGCCGCCCGCTTCGGCGATGGCTTGGCGCATGCAGGCGATGGCGCCGTCGCCCGAGGGCGCGACCATGTCCTCGCCGTCCGACGACAGGCCGAAGCCGACGATCTCGGCCAGGATGGTGGCGCCGCGGGCCTGGGCGTGCTCCAGGCTCTCCAGCACCAGCGCGCCGCCGCCGCCGGCGATGACGAAGCCGTCGCGGTCCACGTCGTAGGGGCGCGAGGCCGTCTCGGGCGTGTCGTTGAATTTGCTGGACATGGCGCCCATGCCGTCGAACAGCGTGGCCAGGCCCCAGGAGAGCTCTTCGCCGCCGCCCGCGAACATCACGTCCTGCAGGCCGAAGGCGATCTGCTGCGCCGCCATGCCAACGCAGTGCGCGGAGGTGCTGCAGGCCGAGGTGATCGAGAAATTGATGCCCTTGATGGCGAACGCCGTGGACAGGTTGGCCGACACGGTGGAGCCCATGCAGCGGGTGACCTGATAGGGGCCCACGCGGCGGATGCCCTTGGAGCGCAGCGTGTCCGCTGCCTCGATCTGGTTGGCCGGCGAGCCGCCGCCCGAGCCCATGATGAGGCCGGTGCGCGGGTGCGACACCTGGGCGGGCGCCAGGCCCGACTGGGCGATGGCGTCCTTCAGCGACAGGTAGGCATACGCCGCCGCGTCGCCCATGAAACGGCGCTGCTTGCGGTCGATGAGCGCGTCCAGATCGATCTGCGGCGCGCCCGCCACCTGGCTGCGCAGGCCGAGTTCGGCGAACTCGGGCATGGCGCGGATGCCGGATTTTCCTTCGCGCAGCGACGCGGTCACTGCCTGCTGGTCATTGCCGATGCACGAGACGATGCCCGCACCCGTGATGACGACGCGCTTCTTCATGGTCATGCCGTGGCTCCCGCTGCGGGTGCTCCGTCCTTCCCGTCTTCACGCTTGAACAGGCCCACGCGCAGGTCGTTGGCCACATAGATTTCCTGGCCGTCAGCCAGCAGGCGGGCGTCGCCGATGGCCATGACCAGCTTGCGCTTGATCACGCGCTTGATATCGATTTCGTAGGTGACGAGCTTCACGTTCGGGCCGACTTCGCCGGTGAACTTGACTTCGCCCGCGCCCAGGGCGCGGCCCCGGCCCGGCAATTGCAGCCAGGTGAGGTAGAAACCGATGAGCTGCCACATGGCATCCAGCCCCAGGCAGCCCGGCATGACCGGATCGCCCTGGAAGTGGCAGTCGAAAAACCAGAGGTCGGGGCGCACATCGAGTTCGGCCCGGATTCTCCCCAGCCCATGCGCCCCACCATCGCTGTCGATGTGCGTGATGCGGTCAAACATCAGCATGGGCGGCAGCGGCAGTCGTCCGCTGTCAGGGGTGAACAGCTTGCCCTCGCCGGAGGCGATCAGTTGTTCATAGGAAAAGGAATCAGCCATTGTCAGTCGTGCTCCAGATCGGCGGTGCGCCCGCCGGATTTTGATTGCGCGCCACCGGGATTTTTTCGGTGGCGGGGCATCCATTATCAAGGCACACGGAGGGCCGACTGTGACACAGGGCCAAGGGTGATTCCCTAATTTCATGAAAGCGGACCGCGCCGGACCGCGTCAGCGCAGGCCGCACGGGCGTGCGGCCGCGCGGATCGGGTCCCGATCAGTACTGCCAGAAGATGCGCTGCAGGTCCTTGCTGGTCTGGGGCTTGGTGAGCGCCACGGCGGCCAGGATGCGGGCCTTCTGGGGGTTCAGGTCGTGGGCGACCACCCAGTCGTACTTGTCGTCGGGCTGCTCGGCATTGCGCAGCACGAAGCCGTCGGCGATGCGCGAGGAACGGATGATCTGCACGCCCTGGCCGCGCAGTTCCTGCAGCGCGGGCACGATCCGGTCGGCCACCGAACCGTTGCCGGTGCCGGCATGGATCAGCGCCTTGATGCCCGAGCGGCCCACGGCGTCCACCGTGGCGCGCGGCACGTTGCCGTAGCCATAGACGATCTCCACGGGGGCGAGCGTTTCGATCTCGTCGATGTTGAACTCCGACTGCGCGGTGTGGCGCTTGACGGGGGCACGGAACCAGTAGTTGTTGCCTTCCACCACCATGCCGAGCGGGCCCCACTGGCTGCGGAACGCCTGCGTCTTGATGTTGACGCCCTTGACCACGTCACGGCCGCTCTGGATCTCGTCGCTCATGGTCACGAGGACGCCCTTGCCCGAGGAATCCTTGCTGGCCGCCACCGAGACGGCGCTCAGCAGGTTCAGCGCGCCGTCGGCCGACAGCGAGGTGCCGGGGCGCATGGAGCCCACGACCACGATGGGCTTGTCGGTGCGCACCACGAGGTTCAGGAAATACGCCGTTTCCTCCAGCGTGTCGGTGCCGTGGGTGATGACGATGCCGTCCACGTCGGCCTGCTTGGCCAGGGCCGACACGCGCTTGCCCAGCTTGAGCAGCTGCTCGTTGGTGAAGCTCTCCGAGGCGATCTGGAAGACTTGCTCACCCTTCACGTTGGCCACGTTCGCCAGTTCGGGCAGGCCCGCGATGAGCTTGTCCACCGGCACCTTGGCGGCGGCATAGGAAGCGCTGTTGGTCGCCGAAGCGCCCGCACCGGCGATGGTGCCGCCCGTGGCCAGGACCACCACGTTGGGCTTGGCGGCAGGTTGGGCCGCGGCCACGACGGCCCAGGCTGCGAAGGCGGCGCCCGCCAGCAGGCGCTTCAGTTTCAAAGGGGAAAGCATGTGAGTCTCCGTAATAAATGACACTTCTTGTGCCCGCGGCATTTTCCGCAGGTGCCGTATGGTAGGAAGCGCCGTGGCGGGCTGTGGGGAATAATCGCCGGCCGGGTGTGACTTCCGGTCATATTCTGGTTTTCCCTCCCATCGCGATGAACCTCCGCCAACTCGAAGTCTTCCAGGCCGTCATGCAGACCGGCAACATGAGCGCGGCTGCCCGGCTGATCAACATCACGCCATCGGCGGTGAGCAAAACCATCGCGCACGCGGAACTGCAACTGGGCTACGCGCTGTTCAGCCGGGCCCGTGGCGCCCTGCTTCCCACGCCGGAGGCGCAGGCGCTGTTCACCGCCTCCAGCCAGATCCACAGCCAGCTCGACGAACTGCGCCGCACCGCGCACAACCTGCGCCAACCCGAGGGCGGCCTGGTGCGGCTGGCGGCGATTCCGTCCGTCACGCACGAATTTCTGCCCGCGGTGCTGGAGCGCCATGCCCAGCAGTCGCCCCGGGTGCGCGTGGAAGTGCGCACCCTGCACCAGGACCAGATGGCGCAGGCGCTGCTCACCCGCTCGGTGGATTTCGCCCTGGGCTTCTACGACCACCCGCACCCGCAACTGGAAAGCAGCATCCTGGTGAGCGGGCCGCTGTTCATCGCCGTGGCGCGGGACATCTGGCTGCGCGCGGTGCGGCTGAACCGGTCCGACCCCATCACGTTCCTGGCCAACACGCCCATGATCCAGCTGCTGGGCGACGAGCCCATGCGCCAGCCCATGGCCGAACTGGCGCAGACCCTGGGCGTGCACACCGAGCTGGGCATCCAGATGCAGACCTCGCAACTGGCGCTGGCGCTGGTCAAGCGCGGCATGGGGTGGACGGTGATCGACTTCCTGACCGCACGCAACCTCGACCCGACGGCCATCACCGCCGTGCCGCTGCGTGACCTGCCGCCCATGGCGCTGCACGCCTACCACGCCGCCAACCGCCCGCCGGACCGCCATGCCGCACGCATGCTGGCCCTGCTGTCGAACGTGCTCATGCAGACGATGGCGCGCACGCCCTCCGAAGCCGCCACGCTCTGAGCCGGCACTTCGATCGGCGCCGGGGCGCGCGGGGGCTTTTCAGGCGGTTGCGGCCCTGCGGGCGCGGCGCCGGCGCACCCAGGCCAGGCCTGCCACCAGCGCGCCCAGCGCCCACAGCGGCCACAGGCCCCAGCGCGAGACCCACCAGGCATAGGGCGTGACCGCCCCGCTGCGCCCCAGCACCTCGCCGGTCAACACGCCGCGCACGTGCGACGGCAGGCGCTGCGTGACCACGCCCCGGTGGTCGATGATGGCGGTGGCCCCGGTGTTGGTGGCCCGCACCATCGGGCGCTCGAACTCCAGCGCGCGCATGCGGCTGATGGCCAGATGCTGGTCGATGGCCACCGAATCGCCGAACCAGCCGATGTTGCTCAGGTTCACGAAGACGGTCGGCGCCTGGGCCGGGTCGGCAAAGCGCGCGCCCAGCTCTTCGCCGAACAGATCCTCATAGCAGATGTTGGGCGCGATGCGCTCGCCCGCCCAGAGGAACGGCGCCTGCCCCACCGCGCCCCGGTTGAAGTCGCCCAGCGGGATGTTCATCATCTCGGTGAACCACCGGAAGAACGGCGGGATGAACTCGCCGAAGGGCACGAGGTGGTGCTTGTCGTACTGGTACGGCGCGGCCTGGCCGGGGGCGAAGCCCATCACCGAATTGGTGTAGCCCAGCGCCATGTCCCCCAGCGGAATGCCCAGCAGGGCTGCCTGCCGGCCGCCAGCCCCACCCTGCCCCGGCGCCTGGGTGTAGCGCGCGGTGACCGAATCCAGGTAGCCCGGCATCAACTGCTGCGGCAGCAGCGGGATGGCGGTCTCGGGCGCCACCACCAGGGTGGCCTGGGCACTGCGCAGTTGCTCGGCATACCAGCGCAAGGCGGTCGGCACGCCGCTGCCGGCCTGGAATTTCTCGTCCTGGGGAATGTTGCCCTGCAGCAGCGCCAGCGACAGGGGCGCGGGGCGCTGCATCGGCGTGTGGCACAGCTCGACGGCGCAGTGGCGCTGCACCGCCAGCCCTGCCCAGGCCAGCACGGCCAACGCCACCAGGACCCACGCCTTCCCGCTGCGCAGGTCGCTGCGCAGCGCCTGGGCCACCAGCATGGCCAGCACGGCCGCGATGCAGCCGATGCCGTACACCCCGACCGACCGGGCCAGCACGGCCAGCGGACCTTCGACATGCGCATAGCCGCCGGCGCCCCACGGAAAGCCTGTCCACCACTGGCCGCGCGCCAGTTCGGCCAGCAGCCAGAATGCTCCGAAAATAATAGCATCCTGCCAGCGTCTTGATTGCGCCAGAGCCCTGAAACACCCCGATGCCACCGCGTAGTAGCTGCCCAGAAACGCTGCCAGCCCCACCACCGCGAGCGCGGCCAGCGGCGCGGCCAGCCCGCCGTAGGTGTGCATGGAAATGAAGAGCCACCAGAAGGTGCCCGTCAGCCAGGCGGTGGCGAACAGCCACCCAAGCACCGCGGCCTGCCGCGCGCTGCGGCTGGCCAGCAGCAGCCGCGCGAAGCCGGCCAAGGACAGCAGTTGCAGCCACCACACGGGCTCGCCGCTGAAGGGCCAAGCGATCGATGCAGCCTGCGCCAAGCCCGCCAGCAGCGCCAGGGCCCCTGCCAGCGCCACCGGTCCCAGCGGGCCGAGCGGCCCGCGGCGCGCCCCAGCGGCGCCCATCAGGCGGCGGCCCGGTCGTCTTCGGCGGGCACCGGCGATACCTTGAACCAGCGCACGGCACCGCCCTTGGTGTGCAGCACGACGAACCGCAACCCGCCCAGGTCCAGCGCTTCGCCGCGCTTGGGCGCATGGCCCATCTCGTGCGCGATCAGGCCACCGATGGTGTCGAAGGGTTCGGTCCGGTCGGAGCCCACGAGCACCGCGCCGAACGCCTCGGCCACCCGCTCGATCGGGGTGTCGCCGCTCACGCGGTAGGTGCGGTCGGCCAGGCCGAAGATGTCGCCCTCGTCCTCGGGGATGTCGAACTCGTCCTCGATCTCGCCCACGATCTGCTCCAGCACGTCCTCGATGGTGACCAGCCCGGCCACGCGGCCGAACTCGTCGATCACCACCGCCATGTGGATGCGGTTGACGCGAAACTCGCGCAGCAGATCGTTCAGACCCTTGCTCTCGGGCACGAAGGCGGCGGGCCGCAGCAGGGCGCGGATGTTCAAGTCGGGCGCGCGCTGCAGCTTGAGCAGGTCCTTGGCCATCAGGATGCCGATGATGTTCTCGCGCTCGCCCTGGTACACCGGAAACCGCGAGTGCGCGGTGTCGATCACCTGGTACAGCAGGGCGTCGAAAGGCGCCTCGATGTCGATCAGGTCCATGCGCGGCGCGGCCACCATCACGTCGCTGGCCCGCATTTCGGCCATGCGCAGCACGCGCTCGAGCATCACTCGGGCATCGGCGTTGATGATCTGGTTGTCTTCGGCTTCCGCCAGGGTGGCGATCAGCTCGTCGGTGGAATCCGGGCCGGGGTGGATGAACTCGATGAGCCGCTTCAGGAACGTGCGTTTGTCCTCTCGGTCGGACGGGCGCGCGGAATGGGGGTCGGACACGGTCTTGGGATGCAGGACGTGCGGTGGTTGATCAGGCCCCAAGGATAGCGGAAGCGCCGCGCTGGCGGCCCTGCCGCGCGCCCGGGCCTGTCATTCGGCCGACTGGTGGCGCCCTTCGCGCACGCCGCGCCGCACTTCCTGCAGCCCGGCGAGCAGCCGCCAGAACTGCCGGGCCTGCTTTTTGAAGCGGTAATCCATCTCGGCGAACTGGTGCACCACCATCTGCGCCATGCGCGTGTCCAGGCCCGCGCGCGGCAATTGCAGGTAGGCCTCGGACTCCGAGCCATCGCGGCGCACGGTGGCGCCGGCATTGCGCGCGATCTTCAGCATGGCGGTGTTCTCGCTCAAGGCATGGATGAACACCATGCTCACGCCCTGGTTGCGCGCGTGCATCACCGCGCGCTCGAACAGACGGGCACCGAAGCCGCGGCCCCGCGCCTGGCCCAGCACGGACACGCCGAATTCGGCGCAGCTTTGGTGCTCCGGCGAATCGGCGTAGGCGAGGTGGGCGACGGCAATGAGTTCAAGCCGGCGGTTGTAGATGCCGAAGATCTCGTCGCGCACGAAATCCAGCTGGTCCACATAGCGCTGCACCTGTTCGTCGCTGGCGGCGTAGCCGAAGCGCAGGTAGCGGTCCGCGGGCTCCAGCCGCAGCAGGTGGGTGGCGATGCGTTCGCGATGCCCGGGGCCGAGCGAGCGGATCGGCACCATGACTGGAGAGCTGCCCCGCCGGTGGGGCGGTCGGGGCGCTTCGCTGCGCGGCAAAGTGCCGCCTGCATCGGGGGACGCGCGAAGCCAGTCTTGGGTGGGGATCATGATGGCGCGATTTTAGGGTTTTCCCCTATGTTCGGCCAACAATTTGTTGCAATGCAGCACGGCGCCTGGAGCGATCCGGCACCGCCAGGGCGCCACCGCCTATCCCACCTGCGCGAGCCGCTATGGATTCGGTAGCGCCTGCGCGCTACACCGGCACGGCGGTGGTGGCCTTCACGCGGTCGAGCACGAAGCTGGTCTTGCAGTCCTGCACGCTGGGGTGCTTGAGCAGCGTGTCCATGATGAAGCGGCTGTAGTGGCCCATGTCGGCCACCACCACGCGCAGCAGGTAATCCATTTCGCCCGTGAGCGCGGCGCACTCCACCACCTCGGGCCAGGTCTGCACGCTGGCGCGGAACAGGTCCATGGGGTTGCGCTTGTGGCTCTCGGTGTGTTTTTCGAGCCGCACGTTCAGGTAGGCCGTGAGGCCCAGGCCCACCGATTCGGGCTTGACCAATGCCACGTAGCGGTCGATCACGCCGCTGTCTTCCAGGCGCTTGGCGCGGCGCAGCACGGCGCTGGGCGACAGGCCCACCCGCTCGCCGATTTCGTCGTAGGTCTCGCGCCCATTGACCTGTAAACAGCGCAAGATGGCGCGGTCGAGCTTGTCGAGTGCGTGGTCGGCGGTCATGGCGCAGGATTCTACGCAGCCTGGGCGCTGCCGCGAAGGTGAATTCCATGCTGGCGGAGTGCAGGTATTTCCCGATGTGGATTGCGGCGCAAAGTCGCAAAATCCCAAAAAAAGAACGGTCGTTCTTTTTTATAAGAGAGTGTTTTCACACCACCACCGGAGACAAACCATGTTCGTTGCATTCAGCCGCCTGCTGCGCGGTTTCGCTTTCGTCCTGGCCGCGTTCGCATTGCAGGGATTGCAGGCCGCCAGCGCCCAATCCGGCTATGCGCAGACCCGCTACCCCATCGTTTTGGTGCACGGCCTGTTCGGATTCGACTCCGCGCTGGGGGTGGATTATTTCTACCGCATCCCTCAGGCCTTGCAGCGCGACGGCGCCCGTGTGTTCGTGGCGCAGGTGTCCGCCGCCAACAGCACCGAGGTGCGGGGCGAACAATTGCTGGCCCAGGTGAAGAACATCCGCGCGCTCACGGGCGCCGAGAAGGTCCACCTGATCGGCCATTCGCACGGTGGGCCGACCGCGCGGTACGTGGCCGGGGTGGCGCCGCAGTGGGTGGCGTCGGTCACGTCCGTGGGCGGCGTCAACCGCGGCTCGCGCGTGGCGGACGTGGTGCGCGGGGTCGCGCCCAAGGGCAGCGTGAGCGAGGCGGTGGCCAGCCAGGCGGCCTCGGCGCTGGTGGCGCTCATCAACCTGTCCTCGGGCGGCAGCGGCCTGCCGCAGATGCCGACGGCGGCGCTGGATTCGCTCACCACCGAGGGGTCGGCGCGCTTCAACCAGCGCTTCGGCGCGGGCGTTCCTGCCAGCGGCTGCGGCGACGGGGCCGACCTGGTCAATGGCGTGCGCTACTACTCGTGGACCGGCGTGCGCACGGTCACCAACGTGCTCGATGCCAGCGACGCCCTGCTGGCCACGACCGGGCTGGTATTCAACGAGGCCAACGACGGCCTGGTGTCGGCCTGCTCGGCGCGCCTGGGCAAGCACCTGGGCGACTACCGCCAGAACCACCTGGACGAAGTCAACCAGTTGCTGGGCCTGCGCGACTGGCTGTCGGTGGACCCGGTTACGCTTTACCTCGACCAGGCCAATCGCCTCAAGAAAGCGGGCTTGTGATACGCATCCGCAGCGCGGCGCTGGTGGCGTGCGGCCTTGCCGCCGCGGCCGCCCTGCTGTGGTGGACGGGCAGCGGTCCGGCGCAGGAGGCGTCCCGCCCGACAGGCGCCGCAGCCATCCCGGGCATGGCCGCAGGCACCGCCGCCCGGGGCCCGGCCGCGCCGGCAGTGTGGGACGCCCCCGCGCCGCCCGTGGCCGCCGCCAGTAGCGATCCTTTGCTGGGCCCCGGCCTGCGCGACACGCTGGAGGCTCTGCTGCGCGCGGCGGGCGAAGCGCCCGAGCCGGGCCTGCTCAAAGCACGGCTGGAGGGCCTGATCGGCCAGTTCTTCCCGGCGCAGGTCAAGGCGCGCGCCCTGGCACTGGCCTACCGCTACGTGGACTACCGCGTGGCGCTCGGGCGGCTGCAGGCGCCTGCCGATCTGCGCGATCCCCACGCCCTGCGGCTGGCGCTGGCCGCGCGCCAGAAGGTGCGCATGGCGGCCTTCGAGCCGGATGAATACCAGGCCCTGTTCGCCGAGGATGCGGCCATGGACCAGTACCTGTTGGCACGCATGGAGATCGAGCGCGACCCGTCGCTCACCGCCGACCAGAAAAGCGTGGCCCTGCAGCAGGCCGAAGGCACCCTGGGCCCGGCGCTCCAGGCCCAGCGGGCCGAAGCGGCGGCGCACGTCGGCGTGGCCCGGCAGACCGCGGCCTTCGATGCGCAGGGCATGGACGCCACGGCCCGCTTCACCGCCCGCAGCGCGCAATACGGCGCCGAGGCCGCGCAGCGCCTGGCCCAGGTGGACCTGCAGGACCGCCAGTGGCAGGGTCGGCTGGACCAGTACCAGGCGGCCATGGGGGCCGGCACTTCGGCGGCCGGGCTGGCGCAGTTGCGGTCGGAACTCTTCACGCCGCAAGAGCAGCTCCGGCTGGACGGCGCACTGGCGCTGCGGGCGCTGCCCGCGTCCACGCCCTGACCGGCAAAGAGGCTTCGGCGGCGGCACTCGGGCGATCGACGCAGTTTTCCTGCAAAACGGCACCACCAGGGACACGATTTCGCCCGAATGCTGAGCCACTACGGCCTAAAGTGGATGGCAGACATCCATCCACGAACGGAGACGCCAATGAACGCAGCCTTGCCCGAGCAAGCCACGCAGCAGACCGCCGCCTGGGAGAACCCCATGGGCACCGACGGTTTCGAATTCATCGAATACGCCGCACCCGATCCACAGGCCATGGGCAAGGTGTTCGAAGGCATGGGCTTCAAGCCCGTGGCCCGGCACCGCCACAAGAACGTGACCCTGTACCGCCAGGGCCAGATCAACTTCATCATCAATGCCGAGCCCGACAGCTTTGCGCAGCGCTTTGCGCGCATGCACGGCCCCAGCGTCTGCGCCATCGCCTTCCGCGTGCACGATGCCAAAGCCGCCTACGAGCGCGCCCTGGGCCTGGGCGCCTGGGGCTATGCCGGCACCGCCGGTCCGGGCGAGCTGAACATTCCCGCCATCAAGGGCATCGGCGACAGCCTGATCTATCTGGTGGACCGCTGGCGCGGCAAGGGCGGCGCGCAGCCCGGCGACATCGGCAACATCGGCTTCTTCGACGTGGACTTCGAGCCGCTGCCCGGCGTCTCGCCCGAAGAGGCGCTCAACCCCCATGGCCATGGCCTGACCTACATCGACCACCTGACGCACAACGTGCACCGGGGCCGCATGAACGAATGGGCCGAGTTCTACGAGCGCCTGTTCGGCTTCCGCGAGATCAGGTACTTCGACATCGAAGGCCAGGTCACCGGAGTCAAGAGCAAGGCCATGACCAGCCCCTGCGGAAAGATCCGCATCCCGATCAACGAAGAAGGCAAGGAAAAGGCCGGCCAGATCCAGGAGTACCTGGACATGTACAACGGCGAGGGCATCCAGCACATCGCCATGGGCTCGGACGACCTGTATGCCACGGTGGACGCGCTGCGCGGCGCCGGCGTGCGCCTGCTGGACACCATCGACACCTACTACGAGCTGGTGGACAAGCGCATCCCCGGCCACGGCGAGCCGCTGGCCGAGCTGCACAAGCGCAAGATCCTCGTGGACGGCAAGAAGGACGCGCTGCTGCTGCAGATCTTCAGCGAGAACCAGCTCGGGCCGATCTTCTTCGAGTTCATCCAGCGCAAGGGCGACGACGGCTTTGGCAACGGCAACTTCAAGGCGCTGTTCGAGAGCATCGAACTCGACCAGATGCGCCGGGGCGTGCTGAAGTCCGAGTGAAACACCGCCTGTAACCGAATGCAGCTTCACGGCGATGCGTCTCTATACTGCGGCGTCCCAAGACCCGGAGGAGATACCGTGAAGTTATTGAGTGCCAGTGCCTATCTGGGGGGAGTGTTGCTGTGCATGGCAGGACTTGCCGCGCATGCGCAGACCCCTTCCGCGCCGCTGAAGATCATCGTGCCCTATCCCGAGGGCGGGCCGGTCGATGCCTCGGCCCACATCGTTGCCGAAGGCGCCAAGGCGGCGCTGGGCAACGTGGCGGTGGAGAACAAGCCCGGCGCGGGCGGCAACGTCGGCGCCGATCTCGTGGCGAAAGCCCCGGCCGGCGGCAACCTGCTGGTGATGGGCGCGGTGGCCACGCATGCGGTGAACCCCTGGCTGTACAAGAACTTCCCGTACGACCCGATCAAGGACTTCAAGCCGATCGCCCTCGTCGCGCGCACGCCCAACGTGCTGGTGATGAGCGCCGAGCAGGCCAAGAGCCTGAACATCGGCAGCACGACCGACCTGGTGCAGTACCTCAAGAAGCACCCGGACCAGCTCAAGTACGGCTCGGGCGGCAACGGCAGCATCGGCCACATCGCGGCCGAGATGTTCAAGTCGCTGACCAACACGCGCATGGCGCACGTGCCGTTCCAGGGATCGCCCCCGGCGCTCAAGGCACTGCAGGCGCAAGAAGTGAGCCTGGTGTTCGACAACCTGGCGTCGTCGCTGCCGCTCATCAAGGCGGGCAAGCTGAAGGCGCTGGGCGTCACCTCGCTGGGCCGGGACGACGACCTGCCGGACGTGCGCAGCATCAACGACGAGGTGCAGGGCTTCAACGTGGTGACGTGGTTCGGGCTGTTCGCCCCGGTCGCGCTGCCCGACGCCGACGCCCGCCGCTACGCCATGGCGTTCAGCGCCGGCATGAAGTCGCCGGCCAGCATGGAGCGCTTCAAGAAGATGGGCCTCGACCCCGAGGACCTCACGCTGGAGAGCTTCGGCCAGTTCGTGCGCTCGGAGCACAGCAAGTACGGTTTTCTGATCAAGGCCGCAAAGATCAAGATGGATTAGCCGCGGCCAGGGGCAGGACGCCCGGGGCTGCGGCATGGATGCAAAAACCCAAGGAGCCCAACATGGGACAGCCCCCCGTCGTCTATGGACAATCCGATCGCCCGCCCCGCGGCGACTACGCCCGCGCCAACGCCGACTACACCTGCGCGCAGGACTACGCGGCCTACACCGCGGCCGACCACGACACCTACCGGCGCCTGTACGAGCGGCAGTCGGCCCTGCTGCCGGGCCTGGCGAGCGATGCGTTCATCGAGGCCCTGCCCTCGCTCGGCGCGAGCGACCGCATTCCGCGCTTCGAAGAGGTGAACGAGCGCCTGTACAAGGCCACGCGCTGGGAACTGGTGGGCGTACCGGGACTGATCCCCGAGGTGCCGTTCTTCACGCTGCTGGCCAACCGCAAGTTCCCGGTGACCGACTGGATCCGCACGCCGGACGAGTTCGACTACATCGTCGAGCCCGACATCTTCCATGACCTGTTCGGCCATGTGCCGCTGCTGTTCAACCCGGTGTTCGCCGACTACGTGCAGCGCTACGGCCAGGGCGGCCTCAAGGCCCACGGCCTGGGCGCCTGCGAGCTGCTGTCGCGCCTGTACTGGTACACGATCGAGTTCGGCCTGATCCGCCAGGACGACGGCCTGCGGGCCTATGGCGCGGGCATCCTGAGCTCTTCGGGCGAACTGGCCCACTCGGTGCGCAGCCCCGAGCCGCAGCGCATTCCCCTGCAGCTGGAGCGCACCATGCGCACGCGCTACAAGATCGACACCTACCAGCAGACCTACTTCGTCATCGACAGCTTCCAGCAGCTGTTCGACATGACGGCGGCCGACTTCGCCCCGATCTACGAGCGCCTCAAAGGTCAGCCCGAGTTCGCGGCGGACGAGCGCGAGGCCGTGCCGGCCTGACCGCGCGCGCCTGGCCGGCTGCCGCTTCGCACGCGGCGGCATGGCTTCGCGCCGGGGGCCGGGGCGCCCCTGGCGGCTGCGGATGATCGACTCCGTCATCCGCCGCAAGGTCCAACTGGCGCCCAGCGCGAGGCACATTGGCGGCGGATTCCCCGAGGAATCCATCCATGTCGCGCATTTCTGGCATTTCGTCACCGCTGCGTCCCACACCGGGCATCGTCGTCGATCCCTCGCCGGGGCTGATGACGCCCGTCACGCCCGTCCGGCGCAGGCGCCAGCCGCCCTCCACCGAACAGACGCTGCCCGAACTGGCCCGGCGCCTGTCCTCCGCCCCGTCGATGCCTCCGCGTGCGCCCCTGAATGTGGTGCGGCATTCGCTGCTGCCGCCGCAGTTCCAGTCGCCCCAGCGGCCCGGCACCGAACCGCCCGAAACCTACCAGCGCCATTCGAAGCTGCCGCCCCAGTACCAGTCGCCGCTGCGCCAGAGCTTTTTGCCGCCGCAGGCGTACCAGTCCCACTCGGCGATGAACACGTTCCAGTCGCCTTATGCGCCAGCACCGCAAGGGCCGTTGGGCGGATCGGTCCTGCCCCCCGCATCGCAAGACCCATCCCGGCCGGAGGCCGCCGCGCAGCGGCCACCGCGGGTGTCGGTGCTGCCGCAACTGCGTCCCACCGGCCTTCAAGGCACCAGCCCGCGTCCGCAGGCACCCCGCCCCTCGATACTGCCCCAAAGGCCTTCCTTCAACAGCAGCAGTGGTAGCGCCACCGGCAGCGCGGCCTCTGCCCAGGCGCACATGGAAACACGGTATTCGGTGCTACCGGCCAAGCTGCAGGCGGCCTCGGCGGCCTTCCAGTCCGTGGCCCATGCCGCGGTGGCCATCGGCCTGGAAAGCGCCAACACCGTTCAGATCGCCACCGCGGCCCAGGCGAAGGAGGTGCTGGCCAAAGTGCAGCGCCTGGCCACCCAGGCGGCCCCGGCCCTGCACGCGCTGGCCGGCGCGCTTCACCACATGGTGGAAAACAAGACGCGGCTGTCGCAGGAGATCCGCGAAGAGCTGGCCGACATCGGCCAGTCGCTGCTGACCACGGGCCAGTCCCTGCAGAAGTTCCTGAACCACACCCTGGGACAGTTCGCTCCGCAGACCATGCCGCCCGCCGAAACACCCGCCGATGCGGCGGCCGCCGCCGAGACGGCCGCAGTCGCCGAAACCGCCGCCAAGGCCGAAGCCGAAGCAGCGGCGGCACCGCCACCGCCGCCGCCACCTCCCTTGAAAGCACACCTCAAGCCCCGCCCGCAAAAGCACCTCGCGACAAAGCCGGCCCTGCACGCGCCGGCCACCACGCCAGCGCCTGTGCCAACGGCCAAACCGTCGCCGGTCAACGTGATGGCGATCTCCACCGAGGAGGGCCGGCAGGCGCTGCGCGCGGGCTTCGGCACGCCCGAATCCGCCGATGCGGGGCTGCGTGAAATCGCCTTGGCATTCAAGGCCGCGCAAAACGGCTCAGTGGACGACAAGCGGGCCTTTCAACTGGCCTACCAGGACCGGCTGACGCTGCCCGACGATTTCAGCACCCACAATGTGGCCGCCGTGAAGCAGCTCAAGCGCCTGCTGGGCGACGCCATGCAGGTGGCCTATGTATCGCCGCAGTAGGGCAAGGACATGGGCGCAGGGTCGGACGACTTCAACGCGCGGCGTTCTGCTGCGGCCGCTGCCGCGTAGAAAAGGCCCGCGCCACGCTCAAGGCGCCGCGATGAGGCCCAGACAATCCCGCACCACCGGCGGATGAAAGGCCATCTGCACGTGGGCCAGGCCCTCCACGAAGCGGTTGTCCGCCCCGTCGAGCATGGCGGTCGCGGTCGGGTACACCGCGTTGTCGCAGTTGGAATAAAAGCAGGTGAACAGCGCCGCGCGCCCGGGCGGCTCGTCCTGCGCCAGCTGCCGCAGCCATTCGCCCCCGGGCACCATCTGCCGGCCGTTGGCGGACTGGCTGAACCGCGCCGCCCAGGCGCCCTGGTGGGGCGAGCCCAGCGTGATCACGCGGTGCACGCGCGCATCGGCCTGCCGCGCCCGCAGCCACGCCCGCACGGCCAGGCCGCCCATGCTGTGGCCCACCACGACCGGCGGGCGGCCCGTGGCGGCGGTGACCCGGCGCACGGCCTCGTCCAGCGTGCCCACGTAGTCGTCGATGGCGCCGAACGCGGGCTCCATCGTCACCGCCACGAACGGGTGGCCCCGGCTGCGCAACACCTTCATCCAGGGCGTCCAGAACCCCCGGTTGCAGAGGAAACCGTGCACCAGCACCACGCCCCGCGCGGACGGCGGCCCATCGGCGGCGGTGGGCGGCAGCCAGTCGGGCACGGCGATGGAGCGAAACGGCTGCCACCAGCCGAACACCACGCTCGCCCAGCGCGCCTCGGCCGACCAGGCGCGCACCATCTGCGCCAGCGAGGGCACGGGCACGCCATCCGCACGGCTGGCCTGCCGGTTCACGCGGGCCATGAACACGAACTGCAGCCCCATGAACAGGCGCAGCAGCAGCATCGCCGCCGCCAGGCCCGCCACCGCGCGCAGCGGCGAGGCGGGCCATTGCCACAGCAGCCAGCCAGCGGCCATCAGCAGGTTGCACACCACCACCCCGCGTTGCCATCGTGCATTGGTCAAGACCGGCGCTCCTGAAAAAAAACGAGCCCGCATCATGTCACTTGCGGGACGGGCCTAGGACAAGCCCCATGGACAGGGAGCGAGCCGCTTCCACAATCGTGCCCACCTCCACCCGCGCACGAAAGGGACGACCGCATGGAACGGATCTGGCTGAAAAACTACCCTCCGGGGGTGCCGCACAGCGTGGAGCCCGGGCAGTACCGCTCGCTGCCCCACCTGTTCGAGGAGTCGTTCCGCAAGCATGCCGACCGCCCTTTCTCGGTCTGCATGGACCGGTGGATGACCTACGGCGAACTCGACCGCCTGTCGGTCCAGTTGGGTGCGTGGCTGCAGGGCCAGGGCCTCACGCCCGGTGCGCGCGTGGCCATCATGCTGCCCAACGTGCCGCAGTTCGGCGTGACCATGGCCGGCGTGCTGCGCGCGGGCTACACCTGCGTGAACGTGAACCCGCTCTACACCGCGCGCGAGCTGGAGCATCAACTGAAGGACTCCGGCGCCACCGCCATCGTGATCCTGGAGAACTTCGCCCACACGCTGGCCGAGGTGATCGACCGCACCGCCGTGCAGCACGTGTGCGTTGCCAGCATGGGCGACCTGCTGGGCGCAGCGTTCGGGCGATGGATCACGTTCGCCGTGCGCCACCTGGCCAAGATGGTGCCGGCCTACGAGATTCCGCTCACCAACGGCCGCCAGGTGCTGCCGTTCAACAAGGCGCTGGCCCTGGGCGAGCGGCGCACGCTGGCGCCCAGCCAGGCCACGCTGGATTCCACCGCCTTCCTGCAGTACACGGGTGGCACCACGGGGTTGTCCAAGGGCGCGGTGCTGACCCACCGCAACATCGTGGCCGCCACGCTGCAGGCCGAGGCGTGGTTCACGCCCGCGCTGTCCAAGGTGGGCGACGTGCGCCATGCCAACAGCATCGCGGCGCTGCCGCTGTACCACATCTTCGCGCTCACGCTGTGCCTGCTGGCGATCCGCCAGGGCTCGCACCTCACGCTGATCCCCAACCCGCGCGACATTCCGAAGTTCGTCGCCGTGCTGAAAAAGCGGCCCTTCCACATGCTGCCGGCCGTGAACACGCTGTTCAACGCGCTGCTGCACAACCCGCAGTTCGCCGCGCTCGATTTTTCGCACCTGTGCGTATCGCAGGCCGGCGGCATGGCCGCGTCGGAGGGCACGGCGCGCCAGTGGCAGAAGGTGACGGGCAGCACCATGATCGAAGGCTGGGGCATGAGCGAGACCTGCGCCATCGGCACCAACAACCCGGTGAACAACACGCAGTTCACCGGCACCATCGGCCTGCCCCTGCCGGGCATCGACATCGCCATCAAGGACGATGCCGGCGAGAGCCTGGCCATCGGCCAATCGGGCGAGATCTGCATCCGCGGCCCCAACGTGATGACCGGCTACTACCAGCAGCCCGAGGAGAACGCCAAGGCCTTCACGGCGGACGGCTTCATGCGCACGGGCGACATCGGCATCATGGACGAGGCGGGCTACACCCGCATCATCGACCGCAAGAAGGACATGATCCTGGTGAGCGGCTTCAACGTGTTCCCGAACGAGCTGGAGCAGGTGATCTCGCTGTGCCCCGGCGTGCTGGAATGCGCGGCCATCGGCGTGCCGGACGAAAAACAGGGCGAGGCCATCAAGGTATTCGTGGTGAAAAGCGACCCGGCGCTGTCGGAGGAAGACGTGGAGCGCTACTGCCACGAGCACCTCACCGGCTACAAGCGGCCCCGGCACATCGAGTTCCGCGATGCGCTGCCCAAGACGAATGTGGGCAAGATCTTGCGCCGGGAGTTGCGCGGTTGATCTGACTCCAGGCCACGCCCTCGCCGCGGGGGCCGACCGACCCGGCGGGCGGCGGCTTAGCTCCGGCGCGGGGTTGCCGCACGCGCTGCGTGCAGGTGGATGTAACAGCTGCATCCGCTGATTTCTGCCTCCCCCCTGCCCTGGCGCGCCCCGCCGCGCCCCTTCCGGCCCATCGGCCGCTTCGGGCACGCCGCATTTCGGCGCAGTCCCCCACGCCTCCCACCCGATTGCGCCCTGGACAAGGGGGACCGCATCACCCCATCACCCCATCACCCCATCACCCCATCACCCCATCACCCCATCACCCCATCACCCCATCACCGCGCCATTTCCCCATGAACGGACGGCAACGCCGACCCTGGGCTCAGGGATAATCCCGACGCGCAAACGTTTGCGCAAACGTTTGCTTTCGCTACCATGGCGGTCCGTGACGGCTTTGCGGATGGCGATCGGGTCCCTTTCGGCGGCCCCTTCGGGTCCACAACCGGCGCACCAAGCACCCCGACAACACCACCTTCAGGAGACACCATGCCCTTCACCCGCCGCTCTGTTCAGACCGCCGCCGCCCTCGCCGTGCTGGGAGGGCTGATCGCCTCGCCCGCGTTCGCGCAGGACAAGCCCAAGATCGCGCTGGTGATGAAATCGCTGGCCAACGAGTTCTTCCGCACGATGGAAGACGGCGCCAAGGCGCACCAGAAGGCGCATGCCAGCGAATACACGCTGGTGGCCAACGGCATCAAGAACGAGACGGACACCGCCGCGCAGATCAAGATGATCGAGCAGGCCGTGGCGCAGAAGGTCAACGCCATCGTGCTGGCCCCGGCCGATTCCAAGGCACTGGTGCCGGCCGTCAAGGCGGCGGTGGACAAGGGCATCCTGGTGGTGAACATCGACAACCGCCTGGACACCGATGCGCTCAAGGAAAAGAACCTGACCGTGCCCTTCGTCGGCCCCGACAACCGCGCGGGCGCCAAGCTGGTGGGCGACTACCTGGCCAAATCGATCAAGGCGGGCGACAAGGTCGGCATCATCGAAGGCGTCTCGACCACGTTCAACGCGCAGCAGCGCACGCTGGGTTTTCAGGACGCGATGAAGGCCGCCAACATCAAGGTGGTGGGCGTGCAGTCCGGCCAGTGGGAGATCGAGAAGGGCAACACGGTCGCCGCCGGCATGCTGCGCGAACACCCCGACCTGGTGGCGCTGCTGGCCGGCAACGACAGCATGGCGCTGGGCGCGGTGGCCGCGGTGAAGGCCGCCGGCAAGGCCGGCAAGGTGCAGGTGGTGGGCTACGACAACATCAACGCGATCAAGCCCATGCTGGCCGATGGCCGCGTGCTCGCCACGGCCGACCAGTACGCCGCCAAGCAGGCCGTGTTCGGCATCGAGCTGGTGCAAAAGGCCCTGGCCGCCAAGACGCCGCAGGCCCAGCTGCCCGCCGAGGTCAAGACCGAGGTGGTGCTGGTCACCAAGGACAGCAAGTAATCCGCCGCTGCGCCGCACCCGCGCCCGCCTTCTCCTGAACCGAGGACCGACCCCGTGCCCCCTTTGCCGCCCGCCGCCGCGCCCGCGTCCGCCCCCCTGCTGGAGATGATCGGCGTGGGCAAGGACTACCACGCCACCACGGTGCTCCACACGGTGACGCTGTCGCTGCACGCGGGCGAGGTGCTGGCCCTCACGGGGGAGAACGGCGCGGGCAAGAGCACGCTGTCCAAGATCCTGTGCGGGCTGGAGCCGGCCTCGCGCGGGAGCATGCGCCTGGCGGGCCACCCCTATGCGCCCGCCTCGCGCCGCGACGCCGAGGGCCAGGGCGTGCGCATGGTGATGCAGGAGCTGGGCTTGATTCCCACGCTCACCGTGGCCGAGAACCTGCTCATGGGCCGCCTGCCGCACCGCGCGGGCTGGCTGCGCCGCGGCGCGCTGCATGCGGCGGCCCGCACGCAACTGGCCAAGATCGGCCTGACCGACATCGACCCGGCCACGCCGGTCGCGCGCCTGGGGCTGGGGCAGCAGCAGATGGTGGAGATCGCACGCAACCTGCACGACGACACGCGCGTGCTGGTGCTGGACGAGCCCACGGCCATGCTCACGCCGCGCGAGACGAATTACCTGTTCGAGCAGATCGCGCGGCTCACGGCGCGCGGGGTGGCGATCGTCTATGTGTCGCACCGGCTCGAGGAACTGCGGCGCATCGCCGACCGCGTGGCCGTGCTGCGCGACGGCGCGCTGGTGGATGCCCGCCCCATGGCCGGCCTGAGCGAGGCCGATCTGGTGCAGCGCATGGTGGGCCACGCGGTGAGCGACCTGGAACACCGCCCGCGCCGCCAGGCCGGCCCGGTGGTGCTGCGCACCGAAGGCCTGGGCCGGGGCACGGCGGTGCAGGACGTGAGCCTGGAGCTGCGCGCGGGCGAGGTCTTCGGCATCGCCGGCCTGGTGGGCTCGGGCCGCACCGAGCTGCTGCGCCTGCTGTTCGGCGCCGACCGGGCCGACCGCGGCGACGTGGTGCTGCATGAAGGCTTTGAGCCAAATCGGCCTCCAGTGCAATCAACACTAGGGCATAACGCTACAAATTCAATAGCAAACGATTCGAACGTGCGCCGCATTCCGCGCGGTTTCGCCTCGCCGATGCAGGCCATCGCGGCGGGCATCGGGCTCGTGGCGGAGGATCGCAAGTCGCAGGGCCTGCTGCTCACGCAGCCGATCCGCGTGAACGCCACGCTGTCCGACCTGTCGGCCGTGTCGCGCTTCGGCTGGCTGCGCCGGGCGCACGAAAGCAGCGTGGTGCAGGGCTTCATCCGCACGCTGGGCGTGCGCTGCCGTGGACCCGAGCAGCCCGTGGGGCAGTTGTCGGGGGGCAACCAGCAGAAGGTGGTGTTCGCCCGCTGGCTGCACCGCGACGGCCGCGTGCTGCTGCTGGACGAGCCCACGCGCGGCGTGGACGTGGGCGCCCGCGCCGACCTGTATGCCGAACTCGACCGCATGGCGGACGCCGGGCGCGCGCTGTGCATGGTGTCGTCCGACCTGCGCGAACTGATGGCCATGGCCGACCGCATCGGCGTGATGAGCGCCGGACGCCTGGTGGCCGTGTTCGAACGCGGCCAGTGGACCGAGCAATCCCTGCTCGCGGCCGCTTTTTCCGAACCCGGTGGCCGCACGGCCGCCCCCAAACCCCTTTCCGCATGAACACCCCCGCACCGGCGGCGCAGGCCGCCGCACCCTCTTCTTCCTCCGCACCGGCCTCCGCGTCGGCGGCCTCCGTCTGGCGCACGCAACTGGGCACCTTCCTGGGGCTGGCGGCCGTGCTGGTCGGCATGGTCGTGCTGTTTTCGTGGATGTCCGAGTACTTCTGGAGCCGCGAGACCTTCGTCACCATCGCCAACGAGATCCCGGCGCTGGCCGTGATGGCCGTGGGCATGACGTTCGTGCTCATCATCGCGGGCATCGACCTGTCGGTGGGTTCGGTGATGGCGCTGTCGGCGGCCACATCGGCCGCCGCCATCCTGCAATGGAAATGGAGCGTGCCGGCCGCGGCCGCGCTGGCGCTGGCCACGGGGCTGGTGTGCGGCACGGTGACCGGCGCGGTGTCGGTGGCCTGGCGCCTGCCTTCGTTCATCGTCTCGCTGGGCATGCTGGAGGCGGTGCGCGGCGGCGCCTACGTGGTGACCGATTCGCGCACGCAGTACGTGGGCGATGCCATCTCCTGGCTGTCGGCACCCGTGGTGGGCGGCGTCTCGGTGGCGTTCGTGCTGGCCCTGGTGCTGGTGGTGGTGGCGCAACTGGTGCTGTCGCGCACCGTGTTCGGCCGCTGCCTGGTGGGCATCGGCACCAATGAAGAGGCCATGCGCCTGGCGGGCGTGGACCCGCGCCCCCTGCGCATCGCCGTGTTCGCGCTCACCGGCCTGCTGGCCGGGCTGGCCGGGCTGATGCAGTCCGCGCGCCTGGAAGCGGCCGACCCCAACGCCGGCACCGGCATGGAACTGCAGGTGATCGCGGCCGTGGTGATCGGCGGCACCAGCCTGATGGGCGGGCGCGGCTCGGTCATCACCACCGCGTTCGGCGTGCTCATCATCGCGGTGCTGGAGGCGGGCCTGGCGCAGATCGGCGCGAGCGAGCCGAGCAAACGCATCATCACCGGCTGCGTGATCGTGGCTGCCGTGATCGTCGATACCGTGCGCCAGCGCCGGGCCGCCGTGTGACCGCGCCCCTGACCGCCCTGCGCCTGCGCCGATGAACCACCTGCACCGCTGAACCCATGGCCACCATCAAGGACGTCGCCCGCCGCGCCGAAGTGTCGGTGACCACCGTGTCGCACGTGGTCAACGGCACGCGCCACGTGAGCGCCGAGGGCCGCGCGCGCGTGGAGGCCGCGATCCGCGAGCTGGGCTACGTGCCCAGCGCCATCGCCCGCAGCCTCAAGAGCAACCAGACGCGCACCCTGGGCATGCTGATCCCCAACAGCTCCAACCCCTACTTCGCCGAGGTGGTGCACAGCGTGGAGGACCGCTGCTTCGGCGCGGGCTACAACCTCATCCTGTGCAATACCAACGACGAGGCCCACCGCCAGGCGTCCTACCTGCAGGTGCTGGCCGAGCGGCGCATCGACGGGCTGATCGTGGTCTCGACCGGGCACGACGCCACGCTGGCGCGGCAACTGGAGGGCCTGGCGATCCCGACCGTGCTGGTGGACCGCGAGATCGAGGTGCCCCAGCCGCCTTGCGACTTGGTGGAGACCGCGCACGCCCAGGGCGGGCGCCTGGCCACCCGCCACCTGCTCGACCTGGGGCACCGGCGCATCGCCTGCATCGGCGGGCCGCAGGGCCTGGCGCCCAGCGAGCAGCGCATCGCCGGCTGGCGCGAGGCGCTGGCCGAAGCCGGCGCGTCCTCCGATGGCATGCTGTCGCACGGCAACTTCACCAGCCAGGGCGGGTACGAGGCCATGCAGGCGCTGTTTCGGGCGCCTTCGGCACCGAGCGCCGTCTTCGTGTGCAACGACCTCATGGCCATGGGCGCGCTGTGTGCCGCGAACGAGCGGCAACTGCGCATTCCCGATGCCCTGTCGGTCGTCGGCTTCGACGACATCGAACTGGCCGCCTTCACCAGCCCGCCGCTCACCACCATCGCCCAGCCCAAGCTGCGCATCGGTGCTCTGGCGGTGGACATGCTGCTGGAACGCATCGACGGCAAGCGGCAAGAGCTGCGCCAGGTGCTGCTGCAGCCCGAATTGCGCGTGCGCGCCTCCACGGCCCGCTACCTTTTTTCCTGATCCCTTCTGCCTGCTTTTCCTTTCTTTTTTCGCGCATGAACGCCGCTTCCCCTTCCCGCCCCCGCATTGCCGTCGTCGGCAGCCTCAACATGGATCTGGTGCTGCGCGTGCCGCAGGCGCCCGGCGCCGGCGAAACCGTCATGGCGCACTCGCTGCACCACATTCCCGGCGGCAAGGGCGGCAACCAGGCCGTGGCCTGCGCCCGCCTGGGCGCGGACGTGCACCTGTTCGGGCGCGTAGGTGCCGATGGCAACGGGCAGGCGCTGCGGGCAGCGCTTGACGCCGACGGCATCGACCACTCCGGCGTGCAGACCGATGGCCACGCGCCCACAGGCGTGGCCGCCATCGTGGTGGACGACGCGGCGCAGAACCGCATCGTCGTGGCCGCCGGAGCCAACCTGCGGTTCGTGCTGGACGCCCCGGCGCTGGCGCCCGCGGTGCTGGGCGCGGCCTGCCTGGTCGCACAGTTCGAAGTGCCGCTGCCCCAGGTGCTGGCCGCCGCGGGCCAGGCGCACGCGGCCAATTGCCGCGTGGTGCTGAACCCCTCGCCCATGCAGCCCCTGCCCGATGCGCTGTGGCCGCTGGTGGACACGCTGGTCGTGAACGAGGTCGAGGCTGCGGCCCTGGCCGGCAGCCCGGTCCAGACCCCTGCCGAGGCCGCGCATGCCGCGCGGCTGCTGCGTGCGCGCGGCCCGGCGCGCGTGGTCGTCACGCTCGGCGCGGCCGGCGCCGTGGCGGCCGATGCCTATGGCTGCCGCCACCACCCCGGCATGGCCGTGAAGGCCGTGGACACCACGGCCGCCGGAGACACCTTCCTGGGGGCGCTCGCCGTCGCGCTGGGCCGGGGCGAGCCGCTCGATCTGGCCGTGCAGGGCGGCATCCGTGCCGCTGCACTGTGCGTGACCCGGCCCGGCGCCCAGCCCTCCATTCCCACGCGCGATGCCGTCGCCGCCAGCCCCCGCCCACCCGACTGGAGATTGCTATGAAACGCCGCGCTTTGCTGCACGCCGAACTCTCGCACGCCATCGCCTGCATGGGCCACGGCGACATGCTGGTCATCGGGGACGCCGGCCTGCCCATCCCGCCCGGACCGCGCCGCATCGACCTGGCCGTCACGGCCGGCATCCCGGCCGTGGATGAGGTGCTGTGCGCCGTCCTGTCCGAGCTGCAGGTGGAGCGCGCCATCGTCGCCTCGGAAGCCGTGGAGCGCGCGGAAGGAGCCCTGCCCAACTGGTGCCTGCTGCCCGTGGTGCCTGATACGGTGCCGCACGAGGAATTCAAACGGCTGTGCCAGCAGGCGCGCGTGATGGTGCGCACCGGCGAATGCACGCCCTATGCGAATGTCATACTCGTCGCCGGCGTGACGTTCTAGACGGCCGGGGCGGCGCGCCATGAAAGCCACCGCCATGCCCCTCTCGACGACGCCCTCGGGCCCTGCTGCGCCCCTGCCCCCCGGCATGACCGTGCTGGAGCGTGGCTGGCTGTCGGCCAACAACATCGTGTTCATCGGCGCCGGGCACACGGCGGTGGTGGACACCGGCTACTGCACCAATGCCGCGCAGACCGTCGCGCTGCTGCAAGGCGCACTGCAGGGCCGCCCGCTCGACAGCGTGCTCAACACCCACCTGCACAGCGACCACTGCGGCGGCAACGCCGCGCTGCAGGCGGCCTGGCCCGCCCTCGGCATCTTCATTCCCCCGGGCCAGGCGGCCCACGTGCGCCAGTGGGATGCCAATGCCCTGAGCTACACGCCCACGGGCCAGGACTGCCCGCCGTTTCGCATGGACGGCGTGCTGCAGCCGGGCACGGAAGTGATGCTCGGCGACCGGGCCTGGCAGGTGCATGCCGCGCCAGGGCACGATCCGCATTCGATCGTGCTGTTCGAGCCGATCGACGCCGTGCTGATCTCGGCCGACGCGCTGTGGGAGAACGGCTTCGGCGTGGTCTTTCCCGAACTGGAGGGCGACAGCGCCTTCGCCGACGTGGCGGCCACGCTGGACCTGATCGAGTCGCTGGCGCCGCGCACCCTCGTTCCCGGGCATGGCCGCGTCTTCACCGGCCTCGCCCCTGCGCTGGACACCGCCCGCCGGCGGCTGGACGGCTTCGTGCAGTCGCCCGAAAAGCACGCGCGCTACGCCGCCAAGGTGCTCGTCAAATACAAGCTGCTGGAGTGGCAGCAGGCCGAGGCGCAGCGGCTGTGGGACTGGGCGGCTGCCACGCCGTATTTCGCGCTGCTGCACGGGCGCTACTTCGCCGACCAGCCGCTGCCAGCATGGCTTGAGGGCACGGTGCAGGACCTGGTGCGCTCGGGCGCGGCGGCGGTCCAGGGCACGCAGATCCACAATCTGTGATGGAGGCCGCGACACTGCCGGCAGGCCCGCCTGCGCTTTAATCCGTACCCATGAAATCAAGCCGTTCATACCCTTGCGCCCTCGCCGGAATCGCGCTCAGCGTGCTGGTCGCTGGCTGCGCCGCCACACCCGAAGCGGAATATGCATGGCCTGCAAAAACGGTAGGCATTGCGCAAATGCAGCCGGTCGGACGCCTCAACTTCTCGCTTTTGGTGAACAGGATGAGCGGGAGCCCCGCCGGCACGGTGGTGCTTCGCCTGCATGTGGATGACAACGGCAACGTCGTGCGCGCTGCCGTGCTGGAAAGCGGTGGCACGCCGCGAATGGACGGCGCGGCCCTGGGGGCCATGCGCAAGATGAGGTTCGCCCCGTTCGTTGAAAACGGTCGTGCCATTGCGGTCACCGTCCTCGTGCCGCTGCACTTTCCGGCGATGGGATAACCAGGGGCGGATCCCTTCAGGAGCGGTCTGCACGCCTCTTTTCCGAGGGGGCCGCCAGCGCTGCATCCCTGGGCCTTCGACTCGGCCGGCCTCCCTTGCAAGCGCGCCGGGGCCGCACGTCCCTCCCTGCGGAATTTGTTGCAAAAATCTTACAAACCGCCCCTTTCCTCCCGTCCAAGGGTGGGCCCGCACCTGAACGAGAGTGATTCGCATCAATAATCGCGGCTGTTTTTTGGTCCTGACAACAAAATGAAACACTCCAGCCCCGTCAAGAAACCCCGCAGCCTCCGCCTGGCGGAAGGCGTCGCCGCCAGCCTCTCCACCGCCGTGCTATTGCCCTGGGCCGCGATGGCCCAGACGGTGCCGCCGCAGGACACCAACACCCTGCCGACCGTGACGGTGCAGGACCAGGCCATCGACCCCAATCCCAATGCCGAAGTGGGCGTGCCCTACAAGGCCAAGACGTCAGCCGACGTGCGCCACACGCGCCCCCTGGCGGAGACGCCCCAGACCATCTCGGTGGTGACCAAGGCCGCCATCGACGACTCCGGCTTCACCGACCTCAAGCAGATCCTCGCGGCGCAGCCCGGCATCACCCTGGGCACGGGCGAGAACGGCAACGCCTTCGGCGACCGCTACATCATCCGCGGCCAGGAAGCCCGCAGCGACGTGTTCGTGGACGGCCTGCGCGACCCTGGCATGACGACGCGCGAGAGCTTCGCCATCGAGCAGCTCGAAATCACCAAGGGCCCGAACTCGACCTTCGCCGGCCGCGGCTCGGCCGGTGGCGCGATCAACGCCATCACCAAGCAGGCCACGCTGGACTACGACTTCTCGCGCATCTCCGTGGGCGCAGGCTCCGACGGCTACCGCCGCGCCACGCTGGACGCCAACAAGGGCTTTTCCGACCAGTTCGCCCTGCGCGCCAACGCGCTGTACAGCAACGAAGGCGTGCCGGACCGCGACCCCTCCAAGCGCCGCCGCGACGGCCTGGCGCTGTCGGGCCTGTGGGAAGCCAATGCCAACCTCTCGGTCACGCTGGACTACTACGGCCTGCGCGCCAAGGACAAGCACCCCGACCTGGGCAGCTACCTGGTGGGCACGGTGCCCAACCGCGTGCCGGCCACCGGCGTGCCCTTGTACGCGCAGGACCAGGACTTCCAGAATTCCGACGTGGACGCCCTGACGGCGCGCGTCAAATGGCGCATCGCGCCGGACAAGACCCTCACCAGCCTGACGCGCTACGGCACGTCCGACAACGGCTACGTGGTCACCGGTGCCTCGGGCGGCACGCGCTACAGCAACGGCGCGCCGTTCAGCAGCGCCTCGCTGAGCACGCACAACGGCTGGCAGGAAGTGAAGTATTTCGCGCACCAGACCAACCTGCGCTGGGACACCGAGATCGCCGGCAAGAAGAACGAACTCATCTTCGGCCTCGAATACACCGACCACCAGGTGACCCGCGGCAACTACGCCGTCACCAACACCGGCGCGTTCAACTGCCGCACGCAAGCCGGCGCGGGCCCCAACACGGCGTATTGCCTCTCGGGCCCCACGGGCGCCGTCACGCCGGGCCTGAACTCCATCATGGGCCGGCAGATCGCCCAGACGCCCTGGGCCAATGACTGGCAGGTCAAGAGCTTCGCGCTCAGCGCCATGGACACGGTGGACCTGACCGACCAATGGACGGTGTTCGGCGGCGTGCGTGCCGACTACACCGACTTCAGCCTCGTCACGCGCAATGCCACAACGGCCGCGCAGACGGGCAACTACAGCTACACCGACACGCTGCTCAACGGCCACCTGGGCGTGTCGTACAAGATCAACCCCATGGGCATCGTGTATGCCAGCTACGGCTCGGCGCAGGACATCAACGGCGGCGAATCCGACACCGGCACCAGCAGCGGCTACGGCGGGCTGGTGGTCTACAACGGCAGCGCCGCAGGCGCCAAGCCCGAGACCTCGCGCAATCTGGAAATCGGCACCAAGTGGAACCTGCTGGACAACAAGCTGCTGTTCACGGCCGCTGCGTTCCAGACCACCAAGTCCGACGTGATGGAAGGCGCCAACTACGACGCACTGGGCACGTTCAACACGGGCAAGAACCGCGTGCGCGGCGTCGAATTCGGCCTGGTGGGCAACGTGACGTCCAAATTCACGGTGCAGGCCGGCGTGGCGTTCATGAAGTCCAAGGTGCTGAAGTCTTCCACGGCGGGCAACGTGGGCCTGCCGCTGTCGAACTTCGCCGACCGCTCGTTCTCGGTGCAGGGCAAGTACCAGCTGACCCCTTCGCTGTCCGTGGGCGCCACGGCGCGGCATGAAAGCGACCGCTGCGGCGGCCAGCCCGACACCGGTGCGAGCTACACCAGCGGCACCTGCGCGCAGCCCGTGCCTTCGTTCACCGTGTACGACCTGTTCGCCTCGTACCGCCTGAACAAGCACGCCGACATCCGCGTCAACGTGCTCAACGCCGGCGACAAGGACTACTACACCGCGGTGTACCGCTCGGGCTCGTTCCTGTACAAGGGCGACGGGCGTGCGGTGCGCGTCACGCTCGACTACGAGTTCTGATCCGCGCGCTGGCAACGGCGCCCCTGGTCTGATCCAATGCCGGGCTCTGCCCGGCATTGCCGCTTATCCACGATGACCCCCGCCCTTCCCTCCACCGCATCCGCCCCGCCACCGGACCGCATTCCACCCGGCGTGCACGGCGCGCTCGACTACGCACTGCTCGCGCCCAAGCACATGGATGCCGCGCACCACGCCTACGTGGCGGGCGGCAGCGGCCTGGGCGGGTCGGCCCAGGCCAACCGGCGCGCCTTCGACGGCTGGGCCGTGCTGCCCCGGCTGCTGCGCGACGTGCGCCACGGCCATGTGCGGGCCGTAGTGGGCGGCGAGGCCTGGGAGCACCCGCTGGCCCTGGCGCCCGTCGCGTTCCAGGCCCTGGCGCACCCGCACGGCGAGATCGCCACCGCGCGCGCCGCCGAGGCCACCGGCACCTGCCTGGTCGCCAGCACCCTGTCGTCCCGCACGCTCGAATCGATCGCGCAGGCGAGCGGCCCGGCGCGCTGGTTCCAGCTGTATTTCCAGCCGCGGCGGGACGACACGCTGCAGCTGGTTCGCCGCGCCGAGGCCGCCGGCTACCGCGCGATCGTCGTCACGCTGGACGCGGCCCTGCAGACGGCCGGCCGCCAGGCACTGGAGGTGGGCTTTCGCATGCCGCCGAGCTGCGTGGCCGAGAACCTGCGTGGCCAGGCACCGATGGAGCCGCCCGCCCCGCAGCCGGGCCAGGGCCGGGTCTTTCATGCCATGCACTTCGCGCCCACCTGGGCCGACCTGGAATGGCTGATGGCCCAGACGCCCCTGCCCGTCTGGGTCAAGGGCGTGCTGCACCCCGACGACGCCACCGCCTTGCAGGCCCGGGGCGTGGCGGGCATCGTCGTCTCCAACCATGGCGGGCGTGGCCTGGATGGCGCCCCCGCCAGCCTGCAGATGCTGCCCGCCGTGCGTGCCGCGGTGGGGTCCGAATGGCCCGTGCTGTTCGATGGCGGCATCCGTAGCGGCACCGACGTGTTCAAGGCCCTGGCGCTCGGCGCCGATGCCGTGCTGATCGGCCGGCTGCAGGTCTATGCGCTGGCCGTGGCCGGCGCGCTGGGCGTGGCCCATCTGCTGCGCCTGCTGATCGAGGAACTGCAGGCCTGCATGGCGCTGGCCGGCTGCGCCACGCTGGCCGACATCGGCCCCGGCGCACTCGTGGCCCAGCCGCTTTCCTGTCCTTCTTTGCCAGACACGCCATGCTGATCACCCTCGAACACGTTCTGGACGCAGACGCAGTGCGCCACTTCCGCCAGCGCCTGGATACCGCCGCCTGGCGCAGCGGCAGCGCCACGGCCGGCACGCTGGCGCGGTCGGTCAAGCGAAACGAGCAGCTCGACGATGCCAGCGAGGTGGCGGTGGAACTGGGCCAGCACCTGCTGCAGGTGCTGGGCAGCCACCCGACCTTCATCGCGGCCACGCTGCCGCGCAAGATCCACCCGCCGAAGTTCAACCGCTATGCCGACGGCGGCACCTATGGCGCGCATGTGGACAGCGCCGTCATGCAGTGGCCCGGCACGCAGCAATCGATGCGCACCGACGTGTCGGCCACGCTGTTCCTGGCCGACCCGCACGAATACGATGGCGGTGAACTGGAAATCGAAGGCCCGTTCGGCGTGCAGAGCGTCAAGCTCGAAGCCGGCGACCTGGTGCTCTACCCCTCCAGCAGCCTGCACCGCGTGACGCCGGTCACGCACGGCACGCGCATCGCCTCGTTCTTCTGGATCGAAAGCCTGGTGCAGGACGAGGGCGACCGCACGCTGCTCTTCGATCTGGACCAGACCATCCAGCGCCTGACCCCCTCGCTGGACGCCGCCGATCCGCGGCTGCTGCAGCTCACGGGCGTGTACCACAATCTCCTGCGCCGCTGGGCGCAGACCTGACACGCTGCGCTGGCCGAAACCGTTTCGCCCCTATCCTTTTTCTCTGCAGGAGTCCCCCATGAATTCCACCCCCTTTTGCCGTGCCGCCATCGCCCTGGCCCTGACCGTGGCCGCCGGCGGCGCCTGGGCGCACGGCGACGTGCAGTGCCCCTCCCATCCCGCATCGGAATGGCGCCCCCACACCGAGCTGCAGGAAAAGCTCGTCAAGGAAGGCTGGACCGTGCGCCGCATGGAAAAGACCACCACCTGCTACGAGGTGTACGGCAAGGACCCGCAGGGCAAGCGCGTGGAGGCGTTCTTCGACCCCAAGACGCTGGAACGCGTTGAAGAAAAATAACTCCCGGCCGCCTGTTCCCGTGTGGGACGCGGCGGTGCGGCTCCTGCACTGGTCGCTGGTGGCCTCGGTCGCCGCGGCCTGGATCACCCGGCACCGGCTGGGGCCCCTGCACGAAAACCTGGGCTACGCTGCCCTGGCCATCGCCTGCACGCGCGTGGCCTGGGGCTTCGCGGGCCGAAACCACGCACGCTTTGCGCAGTTCGTGCGCGGGCCGGCCGCCACCTGGGCCTATGCGCGTGCCGTGGGCGCAGGGCGTGCGCCGCGCCACCTAGGCCACAACCCGCTGGGCGGCTGGATGGTGGTGGCACTGCTGGGCTGCATCGGTCTGCTGGGGTTCACCGGCTGGCTCTACACCACCGATCTTTTCTGGGGCTACGGCTGGCTCGCCAACCTGCACGAGGGCCTGGGCTGGACCCTGCTGGGATTGATCGCCCTGCACGTGGGCGGCGTGCTGTTCACCGGGTGGAAGCACCGCGAGAACCTGGTGCGGGCCATGGTCACCGGGCGCAAGCCACCCCCCGCGGGCGACGACGTGCCTTGATCGCACCGCCGGGCCCGACCCGCCTCAGAAGCGGTGCTGCTGCGCGCACCCCATCACGTGGTTGCGGTCGTTGGAAATGCACTGGTAGAAGTCGCGCTTGACGCCCGTGGACGATTCGCAATCGCTCACGGTGATATGGCTGCGCGTGGCGCGGATCTTGCCCGCCGTGGCTTCGTACTGCTCGCGCGACAGGTAGCCGTCGCGCGCGTTCTTGTCGCCGGTCTCCAGCATGGTGTCCAGGCCCGAGGTCGCGTTGCTCACCGCTCTGCCACAGGCCAGCGGCACCTTGCCCGGCTGCGTCTTGGTCAGGCCCTGCGCCAGGCCGTTCACCTGGTCCTGCACGTCCCGGGGCAGCTTGCGCGGGGCGCTGCCCGAACTGGCTGCGCCGCCGCTGCTGCCACCGAACGGCACGGTGTTGTGCAATTGGGGCTGCTCGGCGGTGGACAGGTCCGGCGGCTGCTGGCCGTATTGCGTGCGGCCTTGTGCATCCACCCATTTGTAGACCTGCTGCGCCGAAGCGGCTCCGCACAGCAACCCCATCGCCACGGCAACGGCCACCAAGGCCCCGGTTTTTTTCTTCGACATCGGTTTTTATGGAAGTGAAACGGCCGCCCTCCGCGGCCCGGTGAAACCGCGAGGCCGGGGCACCTGGCGCCCGGCCTCGCGAGGGCCATCATGGCAGGTCTTTGGTCGGCTCCGGCACCGCTGCATCGCGCGGCCCCACGCTGCCCAGGCGGCCTTTGAGCGACTGCGGCTGGCCGCTCAGGATTGCCGCGTAGAGCGTCGTGTTGGCCAGCACCTTCTTCACGTAGTCGCGCGTTTCGCTGAAAGGCACGTTCTCCGCCCAGATGGCCGCCTCCAGCAGCGGGCCGTTGCGCCAGTTGCGCGGGCGGCCCGGGCCGGCGTTGTAGGCCGCCGCGGCCAGGGGCATGGAGCCGTCGAAATCGTCCAGCGCGAGCTTGAGATAGGCCGTGCCGATGGTGATGTTGGTGTCGCGGTCGTTGATCTGGTCGGGCGTGAAGTTGGCCATGCCGATCTTGCGGGCCGTCCAACGGGCCGTGGCGGGCATCACCTGCATGAGGCCGGAGGCGCCCACGCCCGAACGCGCGTCCATGACGAAGCGGCTCTCCTGGCGGATGAGCCCGTACACGTAGGCCGGGTCGAGCCCGATGGCCTGCGAACGCGCCACCACCGTGTTGCGAAACGGCATGGGAAACCGCTGCGATGCGTCGAACAGGGCCTTGGTGCGTTCGCTGGTGTTGATGCAGCGGTCCCACACCTCGCGCTGGCAGGCGAATTCGGCAGCGGCCAGCAACTCGCGGTCGGCCATGCCGCCCGGGCTGTGCAGGTTGGTGGCATAGTTCCACTCGCGCACGCCCTCGCTTCGCAGCCCCAGCAAGATGGCGTACAGCCCGCGGTTGAGCGACGGGTTGGCGCGCACGGCGGCTTTTTCCTCGGGCGTGGGCGGCAGGGGCGCAGCCGGCAGCACGACGCGCTGGCCCAGCTCTTCCAGGGCAAGCATTTCATAGAACCCGTTGGTGCCCGCGATGCGTTCGAGCAGCTCGCGGGCGCGGGCCCTGTCTTCGTCGCCTGGGCGGTCGGACAGCCAGGCGCGGGCGCGCCAATAGGTCCAGGTGCTGTCCTGGCGGGCGGTGGGCGACATGGCGTCGATGGCGCGGGCCACCTGCTTCCACTGGCCGGCGCGCAAGGCGGCGCGCACCTTCCAGCCCAGGGCGTCATCGGGCAGGTCGGCATCCTTGGACACGTTGCCGAAGTAACCCATGGCGTCCGGCGACAGCGCGATCGCCGTCTGCTTGCCGATCACGCCCCAGACCCAGTTGCGCTCCTCGGGCGACAGCTGCACGCCCCACTTGGCGTCCAGCAGCCGCGCCGCGCCGCCGGGGTCGGCCATGGCCATCTTGATGAGGCTGAGCACCACCAATTCCTGGCGCACGCGCCCGGCGGCCGTGGCACGGCCGGCCAGGAACTTGACGGGGGAGTCGAACACCTCGCGCAGCAGCGGCAGCGCCTCGGGCGCCACGATCTCGACCGCACTGCGCGTGGCACGGGCGCGGTTGGCCTCGGCCGACAGACGCGCCTTGCGCCAGATGTCCATGGCCGTGACCTTCTTGTCGGCGTAGAACTCGGCCACCGCGTGGGTGCAGCCGTCGTCGGCCTCGCGCTGGCCATACCAATTGCGCAGCACCTCGTCGATGGCGCCAGCCGGCGCCGTGCCCTTGATCTGCTCGATCAGCAGCGCGTAGCAGCGCACCTCGCGGTCATCGCCCATGCGGAACTGGGGATGCAGCTCGGAAAACTGCACCCAGTCGCGGCGCTGGCCCACCAGCAGCAGCCAGTCGTTGCGCAGGCGGTCTTCCTGGTAGGTGCCGGGGTAGCGCTGCAGGAAGGCGTTCACCTCCTGCGGCAGGGCCTCGCCGAGGCGGGCCCGCAGTTCCCAGTAAGCTGCCCAGGGTTCCAGCACATGGCCACGGGCGCTGGGCAGCAGTTGGGCGAGCCTTTGCCGGTCGCCCTTGCGGAAGGCCTGCTGCATCTCCAGCAGGGTATCGTCGCCCCGGTTTTGCGCGACGGCAAGGGTCGCGCCACCGGCGAGCAAGGCGCCCGCGACGAGCGGTGTCAGAATCTTGAGCAATTGCATTGGGGGAATTATGTGATGGACAAAGCAGCCCTGCGCCGCGCACTGGTAGAAGAACGCCTGAATCTCCCCGACCGCCTACAGCGGGCGGACCTGCTTCAGCGCGTCATGCGAATCTGGCTGGTGGACCGGCCCGACACCGTCATCGGTGCCTATTGGCCCATCAAGGGCGAGTTCGACCCCCTCCCGGCGCTGCACCGCTGGAAGGAAGACGGCGAACTGCTCGACGAGCCCCAGCGCCGCCGCATCGGGCTGCCGGTGGTGGACAAGGTGCACAAGACCCTCACCTTCCATGCCTGGTATCCCGGCTGCCCGATGGAAGAAGACGCCTACGGAATCCCCAAGCCCAAGGACACCGAGGTGATCGTGCCCTCCCTGCTGTTCGTGCCCTGCGTGGGCTATGGCCCCGGCGGCTACCGCCTGGGCTACGGCGGGGGCTTCTACGACCGCACGCTGGCCACGCTGCAGCCGGTGCCCACCACGGTGGGCCTGGGCTTCACGCACGGCTACATCGACGACTTCGAGGCCGAGGACCACGACCGTGCGCTCGATGCCATCCTGAACGACAACGGCGTGGTCTGGCCAATCTGACCGGCCCGCCCCGAGCGGCGCCCGAAAGAACGGCTGATGCGCGGCGCGCATCAGTCGCCGCGCGAAAAGGCATCGAAGGGCCGTGCTGCGGCATCGTAGGATGCACCTCCCGTTTTCCGAGGTGACCCCCATGCTCCAGCTGTACATCGGCAACAAGAACTACTCCTCCTGGTCCATGCGCCCCTGGGTGCTGCTGCGCCAGGCCGGCATCGCGTTCGAAGAAATTCCGCTGCGTTTCGACAGCTTCGACGAAGGCTCCCAGTTCAAGCAGAAGATCCAGGCGGTCACCCCCACTGGCAAGGTGCCCGTGCTGGTCGATGGCGGCCTGGCCGTGTGGGACACCCTGGCCATCGCCGAATACGTGGCGGAAAAGCACCCGGACAAGGCACTGTGGCCTGCCGACGCGGCCACCCGCGCGCGCGCCCGCAGCGTCTGCGCCGAGATGCACAGCGGCTTCTCCGCGCTGCGCGGCGCCTGCCCGATGAACATCGAGGCCCGCCTGCCCGACACCGGCGCCCTGCTGTGGCGCGACCGCCCCGCGCTGCGCGCCGACGTGGCGCGGCTGATCGAGATGTGGACCGCGCTGCTGCAGGCGCACGGCGGCCCGCTGCTGTTCGGCGGGTTCACCATCGCCGATGCCTTCTTCGCCCCCGTGTGCTCGCGCCTGACCACCTACGCCTTGCCCCTGCCCCCGCACATCGCGGACTACGTGGAGCGCGTGCTGGCGCTGCCCGGCGTGCAGGACTGGGTGCGCGCAGCCGAAGCCGAGGCGGACTTTCTCGACTTCGAAGAGCCGTACCGGCTGAGCCGCACGGAGCGCTGATTGGCGAGGCGCCCGCAGGAGGGGCGCTTCGCAAAATGGAACATCGCTTCCGGCCTGCGGCAGGGGCGTGGCGGGAGGGGCGGCACGCTGTGAACGCAGCCACTCCAGGACCAGAGTTCCATGCCTACCACCTTCTTCAGCACCCCGCCTGATCCGTCCCTGATGGGCGTGGACCGGCCCGTCCGCCCATCCACGCGGTTCGCCATCCCGCCGCCGCCGTTCACGCCAGGCAACGGCACCCTGCCGGACAGCGATTTCGGGCCGCAGGCCGAAGGCAGCCTCTCCTTCGACCGGGCCGTGGCCGCGCGCCACCATCCAGAATTGCTGGCCTACCTCGACCGGCTGCAAGGCACTTTCCAGACGCAGGCGACCCGCGGACCCCACGGCATCAAGACCCTGCGCTACAGCCATTCCTACGAAGCGCAGCGCATCGAGGTGATTCGGGGCGCGCTCGCGCGCCTGACGGCCGACAAGCGCTGACCCGCGCCGCCCGGCGGCGATGCCAGGCCCCCTGGCAAAACGCATCGATCGCTATATTTTTTATAGCAGTGAAGGCATGAAATACGCCGGCATGGTGCTTTTTTGGCCTTGGATTTCCCGCCAGGGCCGCTGCATCGCGCATGAAAGGCCAGAAGCCACCGCGCGATGAATGCCACCCCGTACACTGCCGGCCATGCAAATCTACATGGTGGGCGGCGCGGTGCGCGACAGGCTGCTGGGCCGTCCGGTCAACGACAGGGACTGGGTCGTCGTCGGCGCCACGCCCGACGAAATGGCCGCGCAAGGCTACCTGCCGGTCGGGCGCGACTTCCCGGTATTCCTGCACCCCCAGACGCACGAGGAATACGCCCTGGCGCGCACCGAGCGCAAAAGCGGGCGCGGCTACCGCGGCTTTGCGGTGCAGGCCTCGCCCGAAGTCACGCTGGAGGAAGACCTCTCGCGCCGCGACCTCACGATCAACGCCATCGCGGAGCAGGCCGACGCGACCGGCCTGTGCGACCCCTACGGCGGCGTTCGCGACCTGCAGGCACGCGTGCTGCGCCACGTGACCGACGCCTTCCGCGAAGACCCCGTTCGCATCCTGCGCGTGGCCCGCTTCGCCGCGCGCTTCGCCGACTTCACCGTGGCCCCCGAAACCCTGGCGCTCATGCGGGAGATGGTCGAGGCCGGCGAGGTGGACAATCTGGTGGCCGAGCGCGTCTGGCAGGAACTGGCCCGCGGCCTGATGGAGCCCGCGCCCTCGCGCATGTTCGAGGTGCTGCGCGCCTGCGGTGCGCTGGCCGTGCTGCTGCCGGAGCTGGACCGCCTGTGGGGCGTGCCCCAGCGCGCGCAATACCACCCCGAGGTCGATACCGGCGTGCACGTGATGATGGTGCTGGACATGGCCGCGCGGCTGCAGGCGCCCCTGGCCGTGCGCTTTGCCTGCCTGGTGCACGACCTGGGCAAGGGAACCACTGCGGCCGACGTGCTGCCGCGCCACATCGGCCACGAAACCCGCAGCGCAGAACTGCTGCGCGACGTGTGCGAGCGCCTGCGCGTGCCGGTGGACTGCCGCGAAACCGCCGACGTGGTGGCGCGCGAGCACGGCAACATCCACCGCAGCGCGGACCTCGGCGCAGCCGCCCTGGTGCGGCTCCTGGAGCGGTGCGATGCCCTGCGCAAGCCGGCGCGCTTTGCCGAGGTGCTGCTGGCCTGCGAGTGCGATGCGCGGGGCCGGCTCGGCTTCGAAGAGACGCCCTACCCCCAGCGCCCCCGGCTGGCGGCCGTCCTGTCGGCGGCGCAGTCGGTGGTGACGGCGGAGATCGCCGCCCGCGCCGCGGCGGCTGGCGCCGCGGGCCCGCAGGTGGGGGAATGGATCCGCGAGGCGCGGGTGCGTGCGGTGGCCGGCTGGCTGGCCGCGCAGGGCTGACTCCCTCCTGTGCCCCCCGACGCCCGCAAAGCGGGCCCGTTGAAGGCAATCGCCCCGCTGAACGGTCAGTGGGTGGCGGTGCGCACCCAGCGCACGATGTCTGCCGCGCCCAGCGCGCCGGAAATGCGCGCGGACTCGCGGCCGTTCCGGAACAGGATCATCGTCGGGATGCTGCGGATCTGATGGCGCGCCGCTAACGCGGGATGAGCCTCGGTGTCCAGCTTGGCCAAGCGAACCTGCGGCTCCAACTCGCGCGCGGCCTGCGCGAACGCCGGGGCCATCGCACGGCAGGGACCGCACCAGGGCGCCCAGAAATCCACCAGCACCGGAATGTGGCTGCGCTGCACGTGGCGCTCGAAACCATCCGCATCCAGCGCCAGAGGGGCGCCGGCGAAGAGCGGCCGATGGCACTGCCCGCAGTCGGGCGCGCTCGCCAGTTGGTCCGCCCGCACGCGATTGGTGGTGTGGCAGTGGGGGCACACGATGTGCAGGTGCGAGATGTCGTTCATGGAAGGCCGCAATGAAGAAGGGTGTGGTGGCCCAGACAGGCCAGGGCACCGGGGGTACACCCATCGCACATGGGCGCTACGGCGGGCGTTTTCAACCCGCCTACAGGCGCCCTGCCTCGGCGCCTACAGCCCGCGCAAAGGCTTCTGGTAAGGTGGCTGGCAATGCAAAATCTACCGCTACTGACTGCGAGATACGCACTTTTCCTCGATTTTGACGGCACGCTCGCCGATATTGCGTCCCACCCCGATGCGGTGCAGGTGCCCCCGGGCATCGTGCCGGCGCTGCAGGCGCTGCACGAAAGGCTGGGCGGTGCCCTGGCCATCGCGACGGGCCGCACGCAAGCCGACATCGACCGCTTCCTGTCCCCCCTTCAGCTGCCGCTGGCCTGTGAGCACGGCGCCCAGTACCGCCTGAACAGCGGGCTCGTGGGGGCCGTGCCGGCCACGGACTTGACAGCGGTCATTCGCATCATCGAGGCACTGCGCGACCGCTACCCCGCCCTGGTCCTGGAGCGCAAGAGCGCCGGCGTCGCGCTGCACTACCGGCAGGCGCAGGAACTGGAAGCTGTGTGCCGCTCGACCCTGGAACATGCCCTCAATCACGCGCCCGGGCTCGAATTGATGCAGGGCAAATGCGTGCTGGAGATCAAGCCCTCGGGCCCCAGCAAGGGACGCGCGATCACCGACTTCATGCAGCACCCGCCCTTCCAGGGCCGCATCCCCGTGTTCGCGGGCGACGACGTGACGGACGAAAACGGCTTCGTCGCCACGCAGGCCCTGGGCGGCATCGGCATCAAGGTGGGCACGGGGGAGACGCAGGCCGCAGTGCGCTGCGACGACACCACCGTCCTGCGCGAATGGCTCTACCAGATGGCGGCGCCGGAAAGGCCCGCCGCATGAAGACCGGTTCCCATTTCGGCCCGCCCGCCGAGCCTTCATTGGCCCTGGGCCTGATCGGCAACTGCGCCATCAGCGCTCTGGTGGACGCGCAGGCGCACATCGTGTGGTGCTGCCTGCCCCGCTTCGATGGCGACCCGGTGTTCAACGCCCTGCTGCAGCCGGGCGACGAAGGCAGCCGCTTCGCCATCGAGATCGAAGACCTCGCCACCACCGAGCAGTGGTACGAGCCCAATACCGCGGTGCTGCGCACGCGGCTCACCGACCGTTCGGGCAACAGCATCGAGATCACGGATTTCGCGCCACGCTTTTATGCCCGGGCGCGCTACTTCCGGCCCATGATGCTGGTGCGCCGCGTGCGCCGGCTGGAGGGCGCCCCGCGCATCCGCGTGACGGTGGATGTGCGCTACGGCTGGGGCAAGCATGCGCCCGAGATCACGCAGGGCAGCAACCACATCCGCTATGTGGGCGAAGACCTGACGCTGCGGCTGAACACCGACGTGCCCATCTCCCACGTGCTGTCGGGCCAGCCCTTCGTGATGGCGCGCGAACACAACTTCCTGCTGGGCGCCGACGAATCGCTGCCCGTCGGCATTGCCGACACGGCGCGCCACTACGAGCAGGAAACCGTTTGGTACTGGCGCCATTGGACCCAGCGCCTGGCCGTTCCGCTCGAATGGCAGGGCGCGGTGATCCGCGCAGCCATCACGCTCAAGCTCTCGCTGTTCGAGGACACCGGCGCCATCGTGGCGGCTATGACCACGAGCATTCCCGAATCGGCGGACAGCGGCCGCAACTGGGACTACCGCTACTGCTGGCTGCGCGACGCGTTCTTCGTCGTGCGGGCGCTCAACAGCCTGTCCGAGACGGCGACGATGGAGGACTACCTGCGCTGGCTCAGCAACGTGGTGGCCGAGGCCAGCGACGGCCACATCCAGCCGCTGTACGGCATCGGCCTGGAGCACGACCTGCCCGAGGCCTTTGTGCCGCAGCTGGCCGGCTACCGCGGCATGGGCCCGGTGCGCGTGGGCAACCAGGCGGCCGAGCATTTCCAGCACGACGTGTACGGCAACATCATCCTGGGCGCGGCCCAGGCCTTCCACGACCAGCGGCTGCTGCACCCGGCGGGCGCGACCGAGTTCTCGCGCATGGAGCAGATCGGCGAGCTGGCCGTGCGCGTGTACGGCCAGCCCGACGCCGGCATGTGGGAGCTGCGCACCCGAGCCCGCGTGCATACCTCGTCGGCACTGATGAGCTGGGCCGCCTGCGACCGCCTGGCCAAGATCGCCCATTCGCTGCAGCTGCCGGAACGCGCCGACTACTGGAGCGCACACGCCCGGTCGATGCGCGACGAGATCCTCGCCAAGTCCTGGAGCGAAGAGCGCCAGGCCTTTGCCGAGAGCTTCGGCGGCAACGAACTGGACGCCAGTGTGCTGCTGATGGCCGAGGTGGGCCTGATCGACCCGATGGACCCGCGCTTCGTCTCGACCGTGGACGCCATGGAGGCTTCGCTCTGCGACGGCCCCTACATGCGCCGCTACGAGGCCGCCGACGACTTCGGCAAGCCCGACACCGCCTTCAACATCTGCGCGTTCTGGCGCATCGACGCGCTGGCCCGCATCGGCCGCAAGGCGCAGGCGCGCGAGATCTTCGAGGCCCTGCTGGCCGCCCGCAACCCGCTCGGGCTGCTGTCCGAGGACACGCACGCGCAGACCGGCGAGATGTGGGGCAACTTCCCGCAGACCTATTCCATGGTCGGCATCATCAATGCCGCCGTGCGGCTGTCCGATCCCTGGGACAGCGTGATCTGAAAAGGCGCCGCATCCGCCACGCCCACCCCGACTGCCCGTTCGCACCGCAAGGAAATTTCCCATGAGCCGCCTCGTCGTCATCTCCAACCGCATCGCCGACCCCCGCAAGCCCGCCGCCGGAGGCCTGGCGGTCGCGCTGGGCGAGACGCTGAGCCGCACCGGGGGCCTGTGGTTCGGCTGGAGCGGCAACATTTCCGAAGACAGCCTTCCCGGCGAAGCCAAGCTGCAGACGCGCCAGGCGGGCTCCGTCACCCTGGCCACCGTGGACCTGTGCAAGGAAGACCACGACAGCTACTACAGCGGCTACAGCAACAGCGTGCTGTGGCCCGTGTTCCATTACCGGCTGGACCTGGCGGATTTCAATGCCAGCTACATCGCCGGCTACCGCCGCGTGAACCAGATGTTCGCCCGCAAGCTGCTGCCGCTGCTCAAGGAAGACGACACCATCTGGGTGCACGATTACCACCTGATCCCGCTCGCTGCCGAACTGCGGGCGCTGGGCTGCCGCCAGCGCATCGGGTTCTTCCTGCACATCCCGGTGCCGCCGCCGCTCATCATGGCCGCCATCCCGCAGCACGAATGGCTCATGCGCTCCCTGTTCGCCTACGACCTCGTGGGCCTGCAGAGCGAGGCCGACGTGTCGCATTTCACGCGTTACCTGAGCAACGAAGCCAATGCGGAAACCGTGGGCCCGCAGCACCTGCGCGCCTTCGGCGCCACGGTGCAGGTGGGGGCCTTTCCCATCGGCATCGACGTGGAAGAATTCACCCGCTTGGCCGCCGCGCCCGAGGCCGTGCAGACCTTCACCGCCATGCGCGACGAGTATTCGCGCCGGCGCCTGCTGCTGGGCATCGACCGGCTCGACTATTCCAAGGGCATCCCGCAGCGCGTGCGCGCCTTCCGCGAGCTGCTGGCGCGCTACCCCGAGAACCACCACAGCGCCACGCTGGTGATGATCGCCTCGCCCACCCGCGACAGCGTGGACGCCTATGCCGACCTGCGCCAGGAACTGGAAGGCCTGTGCGGCGCCATCAACGGCGACTATGGCGAGCTCGACTGGATGCCGCTGCGCTACATCCACCGCACCGTGGCCCGCAAGCGCGTGCCGGGCCTGTGCCGCGCCGCCGCCGTGGGCCTGGTGACGCCGCTGCGCGACGGCATGAACCTCGTCGCCAAGGAATACATCGCCGCGCAAGACCCTGATGACCCCGGCGTGCTGGTGCTGTCGCGCTTCGCGGGCGCGGCCGAGCAGATGAAGGAAGCGCTGCTGGTCAACCCCTACGACACGCAAGGCATGGCAGACACCATCCAGACCGCGCTGCAGATGCCGCTCAAGGAACGCCAGCGGCGCCACCAGGCGTTGATGGAACGCATTCGCGAGCACGACATTCATTGGTGGCGCAAGACGTTTCTGGAGACGCTGGGCTGAAGGGAGGGCAGTGGCCGTGCTGTCGAAAATTCCGATGTGCACCGCAAGCCCTCCACGGCAATGCACAGCGCCTTTCCATAGCGCGGTGGCACAATGACCTTTCCCACCGCCTACTTCCCTTCCGGCCATGAATACCAAGACCTCCACACCCCCTTCGGACGGCAGAACGGTGGCTTCGTTCCACGGTGGACTGTCGCTGGTCCGGTCTGAAAGATCCACCAAGCGGGCACGGGTCAGGGGCAGCGAACAAGCGAATGTTCTGGTGGTCGAGTTAGGCCGCTCCCTGGCGACGCCCGGCATCACCGCCGATGCGGTCTTCAAACAGCACTCCGCTCGCAAGATCTACTCCTATGCCATCAGCGAAACGGATCCCACCAAGATGGTGCGCAGGTCGGTGGACGGAGAAACCACTATCGGAGAATTCGTGAACGGTAAGTTCAAGGCGTTACGAGCCGGTTCCTGATGCGGCCTCCGGTTCTAGCCGACGTCCTTCACGCGGCTCTGGACAGCCAGAAAAAGCCCCTGGCGCTGGTTTTGGCAGGGCACAACGGCTCAGGAAAATCGACCCTCTGGTACGAACGCCTGGCCCACGATCTGCGCATTCCGCTCATCAACGCCGATCGGCTGACCGCCTCCATCCTGCCCAGCGACATGCCCGAATGGGCGCAGAAACTGCGGGATTCCGATCAACGCTGGCAACGCCTTTCACAAGAGGGAATCCGCGCTTTCAAGGCCATCGTGATGGCCGAACGCATGCCTTTTGCGTTCGAGACCGTTTTCTCTCACTGGCGCAAGCGCTCGGACGGCACCATGGAAAGCAAGCACGAAGACATCCTGGAGATGCAGCGCTCCGGCTACTACGTGGTTCTGCTTTTCGTGGGTCTGGCCAACGTTGCGCTGTCGGAGTTGCGCGTGGAAACACGCAAGCAACAAGGCGGGCACGCCGTGCCGACGGCCAAGCTGCGCGAGCGGTTTCCGCGCACCCAGGCAGCCATCCGGCATGCGGCGCCGCTGGCGGATATGACCCTGATGTTCGACAACAGCCGCGATATCGAACAGGCCTTTACCTTGGTTCGCGCACAGCAGCGCGGCAACCTGCTGTTTGACATTCGCGACCAAGCCTATGCCAGCGAGGGCGATCATTTTCCCGCACTGGCCAACTACTGGATGGCCCCAGTGGCCGGGGAATGGCCAGCAGATGCCGCTGGCAGCGCCTGAATTCATCCGGCAGAGTGTTCAAAACGACTTCAACCGCTCCTGCAGAAAATCCAGAAAGCACGCGATGCGCGCGGCCAGCTGCGTGTTGCGGTAATACACCGCGCTGATCGGCTGGCGCACGTCGGCCGTGTCCTTCGCCAGGATCTGCACCAGGTCGCCCCGCTCGCGGTCGGCAGCGGTCATGAAATCGGACAGGCACACGATACCCGCACCCTGTAGCGCCAACTGGCGCAGCGTTTCGCCGCTGGAGGCGGTGATCGCCGGCGCGATGGGCCACTCGTCGCCATGCGCGCCGCGCAGCGGCCACCGGTTGAGCGATTCGACCTGTGAAAAACCCAGCAGCGTGTGGCGGCCGAGGGCCGCCGCGGTCTTCGGCCGGCCGCGTTCGGCCAGATAGGCCGGGCTCGCCAGCACCCGGATGCGGCTCGTGACCAGCGGCCGCGCGTGCAGCGTGGAGTCGCGCAGCGGGCCGATGCGGATCGCCACGTCGGTGCGGCGTGCCAGCAGGTCGATGTTCAGCTCGTCGGTGTCCAGCTCCAGCGTGATCTGCGGGTAGGCGCGGCGGAACTCGGGCACCAGGGGCACCACGGCGTGCAGCATGAAGGGCGTGGCGGCGTTCACTCGCAGGCGGCCGGCAGGCTCGCGCCGGCGCGCAGCCATGTGCTCTTCGGCCTCGTCGAGCGCAGCCAGGATGGCGCGGGTGCGGGCGAGGAAGGCCTGGCCCTCCTCGGTGAGTTCGATGCGGCGCGTGGTGCGGCGCAGCAGCGTGGTCTCGAGCTTTTTCTCCAGCCGCGCCAGCGCCCGGCTGATGCCGGAGACGGTCTGGCCCAGGTGCTCGGCTGCAGCGGTGATGGAGCCGCCGTCCACCACGGCGGCAAAGGCCTGCAGTTCTTCGAGTGTGGTTTTCATGGGCGCATCGCTCGCGGTTCATTATTGACTCCAGAGCAAATATCTATGGAGCATGGCGGTGTTTTTCTGCAAAGGATAAACCTGCAGACTCGGGGCTCTTCACGAGGGTGCCCATGCCATCGCTCTTATGGATGGCGCTGCGAAGGCCCTCGTTCCTCGCACAGCACCGGTCCTTCCCGTCCCCCGCTTTCATTTCTTCAGGAGATTTCCATGACGACGATCACCAGCCCCTCTGCCACCACCGCTGTCCCTGCCGTTCCAGCCTTCGGCCTGGGCACCTTCCGCCTGAAAGACCAGGTCGTCATCGACTCGGTCAAGACCGCGCTGGCGCTGGGCTACCGCCACATCGACACGGCCCAGATCTACGGCAACGAGGCCGAGGTCGGCCAGGCCATTGCCGAGAGCGGCGTGCCGCGCGACGAGCTGTTCATCACCACCAAGGTCTGGACCGACCACCTCGCGGCCGACCGACTCATCCCCAGCCTGAAGGAGAGCCTCGCCCAACTGCGCACCGACCGGGTGGACCTCGCGCTGATCCACTGGCCAGCGCCCGGCGGGGCGGTGCCGGTGGCGGAGTCTCTGGGCGCACTGGCAGACGCCCAGGCGCAGGGGCTGACGCGGGCCTTCGGCGTATCGAACTTCAACACCGCGCTGCTGCGCGAAGCCATCGCCGCCGTGGGCGCGGACCGCATCGCGACGAACCAGATCGAGCTGCACCCCTACCTGCAGAACCGTGCGGTGGTGGACTTCGCACGCAGCCAGGGCATCCACACCACGTCGTACATGACGCTGGCCTACGGCCAGGTGCTGCAGGACCCGGTGATCCAGGCCATCGCGGCGGAGCTGGCCGCCACGCCGGCACAGGTGGCCCTCGCCTGGGCCATGCAATTGGGCCATGCGGTGATTCCCTCGTCCACGCAGCGCGCCCACCTGCAAGGCAACCTCAAAGCACCGCAACTGCGCCTGACGGACGGGCAGATGCAGCGCATCGCCGCACTGGAGCGCGGCGGCCGGCTGGTCGATCCGCAAGGCTTGGCCCCCGCCTGGGATTGAACGGACCGGCAGCGTCCGCAGCGCCTACTCCTCGGACGAAAAGCCCGAAGCCGCCACCACGGGCGCCCAGCGCTCGCGCTCCTGCGCCAGTTGCCGCGCGAACGCTTCGGGCGTGCTGCTCACGGGCTCGAAGCCCAGCTTGGCCAGCGACTCCACCACGGCCGGGTCGCGGATCGCCTGCTGCGCCAGCGCCAGCAGCCGGTCGACCTGCGCTGCGGGCGTCTTGGCGGGCAGGTACAGCCCATAGCTTTCCACGCCGTGGATGCCGGCAAAGCCTTGCTCTTCGAACGTGGCGACATCGGGCAGGAAGCGCGAGCGCCGCGTGTCGGTCACGCCCAGCACGCGCACCCGTCCGGTGGGCAGGTGCGGCAGGCAGTCGCCCACGCTGAAGCAGCCGGAGGCGACCTGACCGCCCATCAGGTCCTGCAGGCCCGGGGCCGCGCCGCGATAGGGCACGTGCGTGAGCTGGATGCCGGCCGCGCGGGCGAACTGGTTGCCCAGAAAGTGCGGCATGGCGCCGGCCGCGGGCGAGGCGTAGCCCTCGGGCTCGGTCCGCGCCTTCGTCCAGTCGGCGAACTGGCGCAGGGTCTTGACCGACTCGGGCACCTTCGGCCCGACCATGAAGCCGCAGGTGGACAGGGCCACCGGCGTCACGGCGATGAAGTCCGTGGCCGGCCGGTACTGCAGGCGCTTGTACACGTGCGGGTAGATGGTCAGCATGGACGACGGGCTGAGCACCAGGGTGAGCCCGTCGGGCGGCGCGTCCTTGAGCGTGGCGAGGGCAATGCGCCCGCCCGCGCCCACCTTCTGCTCGACCACCGTGGTGGTGCCGGTGCGGCCACGCCACTGCTCGGCCAGGCGGCGGGCCACCACGTCGATCGATCCCCCGGCGGGGAAACCCACCAGGATGCGCGGCACGCCCTGCTGCGCCCGTGCGGGCGCGCCCAGGCCAGCGGCGGCCAGCCCGGCCAGCGCCAGGCCGGCCTGGCGTCGGTTCATGTTCTTCATGCGTTGTCTCCTTGTGCAGGTTCTGTTGGGGCAAGGCCGGAAAGCATGCCAGACGACCGTGCCGGCCGGAGCCACGGGGCCATCAGGGGGGCGGGGATGAGGAAAGGGGTGCTGGTTCTGGCGCCGCCGCGGCCGCCGTTGCCAGGCGCTCCAGCAGCCGATGCAGTTGCCCGCCGCCCTCGCCCACCGCCTGCACCAGCGCCGCATCGTGCGCCTGCACGGACTCGCTCAGCCGCTTCAGCGCGGCGCGGCCCGCGGGCGTGGGGTGCAGGGTCCAGCCGCGGCCATCCAGCGGATCGGGAGCGCGCCGCACCCAGCCCTGGACGTGCAGCCAGTCCACCAGCCGCATGCCGCCGCTGCGGTGCAGCCCCATCGCCTCGGCCAGCACGCCCTGGCGCAGGCCCGGGTTGCCCGCCACCAGCACGAGCGCGGCAAACCGCTGCGGGCTCACGTCGGCCTGGGCGGCGACGGCGCGCTGAAAGTGCAGGTACAGCGCGTTCTGCGCGCGCCGCAGCGCATAGCCCATGAGCTGGTCGAGCACGCCGTAGTCCAGGCCTGGCAGGTGGCGCAACTCGCCCTCGGGCGCATCCGGGGCCGGCGCTGGCGCCGCAGGCTTCGCCAGCGCGTGGGAGGGCAGGGTTTTCGCGCGTGCCGTTTTTTGTTGCATGGCGCAACAATAGGCGGCGCCAACGCCTGGCGTCAAGCAGGACAACCCGGAGACCCACCATGCCCTCTGCACCGCTTCACATCGTCGTCGCCGGCGGCGGCATCGGCGGCCTCACGGCCGCGCTGGCCCTGGCGGCGCAAGGCCACCGCATCACCGTGTGCGAGGCGTCCGCGCACCTGAAGCCGCTCGGCGTGGGCATCAACCTGCTGCCGCACGCCGTGGCGGTGCTCGATGGCCTGGGGCTGCTGCCCGCGCTGCGCACGATGGGGGTGGAGACCGCGGCGCTGGTCTTCGCCAACCGCCACGGCCAGCCGATCTACGAAGACCGGCGCGGCGTGGCCGCCGGCTACAGCCATCCGCAGCTGAGCGTGCACCGCGGGCAGTTGCAGATGTTCCTGTGGGACGAGGCGGTGCGGCGCCTGGGCGCGGCGCAGGTGCGCAGCGGCGCGCGCGTCACCGGCAGCACGCAGGACGACGCCGGCGCCACCGCCCACATCGCCCATGCCGATGGCCGCACCGAGGCGCTGCGCTGCGACCTGCTGATCGGCGCGGACGGCATCCATTCGGCGCTGCGGCGCCAGTTCTATCCCGACGAAGGCGCGCCGTGCTGGAACGGCATGATGATGTGGCGCGGCACCACGGTCGCGCGGCCGTTCCTGGACGGGCGCACCATGGTGCAGGCGGGCCACCGCCGCGCGAAGTTCGTGGTCTACCCCATCGCGCCGCCCGCGCCGGACGGCACGCAACTCATCAACTGGGTGGCCGACCGCCGCCTGCGCGAGGACGGTTTCGGCGGCGGGCTCCGGGCGCCGGACCGCGCCGACTGGAGCCGGCCCGGCGCGGTGGATGATCTGCTGCCCACCTTCGGCGCGTGGCACTTCGACTGGCTGGACGTGCCCGGCGTGATCCGCGCGGCCACGCAGATCCTGGAGTGGCCCATGGTGGACCGCGACCCCCTGCCCCGCTGGCGCCACGGCCGCGTCACCCTGCTGGGCGATGCCGCGCACCCCATGTACCCCATCGGCTCCAACGGCGCGACGCAGGCCATCCTGGACGCCCGCGCGCTGGCCGACGCGTTGCAAACGCAGCCCAGCGATCCCGTCGCCGCGCTGGAAGACTACGAGGCGGCGCGCCGCCCCGCCACCGCCCGCATCGTGGCCCTGAACCGGCAGGAGGGCCTGGACGCCATCCTCGACATGGTGGAAGAACGCGCCCCCGAAGGCTTCGCGCGCATCGAGGACGTGATGGACCCGGCCGTGCTGGCGCGCTGGGTGCAGGAATACAAGGCCGCGGCCGGCCACCGGCAGGTTCAAGCCCAATCGGCCTCCAGCGCATGATTCACTAGGGCATAATGCTACTGTTTTTATAGCAATCGGCCGCCTTGTCCCCCATCGGGGCGCGGTCGGGCAGCGCCCCGGCGCCCACTGCCGATAATCGCCCGATGCCCCGCACCTCCCAACAACTCCATCCCCACCGCGAGCCGGTCGCCACGCGCGCCGCGGCCACCGTGCTGCTGCTGCGCGATGTGCCGGCGGCCGGCGGCGGCGCCGGGCTCGAAGTGCTGATGACGCGCCGCTCGCCGAACGCCAGCTTCGCGCCCGACGCCTACGTGTTTCCGGGCGGCGGCATCGACGCGCTGGACGCCGCTCCCGCCTCGCACGCCGCCGCGGACCGGCGCCCCACGCAGAACGACCTGCGCGTGACGCAGGCCATCGCCGCCATCCGCGAGAGCTTCGAGGAGCTGGGCGTGCTGCTGGCGCGCCGTGCCGATGGCTGCTTCGCCGATGCGGCGGACATCGCCGCGCTGGACCGCCACGCGCCGTTCGTGGCGCAGTGCCAGGCACGCGGGCTGCGGCTGGCGGCCGATGCCGTGTTCCTGCTCGCCCACTGGACGGCCGACCGCGATCTGCCGCGCCGCTTCGACGTGCCCTTTCTCGTGGCGCGCATGCCCGAGGGCCAGGAGCCCGTGGCCGACGAGGCCGAGCAGTTCGAGCCCGTGTGGGTGCGCCCGGCCGACGCGCTGGAGCGCCATGCCGCAGGCCGCTTCTTCATGATCTACCCCACCATCCGCACGCTGGAGCGTCTGGCGCGGTTCGATGGCGTGGACGCCGTGCTGGCCGCCGTGGCGCACGAGGCGCCGCTGTGGACCAGCTGCCCGCGCGCCGGCCTGCTGGCGGACCGGGAGTCGAATCCGCCTTCGATTCAAGCCTAATTTACTCTGACATTATGGCCACATTTGGGTACCGTGCGAGATACTGCGTAAGCGGCTGAAAGAACGAGTTTACGGTTCCCCCTCCGAATACTGATCCGCATGTTCCATTAGGGTGGTTGCCAACCGCCCCCGTGTAGATGCCTATTGCATTGTTAGTTTCATTAACCACCGGCCCTCCGGAATCACCTCCAGAGCCACAGAACGTTGCTTCCGAGAATTTAAAAATCGCTCCATTAACAAAGGCTTCGGAAACGAGTTGTTTTTGCGTGCCGCATCTCCAACCATTGGTACCACCTGAAGTGCATATTTTGGCATTTTGAGACAAGCCGGTTACGGGTTTTACGCTCACGGCATTGTTAGGGGTTGTAATTATTTTTCTGAACAGCGTGTGAACAAAATTAGTATTCCCAAAGATAATAGCATCCATTTTATCCGGATATCCATCGGCAAAGAATTCCCCAATTTCAACACCCTTGCCCACCCCATCAGCGAAGTACACCTTATTCCAGCTGGTGTTGTAATGCCAGCAATGCGCCGATGTGATGGTGCCAGGATATATACCGTCAACGATGACGTTAAACCCAGCGGTGCATCTGAGCATGGCTGTTGTATCCGCGTTTGATGCACCAATTTTTGACCCACCAAACAATGAACCCATTAGAGTGATAGGGCCATTTTGATCCTCGAGCAAGATGGCATCCATGTCAATACCAAGCAACCTCAATCGAGAGTTGATGATATTGTGGTTTTCCTCGCGCCCCCGCACTAGAAGTCGGTTTTTCTCTTCATCAATGGCAACTCCGAAAACCAGCGGATTACTGCTTTGAGCAGACTCGGCGAAAGTACTCATGATTTTGTCTTTCATCGCCTCCAGTTGTTTATAGCTGAATTTCACCTGGACGAATGTGACATCTCCATCAAAAGTCGAATTTTTGAGCTTGTTGATAGGGGCAGTAGTGGCAAAAATTTGATGTGCCTTGAGATTTTCATCATATCTTATCCACGAGCCAGCATAAAATTCTCCAGCAATTTCCTGTATTTTTGGCCTATTTTTTACCAATGCTTGAACTTGCTTAGAATTCTCTTCGTTCACATACACATCCAAACCAGCGGCCTTAAGCGCCTGCTCTTTAGTAAAGTTGAAATTCTCTGGCTTGGCGTAAGTGTCTGCAGAAAAGTCTTGCGCGCTGACATAGACTGCGTTTGTTGCCAGCGCCAAAGCGATTAGCATGATTTTCTTTTTAATAGTCATTTTTACCTTTCCCTTGTGATTGATAATTACCGACAATTGGCAACAAATTACCAAAATGCCGGGGGTTTACGGAGCATTGCGACGTAAGCCGCTGCTATCATAGCCACGATTTTCGACTGGGATTTTGTTGCAAAAATAAATTTCACCCATGAAAAAAGACCAGAGAGCAGAATTAATATTGTTCCTATGGACGAGCAATATTCCTTCGCAAAGAACGCTGATCGGGAAGAAATCGTTTTATGCGACAGAGCCCACAGAGCAGAGGATTTACAAGTGGTAGAAAGGCTCTATCTTTTGGGGGACTATTTGCTCCATCGCCTGCACAGGAAGCCTGTGGCAGTCCACCTGCTGCGTACCCCATCGGCTCCAACGGCGCGACGCAGGCCATCCTGGACGCCCGCGCGCTGGCCGACGCGTTGCAAACGCAGCCCAGCGATCCCGTCGCCGCGCTGGAAGACTACGAGGCGGCGCGCCGCCCCGCCACCGCCCGCATCGTGGCCCTGAACCGGCAGGAGGGCCTGGACGCCATCCTCGACATGGTGGAAGAACGCGCCCCCGAAGGCTTCGCGCGCATCGAGGACGTGATGGACCCGGCCGTGCTGGCGCGCTGGGTGCAGGAATACAAGGCCGCGGCCGGCCACCGGCAGGTTCAAGCCCAATCGGCCTCCAGCGCATGATTCACTAGGGCATAATGCTACTGTTTTTATAGCAATCGGCCGCCTTGTCCCCCATCGGGGCGCGGTCGGGCAGCGCCCCGGCGCCCACTGCCGATAATCGCCCGATGCCCCGCACCTCCCAACAACTCCATCCCCACCGCGAGCCGGTCGCCACGCGCGCCGCGGCCACCGTGCTGCTGCTGCGCGATGTGCCGGCGGCCGGCGGCGGCGCCGGGCTCGAAGTGCTGATGACGCGCCGCTCGCCGAACGCCAGCTTCGCGCCCGACGCCTACGTGTTTCCGGGCGGCGGCATCGACGCGCTGGACGCCGCTCCCGCCTCGCACGCCGCCGCGGACCGGCGCCCCACGCAGAACGACCTGCGCGTGACGCAGGCCATCGCCGCCATCCGCGAGAGCTTCGAGGAGCTGGGCGTGCTGCTGGCGCGCCGTGCCGATGGCTGCTTCGCCGATGCGGCGGACATCGCCGCGCTGGACCGCCACGCGCCGTTCGTGGCGCAGTGCCAGGCACGCGGGCTGCGGCTGGCGGCCGATGCCGTGTTCCTGCTCGCCCACTGGACGGCCGACCGCGATCTGCCGCGCCGCTTCGACGTGCCCTTTCTCGTGGCGCGCATGCCCGAGGGCCAGGAGCCCGTGGCCGACGAGGCCGAGCAGTTCGAGCCCGTGTGGGTGCGCCCGGCCGACGCGCTGGAGCGCCATGCCGCAGGCCGCTTCTTCATGATCTACCCCACCATCCGCACGCTGGAGCGTCTGGCGCGGTTCGATGGCGTGGACGCCGTGCTGGCCGCCGTGGCGCACGAGGCGCCGCTGTGGACCAGCTGCCCGCGCGCCGGCCTGCTGGCGGGCCGGGAGTCGCGCCACATGGAACACGAGCCGCCCTTCGGCGAACTGGCGCTGGTGTGCCCCGACGGCCAGATCGTTCACCCGCTCGACTGGCAGAGCGACCACCCGGTGCCGCTGCTGCGCAACGTGCAGCGGCTCACCGCGCCCAATCCCGGCGTGATGACCGGCCCGGGCACCAACAGCTACCTGGTGGGCGATCCGGTCACGGGGTTCATCGCCATCGATCCCGGCCCGCAGGATGCCGAGCACCTGGAACGCCTGTGGCGTGCGGCCGGCGGCGACATCCGCATGATCGTGTGCACGCATTCGCACCCCGACCATTCCCCCGGCGCACTGCCGCTGCAGGCCCGGGTGGCCGCCCATGGCCGCGCGGCGCCACCCATCCTGGGCCTGCCGTCGGCGCCCACGGCGCGCGCGGCCAGCCACTTCGTGCCCGAGCGCGCGCTGGCGCATGGCGAGCGGCTGGTGCTGGCCGGCCCGTCGCCCGAGGGCGCGACGCACACACTGGAGGTGGTGCACACCCCCGGCCACGCGGCCAACCACCTGTGCCTGCTGCTGGTCGAAGACGGCCTGCTTTTCAGCGGCGACCACATCCTGAACGGCAGCACCACGGTGGTGGACCCGCCGGACGGCAACATGGCCGACTACCTCGATTCGCTCGACCGGCTCGATGCGCTGTGCGAGCGGCATGGCGTGCAGTTCATCCTGCCCGCGCACGGCTACGTGCTGGGCGATGCGCGCGGCGCCATCACCGGCCTCAAGGCCCACCGCCTGGCGCGCGAGGCCAAGGTGCTGGCCGCCATGCAGGCCTTTCCCGATGGCAGCCCGGACGACTGGGTGCGCCACGCCTACGGCGATGTGCCCGAGCGCATGTGGCCGGTGGCCCAGCGCTCGCTGCTGGCCCATGTCGAGCGCATCCGCGCACTGAACCTTTTCCTGGAAACCGGCCATGTCTGATCCCACCCGTGAACACATCCGCCTCGCCAAACGCGTGGCCGAACAACTGGGCTGCTCGCGCAGCACGGCCGAGCAATACATCGAGGGCGGCTGGGTCAGCGTGGACGGCCGCGTGGTCGAGGCACCCGGCGCGCGCGTCTCGCCGCACCAGACGGTGGCCATGGACAAGGACGCCAACCTGATGGAGCTGACCCCGGTGACGCTGCTGCTGCACAAGCCCGTGGGCTACGAGGCGGGCCTGGGCGCCCCGCCGGGCCCCGGCGGCGCGGCGCAGCCAGGCCAGGGCGGCCCCAAAGGCCAAAGGAACCAAGAGGTCCATGGCAGCCACGGCAGCCGCAGCCAGGGCGAGCCCTCGGCGCTCACCCTGCTCGGCCCCGCCTCGCACACGGCCGACGACGCCAGCGGCACGCGGGTGCTGCAGCGGCACTTCCGGTCGCTCGAATGCTTCACCCCGCTGCCCACGCCCGCGAGCGGCCTGGTCGTGTACACGCAGGATGCGCGCATCGCCCGCAAGCTGGCCGAGGACATCGAATCGCTGGAGCAGGAATGCATCGTCGAGGTGCAGGGCACGCTGTCGGACAGCGGCCTGAAGAAGCTCTGCCACGGCCTGAGCTTCAACGGCCGCCCGCTGCCGCCCATCAAGGTGAGCTGGCAAAACGAGACGCGCCTGCGCTTTGCGCTCAAGGGCATCCGCCCCGGGCAGATCCCGGCCATGTGCGAGGCCGTGGGCCTGTCGGTCGTGGCCATCAAACGCATCCGCATCGGCCGCGTACCGCTGGCCAAGGTGCCCGAGGGCCAGTGGCGCTACCTGCAGCCCTGGGAAAAGTTCTGACGGCGGCGGCTTCGCCGCGCGAACGGCGGCACGGTCCGCGACACGGCCTGCCGCAAAAAATCGCTACAAAAACAATAGCTGCCACCGCAAGTTGGTATTGCGCTACAGCCCGATGGACAGGCCACCCGGCGCAAAAGGGCTGAGCTACACTCCGCGGCACTGAGGAGCGCAGCCCATGGACATGACCACCCCGCCCGGCGACAGCCGGGTGTCTTCTTCCTTCACATCGCACGGCATCGAACCGCACGGCCTGGTCTTCACCGGCAGCGGCGGCGAATACTTCCGGGTGTGGATCGTGAACGTGCTGCTGGGCATCCTCACGCTCGGCCTGTACACGCCGTGGGCACGGCGGCGCACCGCGCAATACTTCTACGGCCACACCCTGGTGGCCGGCAGCCCCCTCGAATTCACCGCGCAGCAGCGCCGCATGGTCTTCGGCTTCGTCGTGCTGCTGGGCCTCACCGCCGCTTACCAGATCGCCGTGCGCACGGGCCAGGACGCCACCGTGGGCCTGTTCCTGATCGGCGGCGCCCTCCTCGCCCCGCTCATCTGGGGCAGCGCCATGCGCTTTCGCCTGGCCAACACGCGATGGAAGGGGCTGCGCCTGCAGTTCACCGCCAACTGGCGTGAGGTTTACAAGGCCAGTTGGCCCGTGTTCGCCATCGCGCTGGTGGCCATGGCAGTGTTCTTCGGGCTGCAAGCGCTGTCGCCCGAGGCGCAACTGCAGGCCAGCGGCCGCAAGCTGCCCAAGGTGACGGCGCCCATGTGGGGCCTGCTGGCACTCGGCCTGGTGCTCATCGTGCTGTGCTTCATCCGGCTCGAATACAACTACCGCAGCCTGCTCGTGCTGCGCTCGCAGATCGGCGCCGAGCCCGGCCGCTGGAAGCCGGAGTACGTGGACTTCGTCAAGGTCTGGGTCGCCACCGTGCTGGTGTTTCTCCTGTCGTCGGCCGTGCTGGGCGCCGTCATCGCCGCGGCGCTGAAGGGCTCGTGGGCGCTGCTGGCCAGTTCCACGCAGCGCATGGGGCTGTGGCTGTTCGTGTTCATCGTGCTGGGCTTCATCCTGTTCTTCGTCGTGTTCCTGCTGGCCTCGGCACCCGCGCGCGCATTTCGCGAAGCCCGCATGTTCCAGCTCATGTGGAACAACATCGGCGTGAGCCACATGGCCCGCTTCAAGTGCGACCTGCGCGCGGGCCGCTACGTGGCGCTGCGGCTCAAGAACATTCTGCTCACCGTGGTCACGCTCGGGTTCTACCGCCCGTTCGCCCGCGTGAGCGAATACCGCATGAAGCTCGAATCGGTCACCCTGCACATCAAGGGCGGCGTGGACCAGGTGGCCGGCCAGCTCGTGCGCCAGCAGCAGGGCGGCGTGGGTGACGCACTGGCCGACGCGGCCGGCCTCGACCTGATCGGCTGACGCTTTTCCCTTGCCGCACCGCGCCCGCATGGCCGACCCTTCCGCGCACCCGGCGGCTCCCTCCCCTGACGCGGGCGCGCCGGCCCTGGTGCCCGCACGCTGGTACGACGGGCTGAGCAGCAAAGGCCAGCCGGCGCTGGTGGGACTGTCGGCCGGCGCGCGGGGGCCCACGCTCACGCTGCATCCCCTGGCCCCCGGTGCCACGCCCCGCGCGTTCGGCTTTCGCGAGGTCGATTGGCCCGAATCCTGGAGCGCGGACCGACTGCCCCAACGCATCGTGGTGGACCTGCGCGACCACGGCAGCCTGGAGATCGAGGCGGTCAGCGCCTGGCAGGCCGCCATGCACGCGGCCGGCCACCGCCCGGGCATCGCGCAACGCATGCAGACCCGCTGGACCGTGCTGGCCGCCACCGTGCTGGCCTCGGTGCTGGCGCTGGTGCTGTTCTACCGCTACGGCACGCCCTGGGCCGCCACGCAGCTCACGCGCCACGTGCCGATCGCCTGGGAGGCCGCATTGGCGGACCGCGCCATGCAGCAGATGGACCAAGGCACGCTGAAAGCCAGCACCCTGCCCACCGCCCGCCAGGCCCAGCTGCGCGAGCGCTTCGATGCGCTGGCGGCGCAGGCGCGCACCCTGCCGCCGCGCTACAGCGGCTACGCGCCGCGCCTGCAGTTGGAGTTCCGCCAGGGCATGGGCGCCAATGCCTTCGCGCTGCCCGGCGGGCGTGTGGTCATGACCGACGGACTGGCCCAGGCGGCCGCGAAGAACGGCCTGAGCGACGACGCGCTGGTCGGCGTGCTCGCGCACGAAATCGGCCATGTCGTGCACCGCCACACCACCCGCACCGTGGTCGAGCAAGGCGTGCTCAACATCGGCCTGGGGCTGGCGCTGGGGGATGTGTCGGGCCTGCTGTCCACCGGCGGCGCGCTGCTCACCGGCCTGGCCTACAGCCGCGACCACGAACGCGAAGCCGACTGCTACGCCATCGCGCTCATGGGCCAGGCCCACCTGCCCACCGCGCCCATGGCCGACCTGCTGCTGGCCATTGCGCACGACGAGGACAAGAAACACCCCGGCAAGCCATCGGAGGACAAGGGCCAGAGTGATCCGCCGAAACGCTCGCCAAGCATCGAGCCCGGCGGCGAGGGCCTGCTGTCGCTGCTGAACAGCCACCCGGGCACCGTGCAGCGGGCGACCGAACTGCGCGAAGGCCGGGCGCCGCACTGTGCGCGTTGAGCTGTTCAGTTAGCTGGGCAACGCACTCGACGCTTTGTTGATCGGGCAGCCGAACAGATCGCCGAGCCAGTCCACGACCTTCTCCAGTTCATAGCCCAGGGCGACCATGGCCTGCTGCACTTCGGCCGCGAGCGCGCCCAGGCTCTGCAGCAGCGTGGCGAGGTCCTTGCCCAGTTGCTTGAACTGGTCCTGCAGGATCTGGCCGACCAGTTGCAGGCCGTTGACGAAATTGCGCCACTGGTCCTTGACCCAGCCCACGAAGCGGTCCAGGCCGGACAGCACCGCCTGGATCAGGGCCGAAGCCTCCTGCTTCAGCGCGGTGAGCAGATGGCCCGCCACATCCTTGAGCTGGGCGATGACGCCGGCCACGTTCACATTCAGCAGCGTGTAGGGGCTGGCCTGATCGCCCAGGTGGAGGTCGAGCCCGAACAGGCTGAAATCGAAATAGCCAGTCACCACCAGGGCCTCCATCGAGGCGGAAAAGCCCAGGCCCGCCGCCACGCTGAAATTCGGCAACTGGATTTTCGGCACCAGCGTCACGCCCCACAGGGTGATGCCGTCCCACTCGATGTCATGCCAGCCGAAGTTGAAGCCGAACGAAGCGCTGAGTTGCTTGGCCTGCGGATTGAGCATGAACGTGATGCTGTCGCCCGCCCACGCGCCGCAGCCGCCCGTCGGCTGGCCGTTCTGCACCGCATAGTCCAGCTGGAACTGGTTGTCGGTGGTGGCGAGCGCATAGAGGTGGTCTTCCACCACGTCCAGGAACTTCAGGTACAGCGACGAATAAAAGCGCACCGGGTTGCCGCCGTTGATCTGCGGCACCACGATGCCATCCGGCGTTGCGGCGATCGCCAGCATCGGACCCTGGCCGTTCGGCTTGCTGGTCGTGGGGTCCCAGCCGGACAGCGCGAAGACACTGCCCCAGGCAATCGCCTTTTGCACCAGGATGTAGCCGGAAAAGCCGGCCTTGGCATCGGCCGATTCGGCCAGCGTGGCGGTCACCTGCACATCGTCCTGGCCCAGCAGGCCGAACTCGGCTTGCAGCCCGAAGCCCGCCGGGAAGGGGCCGCGGTCGCCGATCTTCTGCAACTGCGCGCCCTCCACGAACCAGAAGGTGAACTGCTTGATGCTGATGATCTCGTCGAGAAAGCGCACCACGTCGGCGATCTCGGGCTGGTGGTCGTTGTCCAGCGTCTGCGGGGAAAAATCGAGCGCGAAAGCGGCGTTGAACACGTTGGACAGCTGCATCGGCTGCTGGTCGGCCTGCGTCCAGACCGCGATGCCGTTGGGCACTTCGAAATCCACCACCTCCACTTCGAAACCCACATCGAACGCGTACTGCGGCGCATTGGGGTTCTGCAGCTTCAGGTCGCCTCCCGCGCTCAGCGTCACGCCGGCGGCCTCCGCGCCCACCGTCACCGTGCCCTGCAGCTCCACGATGTTCACGGTTTGCAAACCGAAAGGCTGGTTCCAGTTCTGCAAAGACAGGGTGACGCTCAAATCGCCTTGCGAGGGAACGATGCTGCCCGTGAGATCGAGCGTGATCTCGGTGCCGGCGTCGGGCCGAAAGAGGCCGGAGGCCGTGGCGTTCACGCTGCTGCTGCCCTGGCCCGGGTCTTCCCAGTCGAGCGTGAAGCCGTCGAACTCGAACACGCCGTTGCCCTTGGCACTGAACGTGTTCTTGAGGACCGCCTTGAGCGTCTTGTCCCCACTGTCCTTGGCATAGGTGGCGAACAAGGCCAACTGCGAAACGTCGCCCATGAAGTTGGCGATCGCCTGCAGGGAGTCGGTGAGTTGCAGCGACGAAAACAGAACGAAGCCGGGCGCGATGTCGAAATCGGCCGCGATCGCAGGCACCGCGTCCGCACTCAGCAGGCCCAGCGACGCCAGGCTGCCGGACTGGCCCGCGATGGTGGAGACGACCACCCCGCTGTCGTTGAAGGTCAGCGCCGACAGGGGCTGCCACAGCAACCCCGGCGACCACTGCTGGACCACCGCGCCGAACATGACGCCTGCGCCCTGGTCCGTGCGCTGCACGCTGAGCGCGGCGTTCAAGAAGGGTTGGTTGGAGTAAAGCAGCCCGCCTTGCCCGTTGAACTGGATGGACGGGCCCGACGCGTAGCTCAGCTTCAACTGGCCCTCGGAGAACGCGATCTGGTTGGCCGGAGTCCAGGCAAGTTCCGCAGGCCACAGGTTCTGCAGCGGCCACTGCAGGCTGGCGCCCATGGTGGCGTCCAGCGTCATCTGCACGCCGCTGTCGAGTCGGCTGAACGTCAGCACCACCTGCGCATCGGTGTATTGCTGGCTGGTGAGCGTCAGCGTCGCGCCGCTCGGGGTGGCCTGCAGATCGAGGTCGGCGCCGTCGAGCTGCGCCTGTAGCTGCAGTTGCTTCGTGGACGGATCGACCGACAGGCTGGCGGATGGGCCGAGCTGCAGCGTGATGCCGTTCAGGTAGTAGCCCAGCGCCGTCTGGATGGGCCCGGGAAACTGGCTTTGGGCCAGTTGCAGCACCTTCTTGCCCGCATCGGTCTGCAGTGCCCCCTGGAGGGTGGCGTAGATGTCGTTGCTCATGGCTTCACTGCCCCAGGTTCTTCAAGGCGGAGCGGGCGAATTGGGTCGCCGCATCGCTGATCTGCTGCAGGTTGTCCGCGATGTACCCGTTCAGGGCGGACACCACCTGCTCGATCAATTGGGACTGGCTCAGGAACGCATTGATGAACATCGCGTAAGCCGCTTCGTCGTCCGGCAGCGTGACGGTCAGCACCACGTCCTTGTCGCCGGCCACCAGCAGGATCTGGCTGTAGGTCAGCTCCAGGTCGTCCGGCGTGTCGCCCGATGCGTTCAGCGTGGTCTGGATGCCCAGCGTGTTGCTGTTGTTCTGCAGGCTGAGGTTCAATGTGCCGCCCAGCGGGATCGGCGCGTTCTGGTTCACCTGCACGTTCAGGGTGAAGGGGGTGCTGGCGGTGGCCGGTGGCGAGGGCACCTTGCGGGGGCTGCCCTTCACGTTCACGGTCGGCCCGGGGTTCATGGTGCCCAGCAGCAGCGTGGCGCTGGCTTGCTGGTTGGTGCCGAAGACGATGTTGTCGGGCGGCGCGACCAGATTCGACAGGCCCGTGATGGCCAGGCTCTGGAGCACGATGCCCGACAGCGCGATGTTCACCCCCATGACCTGCGTCTTGAACGGACCGGGAATGCTCAGGTTGATGGCGGTGTAGGGCTCCAGCACCGGCGATGTCGAACCCAGCACCAGGGTCGGCAGATAGACGTAGCTGCCAGAGTCGTTCAGCGCACCGCGTGCCCGGTCGAACAGGTATTTGTCCACCGCGTTCGCATCGGTGTCCACGGTGCTGCCCGCCACCTGGGTACTGCCGAAAATTTCGTCGAAGGCATTCTTCAATTGCTGGTTGAGCAGCTGCGCGACCTGGCCGCGGTTGCCCTGGTCCATCAGCGCGCCATTGACCTGGCCGCTCAGCAACTGGGCCGCGTCGCCCGTGGACAGCACCTGCTTGAAGAACTGGCTCCAGGGCGCATAGAAGACGCTGGTGTTGATATAGGCGGGAAAGGGCACGGGCGAGATGCTCTGGTACTGCAGGTTCTGCAGCGTGAATGTGGGCGTGGCGCCCTGCATCGCGACGAGCTGGATCTTGTCCAGTGCGATCTGCAGCGCCGCAACGGGGCTTGCAACGCTCACGGTCGTGCTCGCCACCACCTTGGCGTTGGACAACTTCAGCAGCGCGATGCCCGTGGCCAGGCAGTCGAAGCCGTTCGCGTGTCCGGGCGATGGCGTGAGCCCCAGCGTCGGCGGCGGGGGGACGATGTTGCCTTTCTGGTCCACGAAGCACAGGCATTGCTTGAGCGTGAACGCCAGTCCTTTGAAAGGCGTCGGTGGACTGGTGGTGGCGTCCGTTCCCTGTGCAGGCCCTGCCAGCGCCAGCGGCTGGTTCCAGGCCAGCCCCGTGGAGGCATAGGCATTGAGATTCAGCGTGATGTCCGCGGTATAGCCGGCGTTGCTGGTGGTGACCACCGGCGGCTCGCCGCTGACCTGGATGTTCGCCAGGCCCTGGATCTCGATGCGGCTCACATCCAGGTCCGGCCCGAGGCCGGAATAAGGCACCACGTTCAAACGCTGCGAGGTGATGTAGGTCACGGCGGCCTTGGCGTCATCGACCATCTGCTGAGTGACGGGTGGCGTGGGATTCGCCTGCTGGCTCAGCTTGATGAGCAGCGGAAACAGGGCCTGGAACCAGGACGTGGCCATGTCGGCCGAGATGTCCTGCGCGCCGCCGATGTTGTCCAGGTTCCAGTCGGTGCCCTCCAGCGGCAGATACAACTGGCCGTCCGAACCCTTCATGCCGGACAGCGCGACCGGCAGGAACAGGCTGTTGCCAGGCGTGTTGTCGTTGGCCTTCTGCATCAGCGTGTCGTACACGAAATGGAATAGCTGCAAGCCCATGGCGTCATCCTCTCGAAAAATTGGCGGTCAATCAGTAAGGTCGGTTCACGACATGCATGGTGATGTCGTGCAATGCCCGCAGATGCGGGCCGGCGGGCAGGTTCTGCAGGTACTGCACCGCCTGCAGTGCGGTGTCCCGCGCCTGGGCGTAGGCCAGCGCGAAGGCGTCGGATCGTCGAATCTCATCGACCCAGGCGTTGATCTGCTCCGGCGGCGGGGTCTGCGTGTCGCGCAGATAGAGCACCATGGGGTGCGCGTCGCCGAACAGCTTCATCGCATGGATGATGGGCAGGGTGATGCGCCGCTGATGCAGGTCGATGCCCCGGCACTTGCCGGCTTGCGCATCGGAATGCGCGAGGTCGAAGATGTCGTCCATCATCTGGAACGCGCGGCCCATGTAGCGCCCGAAGGAGCCGAGGCGACGCAGCTCCGAGGTGCGTGCCCGCATGAGTGCGGCGCCGGATTCGCAGGCCAGGCCGAACAGCACGGCGGTCTTGCGGTCGACCGTGGTGAGATACCGGCTCATCAGCGAATCCGGATGCCAATAGGGCTGCGTGGTCATCTCGTCGATCTCGCCGCGGCAGATGTCGAACGCCGAGTCCAGCACCCATTTCACGAGCTGCATGTCGTTCTCGTCCTCGATCGCATCGACGAAGCAGCGCACGGCCTGCAGGAACTGCATGTCGCCGATCATGATCGCCATCTCGGTGCCGCGGGCGGCATTGACGCTGGCATGGCCCCGCCGCAGCGAGGCGTGATCGATGATGTCGTCGTGGATCAGGCTCGCCACGTGCAGCATCTCCAGCGATGCGGAGGCGCGCAGCACCTTGTTCGGCAATTCGCCCTCGGGCCGGAACAGGCGCGCGGTCAGCAGCAGCATCAGCGGGCGCAGTTTCTTGCCCCCGCGGTAGAGCGACATTTCCGCGTCGGTCAGATAGCCCTGCTGCGGTTGCAGCGCATTGGCCAGCTCCCGCTCGAAACCCTGCATCTCCGCCGCCATCAGCCCCTGCAGGATGTCGTCGACCGGGTCCGGCGATGCGGCGGCAATCCTCACGGCTGCGAATCCAGCAGCGCCTGGGCCAGCGGCTGGACCAGCGCGCGCTCCAGCGCATCGGCGATGCGGTCATGCAGCAGGCTCTTGATGAAACGCGCCTCGGACAGGGCATCGCGCGCGGTCTGCGCCGGGCCGTCGCCCAGCGCGGCATTCCATGCGGCGTCGTCGAAGTGCAGGTCGAACCCGTCCAGCTCGACACGTCCGTCGATCAGCGCGGGCGCACCTTCAGCGCCTTGCGCGCCGAACTGCAGGTACACATGGCAGGCCAAGCTTGCATGCAGCGCCCCCTTCACCAGGGCCACCGGCTTTCTCGCGGCCAGCCGTGCGGCGTGCTCCGCGATGTCCGCCTGCAGCTTGCGCACGAAGACGCGCTCGTCCTCGCTCAGCGACCGGGTCCAGGTGTTGCCCTGCGCGTCGCGGCCGCCGATGGGGCTGCCGTTGAGGAAGTTGTGCACGTCGTCCACCGAATGCGGCGCTGCCGGCGAGCCGCCCTGCACCAGGTCATAGACGCCGTCCTTGGTCTGCGGGGGCACATCGGTGATCTGGGTCACGGCTGTGTTCTGCGTGATGCTCGTACCGAAGGTCAGCGTGGCGGCGGCGGCCTGGTTGTAGGGGTTGGTGGCATCGGTCGGATGGTTGGAATCGGCGTTCGTGGCCATGGCCGTCAGCGTGGTCAGCAAGGCCAGCTGCTGGGTCTGGGCATTGCCGTTGTAGGTTGTTGCACCGTATTGCTTGGTGGGATCGTTGACGACCCCGCCCTGGGTCAGCGCCTTGTTGGTGTCGTCCGCCATGCCCGAGATGGCCGGCGTGCCCCAACCCATCTGGAAGGCATACGCCAGCGGGTCGGTGAACACGTCGTTGAAGGCCGCACGGTGGTTGGAATAGGTGGTCAGCAGGGTTGGCCCGTTGCTGCCAGGCAGGTTCTGCAGCTTCCCGCGTTGTTCGTTGGCGGTCTGGACCCAGGTGGGGTGCAGGTTGTCGTCACCGCTTCCCCCGCGCCGGCGGGTCCCCATCGGCAATGCCGTGCCGGCGCCGTCCAGGTCGGTCTCCCAGATCTGCGTGCCGTTCAGGGTGTGCAGGCCTTGCAGCGCGACGTCCTGCAGCCGCACCGCCAGCACGCAGCGGCCTTGCGCATCGCTGCTGCACTCGACCGCGAGCGGCCCGTCGCCGGCCAGCGCCAGCTGCATGCCCGACAGGTCGATGCCCAGCGAGCCGCGCGCAAAGCCGGCCTGCGCGGGCATGTCGAGCGAGCGTGCCAGCGGCAACGTCGGGATGTCGCCGAGGCCGATCCTGCGGGGCAAGGCGGCGTTCAGGGTGGCGGCGGGCTGATTCTTCCAGCCGTCTTGAAAAGCTTGCATTCCAGCGCTCATGAAAATTCTCCTCGTACGATGTGACCGGGTCCGATGGGCAGGGACGGCGGGTCAGGAAACATTGACGGTGGCCGTGACCAGCACGTGGTCCGCATCCGCGGTGGAAATATTCAGGTTCGAAGCGGTCAGGCTCAGGCTGATGCCGTCGAACGTGATGGGGATGGGCGGCACCGGGAACGAGGCTTTTTCGTTCAGATAGGCCTGCCCCTTGCTCTGGATGGTGCTGGTGATGAAGGGTGTGGCGACGCCGATGATGGTGGTCGCCACGTGCTTGAGCAGTCCCGCATTGAACTTCTCCCACCCGCTGCCATCCGCGGTGTAGGTGATCGTGAATTGGGGCAGCGGCTGCAGTTGCAGCTGAACGGTGTTCGAGCCGGACACCACGGGGGCGACGGTGAACGTGAGGGGTGTGGGGTCGGTGGCGAAATCGGCTTTGGCAAAGTCAACCATGGTGTGGCTCCAATCAGGGCAGCAGGTTCGAGGCGGCTTCCAGGGCGCAGGCGGCTGGCACCAGCCACCATGAAACGCCCACCGAGGCGGTGGCCGCGAAGGTGGCGGTGATATCGATGTTGGGCAGCGTCGAAGCCACCTTGATGGAGGCGTTGCTGATGCCGCCATTGAGCGAGTAGCTCCCCGTCCAGTTGCTGTCGCTCTGATTGACCTGGGCGTCGTCCATCTTCTGCACGATGGCGCTGCTGTACTGGGCCACCATCGCGGACAGCAGGTTGCGGCCGACGAGCACGCCCAGCGCCTGCTGCGGCCACTGCACGCCGCTGATGTCCGGCGTGCCGTTGGCCACCAGGTTGCTCGCCAGCACCAGGTGCGAGCCCGTGACGGTCATGACCGGCGGGGTGAAGCTCTGCCCTTCCACCGGGATGCTGGGCGGAATCTTGTAGCCCTGCAGCAGGGCCTGCACCTTGGTGTAGATGATTCCGCAGATCACCTGGAGCATGAACTCCGTGGCGCCGCTCGGATTGATCGGCAGCACCGCCACCGATCCCAGCTGGATCTGGTTGTCGGACACGGTCACCTGCGCAAACAGGGTGAACGAGAACTTCAGCGGGGACGGCGGCCCGCTCTGCATGTTGAACGTGGTGGACACGGACGCCAGCTGCACCTGGAACATCTGGTCGGTCGGTGCCGGCGGCTTCGTCTCGCCCGACGGCACGAAGGTGTTCGGATCGTTCCACTGCGTGGTGGTGGGGGGCGCCAGCACGAACTGGGGTGCGGCATCGATGCTCCAGTTGACGGTGGTGATGCCCATCTGTCCCACATCCTGAACGCCCTGAAACAGCTTCTGCTTGGCCTGGGCATTGGCATACAGCTGGGTCATGCCCTGGTTGAGGGTGCCGGCATCCAGCACCAGCGCGACGTCGTAGCTACTCATATTCCACCTCTCCTTTGCGTGTCGGGCTTGCCGAACGGGGGTTGCGTGTCCAGTAGGTTTCCATCCACTCGCCGCCATGGCGGTAGTGCAACGGAAAATCATCGAAATCGACCGTGGCGCGGCCGCACTGGGGGTCGGCGACCGAGACCGTGCGCTGCGTGCGGCAGTAGCCGTCCACCAGCACGTAGTGCTGTGGCCCCGCATGCCAGCGGATCGCCACCGCGACCGGCCGGCCATCGTCCAATTCGCGCATCAGGCGGCGAAACGGCGGCCGCCCACTGCTCCAGCCGGCCAGGCAGTTCACGTAGCGCAGGGTGCGCTCCATCGCGGCCTGCTGGTCGTAGCGTGGCTCCGAGAGCAGTCCCGCTGGCGGCGGGCTATGGGGAAGCACGTCGTCCGCCGCGAGAATGCGCCAGGCCAGCGTGTCCTGCCGCCACGAGGTGTCGCCGTAATGGGCGGCAATCGCGCAGGTCACCGCAGCCCAGCACCAATTGGTGCGCTGCTGCGGCTCCAGCGGCAAGTTCAGCGCCTGCCCTGCACTCCCCAGGACCTCCTCGAAAGCGGGAAAAAGGGGACCGATGCGCTGCGTCGTGCGGGCCAGCGGCTCGATCCTCACCCTCATGGAAAGGGCACGCACTGGGGCAGTGCCTGGTTCAGCTCCTGGCCGACGATGCTGTTGATCTGCGACGAGATCAGTCCGCTGATGGCGCCCTTGGCGGCGTCCAGGATCAGGTTCTCCACCGGCTGCAACAGGTAGTTGAGCGGCCCCAGGCCATCGATCCAGACCGAAGCGTTGCCGTAGTTGAAGCTGGCATTCATGCCCGACAGCTGGTTGAGGCACAGCTTGCCGCCGGACGTGCCCGCCTGGAACTGCGCCGTACCCGAGATGCTGGGGTTGTCGATCCGGACATTGCCGGAGATGCCTGGATCGAAGAACAGCACTTTCACGCTTCCGCTGGCCTGCGCACTCAAGGAACTGTTCAGGACCGCATGGAAATTCACCGTGCCGGAAAGATTGGCGCCGGACGCGGTGACATTTCCGACCACCATGTCCTGGATTTGCAGCGAGGAAATGCCCGTGAGATTGGAGATGGAATAAGAAGCGGTGCCCACCCCGATGCTGGCAGAGCCCGAGGCGACATTGGGATAAGGGTCGTAGCCGGCGCCCCGGATGGCGGATCCGATTTCACCATTCAATTGCGTGACAAGGCCCTGCAGAATTTCATTGAGTATCTGGGTGAATGGATCACTGCTCATGTCTATATCCTTTGAGGAAAGAAAATCGATTCGAAGGCCATTTGAAAATCGGTTGCCCCTCGGTATGCCGTACGCCACTGGCCATGCCCTCGCAACAGCGCTGCAGAGCCGCAGGGCCACATCGGCAGGCATTCGCCAATGAGGGACCGTCACGCACATGGAAGACAACACGCGCCATCATTTCCTTCGAATTGAAAATGCATGGCACTGTTAATCCACGGCATGAGTGGCTACCAGCGCCTGTGAATATTCTGGTGGGATTGAATGCAGCACGGCATGAAAACCCGGCCGATCTCCCTTAAGACTTCTGAAGCGTTCTGAAAGCCGGCCAGAGGCGCATGCCGGATGAACTGAAGGCAGAGAAACGGCGCGGCGGGCGCGAACTCAGTGCCTGCGCTGAGCGACGAGGGGAAGAAAAACACGGAAGGCCTGTGGCGCCTGCAAAGGGAGCCAAAGCGAAGGCGCCGATTTCAAAGAGAGAAATCGCGGGAAGAGAAACGCGCGTGGCCGAACCCAAAGCAGCGCCCGGTCCTGCGGCAGAGCGGGCCCCTATGAAAAAGGGCATTCATGCCAAGGCGTTCAAGGTGCGGCCAGACCCACGCGGGGATGGCGCCGATTCGCCTCAGCGCCTGCCGGGCCAAGGGATCGGAATGGAATTCAAAGTGTGAAGCGCGCCGATAAGCCGGATTCTGTGCACCGCGGTTGCCCGCGGCGTGACCGCCATTACTCTGGGCCGGGTGTCGCCACCACGGCTCGATGCTACCTACCCGCCAGCTCTGCGGAACCACATCAACGCTGGCCTACTTGGTATTGCTGCGCGTAGAGATTGCCCGTTTCACCCGAAGCAGGCGCTGCCCGCTTCGGGCGGCTATGGTCTTTGCGGCTTTCGCCGCAAACCGTCTGGCTTGCGCCAGCCGTACCCGCTTGCGCGGGTGACCGATAGAACACCTTCGGTGGCTTGTGCCTGCTAAGACTCGTCTCTGTTGCTCTGATCCTCACCTCACGGTGGGCAGCCGTTAGCTGCTACGCTGTCCTGTGCAGTCCGGACGTTCCTCCAGTGCCTGGTTTCCCAGATTGCACCAGCGGCGGTCTGGCGCGCTTCACGGGGGCGATTATCGTCCACCGCTGCGGGCCTGCTCCCAGTCCAGACCGAATCGCGCCAGGTATTTGCGCAGGCGGTCCGCATCGTTGACGACCGCGCGCTGCGAGCGCGACGCCTGGAACAGCTGCCGCCCTGCATCCGACAGCGTGCGCGCCCCGCGGCACACACGCAGCACGGCCGCTAGCTGCAACTGGTCGAAAAGGTCCATGGACTGCACCTGCGGCTCGCCCAGCAGTGCGGCCAGGTCCACCGCATCGCCATCCTGGCCGCGGTCTGCCGGACCGAGAGGTTGCCACAGCCACTGCAGGCGCGCGATTTCCGCCTCCACCAGGGGCAGACCGATGCGCCCGCCCTCGGCCAACGTGGCCAGGCGGGTGGCGCTGGCCGACAGGTCGCGGAAGTTGCCGCTCCACAGCGCCTCGGGAGACTGCGCATAGCGCAGGTACACCGCCCGCGCCTCGGCCGACAGACGCACCGTGCGGCCCAGCTCCACGCCGCATCGCGCCAGCAGGTGGTCCACATTGGGCTCGATGTCCTCGGGCCGCTGGGCCAGGCCCGGCAACTGGTAGCTCCACAGGTTGATGCGCGCGTACAGGTCTTCGCGAAAACGCCCGGCCGCCACCTCGGCCCGCAGGTCGCGGTTGGTGCCGGCGATCAGCTCGAAATCGCTGGCCACCTCGCGGTCGCTGCCCATGGGATAGAAGCGCTTTTCCTCCACGGCCTTGAGCAGCATGGCCTGCTCGTCCACGCCCAGTTCGCCGATCTCGTCGAGAAACAGCACGCCCTTGTGGGCCGTGCGCAGCAAGCCCGCCCGGTCCGCTGCCGCGCCGGTGAAGGCGCCCTTCTTGTGCCCGAACAGCGTGGACGCCGCGCCGTCGCCCTGCAGCGTGGCGCAGTTCACATCCACGAATTCGCCCTCCACCTGGTGGCGGGCTTTCTTCAGTTCAAACATGCGCCGCGCCAGATGCGACTTGCCCGCGCCAGTCGGACCGGTGAAGAGGATGGGTGCGCGCGATCGCACCGCCACCCGCTCCACCTCTTCGATCAGCGCATTGAAACGGGTATTGCGCGTGGCGATGCCGCTCTTGAGAAAGTCCACCGCATCGCGCTGCTCGGCGCCAAAGCGCTGGGCGATCACGTCGTAGCGTGACAGGTCCAGGTCGATCAGCGCGTAGCTGCCGGGATCTCCCGCCTGCTGGCGCTTCGGGGGCGACGTCTGGGCGAGCACGCCGGGAATGCGCCGCGACTCCACCAGAAGGAACAGGCAGATCTGCGCCACGTGCGTGCCGGTGGTGATGTGCGTCCAGTACTCCTCGCGCTCGGTGTCGAAAGCGTAGCCCTGCGTCCAGTCGAAGAGCTTGGCATAGACCTCGCCGAAGTCCCAGGGGTCGGCAATGTCGAGGGGCACCAGCGCCACCGTGGTTTCGGGTGAAGCCGCGTTTATGTCGGTGCGCACCCGCTCGGCCAGTTCACGGTGGGGCGGGGTATAGAACAACTCCATCCGCGCGACGACCACATCGTCGTGCTGCACCAGCGAAAGCGTCGGGCGCCATTTCTCCCAGCGCCCCGCCCCCTTGCCCGAGTCGAGCTGGGTACCCAGAAAGCCGATCACCACGTTTTGCTTCTTCATCATTCAGATAAAAAACTAGCTCAATTTATAAAAATAGAAGCATTCTACGCCTCAGCCTGCATCCTGAAAAACGGAGACAACACCAAAAAATCCAATTAAATCAATGAATTAGCAAAACCAACACCAACGCAACACCCAAGTTGGCACATCCGTTGCAGTAGGTATGGCAAGTCACAAATACAACCGAACCAAGAACAACCGAACGGAGCAAAAACACATGGCCAACAACCCGCTCTTCCAGACGCTGCGCGGCACCCTGCTCCCCGCTGCCACTGTGCGCAACCTGGCCGGTGGCGCGGCTTACGCCCTGTCGCCCAAGCACCAACTGGCGCAGCTGGCTGCCACCGGCTGCCTCCACAGCACCTTCTACGCCCAGGCGCAAGACCAGCTCGACGCCGTTCAGGCACTGGCCCGTGAAGTCGATCCGGTGTTCGTGGCGAAGACGGCCCTGTATGCGCGCCGTGCCGGCTCCATGAAAGACATGCCGGCCCTGCTGGCGGCCACGCTGGCGGTGCGCGACGTTTCCGTGCTGGCCCAGGTGTTCGGCCGCGTGATCGACAACGGCAAGATGCTGCGCAATTTCGTGCAGATGCTGCGCTCCGGCGCAGTGGGCCGCAAATCGCTCGGCACGCGTCCGAAAAAACTGGTGCAGCAATGGCTGCTCGACGCCACCGAGGCGCAACTGCTGAACGCCGCCGTGGGCAACACGCCATCGCTGGCCGACGTGGTGAAGATGGTGCACCCGAAGCCCGCCGAAGCCTGGCGCGCCGCGTGGTTCGCCTGGCTGATCGGCCGCCCTTATGCGCAGGAGGCATTGCCCCCACTGACGCAGGCCTTCGAGCGCTTCAAGCAAGACCGCACGCAGCCCGTGCCCGACGTGCCGTTCCAGATGCTGACCGCGCTGGAGCTGGACGCAGCCGCCTGGGCCGCGATCGCGCAGCGCGGCTCGTGGCAGATGGTGCGCCAGAACCTGAACACCTTTGCCCGGCATGGCGTGTTCGCGCTGCCAGGCCTGGCAGATGCCGTGGCCGCCAAGCTGCGTGACCCGCAGGCCGTGGCCAAGGCCCGTGTGCTGCCGTACCAGTTGATGGCCGCGTACACCGCCTGCGGCGCCGACGTGCCGCTTGTGGTGAAGGAAGCGCTGCAGGATGCGATGGAGCTCGCGCTGGCCAATGTGCCGCAGTTCGAAGGCCGCGTGGTGGTGTGCCCCGACGTGTCGGGCTCCATGGGTTCGCCCGTGACGGGCCACCGGGGCTCGGCGACTTCCGCGGTGCGGTGCATCGACGTGGCCGCCCTGGTGGCCGCCGCCGTGCTGCGCCGCAATGCGGATGCGCGTGTGCTGCCCTTCGAAACGAAGGTAGTACCGCTGCCACTGAATCCCCGCGATTCGGTCATGACCAATGCGGCCAAGCTGGCCGCGGTGGGAGGCGGCGGAACGTCGTGCAGCGCACCGCTGGCTTTGCTGAACCGCGAGAAGGCGCAGGCCGATCTGGTGGTGCTGGTGTCCGACAACGAATCGTGGGCCGACCGTGCACGGGGCCGGGGGACCGCGACGATGCAGGAGTGGGCTGCTTTCAAGCAGCGCAACCCGGCGGCCCGGCTGGTGTGCATCGACATCCAGCCCTGCGCAACGACGCAGGTGCAGGAGCAGCCCGATGTGCTGAACATCGGCGGCTTCAGCGACGAAGTGTTCAAGCTGCTGGCGGTGTACGCCGCGGGGGGTATGGGCGCGGAGCACTGGGTCGGCGTGATCGAGGAAACCCCGATCTGACCAATTCACGGCACCCGCCCCGGGAATGAATGATGAATGACCGTTGTCGTTCGGCGAATGCAGGTGTGACTACATCCCGGTCGCACCGCCGGTTTGTCGCCGAACGGGAATGGCATCGATGAATGAATGTGCGAATGCAGGCAGGACTACATCTGGAGGGACCGGGGTTCGAATCCCAGCGCCGCACCGCGGCGTGGTCCATGTCTTGCCACCTTTGTCGCACTGTTTTTTGCAGCGAATGCGGACGGAACTACAGACTATGACTCTCGTGGTCGCGGGTTCGAATCCCGCCGGTCGAAAGGCCGTAGCTCAGTGGTAGAGCACGACGTTTCGTCGATCCTTGTCGCTGCTTTTTTTTGTTTGCGAGGTGAATGCAGGCGGGTTTACAGGTAGAGCGTCGGGGCCCTCGGGTCCTGAAGGTTCCGGGTTCGACCCCCGGCCTGCTTCGGCAGGTAGCTCAATTGCACAAACCCGCCACCCCTTGTCACCTCATTTTTTGAATGCGCCCTGCAGGGCAGCGCCCCACGATGAACCGAACAGGAAAGAACACGATGAAACCGAATGCCCCCGCAGCGCAGGCCGCCACGCTGCCGTCCGCCCTGCGCGAGGCAGTGGATGCCGCCTATGCCGCCTTCCAGCGCCATGGCCCGCCAACGCAGATGCTGGACGTGTGCACGGGCTGCTGCATGGACGAGGCCATGGAACGCGAGATGCGGCGCCTGCCCCTGCGCGAAATAACGGCCCGCCATTTCTACGAATACAACAGCTCTGCCAAGAGCAGCGAGCAGCCGGCGGAAGAGATGCTGTACCTTCTTCCGCGCATGCTGGAACTGCTGGCCCAGGGCGAAGAGCTGCACCACTCGACCGAGCTGTACCTGGACCGTCTGGGCCGCTGCCCTGCCGATGCGCTGTCTCGCCCCGAGCGCGCTGCCGTGGATGCGTTCGCACTGGCGTTCTTTCGCGAAGGGCTGGGCCGCAGTGCGCAGGAGCCCAGCCCGTTCCATGGCGCCAACGCATTCGACATCCTGCTGATGTTCCACATCGGAGGCATCGCCATCGCACCGCTGCTCGCCCACTGGCTGCAAGACGATCGTGCGAGTGCCGTGCTGCACTACGCCGACGGCAGCTACTGGGATTTCTGGGGCAAGCAGCGGATTCAGAACGCATTTTCCGAAGACCGGCCGGAGTTCCAGACCACGATGAAGGACTGGCTGCTCGATGCAGGCCACCGCCAGCGCTTTTCCCGGAAGATCCTGGCCATCGATGCGCAGGCTCTGGAAGGCCCCCAGCCATGTGGCTGCGGATCGCACATGGGCCCGCGACAGATTCTCGAAGCGGTATTCGACGTGATCAGCGAATAGCTGCCACCCGCACATCGACAACGAACAGACGACAACACAAGAAGGAAAACCAAATGACCTACCTGCAACGCAATGTGGAAAACGGCGTCCCCATCAAGATGTGGACCCAGGGCGTCCCCGTGGAAGACGAAGCCCAGAAGCAACTGGAAAACGCGGCCCGCCTGCCCATCGTGTTCAAGCACGTGGCCGCCATGCCCGATGTGCACTACGGCATCGGCGCCACGGTGGGATCGGTGATCCCCACCTTCAAGGCCATCATCCCGGCCGCCGTGGGCGTGGACATCGGCTGCGGAATGATGGCGTGCAAGACCACGCTGCACGCCAACGACCTGCCCGACAACCTGGGCCCGCTGCGCTCTGCGATCGAAAAGGCCGTGCCGCACGGCAGCAACCCGCGCCGCATGGGCCGCGACAAGGGCTCGTGGGAAACGCCGCCCGATGAGAGCGATGCGGCCTGGGCCGCCCTGAAGGGCGAGTTCGACGCGATCTGCGAGGACTACCCGCGCTTTGCCAGCACCAACCACCACAAGCACCTGGGAACGCTGGGCACCGGCAACCACTTCATCGAGGTGTGCCTGGACGAACACGGTGGCGTGTGGTTCATGCTGCATTCGGGCTCGCGCGGGGTGGGCAACGCCATCGGCACGCACTTCATCGAGCTGGCCAAGAAGGATGCCGAGCTGCACCAGCGCAACCTGCCCGACCAGGACCTGGCGTATTTCGAGGAAGGCGCCCGGTATTTCGGCGACTACGTGCGCGCCGTGGGCTGGGCGCAGAAGTTCGCGCGGGCCAACCGCGAGGTGATGATGCAGCGCGTGATCGCGGCCGCCCGCCAGGTGATCGCCAAGCCCTTCGAGGCCCATGTCGAGGCGGTGAACTGCCACCACAACTACGTGAGCCGCGAGACGCATTTCGGCGAAGACGTGCTCATCACCCGCAAGGGCGCGGTGAGCGCCAAGGCGGGCGAGCTGGGCATCATTCCCGGCAGCATGGGCGCCAAGAGCTTCATCGTGCGCGGCAAGGGCAACCCCGAGAGCTTCATGAGCTGCAGCCACGGCGCGGGCCGCAAGATGAGCCGCACCAAGGCCAAGAAGCTCTACACCATTGCCGACCAGATCGCCGCCACCGAAGGGGTGGAATGCCGCAAGGACGCCGATGTGATCGACGAGATCCCGATGGCCTACAAGGACATCGACGCCGTGATGGCCGCGCAGGAAGACCTGGTGGAGGTGGTGTACACGCTCAAGCAGGTGGTGTGCGTGAAGGGATAGCGCACGCGCCAAACTCTGGCGTGCACCAGGCGACCGCCCACCATGGCAACAACCATTTGATAGCTGCCAAAGCACGGGGAACGTGCGCAGAAGGCATTTTTTATGCAAAAGATAGAACCCCAGGAACTGCTTCGTTCCGCCCACCCCATCGAGCCAGCCATGCGCGCGCAGATCATGGATGCGCTGCGCGATATCGAGGCGCAACATCACGTCACCATCCTGTTCGCCTGCGAATCGGGCAGCCGGGGCTGGGGCTTCGCATCGCCCGACAGCGACTACGACGTGCGTTTTCTGTACGTGAACCGGCTGCCCTGGTACCTCACGGTATCGCCAGGGCGCGATGTGATCGAGGTGCCGATCAGCGGCGATCTGGACATCAACGGCTGGGACCTGCGCAAGGCGCTCGGGCTGATGCGCGAATCGAACCCCACGCTGCTGGAGTGGCTGCGCTCGCCCATCGTGTACCGCGAGGCGGCAGACACGATGGCCCAGGTGCGCGCCCTGGCGGCACGGGTGTTCTCCAATGCCAAGGCGTGGCACCACTACGCCTCCATGGCCAAGAAGAACTTCCGCGAGCACCTGCAGGCCGACGTCGTGCGCTACAAGAAATACCTGTACGTGTTGCGCCCGCTGCTGGCGGCGCGATGGATCCGCACGCGCCCCGGCGTGCCGCCCATGCGCTTTGCCGAGCTGGCCCAGCACACGCTGGATGCGCAACGCGACGCAGCGCTCATCGAAGAGATCAACGCCCTGCTGGCGGTGAAGATGCGCGCGAACGAGTCCGCCACCAGCCCGCGCTGGCCGGGCGTGCACGCATTCATCGAGGCCGAACTGGCCGCCAATGCGGCGCAGCCGGTGCAGGCCCTGCCCATTGCCGGGCATGCCGGGCTGGACGCCCTGCTGCACGACACGGTGCTGCGCTTCGATCCTGCCCATGGCGGCGCCGAAAGGCCCGCGCCATGCTGACCCTCGACGGCTCCCACGGCGAAGGCGGCGGGCAGATCCTGCGCACCGGCCTGGCGCTGTCCATGGTGACCGGCCGGCCGCTGCGCATCGACCGCATCCGCGCGGGCCGGCCCAAGCCGGGACTGATGCGCCAGCACCTGGCCTGCGTGCAGGCGGCGGTGCAGGTCTGCGGCGGACAGGCGCAAGGGGCGGAACTGGGATCGCAGGCGCTGCAGTTCACGCCCGGCCCAGTGCAGGCGGGCGACTACGCCTTCTCGATTGCCGGAGCAGGTAGCTGCCTGCTGGTGCTGCAGACCGTGCTGCCCGCGCTGATGCTGGCTGGCGCACCCAGCCGGGTGCAGCTGTCGGGCGGCACGCACAACCCCATGGCGCCCCCGTTCGACTTTGTGCAGCGGGCCTTCGCGCCGATGGTGCGGCGCCTGGGCGTGGGACTGGACCTCACGCTGCGGCGCCGGGGCTTCTATCCCGCGGGCGGCGGCGAGGTGCACGCGGCCATCACGCCCGCGGCCGGCCCGCTGGCGCCGTTCGACCTGCTGGACCGCGGCGCGCGCCGCAGCGCCTGGGCCGAGGCCCTGGTGCCGGGGCTGGCCCGCGGCATCGCAGTGCGCGAGCTGGCGGCGCTGCGCCAGCAACTGGATTGGAGCGATGGCGACGACCCCTGGCGCATTCCGCCCGCGCGGCAGAACGAAGGCCCGGGCAACGCCCTGCTGGCGGTGCTGGAGCATGCCGAGGTGACCGAGGTGTTCTGCGCGCTGGGCGAGCGCGGCATGCCGGCCGAACAGGTGGCGCGCCAGCTGGCCGGCGAGGTGCGTTCTTTCGAGCGCAGCCGGGGCGCCGTCGGCCCGCACCTGGCGGACCAGTGGATGCTGCCGCTGGCCCTCGCCGTCTGGCGCAGCGGCAAGAATGCCAGCTACACGGCCGAGGCGATCACCCCGCATGCCAGCACGAATGCGCAGGTCATCGCGCAGTGCCTGCCGGTGCGCATCGCCATGGCACCGTGCCCGGGTGCCACGCGCATCGACATCGAGAAAGCCGCATCGCCGGCATAACCATATGCGCGGAGTGTCGTAGGCATGGGCCAAAATGTTTTTTTGCCTGTCCCATACCCTGTCCAACCTGGAGACGCCATGAAAGTCGAGAACATCCTGCAAACCATCGGCAACACGCCCCATGTGCGTATCAACCGCCTGTTCGGCGCGGGCGCCAACGTGTGGGTGAAGTCCGAGCGCAGCAACCCCGGCGGTTCGATCAAGGACCGCATCGCCCTGTCGATGGTGGAAGACGCGGAACGCACCGGCGCGCTGCAGCCCGGCGGCACGATCATCGAGCCCACGTCGGGCAACACGGGCATCGGCCTGGCCCTGGTGGCGGCCGTGAAGGGCTACCGGCTCATCCTGGTGATGCCCGACAGCATGAGCATCGAGCGCCGCCGCCTCATGCTCGCCTACGGTGCGCAGTTCGACCTCACCCCGCGCGAAAAGGGCATGAAGGGCGCCATCGCCCGCGCCGAGGAACTGCGCGCGCAGACCCCCGGCGCCTGGGTGCCGCAGCAGTTCGAGAACCCCGCCAACATCGACGTGCATGTGCGCACCACGGCGCAGGAAGTGCTGGCGGACTTTCCCGATGGCCTGGACGCGCTGATCACCGGCGTGGGCACGGGCGGCCACCTCACGGGCGTGGGCCGCGTGCTGAAGGCGAAGTTTCCAGCGCTCAAGATTTTCGCGGTGGAGCCCGTCGCCTCGCCCGTGATCTCCGGCGGCCAGCCGGCGCCGCACCCGATCCAGGGCATCGGTGCGGGCTTCGTGCCCAAGAACCTCGACACCAGCCTGCTCGACGGCGTGATCCAGGTCGATGCCGAGCCCGCCCGCGAATACGCCCGCCGCGCCGCGCGCGAGGAAGGCCTGCTGGTGGGCATTTCCTCCGGGGCCACGCTGGCCGCCATCGCACAGAAGCTGCCCGAGCTGCCCGCCGGCGCCAAGGTGCTGGGCTTTAACTACGACACGGGCGAGCGCTACCTGTCGGTCGAAGGCTTCCTGCCCTCTTGAAGCGGATTCTGGGCTGCGCGCTGCCCTGTCCCTTGGGGTAGCGCGCGCTTTGCCACCGGATCGCCATGGCGCGGTTTCTCAGGTGCGGGCGAGCTTTGGGCCGCAGCCCCTGCGAACGCCCTGCAGGACGCACTCTGCGCTTGCGCCGCCATCGGGTCACAAGTGTTCGGCCAGCCGTCCTACAGCCCAGCCGGACTGCCATCGAAACAATCAAAGCCCATGCGGGGCCCAGCCTTCCACCGGGCTTTTCGGACCGGTTCTCGCTCCCTCCCCCGCGTTCATTGATTGCCCCATGGAACCATCCACCGCCTCTCCCGTTGCCTTCAAGGTGCTCACCGTGAACGTGCACAAGGGCTTCACCACCTTCAACCGCCGCTTCATGCTGCACGAACTGCGCGAAGCCGTTCGCGGCGTGTCGGCCGACCTGGTCTTCCTGCAGGAAGTGCTGGGCACCCACCAGCGGCACGCCGGGCGCGTGGCCAATTTTCCGCAGGAGCCGCACTACGAATTCCTGGCCGACACCATCTGGGGGCAATACGCCTACGGCCGCAATGCGGTGTACGACAACGGCCACCACGGCAACGCGCTGCTGTCCAAGTTCCCCATCGTCCACTACGAAAACCACGACATCTCCGTGAGCGGCCCCGAGCGGCGCGGCATGCTGCACTGCGTGCTGCAGCCCCCGGGCCACCCCCGGCAGGTGCATGCCATCTGCGTGCACCTGGGCCTGCAGGAGGCACACCGCCAGCGCCAGCTCAAGCGCGTGTGCGAACTGGTGGCCACGTTCCCGGCCGAAGACCCGGTGGTGGTGGCAGGCGACTTCAACGACTGGCGCGGCCGTGCGCACGATGTGCTGCGCGAAGGCGCGGGCCTGCATGAAGTGTTCATGCATGCGCGCGGCAAGGCGGTGCGCACCTTCCCGGCATCGATGCCGCTGCTGGCGCTGGACCGCATCTACGTGCGCAACGCCTCGGTGCACGCCCCCGTGGTGCTGCCGCGCAAGCCCTGGCACAAGCTGTCGGACCACGCGCCCCTGGCCGCGGAGATTTCGCTGTGATGCAGCGCCCCCGCCCGTCCCGCTGGGTGCCCGGCAACCACTTCACGCTGCTGGAGAACGGCGAGGGGTTCTTTCCCCGCGTGTTCGAGGCCATTGCGCAGGCGCGGCGCGAGGTGATCCTGGAAACCTTCATCCTCTTCGACGACAAGATCGGCCGCGAGCTGCATGCCGCGCTGCTGCAGGCCGCGCGCAACGGCGCCGAGGTGCACGTGCTGGTGGACGGCTTCGGCTCGCCCGACCTGCCGGAAGATTTCATCGGCGAACTGGTGAACGCTGGCGTGCGGTTTCGCATCTTCGACCCGGGCCGCCGCCTGTTCGGGCAGCGGCTGAACGTGCTGCGGCGCATGCACCGCAAGATCGTGGTGGTGGACGGCGAGATCGGCTTCATCGGCGGCATCAACTATTCCGCCGACCACGTGGCCGACTACGGGCCCGAGGCCAAGCAGGACTATTCGGTCGAGGTGCGCGGGCCCATCGTCGCCCACATGCTGCGCTTCGCGCGCGATGCCGTCATGCCGCCGCCCAAGCCGCGGCGGCGCCGCCGCCAGGAGTCAAACGCGGTCCCGGAACTGCCGCGCGCCGGCACGGCGGACGCCATCTTCGTCACGCGCGACAACCACAACCACACCAACGACATCGAGCGCCACTACCGCGTGGCCCTGCGCGCGGCGCGCGAGCGCGTGGTGATCGCCAACGCCTACTTCTTTCCCGGCTACCGATTCATTCGCGAGATGCGCCGCGCGGCGCGCCGGGGGGTGGACGTGCGGCTCATCCTGCAGGGCCAGCCCGACATGCCCATCGTGCGCACGGCGGCCAGCATGCTCTACGACCACCTGCTGCGCGCCGGCGTGCGCATCTACGAATACTGCGACCGGCCGCTGCACGGCAAGGTCGCGCTGGTGGACGGCGAATGGTCCACCGTCGGCTCCAGCAACCTCGACCCATTGAGCCTGTCGCTCAACCTGGAGGCGAATGTGGTGATCCGCGACAAGGACTTCAACGCGACGCTCTACGAGCGGCTCGACCACCTGATGCAGCACAGTTGCCGCCAGGTCGAGGCCACGCCGCCCTCGCGCTGGGACGGGCTGCGTTTGCTGCGCAGCTATTTCCTGTTCCACGTCATGCGCTGGTTTCCCTCCTGGGCCGGCTGGCTGCCGCGCCACGAGCCTGAAATCTCCCTGGTCGGTGCCGCTGCGGACGCCTCTGCGCCCGACACCAGCCGCCGGCCTTCGGCCACCTGAGCCATGGCAGGAGCGGCTCCCTCCCCGGACCACGCCGCGCCCGGCCAAGAGACCGCCCCGCCAGCACCCGAGGGCCATGCGGACCGCGCTGGGCAGGGTGCCGCCCGCAAGGCACGCCCCAGCACCCGGTGGAGGCGCCTGACCGCCCATCGCTGGTGGCCCTGGGGCGTGACGATCGCCAGCGGGGCCTTCGTGCTGTTCGTCGTCTCGCTGCTGGTGCGCCAGGCGCGCACGGTGGACTGGCCCGCGGTCTGGGCTTCGTTCCTCGCCCTGCCGGTGCCCGTGCTGCTGCTGGGCGGCACGCTGGCGCTGGCCAGCCACCTGATCTACAGCACCTTCGATCTGTTCGGACGCTACTACACACGGCACGGGCTGTCGGCCGGGCGGTCGGTCGGCATCACGCTCATCGCCTATCCGTTCACGCTGAATCTGGGGTCGATCATCGGCGGGGTGACGGTGCGCTACCGCCTTTACTCCCGGCAGGGCGTGTCGGTGGGGGCCATCGGGCAGGTGATCGGGATGAGCATCCTGACCAACTGGCTGGGCTATTTCTTCCTGGCGGGCCTGGTGTTCTGGCAGTGGTCGCCACCACTGCCCGAGGGCTGGCACGTCGGGCCGCAGCACCTGCGCTGGATCGGCGCCGCCCTCACGGCGATGAGCCTGCTCCATGTGGCCGCCTGCGCACTGCGCCACGGCCGGCCCGTGCACCTGCGCGGGCACCGCATCGCCATGCCGCGCTGGCCCGTGGGCATGCTGCAGGTGGCGCTGTCGGCCGCCAACTGGATGGTGATGGGCGCGGCGCTGTGGGTGCTGACCGGGCAGCGCGCGCCCTACGCGGCCGCGCTGGCGACGGTGCTGCTGGGCGCGGTGGCCGGGCTCATCTCGCGCATCCCCGCCGGGCTGGGCGTGCTGGAGGCCGTGGGCGTGGCGGTGCTGTCCGCCTACCTGCCCGCGCCGCAGGCGCTGGCCTCGGTGCTGGCATACCGCACGCTGTACTTCTTCCTGCCCCTGGGACTGGCTGCGCTGGCGTTCGGCGGGGTGGAATTGCTCGGCAGGCGCCGGCTTGGGCGCTGCCGCCGCGGCCACTGCGAAGACCAAGCATCAAAAAAGGCTCCAGCGCAATAAACACTAAGGCATATTGCTACCAATTAGATAGCAAATCGATGGATGCCGCACGTCCTTTCTTGACCGGCTGCACTGGCGTTTCAACCCGTCAGGCGAACCGGTGCGAAGACGGACCGGAGCCCGCTCGCGCATTCCATACGTGCTATACATCGACGGATGCAACACACCATTCAAGAGGACCGCATGCCGATCAAATCCCTTCTGAAATCCACCGTGGTGGCGCTGACAATCGTCACCAGTGGGTCGCTTTTCGCACAGGGCACGCCCATCAATGCAGCGGCGTTCGACGCGCTGGTGGCGCAGGGCCCCGTCGCCGACGCGGCGACCATCGCATCGAGCACCTGGGCCAGCAAGATCAAGCAGGCCGGCACCCTGCGCCTGGGCGGCACGCAGACCTCGAATCTTTTCTCGCTGCTCAACGAGAAGGACGGCAAGATGCGCGGCTTCGACGCAGGCGTGGCTCAGCTTCTGACGCGCTACATCCTGGGCGATGCGGCCAAGGTGCAGTTCACGCAGGTGAACTCGTCCACGCGCGAGCAGGTGCTCATCAACGATCAGGTGGACATGGTGCTCGCCACCTACTCCATCACCCCCGCGCGTGCCGAGAAGATTGCGTTCGCAGGGCCCTACTACACCTCGCAGGCCGGGGTGCTGGTCAAGGCGAACAACAAGACGATCCAGTCGTACAACGATCTGGCCGGCAAGAAGACCGCCACGCAGGCGGGCTCCACGGGGCCCGCGATCCTGGCGCAATTCGCCCCCAAGGCCACCGTGCAGGAGTTCCAGACGCACCAGGAAGCCCTCGACTCACTGCGCCAGGGACGCGTGGATGCCTACGTGACCGACCACACGCTGCTGCTCAACGCCCTGAGCCTGGGCACCGGCGACGCGAAGCTGGCGGGCACGCCCTTCGGTGCGCAGGACCCCTACGGCATCGGCCTCGCCAAGGGCTCGGACGGCGTGGCCTTCATCAATGCCTTCCTGAAAAAGATCGAAGCCGACGGCACCTGGGCCAAGCTCTGGACCATTTCCATCGGCCAGCGCACCGGCAGCACCGCCGTGCCGACGCCGCCCGCCCTCCCCTGATCGACGATGGGCGAGGTTTCCAGGCTCCTGGCCGACCATGGGCCTGCCTTCGGGCAGGCCCTTTTTCTGACCTGGAAGCTCACGGTCCTGTCGTTCGTGCCCGGCTTCTTGCTGGGCATGCTCGTCACGGTGCTTCGGCTCCTGCCGCTGCCGCCGCTGCGCTTCGCCCTGACCGGGTACGTCGAGATCTTCCGCAACATTCCCAGCGTCGCGCTGCTGATCTTCATCGTGTTCGCGCTGCCCGACCTCAACGTGCTGATCGACTATGAGCCCGCCGTGATCCTGACGCTGGCGCTGGTGTGTTCCGCCTTCACGGCGGACTACCTGCGCACGGGCATCAACACCGTCGCCGGCGGCCAGGCGGAGGCGGCACTCAGCCTGGGCATGCGGCCGGTGCGCGTCATCACGGCGGTGGTGTTGCCGCAGGCGCTGCGCGCGGTGGTGCAGCCGATGACCTCGCTGCTCATCGCGCTGATGCTGTCCACCTCGTTGGCGTCGCAGGTGCCGTTTCCGGGCCGGGAACTCACCACGCTCGTGTCGAAAATCGCCAACGATTCCGCGGCCGGCATGGCCGCATTCGCGGTGGCCGCCGCGATGTACGTGGCGACCGGATTGCTCATCGCCTGGGCTGGCGCCGCCCTGGAAAAGAAGGTGCGAATCCTGCGATGAGCCGGCCGCTGGAAGACATTCTGTTCGGCGCGCCAAGCCCCCAGGCCCGGGCCGTGGCGCGGGCGGCGAGCGTGGCCGCAGCGGCCCTGCTGCTCCTGCTGGCGGCGGCGGTCGCGTTCCGGTTCCACTCCGCGGGGCAGTTCGACGCCCGGTTCTGGAAATTCTTCGCCTGGCCCACGACCTGGGCCTTCCTGGCAAAAGGCCTGCTCGGCACGCTGGCTTCGGCGGCCATGGCCGCCGTCATCGCGCTGACCCTCGGGCTGGTGCTGATGGTGGGCCGCCGGGCAAGGTCGCGGCTCGTGCGCTGGCCCAGTACCGCGGTCATCGAGTTCCTGCGTGGCACGCCGACGCTGCTGCTCATCTATGTGTGTTTTCTGGTGCTGCCGTCGGCCGGGATCAAGCTGAGCACCTACTGGATGCTGACCCTGCCCATTGGCCTGAGCACCGCCGCCGTCGTGGCCGAGGTGTACCGCGCGGGCGTGCTCGCCGTTCCCCGCGGCCAGACCGATGCGGCGCGAAGCCTGGGGCTGACCGAGGCCCAGGTTTTTACTGTCGTCGTCTTTCCCCAGGCGCTGCGCTACATCGTCCCGGCGCTGGTCGCGCAACTGGTCATCGTGGTCAAGGACACCACCTTCGGCTACGTCGTCACCTATGGCGAACTCATGCAGAACGCCAAGGTGCTCATCGCCAACTACCACTCGCTGGTGCCCGTCTATCTGGTGGTCGCGGCGCTTTACTGCCTTGTGAATTACGCGATATCCAGGGCCAGCCAACGGCTCGGCCGGCCGATGCATTGACCGTCGCCAGGCGGCTCGGTTGCCGGGATGTCACGGTCTGGCAGGCCATTGGAAGGCACGGCAGCAATACAAGCCAAAAAGGCCTCCAGCGCAATCGACACTAGGGCATACCGCTATTAATTTAATAGCGATCGTCTTGGTGGCTTGCCCGGGGTGGCTGCGCACTGCCCGCCCGGCGTCGCAGGCCTCCTTTATCATGCCGGTCCCCCCGACATTGCCCTTCGCCCGATCGACACGGGCCCGCAAGCCATGATCCGCCTGTCCGAAATCAAGCTGCCGCTCGGCGCAGCCGAAACGCCCGAGCCCGCGCTGCGCGCGGCCGCCTGCCGCATCCTGGCGCTGCCGCCCGAAGGCATCGCCCACGTCCACGTCTTCAAGCGCAGCTTCGACGCGCGCAAGGCCGAGCTGCTGGCGGTGTACATCATCGACATCACCCTGGCCGACCCGTCGCAGGAGGCCGCGCTGCTGGCGGGCCACGCCGGGCACCCGCACATCCAGCCCACGCCCGACATGGCCTGGCGGCCCGTGGGCCAGGCGCCCGCGGGGCTGGCGCACCGGCCGGTGGTGGTGGGCTTCGGGCCCTGCGGCATCTTCGCGGCGCTGGTGCTGGCGCAGATGGGGTTCAAGCCCATCGTGCTGGAGCGCGGCCGCGCGGTGCGCGAGCGCACGCAGGACACCTGGGGCCTTTGGCGGCGGCGCGAGCTGCAGGCGGAGTCGAACGTGCAGTTCGGCGAGGGCGGCGCGGGCACGTTCAGCGACGGCAAGCTCTACAGCCAGATCAAGGACCCACGCCACCTGGGCCGCAAGGTCATGGAAGAGTTCGTGCAGGCCGGTGCGCCGCCCGAGATCCTCTCGGTGGCGCACCCGCACATCGGCACGTTCAAGCTCGTCAAGGTGGTGGAGACGCTGCGCGAGCAAATCATCGCGCTGGGCGGCGAGGTGCGGTTCCAGCAGCGCGTGACCGACGTGGTGGTCGAGCAGGACGCGGCGGGCCAGCGCCACCTGCGCGGCCTGCAGGTGCTGGACCAGGCCACGGGCCAGACGCATGCGCTGCGCGCCGACCACGTGGTGATGGCGCTGGGCCACAGCTCGCGCGACACCTTCGCCATGCTGTACGAGCGCGGCGTGCACATGGAGGCCAAGCCCTTCTCGGTGGGCTTTCGCATCGAACACCCGCAAGGGCTCATCGACCGCGCGCGCTGGGGCCGGCACGCCGGACACCCGCTGCTGGGCGCGGCCGACTACAAGCTGGTGCACCACGCGGGCAATGGCCGCGCGGTGTACAGCTTTTGCATGTGCCCGGGCGGCACGGTGGTGGCCGCCACCAGCGAGCCTCACCGCGTGGTCACCAACGGCATGAGCCAGTATTCGCGCAACGAGCGCAATGCCAACGCCGGCATGGTGGTTGCCATCGACCCGCACGACTATCCGCACGACCCTGCGGCGTTCGAGGCCGCGCTGGGCGGCGCCTATGGCGTGCAGGCGCTGGCGGCCGGCGCGACGCCGCACCCGCTGGCGGGCATCGTGCTGCAGCGCCAGCTGGAGTCGAACGCCTACGTGCTGGGCGGCAGCAACTACAACGCCCCCGCGCAGCTGGTGGGCGATTTCCTGGTGCGGCGCGCGTCAAAGGCGCTGGGCTCCGTGGAGCCGTCGTACAAGCCCGGCGTCACGCTGACCGACCTCGATGCCGCCCTGCCCGGCTACGCCACCGAGGCCCTGCGCGAGGCGCTGCCGGCCTTCGGCAAGAAGATCAAGGGCTTCGACATGCACGACGCGGTGCTGACCGGGGTGGAAACGCGCACCTCGTCGCCCCTCAAGATCGGGCGCAACGAGGCCTTCCAGAGCCTGAACACCGCCGGCCTGTACCCGGCCGGCGAAGGCGCGAGCTACGCGGGCGGGATTCTTTCAGCCGGGGTGGACGGCATCAAGGTGGGCGAGGCCGTGGCGCGCGCGCTGCTTGCCTGACGCGCATCCACCGCCTGCACGCGGCGCCCGGCGTGGTCCGGGCGTGGGCGTGGCGCCTCAGCGGGGCGCCCAGTGGCCGGGCCGCATGTGCCAGCCGCCGGGGCCCGGTTCCCAATGGTGGGGAATCCACACCACGCCCTGGCGCGGCGGCGTGGTCCAGTGGCCCGGCCGCCAGACATAGCGGCCACCGCCCCACTCCCAGAATCCGCCCACCCACACATGCACCGGCGAAGGGGCGACGGTGATGGTCTCGACATACGGCGCAGGCGGCGCGGTGGGTGCCACGACCACGGCGGGAGCGGGCTCCACCAGCACAGCGCGCGCCGGCGGCGGTTCCACCACCACGGTGCGGGGCGCGACCACCACCGGGCGGGGCGGCGGGGCCACGACGCAGCCCGACAAGGCAGCGGCGGCCACCAGGGCCGCCGCCAGGCCGCCGACAGCGGGCCTGGAAGAAGAAGTGACAGGATGGGAAGAAGGCATGGGCACCGGTCCGAGAGAGTGACTGATGCGTTCTCAACGCCTGCGCCAGCGTGCCCTGTTGACGCGCCGGCGTAAATCCCCGGTAAAGCGCCGGCCCCTCGCTGGGGGACCGCAATCGGCGATCAGGGGCGGCCCAATCGATGACTGCACCGGCCGCGGCCGCCGCGCGAGTCCGAAGGCTGGCGTCGCGCCTTGGCGGATCAGCGCATCGCGAGCGCCGAGCCCGCAGGCAATCGGAACGCCTCCACCAGTTGGGCCAGTTGCTGGGCCTGCACGCGCAGCCCCTGCGCCGCAGCGGACGATTCCTCCACCAGCGCGGCGTTCTGCTGCGTCATCTGGTCGAGCTGGTTCACGGCCTCGCCGACCTGGCCCAGGCCCGTGCTCTGCTCGCGCGTGGCGGTGCTGATCTCGCCGATGATGGTGGCCACCTGCTGGACCGAATCGACGATCTCGCCCATGGTGCCGCCGGCCGCATGCACCAGCTGGGAGCCCTCGGCCACCTGGCGCACGCTGTCGTTGATGAGCCCGCCGATCTCCTTGGCGGCCGTGGCCGAGCGCTGCGCGAGGCTGCGCACTTCGCTCGCCACCACGGCGAAGCCCCGGCCCTGCTCGCCGGCGCGGGCCGCTTCCACAGCGGCATTCAGCGCCAGGATGTTGGTCTGGAACGCGATGCCGTCGATCACGCTCGTGATGTCGGCAATGCGCCGCGACGATTGGGCGATGCCGTCCATGGTGCCCACCACGCGCTCCACCGCATCGCGCCCGCGCCGCGCCACGCCGCTGGCCGACACGGCCAGCTGGGTGGCCTGCTGGGCCGAATCCGCACTGTGGCGCACGGTGGACAGCAACTCCTCCATGCTGGCCGCGATTTCCTCCAGGTTGGAGGCGGTCTGCTCGGTGCGCGCCGACAGGTCCGAGTTGCCGGCCGCGATCTCTGCGCTGGCGCCGGCCACCGAGGTGCTGGCCTGCCGCATTCCGACCACCAGGCCGGCCAGGCGGGCCTGCATGCCATCCAGGCGTGCCAGCATGGCCCGCACCTCGTCGCGGTTGCCGGCGCCGATGGCCGGCACGGTGGAAGTCAGGTCGCCCTCGGCGATGCGGTCCGCCACAGTGGACGCATGCGACAGCGGCCGCAGGATGGAGCGCGACAGCGCCACCGCGCACACCAGCGCCAGCAGCAGCCCCAGCACCGACCCGCCCACCAGCAGCGCGATGCCCTGGCGTTCGCTGGCGGCGGCGGCGGCGCGGTCTTCCTCGACCTGTTTGCGCTGGTAGTCGGCCATGTCGTTCACCGCCGCGGCGTAGCGGTCGGCCGCGGGGCGCAGCAGCTTGCCCACCGCATCGGGCGGCAGGGTTTCCCCGGCCTTGCGCCGCTTGACCAGATCGTCGCGCGCCCCCCGGAAGGCGTTGCCCGCCGCGTCGATGGCATCGAAGATGCGCTTGGATTCGCTGTCCACCGCGAGTTCTTCGAGCCGCTTGCGCACCTCGGTGGAGCGGGCGGAAGTGGCCTTGCGGTCGGCGTCGATGCGCGCGGCGTAGGCGGGGTTGTCGATTTCCAGCAACGTTTCGGCGCGCGAGGAACTCAGCACGACGATGGCATGCAGCTCACGCGCCAGCAGGGCGCGCTCGGCCGCGGGGCCGCCCAGGCCGTCGGCGATGTCCTGCAACTCCATGAGCCGCCAGATGCCCACCGCGGCAGCGAGGGACATGACCAGGCAGATGACCCCGAAAGCCAGGGCAAGGCGCAGGGAGAGGCGGGCGTTGTGCAGTGTCATGTCAGATACCGGTGAGGGCGGAGCGCGGGCACGATCGGGCGGCCGGCGGTCCACCAAGCGCATGGGGAGGTCCATGGTAAGTATCGGCACCGGTTCTGACAACTTGATACAAGCGCAAAAAAAGAGCGGCCGGATCGCTCCGGCCGCTCTTTGGTGGGCAGGTTGCCTGAAATGGCCGCCTGCCGGGTCGCTTCACCCCTCAGGCGTTCGTTTGCAGCGCGGCAATGCGCTCTTCGATCGGCGGGTGGGTGCTGAACAGCTTGCCGATGCCGCCGGCGATGCCCAGGGCGGCCATGTTCTTGGGCAGCTCGGCCGGGTGCGCGCCGCCCAGGCGGGCCAGCGCATTGATCATGGGCTGCTTGCGGCCCATCAGCTGCGCCGCTCCGGCATCGGCCCGGAACTCGCGCTGGCGGCTGAACCAGGCCACGATCATCGACGCGAGGAAGCCCAGCAGGATGTCGAGCACGATGGTCGTGACGTAGTAGCCGATGCCGGGGCCGGAGCTGTTTTCGTCGTTCTTGCGCAGGAAGCTGTCCACCGCATAGCCAATCACGCGGGAAAGGAACACCACGAAGGTGTTCATCACGCCCTGGATCAGCGTCATGGTCACCATGTCGCCGTTGGCGATGTGGGCCACCTCATGGCCGATCACGGCCTCGACCTCTTCGCGCGTCATGCCTTGCAGCAGTCCGGTGGACACGGCCACGAGCGCGTTGTTCTTAAAGGCGCCGGTGGCGAATGCGTTGGGGTCGCCGGGGAAGATGCCGACCTCGGGCATGCCGATGCCGGCCTTGTCGGCGAACTTGCGCACGGTCTCGACGATCCAGGCCTCATCGGCCGATCCGGTGCCGTCGATGATCTGCACGCCCGCGCTCCACTTGGCGACGGGCTTGCTGATCAGCAGCGAGATGATGGCGCCGCCGAAGCCCATGATGAAGGCAAAGCCCAGCAGCGCCCCCAGGTTCAGGCCGTTGGCGGTCAGGAAGCGGTTGACGCCCAGCAGGCTGGCGACGATGCCCAGCACCACCACGACGGCGACGTTGGTCAACAAGAAAAGCGCGATTCGTTTCATCGAAGGGTTCTCCACGAAGGGATACGGGGGGTGTGACAGCGGCAGGAACGCGCTGTCACAAACCGGAAAGTGGGGGTGATGCGCAGGCGTTCAAGCCGTGCTTGCAGCGTTGCGATGGCCCTGGTGTGGTTTGTTATGCGGGGCGCGCGCTGCGGAATACGAGGGAGTCATCATAGAAGCAAAAGTTCTCGTTCTCGGGCCACCAGCCGGGCACGCCCAGCACCGGCAGCGGCAGGAAGGGCTTGGCGGCCAAATGCGCCGCATCAAGCGCGCCGGCCAGCCAGGCATCCACATCCGCTACCGATTCGATAGCAATCAGCGGTTGATAGACGTGCGCCGTGATCGGTTTTCTCGGTGATTCGAGTTTTTCCAGCAGCGCATGGCCGAACAGCATCAGTTGCGCGTGCTGCCACAGTGGCCGCAGATCGACGAACAACCGCCGCCAGTCGCGCGCCGCCAGCGCCTGCCACAGCGGCGCGGGGGCGAACAGCACCGCGCCGTTTTCGTCGAAGAGCGTGATCGCGTCGCGCAGCGGCCCGCGCACCGCACCCACGCCCGTCGCTGCCATGGCCTGGGCCTGCAGCGCGTTCAGCCGGCGCTTGGCTTGCGGATAGCGCAGCCAGACCAGGCCGTTGAAGAAGTCGTGCAGGTTGTCGCGCGTGGGGACAGTGCCGGTGTCGAAGATGAATGGCTCGTAGGCCCGGCCCGCCGGCAGCGCCGATTGCGGAACGAACCGCCGGGCGGCCCCTGGCATTCGGTTCAGCGCGTCCGGCAAGGAAATGCCGGCCCGCCACGCCGCACGGACCGCGGGACCCGTGCCCTCGAACGGCTGCAGCCAGGGCGGCGCCGTGCCGCGAGCACCCGCGTCCACGGATTCAGCGGGCCGCAGGCAGGTAGCGAACGGCGTTGGGCTGCGTCTGGGGCTTCAGCTCGAACTGGTCGGGAAATTTCTTGAACAGCTTGGTGGATGCCGTGTTCTTGCCCAGCAGCTTGGCGTCATGCAGCAGCTTCACGATGTCGCCCAGGGGCTGCCACTGCCCGGCCTTCAGGGCGGGGGCGTGGTCCAGGATGTGCCGGACGCTGACGGCCTCGCCGGAGCCCGCCGAACCCGCCCTGGCGCGACCTGCCGCTCCGGTCGCTGAGACAGAAGCGGAGGTAGCGGTAGAGGTGGATGCCACCTTCTTGGCCGCGGCTTTCTTGGCAGGCGCCTTCTTGGCGGGCGCAGGCGGCGCCGCCGGCTTGGGCGCTGCGGCCTTGCGGGGCGTGGCCTTGCGCGCGGGCGCTTTCTTGGCCGCGGGGCTGCGGGGGGCCGGTGGTGCGGTCACCGGCATGGCGGAGGGGGCCTCAGTGACGGGCTCGCCCTCCTGCCCCACCAGGAACACCTGGTCGTAGGCATTGACGGCCTCGGGCGCCATCTTGCCGCGGTCGGAAAGGCACACCACCCGGAACCCGCGCTCGCGCAGCCGCAGCACCAGCGGCACGAAGTCGGCATCGCCCGAGCCGATCGCGATGGTGGACGGGCGCGACGGCGCATAGGACAGCTCCATCACATCGACCGCCAGGGCCACGTCCGTCGTGTTCTTGGTCAGCGACAGGTTCATGTAGGGCCGGATCATGCGGGTGCGCAGCACCTCCCCCAGGCCCTTGAGCTTGTCGGCACTGCCGTATGCACGGCGCAGGGACACACTGCCCTCGTGCTGCTCCAGCGTGCGAAAGGCTTCCTCCACCCAGGCGGGCGCGCACAGGTTGTCGGCATCGATGAAGAAAGCGGTCATGGATGGCCTCGCTGAAGATGTATGGACACGGCCGTCACGGCCAGCAGGCACGCCGGGCGTGCGGTGGCGTTCACCCCACCACCCGCCACGGCAGCGACTCGCCCGAGCGCAGCGGCTTGAGTTCGGCCTCGCCGAAGGCGAAGCTGTCCGGCGGCGTCCACGATTCGCGGCGCAGGGTGATCGTGCCCTGGTTGCGCGGCAGGCCGTAGAACGCCGGGCCGTGGAAGCTGGCGAAGCCTTCGAGCCGGTCGAGCGCGCCCGCGTGGTCGAACGCCTCGGCATACATCTCGATCGCAGCATGGGCGGTGTAGCAGCCGGCGCAGCCGCTGGCGTGCTCCTTCAGATGGGCCGGGTGCGGCGCGCTGTCGGTGCCCAGAAAGAATTTGTCGCTTCCGCTGGTGGCCGCCTCCACCAGCGCCACGCGGTGCGTTTCGCGCTTGAGCACGGGCAAGCAGTAGTAGTGGGGGCGGATGCCGCCGGTGAAGATCGCGTTGCGGTTGTAGAGCAGGTGGTGCGCGGTGATGGTCGCCGCGGTGAAACGGTCGGCCTGCTGCACGTATTGCGCCGCGTCCCGGGTGGTGATGTGCTCGAAGACGATCTTCAGTTCCGGAAAGTCGCGGCGCAGCGGAATGAGCTGCTGCTCGATGAACACGGCCTCGCGGTCGAACAGGTCGATGTCGCTGCTGGTCACCTCGCCGTGCACCAGCAGCAGCAGGCCGGCCTTCTGCATGGCCTCCAGCGTGGGGTAGGTCTTGCGCAGATCGGTCACGCCGGCATCGCTGTTGGTGGTGGCGCCGGCGGGGTAGAGCTTGAGCGCGACCACGCCCGCCGCCTTGGCCCGCTCGATCTCTTCGGGCGCCAGGTTGTCGGTGAGGTACAGCGTCATCAGCGGCTCGAAGGCGACGCCGGGCGGCACGGCCGCCTGGATGCGCGCCTTGTACGCCGTGGCCAGGGCCGCCGTGGTCACGGGCGGGCGCAGGTTGGGCATGATGATCGCGCGCCCGAACTGGGCCGCGGTGTGCGGCACCACGGTGCGCAGCGCTTCGCCGTCGCGCACGTGCAGGTGCCAGTCGTCCGGGCGGGTGATCGTGAGGGTGTCGGGGGAGTGGGCAGCGGTCATGGCCGCCATTGTCCCATCGCACCGGGCCATGAAAAAACCCTGCCCACCCGGAAGGATGGACAGGGTAAACCCCAAATCATTGGGGCGAGGGGGTTGCCTGGGGGTGTTCTGGTCAGCAGCCGGAAGGCCGGTTGCCGCGCATGGGCACGATGCCCGAGACGGTGATTCGGTCGCCCGTGCCATCGGTGGCCGTGAGCGTCTTGCTCAGGAGGCGCACCTGGTTGGCGTCGCGCGACACGGTGGTATCGCTCCAGTCGGTGGCGCTGAATTCGCGCTGGGAGAACGTGAGGAAGGCGATGTACAGGCTGCCTGCATTGGGCTGGTAGCGCACGTCGCCCGAGGCCTGGTCGCTGGAGCCGACCTTCTTGGCGCCGTCGAAGCGGAAACTGCAGACTTCGGGCGAAGAACCGACGGGGTTCTTCTTTTCCACGTCGGTCAGGTTGATGGTGCCGTCGCCGTAAACACCGTTCAGGCCCGAGACCGTGGCATTGCTCACCGTGAGCACGCCGGGCTGGTCGCTCGGTGTGGGATCGTCGTCATTGCCACCGCCACAGGCGGTGAGCAGCAAGGCGGTGCAGGCGGCAGCGGAAAAGGTCTTGAGGAAAGCGTTCATGGGTCGGACAGGATCGGTAAATGGGAAGCCGAAGGATCGGGTGGCATGCCCCGTCCTTGCAACAAGCCCCGATCCTATAAATGGCGTCCGGCCCGGGCTGTGGGCCATTGGCAGCGGGGTCCGTAGGACAGACTCCCGGACGTCTTCGGTCCGCTGGGCGGCTCGCTGGCAGTAGCGGCTCCCTCAAGCCATCGCATGGGGCGCCACGGCCGGAAACCGCACGGTGAAGCACGAGCCCCCTTCCGGGCGGTTGTCCACCTCCACCGTGCCGCCCTGACGGACCACCAGGGCATGGACGATGGACAGGCCCAGTCCCGACCCCTCTCCCCCGTGTCCGGGCGCGTGCGGAAAGCGGCGAAACGGCCGCGCGAGCATCTCGGGCGGCAGGCCGGCCCCGGCATCGCTCACGCGCAGTGCGACACCCGTGGCCGTTGCCTCGACCGCCACGCCCAGCCAGCCGCCGTCGCCCGCGTGGCGCAGCGCGTTCTCCACCAGATTGAACAGCACCTGCCGCAGGCGGTCGGGGTCGGCATTCACCAGCGCCGCGCGTGGGGCCTGCGGTACCTGCAAGTCGAGCGCCACGCCGTGTTCGGCGATGCGGCTGGCGTGGCTGGCCAGCGCTTCGCGCACCAGTTCCGCCAGGTCCTGCGGCGCCATCTTGAGCGATAGCTGGCCCGCCTCGGCCATCGACAGGGTGTGCAGGTCGCCGACCAGGCGACCGAGGTATTCCACCTGTTCAAGTAGTGCACGCGACTCGGCGGCATCGGCCTCGATCACGCCGTCGCAGATCGCGTGCAGGCGCGCGCGCAGCACGGTCAGCGGCGTGCGCAGCTCGTGGGAGATGGAGGCGGCCGTGGCGCGGCGCTCGCGCGCCATGTCCTCCAGCGCATCGGTCATCTGGTTGAAGTGGCCCACCATCTCGGCCATCTCGCCCTTGTAGCGGCCCGGCTGCGCCCGCACGGTGAAGTCGCCCATCGCCACGCGCGTGGCCGCTTCGGCCATGGAGGCCACGGGCTGCGTGACGAGACGCGACACCCAGAACCCCACCGCGAGCCCGAAAGGCAGGCACACCACCAGCCCGACGACCAGCGACCACTTCTCGCCGAACAGCAGGTCGCCGCGCCAGTACTGCCCGTAGATCGCCATCGCCTGGGGGCTGTCCTCCTGGTCGTGGTCGTTGAGTTCGTCCAGCTCGTGCTGCACGCTGGCCGGCAGGCTGCGGTAGAAGTCGCGGTACTGCACTTCGGAGAACACGACCACGCTGGCCGCCAGCAGGCCCATGGTGGCGAGCAGCGTCCCGGCGATGTACAGCCCGAAGCGGACCCAGATGCGATCGAGGATGGAGCCTTGCATGGCGTGGCGGCCTGGGTCAGCCTTCGGCGGACTCGCCGGGCCACAGGCGATAGCCGATGCCGCGCACCGTCTCGATCAGCTCGCCCTGCCCGGCCTGCTGCAGCTTGCGCCGCAGCTTGGACAGGTGGGAGTCGATCACCCGGTCGAGCGCGTCGCTCTCGGGCAGGCAATGCTCGATGAGGTGGCCGCGCGAGAAGCAGCGCTTGGGCTGCGCCGCCAGGCAGGCAAGCAGCCTGAATTCGGTCAGCGTGAGCGGCAGCGGCACCGCGCGGCCATCCTCCCCATAGGCCAGGGCGGCGTGGGCCTGCTGGTCGATCTCGATCCGGCCCACGCGGATCGGCGTGGTGCTGGGCGCCTCCTGCGACCGCGTGCGGCGCAGCACGGCACGCACACGGGCCACCACCTCGGGCGGGCTGAAGGGCTTGACCACGTAGTCGTCGGCTCCCAGACGCAAGCCGAGCAGCTTGTCGATGTCGTCGGCCAGCGCGGTGACCATGATGACCGGCGTCTGCCTCTCTTCGCGGATGGCACGCAGCACGTCCAGGCCGTCCATGCCGGGCAGGTGGATGTCCAGCAGCACCATGTCGGGACGCAACTGGCGAAACAGCCGCAGGGCGTCGAGCCCGTTGCCCGCCTGCTGCGCCCGCAGGCCGTCGCGCTGCAGATAGGCCGTGAGGATGCTGGCGATCCCGGGCTCGTCCTCGACCACAAGGACAAGCGGACCGGGCAGAGGGGCAGGACTGTTCATGGCAGCAGTGGCTAAGGCGACGGCGCGGGGCCCGGGGAGGGCCCGAGGGCGGCACATCGCCGGGCAATTATCCATCCGGCATCCGCGGCGCCGGGCCGGGCGCGTCTCCACGTTTTCTCCACACGGTATTCACGGCTGCGCGAATTTTGGCGAGCCCAATGCCCGCAGAAAGCCCCGCCCCGGGCGACTCCCCCGCCCCCCTCTTCGAAGCCCTGCCCGCGTGAAACGCCCCTTTCGCATTCTGTCCTGCGCCGCGCTGTCCGTCCTGATGGCCGGGTGCAGCGCGCTGGGCGGCGCCGATGCGCCCTCGTTGCAGGGCACCGCCCCGGTGCCGCCGGCATGGACCCAACCGGCGCCGGCGGGTGCGGCCCCGGCCGATCTGCGCTCCTGGTGGAAGGCATTCAACGACCCGGCGCTGGACGCCCTCGTTCAGGAGGCGCTCGCCACCAACCTCGACCTGGCGCAGGCCGCCAGCCGGCTGCGCGAGGCGCGGTTGCAATCGGGCCGCGCGGCCCTGCAGTTCCGGCCGTCGCTGGGTGCCAGCGCCCGGTCGCTGCAGGACATTTCAGCCACCGACACTTATTTTCACGCCAGCCTGGACATGGTCTGGGAGCTGGGCCTGTTCGGCGCAGGCGAAAGCACGCGCCGGGCCGGCGAAGCCGAACTGGACGCGGCCGGGGCCGATGCCCAGGGCATCCGCGTGGCGGTCGTGTCCGACGTGGTGCGCAACTACCTCGATCTGCGTGCCGCCGGCCGCCAGACGCAATCGCTGGCGCAGATGGCCGCCCTCGACGACCGCAGCGCCGCCTTGGCCGAGGTGCGCTTGCGCACCCGCCTGGGCCCGGCGGATGAAATCGCTCAGGCCCGCGTGCGTGCGGCGCAGGCCCGCGCCGCTCAGGCCGCACTGAAGGAAGCCAGCGCCCGCGCCGCCCAGGCCCTGGCCGTGCTGCTGGGCCGCTCCGTCCCCGATCCCGCCTGGAGCGCCACGGCGCCGGGCAACCCCGAACCCACGCTGGCGCCGTTCGCACTGGCCGAACTGCCTGCCGATCTGCTGCGCACGCGCCCGGATGTGCATGCCGCCGAAGCCGAGGTGAACAAGGCTGCCGCCGCACTGGGGCTGGCGCGCTCCGAGCTGTACCCGCGCATCGCGCTCATGGGCTCGCTGCTGTACTCGTACAACATCACCCAGCATTTCCGCACGCGCAGCGAAAACGCACCGGCCCTGGGGCCCGTCATCGACATTCCGCTGTTCGACTGGGGCCGCCGGAACATGCAGGTGCAGGCCCGGCAGGAAGCCATGAACGCCGCACTCATCGGCTACCGGAAGGCGGTGAACAACGGCGTGGCCGAGGCCGAAGGCGCGCTGGCGGCAATGGCTGCCCAGCAGGCCCGCGCCGACGCGCTCGACCAGGCCCGTGGCCTGCTGCGCGAGCGGGCCGCCGCCGGGCAGACGCAGATCCGCCTCGGGCTGGCCAGCGAATACGACAGCCTGCCGCAGCGCCGCGCCGAACTGCAAGCCGCCGCGGAATGGCGCACGGCACAGGACGCCCGCGCCCTCGCCTTCGTTGCGCTCTACAAAGCCCTGGGCGGCGCGCCGCTGCCGCCGCCCGAGGGCACGGCCGAGGCGGCCCCTGCGCTCACCACGACCGCCCGCATCGCAGGGGCCCGGCCATGATTCCACTGGCCCGCAAGACCCTGGTGCACGAATGGCGCCGGTTCGTGCCGGCGGTGTTCGCCGTGGGGTTCTCGGGCCTGCTGCTGATGGTGCAGGCCGCGCTGGTGCTGGGCATCTTCGGCAGCGCCGCCGTCTATGTGCGGGCCTCGACGGCCGACCTCTGGGCCGGATACCCGGGCACGCAGAGCGTGAACTTCGGCCGAGCCATCGGCCGCGACGTGGAAAGCCGGATGCGCATGGACCCGGCCGTGGCCGCTGTCGAGCCCTACCTCTGGGTCGATGGCGACTGGCGCAGCGCCCAGGCGGGCGCGGGCGGCATCTCGGTCTATGTCTCGGGCATCCGCAGCGCGCCCGACGGCATGCTGTTCGCGCGCCTGATCGCCCCGTGGCAGCGCGATGCGCTGCGCGAGCCCGGCGCAGTGATCGTGGACCGATCCGACCTGGACACGCTGGGCGTGCAGGTCGGCCAGACCGCGTGGATCAACAGCCACCCGGTGCGCGTGGCCGCCGCCGTGGACGGCCTGCGCGGCCTGGGCGGCGTGAACGTGCTCGCCTCGCTGGACACCGCACGCGAGATCGCCGGTGCCGAAGCCGCGCCTGGCAGCACCTATGTGGTGGCACGCACCCGCAGCCCGGCAGAGGCCTCGGCCGCCCAGGCGCGGCTGTCGCACGGCGGCCCGGGCTTCGGCCCGTTCGAGGTGTGGACGGCCCGGCAGTTCTCCCGCCGGTCGCAGCTGTACTGGATGTTCGACACCGGCGCCGGCGTGGCCGTGCTGTTCATGGTGATCGTCGTGTGCCTCGTCGGCACCGTGGTCACCAGCCAGTCGCTCATGGGCGTGGTGGCCGGCACGGCGCGTGAATACGCCGTGCTCAACGCCCTGGGCGCCAGCCGCGGCGCTTTGAGCCGGCTCGTGATCGAGCAGGCCTGCTGGATCGGCGGGCTGGGCCTGCTGGTCGCCGGGGCCACCAGCGCGGCGCTGCTGGGCGTGGCCGCCGCCTATGGCGTGCCGGTCGCCATGACGCCCCGCGTGGCGGCCGCCTGCGCCGTGCTGGTGGGGATCGTCGCGCTGTTCTCGGGCTTCTTCGCCATCCGTGGCCTGCTGCGGGCCGATCCGGCCCTGCTCCTGCGATGAACGGCAACACCGCCACCCAAGCACACCGCCTCACGCCCAGCCTGCAGGCCGTGAAGGTGCACAAGTCCTTCGTGTCGGGGGTGGTGCAGGTGCAGGTGATCGAAGGCCTCACGCTGTCCATCTACCCGGCCGAACTCACGCTCATCTCGGGCCCCTCCGGCTGCGGCAAAAGCACGCTGCTGTCGCTGCTGTCCGGCCTGCAGCGGGCGGATGCGGGCAATGCCATCGCGCTGGGCGAAAACCTGGGCGCGCTCAGCGTGCGCGCCCTGGAGCGTTTTAGGCTGCACCACACGGGCTTCGTCTTCCAGGGCTTCAACCTGTTTCCCGCGCTGACGGCGCTGGAGCAGGTGCAGTTGCCGCTGGGCTACCTGGGGATGAGCGACCGCGAGAGCGAAAAGCGCGCCCGCCGCGCCCTGGACGAGGTGGACCTGTCGCACCGCGCCAACATGCGGCCCGCGCAGTTGTCGGGCGGCGAAAAGCAGCGCGTGGCCATCGCGCGGGCCATCGCCAAGGAGCCGCAACTGCTGTTCGCCGACGAGCCCACCAGTGCCCTGGATGCCGACAGCGGCCAGCGCGTGATCAACATCCTGCACCGCATCGCGCATGCGCACGGCACCACGGTGCTGTGCGTGAGCCACGACCCCCGACTGGTGCGCCATGCCGACCGGGTGCTGGGCATGGAGGACGGCGCCATCCGCAGCGACTGGCGCCAGCCCGAAGCGCCCCCGACCACGAAAACCCCATGACCCGCCTGCCCCTTTCCCCTCCGTCATTGCTCGGCCTCCTGCCTGCGATGCTTGCCGCGGCCATGCTGCTGGTCGCCTGCAACGAAAAGCCCCTGCCCTCGGCCGTTGCGGCCGAGCCGCCGTCCCCCGCCCAGGTGGCCGTTGCGCGCGGCAAGATCGAAGTGCCGGGCGGCCTGCTCGAACTGTCGCCCGCGCAGGAGGGGCTGGTCCAGGCCGTCGCCGTGCAGGAAGGGCAGGCCGTGCAGCGCGGCCAGCTGCTGCTGCGCCTGGCGGGCGATGCCGCAGGCACCGAGGCCGCCGTCGCCCAGTCCGAGCTGCACCTGGCCCAGGCCCGCCACCAGGCGCGCGCCCAGCGCCTGCCGGCCCTGCGCCGCACCGCCGCGCGGCTGTCCGAGGCCGTGGCCGCAGGCGCCGCAGAACCCCAGCGCGCCGACGAAGCCCTGCAGGCCGTGCGCGATGCCGAAGCCGATCTCGCCGTCTCGCAGGCCGAGGCCGAGGTGGCCCGCAGCCGCCTGGCCCAGGTGCAGGCGCAGCGCGCCCGGCTGGAGCTGCATGCGCCCGAGGATGGAACCGTGGTGCGCGTGGGCACCCAGGCCGGCCAGCGCGCGCCGCTGGCGCCCAACGGCGCAGCCGCCATCGTGCTGCTGCCGCACCGGGCGCTCGTGGTGCGGGCCGAACTGAACGAAAGCTACGCCGCCCAGGTGCACGTGGGCCAGCGGGCCACCGTGACCACCGACGGCGACATCGCCCCCGCAGCGCTGCCACCGGCGCATGTGGTGCGCATCAGCCCCGTGCTGGGCACCGGCCGGCTGCAGGACGACGCCCAGCGCGGCCCGGTGCGCATCGTCGAATGTGTGTTGGAGTTCGATCAGGCGCCCACCGCGCGGGTCGGACAGAACGTGAGAGTGAGCTTCCATGAATGACGCCCAAACCCACCGCATCGCCCTGGTCGATGCACGCCATGCCACCCACCCCGCCACCGATTCGGGCTGGATGGTGCAATGCGATTTCGACGGCACCATCAGCACCGAAGACGTGACCGACTCCCTGCTGCAGCGCTTCGGCCGCGACGGCTGGGAGGCGCTGGAGACCGCCTGGGAGCGCGGCGAGATCGGCTCGCGCGAATGCATGAAGGGCCAGGTGGCCCTGCTCGACATGGACCGCGCCGAACTGGACGCGCACCTGGCCACCATCGCGGTGGACCCGCACTTCGGTGCCTTCGTGCGCGCAGCCCGCGAGCGGGGCATGCCGGTGCAGGTGGTGAGCGATGGCATCGACTACGCCATCCATGCCGTGCTGGAACGCCATGGCCTGGGCGACCTGCCGGTGATCGCCAACCGGCTGGTGCAGACCGGCCCGCGCAGCTGGCAGCTGCAGTCGCCATGGGCCAGCGCCGCGTGCACGCGCGCCAGCGGCAACTGCAAATGCGAACGCCTGGCCGAGCAGCGCGAGCGGCATGGCCGCGTGCTGTACGTGGGCGACAGCACCTCGGACTTCTGCGTGTCCGGCCAAGCCGATTTCGTGCTGGCCAAGTACAAGCTCATCCAGCACTGCGTGGACAACCGCATCGCCCATGCGGCGTTCACCGATTTTTCGCAGGCGCTGGCCCTGCTGCCGCAGCCCGTGGCGCTGGAACTGGCGGCATGAACGCCGCCGTGATGTCCCGCGAAACCGCCCTCCCCCTGGGCGACGCTGCGGCCCGCCCCGACGTTCCTGGGACGCAGCACGAATACCTGCTGCGCGGGCACGGCCCGAACGCCGGCACCGGCGTGCTGCTGATCCACGGGCTGACCGGCACGCCCAACGAAATGCGCCTGCTGGCCAAGGGCCTGCACCGCGCCGGCTTCACCGTGCTGGCCGTGCAGCTGGCCGGCCACTGCGGCACGCAGGAAGACCTGGTCGCCACGCGCTGGCAGGACTGGCACGCCAGCGTGCAGCGGGGTGCCGACCGGCTGGCGCTGGTGACCGGCGGCCGGCTCGTGGCGTGCGGCCTGTCGATGGGCGCCGTGCTGGCGCTGGCGCTGGCCGCCGATCGCCCGGCGCAGGTGGCCGGCGTGGTGGCGCTGTCGCCCACCTTCCGCTACGACGGCTGGAGCATGCCCGCGTACACGCGGCTGTCGTTCCTGCTGCCGCTGTTTCGCGCGCTCGGCATCGGGCGGCACCGGGTCTTCATGGAGCAGCCGCCCTACGGCATCAAGGACGCGGCGCTGCGCGAGCGCGTGGTGGCCCAGATGAACTCCGGCGACAGCGCCGCCGCCGGCCTGCCAGGCAATCCCTGGTGGTCGGTGATCGAAATGCGCGCACTGGCGGCCCACGTGCGCCGTCGCCTGGATGCCGTGCGCTCGCCCTGCCTCGTGCTGCATGCGCGCCACGACGACATCGCCTCGGCCGGCAACGCCCAGGCCATCGTGCAGGGCGTGCGGTACGCGCCGGTGGAACTGGTGCTGCTGGACGACAGCTACCACATGATCACCATCGACCGGGAGCGCCGCGCCGTCGTGGCGCGCACCGTCGCGTTCGCGGAGCACATCGCCCGCGGAGGCACGCCGTGAACCCGGGTGGGGCCGGGGCTGGCATCACGCCGCTGGTGGCGGCGCTCTGGGCGCTGAACATGCTAGTGGACACGGGCGGGCAACTGGCCTTCAAGGCAGCGGCAACGGCCGACCCGCGCGCCGGCAGCGGCCTGGCCCGCTGGGCCTTCATGGCACGCCGGCCGTGGCTGTGGATCGGCGTGGGCTGCTACGTGGCCGAGTTCCTGGTGTGGCTGGCGTTTCTCTCGCTCGTGCCGCTGTCGGACGGCGTGCTGCTGGGCTCCATCAACATCGTGGCCGTCATGGTGGCTGGCCGGTTCCTGTTCCGCGAGAAGCTCTCGCGCATGCGCGTGGCTGGCATCCTGCTGGTGTCGGCCGGCGTGGCCGTCGTGGGGCTGCACGGATGAAGCGCTTCTACGCAATCGGCTTCCTCGCGCTGGTGGCGTTCGACACGCTGGCGCAGATCAGCTTCAAGCTCGCGGGCGAACACGCCCTGCCGCTGGAGCTGTCCGCCGGCTGGCTGGTGCGGGTCTTCGGGCACCCGTGGATCTACGGGGCCTTCGTGGGCTACCTGGGGGCGTTCTTCACCTGGATGACACTGCTGGAGCATGCCCCCATCGGCCCGGCGTTCGCCGCGTCGCACCTGGAAGTCGTCTCGGTGCTGGCGATCTCGGCCGTGTGGTTCAACGAGCCCATCGGCTGGCCGCAGGTGGCAGGGGCCGCGCTCATCCTGGGCGGCATCGCCTGCCTGGCGCGCAGCGAGGCCGATGCCGAGCCCGGGCCGGCGCTGGCGCACGATGGCGCGTGAGGCGCCGCCCACCGCGGGCCTGCCGCTGCGATGGGCCGATCTGCTGCCATGCGGCGATGCCGACCTGGGCGGCGCGCTCGCGCGCTTTCTGGGCGTGCCTGCCGTGCAGGTGGAATGCTCCGGCACGGCGGCGCTGGTGGTCGCCCTCACGGCGTTGCGCACGCTGGCGCCCGACCGCGACGAAGTCGTGGTGCCGGCCTATACCTGCCCGCTGGTGGCACTGGCAGTGGCGCACTGCGGCCTCAAGCTGCGGCTGTGCGACCTGGGCCCCGAATCGCTCGACCTGGACCTGGCGGAGCTCGACCCGCTGTGCGGCCACCGCACGCTGGCGGTGCTGCCCACGCACCTGGCGGGCCGGGTGGTGGACACGGCCAGCGTGCGCAACCTGGCCCGGGCCGCCGGCGCATGGGTCATCGAAGACGCCGCACAGGCCCTCGGCGCGCGTGTGGCCGGCGCGAGCGTGGGGACCGGAAGCGACATCGCTTTTTTCAGCCTGGCCGTCGGCAAGGGGCTGACGCTTTTCGAAGGCGGCGCACTCGTCGTGGCCGACACGGTGCTGCGGGCCGCGTGCGTGCGCGCCAGCCGCCGCATCGTGCCGCGCCATGCCTTGTGGGAACTGCGCCGCAGCGCCGAGTTGCTGGCGTATGCCGCGCTCTACCGCCCGGCCACCCTGCCCCTGGCCTACGGCGCGCCGCTGCGCCGGGCGCTGGCGCGGGGTGACCGCGTGGGCGCTGCGGGAGACGATTTTTCGCCGCGCATTCCGCTGCACCGCGTGGGCCGCTGGCGGCAAGCCGTGGGGGTGCGCGCGCTGGAACGCCTGCCCGATTGGCTGGCGGCGGCGCAGGCACGTGCGGCGCCGCGGGTGGCGCGGCTGCGTGGCATGGCGGGGCTGCGGGTGCTGGACGACAGCGCGGCCGCCAGCGGCGCGCAAGGCACCTGGCCGACCTTGCTGGTGCTGCTGCCCCATGCCGCTGCGCGCGAGACCGCGCTGGCGGCCCTGTGGGGCGCGGGGCTGGGCGTGAGCGTGCCCTTCGTGCAGGTGCTGCCCGACTACGGGCGCTATGCCCACCTGGTCTCGGCGGAGGGCGGGGCGGCGGAACTGCCCCACGCCCGCAGCTTCGCGGCGCGGGTGCTGTCCATCAGCAACAGCCCCTGGCTGGACGATGCGGGCTTCGATCAGGTCTGCGCCACGCTGGAGCGGGCCGCCCAGGCATAAACCACCATTGCACTTTCAGTCGGCCGCCATCTCCAGCTGCCCCAGCAGCACACGGTTGAATGCCACCTGTTGCGCCTGCCACTGCGGCAGCGCGGCATCGGCCTGCGCCGTCTGCTGGCCGTCGCCCGCACTGAGCCATCGCTTCCATGCCGTTCGGTAACGGTAAACCGACACCTCGCCCGTCACATCGCTGCCCGCCAGTTGCCCGCGCAGCGCGGAGATCAAGGCCGCGCCGTGGTGCGAGCCCAGCACGCCCTGGTCCCAGTTGGTGCGCACCACCGAAGGCGAGAACACATCCTTGTCGATGCTGAGGTACGTGGGCTGGCGGTGGGCCGACAGCACGCGGAACATGGTGGCGGCCAGTGCATCGGCATCGGGCAGGCTGCGAAACCGCGCCTGCAGGCCCAGCCAGCGCGCCCAGCGCGTGTCCACGCCCACGCTCCAGTAGGTGAGCCGGCCGGCCTGCAGCGGCGCGAGGTAGTTCTCCCACGCGTGGCGCACGCCGATGTCGCCCGAGGTGATGCCGACCACGTGCACGTGCGACACCTGCGGCAGCATCGCCACGCGGCGCACCCACGAGCCGCAGTGCACCCCGAACGGAAAGCGCATGTTGTCCGGGTGGTTGTCCAGCACCACCACGCGCAGGGGCCGCGCGGCGGTGTGCGCGCGCGCGGCGATGCAGCGGGCGATCAGCGGCCAGCTCAGGTGGTGGAAATCGCCGCTGCCCATGAACACGGGGCCGTGGTGGCCGAAGGCCGGCAGCCGGGCATCGAGCAGGCCGCCGAAGGCCCGGATGCGGGCCAGGCCGCAGCCGAACCGCAGCGCCTCGTGCCAGTCCTGCGCCAGATCGATGCGCCGCTCGTCCGGCAGCGCCCCGACGGCACCGTCGAGGTCCAGCACGATGGGCGGCCAGGCAGCCGGCCTCATGCGGCCTCCGCCCGGTCGCGCCACTGCCGGTCGCTCTCGAAGCGCCCGGCGAATCGCCGCGCCAGCGCGCGCAGCACCGGCTGGCGCACGTACACCGCGTGGCGGGTGAAGGTGAAGCGCGCGCCCAGGCTGCGCTTGACCTCGGGGTCGGTCCAGCCGGCGACATAGTGCGTGAGCCCCTGCGCCAACGCGTACTCGAGGTTTTCCATCCAGCTCACGAAATACAGGTTGGCCTCGCGCGCGGCCGGGTAGGCCAGCCCGATGTACTTGTCCACCAGGCGGCCGCCGTGCACGTAGCACAGGTTCCAGCCCAGCAGCTCGCCGGTGCCGGCGTGGCGGTACTCGAAGGCGACGCCGCCGCTGGACGCATCGCGCAGCACGGCGGCGAAGAAGTTGCGCGTGAGCCGGTCGAAGTGCACCTCGCTCTGCGCATAAACGGCTTCGTACAGCGCGTAGTAGGCATCCACCACCGCGTCGTCGGCAAAGGCCTCGCCCGTGGCGATGCGGCGCACCGACAGCCCCGCGCGGCTGCGCAGCTTGCGGCGCAGGTTCTGGCGCCGGCTGGCGGACAGGCGGCCCAGGTAGTCGTCGATGCTCGCGAAGTCGATGGGCACGTAGGCCAGCGCCTGCCCCTCGACCAGCACGAAGCCCTGGCGCTCGCAAGCGTGCGCCAGGGCGGCCGCGTAGGCGTTGTCGGCATCGGACAGCAGGGGCGACTGCTGCGGCAGGTCCTTGATGATCGCCAGCGCGAAGCGCCGCCCCGGCCCCGCGCGCACGGCCTGCGCCAGGGCCTCGGGCGCGGTGCCATCCGCGGGCAGCGGCGCGTATTCGGTCACCGTGGTGCCCACGAACCCCGTGGCCACCCGCAGCCAGCGGGACCAGCGCGCGAACAGCGGCAGCGCCCGCACCCGGGCCTTGAGCGCATCGTCCGCCGTGGTGAGCAGGTCCAGCGGCGCCACGAAGGCCGGCACCGGCAGGCCCTGCAGCACCGTGAAGCCCTGCGGCGGGTGCGCGGCGAAATGCCCGGCCAGCGCCTGCGGCTCGAGCGGGTTGCGCCAGGGCATCAGCTGCGCTTGGCGCGTGTGAGAAGCTGCTCCAGCAGCACCAGGGCCTCGTCGATCTCGGGGCGCGTGATCATCAGCGACGGCGCCAGCGTGATGACGTTCTTGTAGTAGCCGCCCACGTCCAGCACCAGGCCGCGCTTCTGGCCCTGGTATTCCAGGTTGCCCTCCAGGCCGATGTCCACCATCTTGTCCAGCAGCGCGCGGTTGGGCGTGAAGCCGTCTTCGGTGCAGATCTCGGCCCGCAGCGCCAGCCCCAGGCCGTCCACGTCGCCGATCTCCTTGTGGCGCTTTTGCAGGTCCTTGAGGCCTTCCAGGAAGTAGGCGCCGCTGTCGCGCACCTGGGCGCCGAAATCCATCTCGTGCGTCATCTTCATCACCTCCAGGCCGAGCGCCGTGCCCAGCGGGTTGGAGGCGAAGGTGGAGTGCGTCGAGCCCGGCGGGAAGATCGTGGGGTTGATCAGTTCCTCGCGCGCCCACAGGCCGGACAGCGCGTTCAGGCCATTGGTCAGCGCCTTGGCGAACACCAGCACATCGGGTTTGACGCCGAAGTTCTCGACCGACCACAGCTTGCCGGTGCGCCAGAAACCCATCTGGATCTCGTCCACCACCAGCAGCACGCCGTGGTCGTCCAGCACCTTCTTGAGGCCCTTGAAGAAATTGGCCGGCGGCACCACGTAGCCGCCCGTGCCCTGGATGGGCTCGATGTAGAAGGCCGCGTATTCGCACTGGCGCGTCTTGGGGTCCCACACGGCGTGGTATTCGTTCTCGAACTTGCGGGCGAACTCCTTGACCAGCGACTCCGAATATTCCTCGGCCGTCATGCCCTTGGGGCGGCGGAACGGGTACGGAAACGGCAGGAACTGCGCACGGTCGCCGAAGTGGCCGAAGCGGCGGCGGTAGCGGTAGCTGGAGGTGATGCTGGAGGCGCCCAGCGTGCGGCCGTGGTAGCCGCCCTCGAAGGCGAACATCAGGCTCTTGCCGCCGGTGGCGTTGCGCACCACCTTGAGCGAATCCTCGATGGCCTGCGCGCCGCCCACGTTGAAATGCACGCGGCCCGCGTTGCCCCACTTGGCTTCGGCGTCCTGGGCGATGAACTTCGCCAGCTCGATCTTCGTGGGGTGCAGGTACTGGCTGGCCACCTGCGGCAGGGTCTGCAGCTGGCGGATCATGACCTCTTCCAGCCGCTTGTTCTTGTAGCCGAAGTTCACGGCCGAATACCACATCTGCAGGTCGAGGTAGGGCGTGCCCTGCGCGTCGTACATGTAGCTGCCCTCGCAGCCGTCGAAGATCTTGGGCGGGTTGACGTAGTGGACGGTGTCGCCGAACGAGCAGTACTTTGCTTCGTCGGCCAGCAGTTGGGCGTTGTCTTGGCTCATGTCGGAAAGGCTCCAGGAGGGGGTTTCATCTGCAGCGCAGTCTGAACACCCAACCTTGACCGTCTATCGAGCGTTTGTGCGCAAATCGTGGAGCGTCACGGCCTTCTACGAGGGGGCCGTGGATATCAATCCTTTGATGGACGCTATGCCAGGGCTGCGACATGCCAGCGATGTTACGTACTAGGCTGTTACACAATAGCGATTGACGAGAATCGCAGCAATACAAATAATTCCGCCCTTCGGAAAGTCGATAACGACCGATTTAACAAGGGAGGAAAATGAAAATCAAATACCTATGCCATCCGTTCATTGCTTTTTTCGGGCTGACGCATTCGTCCGCTGGACTCACTGACGAACCGGTTCTACCGGATGTAACCGTGATAGCGAGTCCAGATCCCCTTACAGGGTTTTTCGGCGGCCCAGGCTTTTATGGAACGGTTGTTTTGGGTGACAGCATTGACATCATGGCGCAGATGTCAGCCATTGAAAGCGGGACCAGCGTCTGTGTGGCGCGGGTCAGTTCAGGCGCTAAAAGCACGACAAGGAACTCGGACGTGACCAATCGCTGGCTTGCGGCCCAAGAGGTGTTCAATTACATGACAAACCTTGGAACGATAGACTCTTACCGAGATTTTGCCAGGGATTTCAAAATTTCAATGAATGGCGTTACCTACAACGGATTTACCGTTTCTTACGCGGACGGCAGTAGAGAAACCTGGGCCATTAATCCGGGCTACAAATATTCATCAATCAAGCTGATAGACACTCCATTCCCCGACTCGATCAATACCAATAAGCCGAGCCACCGCAAATGCAATGAGGGATGACAAAGTATGCACAAAAATATGAAAAGGCTTGCCGCAATTTCAGTGATAGGGATCATTGCAGTGGCTGTCACTTTAAAGGTCACCAATGCAGTCCCAGAATCCACGCCCGCTTACAAAGTAAACAGCGCACATGAACGTGCAAGTTCGCATTCGGAAATTGTGGTGAACGTTAACGAATCTTGGCAGAAGTTGCCCGAAAGTCCATCGAAAAAGGCGGCTTTATCCTCTCAGATTTTAAATCGATATAACGATTCAAAAGATCTTCGTGCATTCGTGATATACGCAATGCAACATCCGGAATTGGGTGGTACTTATTACGCAGCCCACGCCTTATCTCAATGTAAAAGCGTTACTGCAGACGGAAAATATTTCAAGCAAGTACAAACGCCCTACAGCGCTAATAAAAACAATTCAGATTACACTTCCATCTCCAAATCGGCCGATATTTTGCGCGCCCAGTGCGCAAACTTCCTAGCGAGTGAATTATCTGACAGTAGAATCGCCGAAGTCAAATCAGAGGGCGTGCAAAAGAAAGATCCCTTGCTTCTCGCGGAAAGAAATTTCCTAGAAAAGATCAACAGCCCCGGAAACAATAAGGAAGAGCAACGACAAAATCGAAAATCAGCATTGACCCAACTGCTTGCAACCCAAGACCCCATGGTTATCGAAGATATAGGTCCGCGCATAGCGCTGCAGGTTGACCCCGATACAGGAGCACGCGGATACAAATTCAACGATCATTTTTACCCACTCGCCTCTGATACCGATGTGGGCCTTGCCATATACCTTCTTCCCTGTGGCTTGGGCTTGAATTGCAATTCGACCGAATTTGACGTAGCCAGCCGCTGCGCTTCTGGCGTCGAATGTTCAGACAGCAGGATGGACTACGTAAAAAGCATGTTGAAAGAGAAGCCTGGTGCTTACGAAAAAGTGATAAAAGTTTATGAAGAAATGATCAACGCGATTGCGCGCGAGAATGTATCCTCATTTCTTTGAAATGAATCAAGTGATCGTATAGATCAACTGAAAACTCTTAGAAATTCCTCTACCAGCATTTGATATGGTGCTGAGTAGCGCTAATTTTTAGATGTGAAAAAACCGTCCATAACAACGGAGGTTAGATTGAGCAACATTTATACTTTTGGCATTCATGAACAACTGGAACCTCAGGAACTATTCTTTCTAGTCTTTTGTAGACACCGCAGCACGACACTTCGGCGTAGAAGACGTTACGGTATTGGGAGCAATTATTGCAGGTTACCCTATGCTTCCTACTCGGGGGAAATTTGGTGGCGCTACCAAAGGAACATCTATTGCTTCTGTTGTATCAAGAAGAGCTCTTCCTTTTGAACTGAAATACAAAATCCTTCCAACAATCACTTGGAAGAGCATGCTCCAGTTAAAGGTGCTGTTCGTTAAAAATATAGGTACATTTGTAGGACGATCAATCCCAGTGATTGGGGTTTTTATGCTGGCTTATGACGCCTACAGAATCTCCACTGAATCTTTGCGCGCCTACAATGCAATTGCAAAAGAAGAGGATAGGGTTTTCTAATGAAAAGAAATCTTGTTGCAGAATTAGAGGATTTCGCAAGAAGAGAATCCGGCGTTTTTCCGAGCAAAATCCTAAATCAACTCACAACAATTGAGGACGATCTGCAAATCACGGGAGATGACGCAGTAGATTTCATGGAGAAGTTCTTTGATAAATTCGAAGTAGATTACGAGGCATTCGATTTCCAAAGATACTTTAATGGAGAAGGTTTGAATCCCTTCAAAATGCTGCTACTGCCCTTTCCTGGCTTTCGAGCGAAGCTAAAAAAAGAGGTGATAAAAGTTCCACTCACATTGGGAATGCTCGCCAAAGCCGTTGAATTAAAACGGTGGGACGCTAAGAAAATTGAAGAACCACATGCAGATTGATCCAAATCTTCCAAGGGAGCGCGATTAGCCGCAGGTTTATAAGGAAATGATCAACGCGATTGCGAGTGAGAGCGCTTCCGTTTCCTTTTCGCAATCATTCCATACGCTTACCTCCCGACTTTTTTAAGAATGTACGACTCACTTTCCACGTCTGAACGGCCCTCCGAAAAAACCTCAACTTCATGCAGATATCTTAAAACCACCATAAAACCCTGGATCTTCGAACAGCTCAATACATCCGCCGATCCCTCTGCGGCCACCCATTGCCGCGACGCATTTCAAGAAGAGTTCGCGTGGCGCCTCAAACTGTGGACCGAAGCCGAACATCTTGGCTTTCATGGCATATTTTTCAGCGAACACCATTTCAGCGGCGCCCGGATTTCCCCCTGTCCTGGCATCCTCGCCGCCGCACTCGCAGTCAGAACACAAAATTTGCGCATCGGCGTGTTGGGCTGGGTCCTGCCCCTATGGCATCCATGGCGCTTTTTGGAAGAGGTGGCAATGTTGGACCATCTGAGCGGGGGAAGGCTGGAAGTAGGCGTTGCCCGTGGCTCCAACCCCCAGGAAGCGCAGGCGGTCGGCATTGCTCAGGAGGACATCACACCCATGTTCAACGAAGCGCTGGAAATTCTGGACAAGGCATGGAACCATCCCACGTTGTCTCACCATGGCCAATATTGGTCGTTCGACCAACTGCCCGTGCTGCCCAGGCCGCTCCAGCGGCCCGGACCGCCGGTATGGGCCACCATCCGCAGCAATACTTCGGCGCAAGAGGTAGCGAAACGGGGATACAAGGCATGCACCGGCTTCTTGGCGACGCCGCAGATCAAGGAACTCTTCGACAACTATCGGAGTGTGTGGGCCGCGAAGGGCAAGCCCTGCAACCCTGAGCAATTGGCTGTCCGCCGCTGCATCTTCGTCGCCCAGAGTGCTTCGGAGGCAAGGGAACATGCCCAAGCGGCGCAAACGCAGATTCCATCCATCCTGACGGACGACATCATCGCGGGCACCCCGGTCGAAGTGATCGAACAAATCGTTGAACAAGCAAGGCTGACAGGTGCCGCCAACATCGTCGGATTCTTTGCGGGTAACCGAGAAAACCGGGTTTCTTTCGAAAATTCCTTCCGGCTTTTCGGCACCCAAGTCATCCCCACGCTGCAGCACACGCCCATGAATTGAAGGCGTTCGGGCAACGTGCATCGGCTTGGCGCACCTCTGAATGCACGGCGAGAACCATGGGGACTTCACCTCAAGTCACCAGCCCCCTGTCCCCGCGCCAGCACCGGCCCCAGGGCCTTGCCGGTGTGCGTGCCGAGCCGCACCACGTCTTCCGGCGCCGCCGCCGCGACGATTCGGCCCCCTTCCCGGCCGCCCTCCGGCCCCAGGTCGAGAATCCAGTCGGCTTCGGCGATCACGTCCAGGTCGTGCTCGATGACGACCACGCTGTGCCCGCCGTCCACCAGCCGGTGCAGCACCTGGATGAGCTTGTGCACGTCGGCCATGTGCAGGCCCACGGTGGGCTCGTCCAGCACGTAGAGGGTGTGCGGCGCCTTCTGGCCGCGGCGGCCGACCTCGTCGCGCACCTTGGTCAGCTCGGTCACCAGCTTGATGCGCTGCGCCTCGCCGCCCGACAGCGTGGGGCTGGGCTGGCCCAGCGTGAGGTAGCCCAGGCCCACGTCTTTCAGCAGTTGCAGCGGGTGCGCGATGCTGGGCATGCTGGCGAAGAACTCCACCGCCTCGTCCACCTCCATCTGCAGCACGTCGCCGATGCTCTTGCCGCGCCAAGTGACGGCCAGCGTCTCGGGGTTGAAGCGCGCGCCGTGGCAGGTCTCGCAGGGCACCTTCACGTCGGGCAGGAAGCTCATGGCGATGGTGCGGATGCCCTGGCCTTCGCAGCCCGGGCAGCGCCCTTCGCCGGTGTTGAAGCTGAACCGGCCGGCCGCGTAGCCGCGCGCCTTGGCCTCCAGCGTTTCGGCGAACAGCTTGCGGATGGTGTCCCAGAAGCCGATGTACGTGGCGGGGCAGCTGCGCGGCGTCTTGCCGATGGGGGTCTGGTCCACTTCCAGCACGCGGTCCACCGTCTCGAAGCCCGACAGGCCGCTGCAGCCCACGAGGGGCGGCGCCTTGCCGGCGTCCATCGCGTCGCGCCCGGCCTTGGTAGAGCGCTGCTGCACCCAGGCCTGCACGTTGGCCAGCAGCACGTCGCGCGCCAGGGTCGATTTGCCCGAGCCGCTCACGCCGGTCACGGCCACCAGGCGGTTGAGCGGCACGCTGGCCGTCACGCGCTGCAGGTTGTGCAGATGGGCGCCGCGCACGGTCAGCCAGTGCTCCGGCTGGGCGGTTTCGGGCTCTTTTTGGCCTTGCGCCCTAGTACTATCTGCCGTTGTAGCTATTAAAATAGTAGCGTCCGAACGGACGATGTGCACGGGCGGCACCACCGGGCGCCGGGCCTGCAGCGGGTGCCGCATGGCATGCAGCAGGTAGCGGCCGGTCTGCGAGTCCTCGGCGGCCTGCACGTCGGCCACGCTGCCCTGCGCCACCAGCCGCCCGCCGCGCTTGCCAGCGCTCGGGCCGATGTCGATGATGTGGTCGGCGCGGCGGATGGTGTCCTCGTCGTGCTCCACCACCACCAGCGTGTTGCCCTTGTCGCCCAGCTTGTGCAGCGCGTTCAGCAGGATCTGGTTGTCGCGCGCGTGCAGGCCGATGGTGGGCTCGTCCAGCACGTAGCACACGCCCTGCAGGTTGCTGCCCAGCTGCGCCGCCAGGCGGATGCGCTGCGCCTCGCCGCCCGACAGCGTGGGCGCGCCCCGGTCCAGCGTGAGGTAGCCCAGGCCCACCTCTTCCAGGAATTCGAGCCGGCTCTGGATCTCGGGGATCAGGTCGCGCGCGATGTCGGTCTCGCGCCGGCTCAAGGCCGCACCCTGCTGCAGCGCCTCGATCCACTGGCGGATGTCGGTGACCGACAGCGCAGCGATATCGGCGATGCCCACTCCCGCGCGGCCGGCGGCAGCGTTCTCGCCGAAGCGCACGGCGCGTGCCGTGGCGTTCAGCCGGCTGCCCTGGCAGGTGGGACAGGCGACGTCGGCCACGTCCTCGGCTTCGGGCTCGGCGAAGGTCTGCTCGCGGCCCTTTTCCTTGTCGTCCTGCACCGAGTCGTCGAACACCTTGCGCTGCTCGCGGGTGAGCTTGACGCCCGTGCCCACGCAGTCGGGGCACCAGCCGTGCTTGCTGTTGTAGGAGAACAGGCGCGGGTCCAACTCGGCATAGCTGGTGGCGCACACGGGGCAGGCCCGCTTGGTGGAGAACGCCTGCAGCGCGCCGATGTGCGCGGTGGCGGTGCCGGCCACCATGGCGTCCTTCAGGCCGTCCAGCTGGCTCAGCACATGGACCACGCCCTTGCCCAGTTCCAGCGCGCGCGCCAGCGACGAGCGCAACAGCCCTTCGTTCTCGGGCGACACGTCCAGGCTGACCACGGGCAGCTCGATGGTGTGTTCCTTGAAGCGGTCGATGCGCGGAAAGCCCGTGGTCGGCAGAAAATGCCCGTCCACGCGCAGGTGGGTGTAGCCGCGCGGACGCGCCCAGTCGGCCAGTTCGGTATAGACGCCCTTGCGGTTCATCACCAGCGGCGCCAGCAGGCCGATGTGCTGGCCCTTGAAGTGGCGCAGCAATTGCGCAGCGATGCTGTCGGGCGTCTGCGGCTGCACGGCAGCCCCGTCGCGCACGCAATGCTGCACGCCCAGCTTGACGTACAGCAGGCGCAGGAAGTGCCACACCTCGGTGGTGGTGCCCACCGTGCTCTTGCGCCCGCCGCGCGACAGGCGCTGCTCGATCGCCACCGTGGGCGGAATGCCGTACACCGCATCCACCTCGGGCCGGCCCGCCGGCTGCACGATGGAGCGCGCATAGGCGTTGAGCGATTCGAGGTAGCGGCGCTGGCCTTCGTTGAACAGGATGTCGAACGCCAGCGTCGATTTGCCCGAGCCCGACACGCCGGTGATCACGTTGAACTGGCCGCGCGGAATGTCCACGCTCAGGTTCTTGAGGTTGTGCTCCTTGGCGTTGACGATTTGAATGGCGTTTTTGGCCGCTGGCGCATGTTTATCTAGGGCGTTCTGCTTCTCTTTTCGTAGCACCGCCGCCTTCTCGTGCACCGAGTGACCGCCCGCGCCCAGGGCCTGCTCGTACTCGCGCAGCGCGGCGCCCGTGTGCGAGGTGGGGTGCTGGCGCACGTCCTCGGGCGTGCCCTCGGCCACCAGCAGGCCGCCGCCGTCGCCGCCCTCGGGTCCGAGGTCGATGATCCAGTCGCTGGCGCGGATCACGTCCAGGTTGTGTTCGATGACGACGAGGGAATGCCCCGCGTCCAGCAGCTTGCGCAGCGCGCGCATGAGCTTGGCGATGTCGTCGAAATGCAGGCCGGTGGTGGGCTCGTCGAACAGGAACAGCGTGCCCTTGCGCGCCAGCGGCTGGCGCGACTTGGCCTCGCTGCGCGCCGCCTCGGCCAGGAAGCCGGCCAGTTTCAGGCGCTGGGCCTCGCCGCCCGACAGCGTGGGCACCGGCTGGCCGAGCTTCACGTATTCCAGCCCCACGTCCACGATGGGCTGCAGCGCGCGGATCACGTCGCGGTCGGCGGCGAACAGCGCCGCCGCCTCGCTCACCGTGAGGTCGAGCACGCCGGCCACGTTGAAGGAGCGGCCGCCGCGTTCGATGGTCACTTCCAGGATCTCGGGCCGGTAGCGCTTGCCGTCGCAGTCGGGGCAGCGCAGGTACACGTCCGACAGGAACTGCATCTCCACATGCTCGAACCCCGAGCCGCCGCAGGTCGGGCAGCGCCCGTCGCCCGAGTTGAAGCTGAACTTGGCCGCGGTGTAGCTGCGCTGGCGCGACAGCGGCGCCACGGCGAACAGCTCGCGGATCGCGTCCCACGCGCCCACGTAGCTCACCGGGTTGGAGCGCGCGGTCTTGCCGATGGGCGACTGGTCCACGAACACGACCTCGCCCAGGTGGTCGGCGCCCAGCAGGCGGTCGTGCGCGCCGGGCGTCTCCGTCGCCTTGCCGAAGTGGCGCAGCAGCGCGGGGGCCAGCACGTCCTGGATCAGGCTCGACTTGCCCGAGCCGCTCACGCCGGTCACGGTGACCAGGCGCTGCAGCGGGAACTCCACCGACACGTTCTGCAGGTTGTGCTCGCGCGCGCCTTCCAGGATCAGGCGCGGCGTGGATTCGGTCACGCGGCGCTGAAAGCCCATGCCGATCTGCTTGGTGCCGCTCAGGTACTGGCCGGTGAGCGTGTCGGCGCGGCGCAGGTCGCCCGTGGTGCCGTCGAACACGATGGCGCCGCCGCGCTCGCCGGGGCCGGGGCCCATGTCGATCACGCGGTCGGCCGCCAGCATGACGGCCGGGTCGTGCTCCACCACCACCAGCGTGTTGCCCGCATCGCGCAGGCGCAGCATGGCCTCGGTGATGCGGTGCATGTCGCGCGGGTGCAGGCCGATGCTGGGCTCGTCCAGCACGAACAGCGTGTTCACCAGCGAGGTGCCCAGCGCCGTCGTCAGGTTGATGCGCTGCACCTCGCCGCCGCTGAGCGTGCGGCTTTGCCGGTCCAGCGTCAGGTAGCCGATGCCCACGTCGCACAGGTACTTGAGGCGCGTGGTGATCTCTTCATGCAGCAGCTTGAGCGCCTGCGCGTCGCCGCCCGCTCCGGCATCGCCCTCGGGCAGCTCCATGCGGTCGAAGAAGCGGCGCAGCCGGTCGATGGGCAGCAGCATCAGGTCGTGCAGGCACAGGCCGGGCAGCGCCTCCAGCTGCGAGCGGCTCCATTGCACGCCCTGGGGCATGAAACGGCGCGCGGGTTCGATGGCTGCATCGGCGTCTTCCTTGCTGCCCACGCGCCACAGCAGGCTCTCGGTCTTGAGGCGCGCCCCCCCGCAGGTCGGGCACGGCGTGTAGCTGCGGTACTTGGACAGCAGCACGCGGATGTGCATCTTGTAGGCCTTGCTCTCCAGGTACTCGAAGAAGCGCTTGATGCCGTACCACTGCTTGTTCCACTGCCCGTCCTTGTAGCCGGGTGTGCCGCCGATGACCCACTGCTTCTGGTCCTCGGTGAGCTTGTACCAGGGCGTGTCGCGCGGGATGCCGGCGGTTTCGGCATGGCGCATGAGGTCGTCCTGCGCCTCCTTCCACGCCGGCGTCTGGATGGTCTTGATCGCGCCCGCGCGCAGCGTGAGCTTCTCGTTGGGGATCACGAGCCCGTAGTCCACGCCGATCACGCGGCCGAAGCCGCGGCAGGTGTCGCACGCGCCCACGGCGGAGTTGAACGAGAACATCGACGGGATCGGCTCGCTGTAGCGCAGGTCGCTGTCGGGGCAATGCAGCCCGGTGGAAAAGCGCCAGAGTTCCGACTCACCCTCGTCCACGAGGCGGTACACGTTCAGCCGGCCGGTGCCCCGCTTGATCGCCACTTCGATGGCCTCCACCACGCGGGCCTTTTCTGCGGTGCCCAGGCGGAACCGGTCTGCCACCACGTCCAGCAGCTTGCGCGGTCCGGTGGGCGCCGCGACCTCGCGCTCGGCCTGCACCTTGGTGAAGCCGCTGGCGGACAGCCACTGCTCGACCTGCTCGGGCGAGGTGTTGGCCGGCAGTTCGACCGGGAAGGTCAGCACCACGCGCGGGTCGCCGGCCTCGGCGCAGCGGCGCTGCAGCTCGGCATAGATGGTCTCGGGCGAATCGTGGCGCACCGGCTGCGCGGTCTGTTTGTCGAACAACTGCCCCGCGCGGGCGAAGAGCAGCTTCAGGTGGTCGTTCAGCTCGGTCATCGTGCCGACCGTGGAGCGGCTGGAGCGCACCGGGTTGGTCTGGTCGATGGCGATGGCGGGCGGCACGCCTTCCACCTTGTCCACGGCCGGCTTGTCCATGCGGTCCAGGAACTGGCGCGCATAGGCACTGAAGGTTTCCACGTAGCGGCGCTGACCCTCGGCGTAGAGGGTGTCGAACACCAGGCTCGATTTGCCCGAACCGCTCGGGCCCGTGACCACCGTCAATTCACCCGTGCGGATGTCCAGATCGAGGTTCTTGAGGTTGTGCTGGCGTGCGCCGTGGATGCGGATCAATCCCTGGGTCATCGGGGGTCTTTCGGGTGGGGGAGGCGGAGCATTCTAGGGACCGCTTGCGCGCGCGGAAGGTAGGGCGTTTTCCCATATCGGGGCAAGCCCGCCATCAGCAACCGCCCACTGGATGGAAAAGGCCTTCGACCCAGGGTGTTACCTCTTGTCACGAATGATCGCGTGCGGCAAGGTGGCGGCCTGGCGAGGGGCTTTCCTCGGCGATCCCTCATTGATTGGAGACACCATGACACTCTTGCACAAAACAGGCGCCGCGCTGGTGCTGGCGGCGTTGCTGTCGGCGGCCCAGGCCCAGATCCTCGTCGGCCAAACGGCAGGGTTTTCCGGTGCGGTGGCGGCGGGCGTGCAAGAGACGACCGATGGCGCCAAGCTGTACCTGGACGCCGTCAACGCGCGCGGCGGCGTCAACGGGCAGAAGGTGGAGCTGATCTCGCTGGACGACAAGTTCGACCCGCAGCTGTCCGTCGCCAACGCGCGCAAGCTGATCGAAGAGCAGAACGTCTCCGCCCTTTTCCTCACGCGCGGCACACCCCATACCGAGGCCATCATTCCGCTGCTGGACAAGCACGGCGTGGCCCTGGTCGGCCCCTCCACGGGCGCCATGGTGCTGCACAAGCCGGTGCGCAAGAACATCTTCAACGTGCGCGCCACCTACCAGCGCGAAGCCGAAAAGGCGATCTCCCACCTGGTCTCCATGGGCATCACCCGGATCGCCGTGGTGCAGGCGGACGACAGCTTCGGGGCCGACGGCATGGTCGGCGCGCAAAAGGGGCTGGAAGCCGCCAAGCTCAAGGCCGTGCTGCAGGAAAAGTTCGACCGCTCCAAGCCGGACTTCGCCCCCATCGCGCCCAAGATCGTGCAGTCGCAGGCCCAGGCCGTGCTGATGATCGCCTCGGGCACCGCCGTGGCCGAAGGCTATGCGGCATTTCGCGCCGCCGGATCGGGCGCGCAGATGGTCACGCTGTCCAACAACGCCTCCGCCGGCTTTGCCAAAAGCCTGGGCGCCAACGCGCGCGGGGTGATCGTCACCCAGGTGTTCCCCAACGAACGGGCCATGAACTTCCCCCTGGTGCGCGAGGCGCAGGACCTCGCCAAGGCCCAGGGCAAGGAAATCAGCCCCGCCATGCTGGAAGGCTATGCCGCCGCGAAGGTGCTGGTGGAAGGCCTGCGCCGCGCCGGGCCCAAGCCCTCGCGCGACCGCATCCAGGCCGCGCTGGAAGGGCTGCAGAAGTTCGATCTGGGTGGCCTGGAGATCAACTACAGCCCCGAGGACCACACCGGGCTGGACTTCGCCGATCTGTCTATCATCGGAACCGACGGAAAATTCCGCCGCTGAAACCCGGCCAGCGTGCCCGAGCGGCAGCAATGGCCCAGCCCATCCGGGGGATATGAGGAAAGCCGCGGCCATCGCCTCGGCACAATCGCCGTACCTTTCGGTTACGCCCCTTCCCGGGAAGCGCCGTGGCCGGACATGCCGGGGCCGGAGTGAGTCCGGCACGCCCCTCCATCCTTTGACCAGAGAGCTATGACAACCCTTCAGAAAATCAGCGCGGGCGTCGTCGCCTGGGCAGCGCTGCTGTCGGCCGCACAGGCGCAGATCCTCATCGGACAGACCGCCGGCTTCTCCGGCACGGTGGCTGCAGGCGTGCAGGAAACCACCGACGGCGCCAAGCTGTACCTGAACGCCATCAACGCGCGGGGTGGAATCCATGGGCAGAAGGTGCAGCTCATCTCGCTGGACGACCAACTCGACCCCCAGTTGGCAGCGGCCAATGCCCGCAAGCTGATTGAAGAGCAGAACGTCTCCGCACTCTTCCTCACGCGCGGCACGCCGCCCACCGAGGCGGTTATTCCGCTGCTGGACAAATACGGCGTGGCCCTGGTCGGCCCGTCCACCGGCGCCATGGTGCTGCACAGGCCGGTGCGCCGAAACGTCTTCAACGTGCGCGCGCCCTACCAGCGCGAAGCCGAAAAAGCCGTTTCGCATCTGGTATCCATCGGCATCACGAAAATCGCCGTGGTCCACGCGGACGACAGCTTCGGCGCCGATGGCCTGGTCGGCGCGCAGAAAGGGCTGGATGCCGCCAAGCTCAAGGCCGTGCTGCAGGAAAAGTTCGATCGCTCCAAGCCCGACTTCGGCGCCCTCGTTCCGAAAATCGTGCAATCGCAGGCGCAGGCCGTGCTGATGATCGCCTCCAGCACCGCTGCCGCGGAAGGCTACGCGGCCCTGCGCGCGGCCGGCTCGGTGGCGCAGATGGTCACGCTCTCCAACAATGCCTCCGCCGGCTTTGCCAAAAGCCTGGGCGCCAACGCCCGCGGGGTGATCGTCACCCAGGTGTTCCCCAACGAACGCGCCGTGAACGTGCCCCTGGTCAGCGAAGCCCACGACCTGGCCAAAACGCAGGGCAAGGAAGTCAGCCCCGCCATGCTGGAAGGATTCGCGGCCGCCAAGGTGCTGGTGGAGGGCCTGCGACGCGCCGGCCCCAAGCCGACACGGGAAAAGATCCATGCCGCCCTGGAAGGCCTGCAGAGGTTCGACCTGGGCGGCATGGAGATCAGCTACGGCCCCGACGACCACACCGGGCTGGACTTTGCCGACCTGTCCATCCTCGGGGCGGACGGAAAATTCCGCCGCTGATCGATAGGGGGCCTATCCCCATCCCATTCATCCCATTCATCCCATTCATCCCATCTTCGCGCTTCACCCAGCAAAAAGCCCGCATCAGCGGGCTTTTTTTGTGCATGGCAGCGGATCGGCATCAAGAAGCGCTGCTGGCTCCCGAAGCCGGAACGACTGGAATCGAAGCCGGCGTGCTTGCCGGTGGCGCTGCCGTTTCAGGCACATGCACGGCATCGGCACCGTGCTTTTCACCGCTCATGTCCACTTTGTCTCCGGCTTTCATGATGACGAAGAGCGACAGCGCTGCAAACAGAACGAAGCCCACGACAATTTTCCACATACCTATCTCCTTTTTAGTGAAACGAACGGCTGAAAAAAAGCCCCACACCCCTTTCGGGATGTGAGGCTCAGATCGTCTGGAGCGCTGGCCGGCAGCCGGGGCCGCCGACCCGCGTCAACCATTAATTAGAAAGCGTGGCGAACACCCACGGCCACGGAGCTGAAGTCAGCGCCGGCGATGCCCGTCATGTAAGCGGCATTGCGGCTGTTGTTCACCTTCGTGTAGTAGCCGTAAACCTTGGTGCGCTTGCTCAGGTTGTAGTTGTAGCCCAGCGTGTACTGGTTGGCGGCGCTGTCAGACACGTTCTTGTACTTGCCGGCACGGCCCACGTTCACGTGGAATTCCGAAGCGCCCATCAGGTAGGCACCCGACAGACGGAACGTGTTGCGCTTGCCGCCGTTCAGGACGTATGCGTCTTCGTCACGTTGGTAGTAGCCACCGAACATGAAAGAACCCATCGTGTACAGGCCGCGCACTGCGAACTGGTTCACGTCGCCTTGCTTGCTGTAGCCAGCACCCAGGGCCAGAGCGCCCAGGTTGTAGTTGGCAGCCAGGTCATAGGCGTTCTTCACGCCGACGGCTTGCTCGTGCAGCGCGACAGCGCCTTCCAGGCTCAGGCCGCCGAAATCGGGCGTGCGATAGGCAATCTTGTTGGCATCGGGCATCACGTAGGCGTAGAACGCGTCGGACGACGAACCGGTGTCATGGTTGTGCAGGCTGACGTAGTCGGCCGTAGCGTAGTAGGACTCAGCCGTGAAGCGGCCCAGGCGCACGGCGCCGAAACCACCCGACAGGTTCACTTCGCTTTGACGGGCGAAGAAGCCACGTGCATCGGAAGAACCGGTGTCGGAAGCGAAGCCGCTTTCCAGTTGGAAGCCAGCCTTCAGGCCACCGCCGAGGTCTTCCGTGCCCTTGAAACCGAAACGCGAAGCATTGTTGAACAGACCGGTAGTCTTGGTGTCGCCCACTTCTTGGCGTTCCACGGTGGTGTTCACACGGCCATACAGCGTGACGCTGCTTTGGGCGAAGGCAGCGGTGCTACCCAGGAGAGCCAGCACAGCCAGTGCCAAACGATTCGTCTTTTGCATGTGATTTCCTTGAATGCTTTTATCCGTCAGATGGTGTGGTAGGCACTGCAGAGCGGCTGGCCGCCGGGCGTTGGTGCAACTACTTACGAAATTCTAGGGCGTGCCGCCGCAATACCACCACCCAAAGTCACTTTGATAACAGCGCTGATGCATCGCCACCACACTTTGGCGTTTTTTGCCAACACATGCAGGCGTTTTCCACGCGGGCGGCACCGCAATCCGGGGCCGCCCGGAGCCATCAGTCGTTGGCGTAGATGTCCACGTCCTTCGTTTCGCGGATGAACAGCGTGCCGATCACCGCCGTGGCGCCGGCGATGATGATCGGATACCACAGGCCGTTGTACATGTTGCCGGTCTGGGCCACGATGGCGAACGAGGTGGTGGGCAGCAGGCCGCCGAACCAGCCGTTGCCGATGTGGTACGGCAGGCTCATCGAGGTGTAGCGGATGCGGGTGGGGAACATTTCCACCAGCATGGCGGCGATGGGGCCGTACACCATGGTCACCAGCAGCACGAGGTAGGTCAGCAGAACGACCATCATCACCTTGTTCATCTTGGCGGGGTCGGCCTTGGTGGGGTAGCCGTCGGCCTTGAGCGTGTCGGCCACGGCTTTCTTGAACTCCGCGTCCTTGACCTTGACCTGATCAGCGGGCAGGCCCTTGGCGCTGTAGCTCGGAATGGTGGTGGAACCGATCTTGATCACGGCGGGCGTGCCTGCCGGTGCGACTTCGTTGTCATAGCTCACCGAACCGGCGGCCAGCACCTGCTTGGCGATGTCGCACGAACTCGTGAACTTGGACGTGCCCGTGGGGTTGAACTGGAACGAGCACTCGGCCGGGTCGGCCACGATCACCACCTTGTTCTTGGCCTGCGCCGCGGCGAGATCGGGGTTGGCCGCTTCGGTCAGGGCCTTGAACACCGGGAAGTACGTCAGCACGGCAAGCACGCAGCCCAGCATGATGATGGGCTTGCGGCCGATCTTGTCCGACAGCGTTCCGAACACGATGAAGAACGGCGTGCCGATCAGCAGCGCGGCGGCGATCATCAGGTTGGCCGTGACGGCATCCACCTTGAGCTGCTGCGTGAGGAAGAACAGCGCGTAGAACTGCCCCGTGTACCAGACCACGGCCTGGCCGGCGGTCAGGCCGATCAGCGCGAGGATCACGATCTTGAGGTTCTTCCACTCACCGAACGACTCGGTCAGCGGCGCCTTGGAAGTCTTGCCTTCGGCCTTCATCTTCTGGAAGGCGGGCGATTCCGACAGCGACAGGCGGATCCACACCGAAATGCCCAGCAGCAGGATGGACACCAGGAACGGAATGCGCCAGCCCCAATCGCCGAACTCCTGCTCGCCCATGATGGTGCGCGTGCCCAGGATGACCAGCAGCGACAGGAACAGGCCCAGCGTGGCGGTGGTCTGGATCCATGAGGTGTAGGCGCCGCGCTTGCCCTGCGGCGCGTGCTCGGCCACGTAGGTGGCGGCACCGCCGTACTCGCCGCCCAGGGCCAGGCCCTGCAGCATGCGAAGCGCGATGAGAATCACCGGCGCAGCCACGCCGATGCTGGCGTAGGTCGGCAGGATGCCCACGATGAACGTGGACAGGCCCATGATCAGGATGGTGACCAGAAAGGTGTACTTGCGCCCGATCATGTCGCCCAAGCGGCCGAACACCAGCGCGCCGAAGGGCCGCACGATGAACCCGGCCGCGAAGGCCAACAGCGCGAAGATGAAGGCCGAGCCCGCATCCAGCCCGCTGAAGAACTGCTTGGCGATGATGGCCGCGAGCGAGCCGTACAGGTAGAAGTCGTACCACTCGAACACGGTGCCGAGCGACGAGGCGAAGATGACTTTTCTCTCTTCCGGCGACATGGGCCGGGATGCAACATTGGTAGCCATGGTGCTTGTCTCCAAAGGTGGTCGGATGGATGCGGAAATGCACGGTGCGATGGGGTTTCCGGGCACTCGTCGCAGCCTGGACCGCAATATCGGACTCGCATCTGACCAAACACTGACAAGCGCCGGTGGCTTGCCGGCACCCCGGACTGACTGCCAACTGACAAACCCCGGGCCAACCCTGTGCCCGCATTTCTCGATGCGGTAAATCGGGGTGAAAACAGCGCTGCAGCCCACCGAACGGGCCACGGAGGCACCAACGACGCAGCGCCTCGCCGCGGGAAAACCCTGCCAGGGACTAACCCTGAAACGGCGGGAACGTCAGGGGAATCGGCCGCGTCAGCACGGTAACGCCGGCCGACTCGGTGCCTGCCGCCGGGTTCGGCGGATCAGGCGGCGACTGGCGGCAAGCCGGAGGGCAACGCTTCGGCATGGGCCCACGCGGGGCCGTCGAACCAGGGGTCGCCGCTCAGGCAGGCGCGCAGCATGGGCAGGCTGTCCAGCCCCCAGAACAGGCGGCCCTCCACAGCGAACGCCGGCACGCCGAACACGCCGCGCTCCGCTGCCGCGTCGGTGTTGGCGCGCAACAGGGCCTTGGCGGCGGCACCTGCAGGGTCCGGGCGCACCTGCTGGGCGAGCGCCTCGGCCAGCACCTGCAGCCGCGCCGGGTCGTTGGCATCGTGCCCGCCCAGCCACACGTGGCGCAGCACCGTGCCGGCCACGAAGCGGTTGATGGCGCCATCGTCGCTGCAGGCCAGCGACTGGCGCAGCAGCGGCAAGGGGTTGAACGGGTGCCGGGCCGGCATGGCCAGGCCCGTGCCGAGCGAATGGCCAAGCCATTCGGCATGGCGATACGTCCACAGCCGCTTGGCCGGAATGCCCGCCGGGCCGGGGTTGCCGTGGCGCTGCAGCAGCGCGCCCAGCAGCACGGGGCGGTATTCGACGCTGTAGCTCAGTCCTTCCAGGGCCTGCGGCAACTGCTCGAATGCCAGCCAGGCATAGGGCGAGACGAAGTCCAGGTAGAAGGTGATGTGCTTCACGGCAGGTCGGGAAAAGGGGATGGCGGGGGAAACTCGAAGCCCGCGCGCTGCGCGAGGCGGGCCCAGATCGCGCGGCGTTCGGCATCGTCCGCGCCCGACCACGCCCGGATCTCGTCCAGCGTGCGAAAGCAGCCGTCGCAGTAAGTGCCGTCGGCGGACAGGCGGCACACTGAGATGCAGGGCGAGGGCACGCCGTCCGTGCTGGCCTCGTCGAAATAGCCCCCCGCACCCAGCAGCATCGCGCGGTTGGCGATCGATTCAGTAGCACTCATGATTCGACTGGCGCTTGCACCACATCGACCACGGGCGCGCTGGTGAGCTTTTCCAGGTCCTGCGGGCGCAGCGCGAACACGCTGTGCGGGTGGCCAGCCGCGGCCCAGATCTCCTCGAAGCGGAACAACTCGCGGTCGATCAGCGTGACCGGCGGCGTGGCGTGGCCCACGGGGGACACACCGCCGATCGAGAAGCCCGTGCGCGCCTTGACGAACTCGGCATCGGCCCGGCCGATCTTGCCGACGTGGGCCTCGACCTTCTTTTCATCCACGCGCCGGTCGCCCGAGGTGACGACCAGCACGGCCGCATCGTCGCTCTTGCGCCGGAAGATGATGCTCTTGGCCACCTGGCCGACCAGGATGCCCAGGCCGTCGGCCGCCTGCTGGGCGGTGCGCGCCGCGTCGTCGAGCATGCGCGGCATGTGCGGATGGCCCAGCGACTGCAGCGTGGCGGCCACGCGCTGGACGCCTTCGGGAAGGGGAATGAGTTCGGCTGCGCACATGGGGTGTCTCAAGGCCGGAAGGCCGGTGGTCCAAAGCCGTGAATCTTAGCGATGGCGGACCCAGCGCGCAGCCCTTCGGCCTTCAAGCCGCCGCGCGGTCCTGGTGCACCCCGGGCCCCTGCTCCGCCAGATCCCAGAACAGGCCGGCCATGATCTGCAACGATTCGCGCGTGACGTCCGCCAGGATGTGTTCGTTGGGCGCGTGCTGCGAACAGGCCGGATACGAGTGCGGCACCCACAGCGTGGGCAGGCCCAGCGTCTCGGAGAACACGTCGTTGGGCAGCGAGCCGCCCAGGTTGGGCAGCAGCGCCGGGCGCCGGCCGGTGGAGCGCTCGATGGAGGCCAGGCCCCAGCGCACCCAGGCGTCGTCCGGGTCCAGCCGGGTGGCGGCCATGTGCACGTCGGTGCCGCGCACCTCCACGTCGGTGAAGCCGCGGGCCTGCAGATGCTCGCGGATGTGGTCCAGGAACGCCGTGGGGTCGCAGCCCACCACGTAGCGCATGTGGCAGTGCGCGCGCGCCTCGGCGGGAATGGCATGTACCGGCATGGCCGGGTTGCCGGTGGTGAAGGCCAGCACCTCCAGGCTGTTCCAGCCGATCACTCGCTCGGACGGGGTCAGGCCGGGCTCGCCCCAGTCCGGGTCGATCTCGGGATCATGAGGGCCGCCGCCCACGTCGATGTCGCGCAGCGCCTCGCGCACGCTGGCAGGCAGCTCGGTGGGGCGCAGGCCCGGCACCTGGATGCGGCCCCGCTCGTCCACCAGGCTGGCGATGGCATGCGCCAGCCGGATGCCCGGGTTGCGCAACAGGCCGCCCCAGTTGCCCGAGTGGTGGCCGCCGTCGCGCAGTTTCACGTGCAGGTCGAAGTTGAAGACGCCGCGCGAGCCCAGGAACAGGGTGGCGCGCGAGGCGGACACCCGGGGCCCGTCGGAGGCGATGAACAGGTCGGCTGCGAGCGCTTCGCGCTCGTTCGCGCACACGGCGTTCAGGCCCGGCGAGCCGTCTTCCTCGCCCATCTCCAGGATGATCTTGACGTTGTAGCCCAGGCGGCCGCCGCGCACCGCCAGCACCTGCTCCAGCGCGGTGAGGTTGATGGTGTGCTGGCCCTTGTTGTCGGCCGTGCCGCGGCCGTACCAGCGGTTGCCCTCCACCACGATCTCCCACGGCTTGAGCCCCGCGCGCCATTGCGCGTCGTAGCCGCGCACCACGTCGCCATGGCCGTAGGTCAGCATCGTGAAGGCCGCGCCCTCTTCGGTGCGCTCGGCCAGCAGGAAGGGGCTCTTGCCCGGCACCGGGTTGTCCACCACGCGGCAGGCGAAGCCCAGCGTCTGCAGCTGCGGCACCATCTCTTCGGTCAGGTAGGCGTGCAGGATGGGGCCGCTGGCGGCGTCCTGGCTTTCGGTACGGAAGGCGACGCGGCGCGCCAGCGTCTGCTGAAAGCGCCCGTCGTCGAAGCAGGCCAGCGTCTGGGCAATGGCTTGGTCACGGCTCATGGGAAAGGTCCTCGGGTGGGTGGAACGAAGTGAAGGGGCGCGCAGCCGTTCAGGCCAGGGCAGCGCGCTCGATGTCGGGAATGCCCAGCCCCGGCTCGGGCGTGAGCGCGGAGGCCAGCAGCCGGCGGGTGTAGGGGTGCTCGGGCCGGGCGAAGATCTGCTCGCGCGTTCCCAGCTCCACGATGGCGCCGCGGTACATCACGGCCACGCGGTCCACCAGGTGCTCGACCACGCCCAGGTCGTGGCTGATGAACAGGTAGGTCAGCCCGAACTCGGCCTTGAGGTCGAGCAGCAGGTTCAGGATCTGCGCCTGCACCGACACGTCGAGCGCCGAGGTCGGCTCGTCGCAGATCAGGATGTCGGGCCGCAGCACCAGCGCCCGCGCGATGGCCACGCGCTGGCGCTGCCCGCCCGACAGCTGGTTGGGGTACTGCGCATGGGTGCGCTCGGGCATGCCGACCAGATCGAGCATCTCGCGCACGCGCCGGCGCTGCTCCACGGCCGTGCCCACCTGGTGCAGGCGCAGCGGCACGCCGACGATGTCAGCCACCGTGCGGCGCGGGTTGAGCGACGAATACGGGTCCTGGAAGATGGGCTGGATGCGACGCGCCAGCGCGCGGCGCTGTCGCGGATCGACCTCCTTGCCATCGACCAGCACGCTGCCCGAGCTGGGCGGCAGCAGGCCCAGCAGCATCTTGGCGAGCGTGCTCTTGCCGCAGCCGGATTCGCCGACCAGGCCCAGCGTTTCGCCCTTGCGGATGCGCAGCGAGACGTCGTTCACCGCGTGGATCTCGCCGGGCGCGCGAAACAGCCCGCGCTTCAGGCGGAAGCTGCGGTGCAGCGCGCACAGCTCCAGCGCGATGTCGCTGCCGGGTGCCGGGGGAAGGGGTGTGGGGGTCATGCGGCCTCCGCCAGGGGATGGGCCTGCACGCAGCGGACCGCGTGGTGGGCATCCACCGCCACATAGGGCGGCGTGTGCGCGCAGGCCGGTTGCGCGTGCGCGCAGCGGTTGGAAAAAGCGCAGCCCTGCACGGTGCCAACCAGGCTGGGCACCACGCCGGGAATGGCCTGCAGCCGGCTGCCCGGCAGCGTCTTGCCGCGCACGGGAATGCAGTTGAGCAGGCCCTGCGTGTAGGGGTGCTTGGGGCGCGCGAACAGCTCGCCCACCGGCGCGGTCTCGATCACTTCGCCCGCATACATCACCGCGACGCGGTCGGCGATGCGCGCCACCACACCCAGGTCGTGGGTGATGAAGACCACGGCCGTGCCGAACTCCTGCTGCAGCTCGCGCAGCAGCCGCAGGATCTGCGCCTGGATGGTCACGTCCAGCGCCGTCGTGGGCTCGTCGGCAATGATGAGGTCGGGCTCGCACATCAGCGCCATGGCGATCATCACGCGCTGGCGCAGGCCGCCCGAGAGCTGGTGCGGGTACTGGCGAAGGCGCTCGGGGGCCTGGGGCACGCCCGCGCGCTCCAGCAGGTACACGGCGCGCTCACGCGCCTGGGCCATGCTCACCTTGCGGTGCGCGCGCAGCGCCTCGCACAGCTGGTCGCCCAGCGTGTACGACGGGTTGAGCGAGGTCATCGGCTCCTGGAAGATCATCGCCATGCGGGCGCCGCGCAGCGCTGCCATGCCGCGCTCGGGCAGGCCCTGCAGATCGGCACCGTCGAAGCGGATGTGGTCGGCCGTGCGCACCGCCTTGCGCGGCAGCAAGCCCATGAGCGCGAGCGAGGTCATCGACTTGCCGCAGCCCGATTCGCCCACCAGGCACAGCAGTTCGCCGCGGTTCACGTGGAAATCGATGCCGCGCACCGCGTGCAGCATGCCGCGCTCGGTGGGCAGGTCCACGCGCAGGTTCTTCACGTCCAGCAAAGGGGTGGTCATGGGTGTTTGCCTTTCAGTTCCGGCCATCGGGGGCCGTGAGGTCGCGGATGCCGTCGCCCACCAGGTTGATGGCCAGCACCAGCACGGCCAGCACCACGCCGGGGATCAGGATCACCCAGGGCTGGAAGAACATGTAGGCCTTGCCCTCGGCCACCATCAGACCCCACGACGGCGTGGGCGGCTGCACGCCCAGGCCCAGGAACGACAGGGTCGATTCGAGCAGGATGGCGTGCGCCATCTCCAGCGTGGCCACCACGGTGAGCGCGCTCATCAGGTTGGGCAGCAGCTCGCGCACCAGGATGTATGGCGTGGAGGCGCCCAGCGCCTTGGCCGCGGCGATGAACTCGGCATCGCGCAGCTGCTGCGTGGCCGAGCGGGTCACGATGGCGAAGCGGTCCCACAGCAGCAAGCCCAGCAGCACGATCACCACCTGCAGCGAGCCGCCCACGAGCGAAGCCATGGCCAGCGCCACCAGCACCACCGGCATGGCCAGGCGCGTGGTGATGATGTAGCTGATGACCGCATCCACCCGGCCGCCGAAGTAGCCGGCCAGCACGCCCAGCGTGGTGCCGATGGCCCCGGCGATGAGCGCCGTGACCACGCCGATCAGCAGCGACACGCGGGCGCCGTAGATGAGGCGGCTCAGGTAGTCGCGGCCGAGCTTGTCGGTGCCCAGCACGTGCTCCCAGCTGCCTTTGGCGTGCCAGACGGGCGGAATGAGGCGCTGGGTCACGTCCTGCGCGTAGGGGTCGTGCGGGCTGATCCAGGGGGCCAGCAGCGCGGCCACCAGGGTCAGCACGAGCACGATGGCGCCAAGCACCAGGCCGCGCTGGCCCAGCACGCGGCGCAGCCAGCGGCGCCAGGCCGGTGGCGACGGCAGGGCCAGGGTGGCCGCCGCGCCGGGGGAGGAAAGGGTGGTGGAAGCGGTCATGGCAGTCTCCGGTGCAGCGATGTCAGCGGGTGCGCATGCGCGGGTCGAGCGCGGCGTTGAGCACATCGGCCAGGAAGGTGAGCGCGATGTAGAACACCGCGATGATCAGCACCACGGCCTGCACCACGGGGTAGTCGTTGCGCGCGATGGAGTCCCAGGCGAGCTGCCCCAGCCCCTGCATGGAATACACCGACTCGATCACCACCGAGCCGCCGAGCATGAAGCCCAGCTCCACGGCGGCCAGCGCCACCACCGGAATGATGGCGTTGCGCAGCGCGTGCTTGAACACCACGCGCGAGCGGCTCAGGCCCTTGGCGCGCGCGGTGCGGATGTAGTCCGCGCCCAGCACGTCCAGCATGCCGGCCCGCGTGAGCCGCATCATGGCCGGCATGGCGTAGTAGCCCAGGGCCACCGCCGGCAGCACGAAATGCTGCCAGCTCGTGTTGCCCGCCACCGGCAGCCATTTCAGGCCCACGGCGAACAGCAGCACCAGCGTGAGCGCGAACCAGAAGGTCGGCATGGCCTGGCCCACCACCGCCACCATCAGCGCCAGGCGGTCGATCCAGGTGTCGCGGTAGAGCGCGGCCAGTACACCCAAAGGAATGGCCACGGCCACGGCCAGCAGCAGCGCCACGCCGCCGAGCTTGAGCGTGATGGGCAGGCGCTCGCCGACCAGCTCCATGACGGTGTTCTGGAAATAGAACGACCGCCCGAAATCCAGCCGCGCCGCCGCACCCAGCCAGTCGAAGAACTGCTCCACGATGGGGCGGTCCAGGCCGTACTGCACGCGGATCTTCTCCACGTCGGCGGCGCTCGATTCCGGCCCCGCGATGGCGGTGGCCAGATCGCCCGAGAGGTGCAGCAGCATGAAGCTGACGACCGCCACGGTCAGCATGACGCTCAGCGCCACCAGCAGGCGGCGAAAGATGTAGATCAGCATGGCAGGGGCCCGCGAGGGTGTGGGAGGGACACGAACGCCGGGGCCGTCACTTCCAGCTGGCCTGGAAGAAGCGCGGCAGCTCGTCGGGCTGGGCCTCGAACTTCAGGTCCGAGGTGAACGCGTAGTTGGTCGAGTACGAAAACAGCGGCGCCCACATGGCCTGGGTGGAGATGCGCTGCAGCGCCTGGGCGTACTTGGCCTTGCGCTCGGCCTTGTCCACCGTGGCATCGGCCGTCTGCATCAGCGCGATGACCTGCGGGTCCTTGGCGGTGTCGTCCGGGCCGCCCTTGAAGAAGTTGCCCACGAAGGCCGAAGCGTCGTTGATCGAGAACGATCCCCAGGCCTGGAACGTGAGCGGCGCACGGCCGGCGCGCAGTTCGGTGCGCAGCGCCGGGTACTGCACGAAGTGCAGCCGCGCGCGGATGCCGACCTTGCGCAGGTCGCCGATCATCGCTTCGGCGTATTCGCGCTCGCGGTAGGCCCACAGCGCGGTGTCGAAACCGTTCGGGTAGCCCGCCTCGGCCAGCAGCGCCTTGGCCTTGGCCGGGTTGTATTCGTACTGCTGCACCTTGCTGGTGTCGCAGCCGAACTGCGTGCGAAAGCACGGCGCATACACCGGCTGGCTGCCGCCGCGCACCAGGCTGTCGGCCAGGCCCTTGCGGTTGATGGCGTAGTTGAGCGCCTGGCGCACACGGGGGTCCTTGAAGGGCGCGGCCTCGGGGGTGGTGCCGTTGTTGTTGATGGAGATGAAGCCCACGCGCATGGTCTCGCCGCTCAGCACCGAGAGGTTGGGCGCCGCCTTGAGCGAATCGGCCTGGTCGGCCGGCACGCGCCAGATCCAGTCCACCGCGCCGGTCATCAACTGGGCCATGCGGGCTTCCGGGTCGCGGATCACGGTGAACTTCACGGTGCCGATCTTGGGCTGGCCCAGCGGGCTGTCCTTGAAGTAGGCGGTGTTCTTCACCATGGTCACGCCCTGCCCCGGCACGACGCTGGTGATCTTGTAGGGGCCGCTGCCCACCGGCGCCTTGCTGAAGCCTTCCAGCCCCACCTTGGTGAAATAGGCTGCGGGGTAGATCGGCGTGGGGCCGGCGAGGTACTCCAGCGCCGCAGGGAACGGCGTCTTGAGGTGGATGCGCACCTCGTAGTCGCTCACCTTGTCCACGCCCTTGATCCAGTCGGTGTTCTGGCGCGTGGCGATCTTGGCGTCGGGGCCGGTCACCACGTTGAAGGTGTAGGCCACATCGTCGGCCGTGAACTTGTCGCCGTTGTGGAAGGTGACGCCCTGGCGCAGCGTGACCAGCAGCGCGGTGGGCGACTCCCACTTCCAGGCGGTGGCCAGCTGCGGCTTGAGCTCGCCCGTCTTCGTGTCGCGGTAGAGCAGCGTGTCCCACGCCATGGCGGCGAGCACGACGCCCTCGCGCATGTTGTTGTGGTACGGGCTCACGTTCTCGACCTCGTTGTCCGACGCGTAGGTCAGCGTGTCGTTGGCCTTGCCGGCATGCGCGCCGGCCCCGAAAACCACCATGCCCAGCGCCAGGCAGCCCCGGCGCACCCAGTGGGTGAATAAATGCCCCATTGCGAACTCCTTCATCGTGATGAAACAGGAAACACAGTGAACGGGAGCAAGAATGGGACCTCGGACGCGTTTTCGCCATTACCGAATATCGCGGCGAGCGATCTCAAAAAGGCAATGCTCCCGGCGCTTTGCGCCTATGCTCCGGGAATTGCCGCAGCGCACCACGCCCCTTCGCCCCCGCCATGAAACGCTCGCAGATCGTCGCCCGCCAGTTGCAGGACACGGCCCTGCGCTACTTCCTGGAGGTGGTGCGCTGCGGCTCGATCAGCGAGGCCTCGCAGCGGCTGAACGTGGCGGGCTCGGCCATCAGCCGCCACATCGCGCACCTGGAAGACCTGCTGGGCGCGACGCTGTTCGACCGCCATGCGCGCGGCATGGTGCCCAGTGCGGCGGGCGAGCTGCTGGCGGTGCATGCACAGAAGTCCGCGCACGACGCAGAGCGCGTGGTGCACGAAATGCAGGCGCTGCAGGGCATGGAGCGCGGGCGGGTGCGCCTGGCCTCGTCGGAGGGCTTCGCGCTGGAATTCCTGCCCCGGCTCATCAGCGATTTCCGGCGGCGGCACCCGGGCATCCAGTTCCACCTGGGGGTGTTCCCGCCGGCCGAAAGCACGCGCCGCGTGCTGCTGGGCGATGCGGACATCGGCATCACCATGAGCCGCAGCGCCGAAAAGGACATCCGCATCGAGCTGCTGCAGCCCTCGCCCGTGCTGGCCGTGGTGCAGCGCGGCCATCCGCTGACGCGCTTTCAGCAGGTCAGCTTGTCGCAGCTGCAGAACTACCCCGTGGCGCTGCCCGAAATGGACACCACCGTGCGGCAGCTGTTCGACATCGCGTGCAGCCGCCAGAAGGTGCAGATCGACCCGGTGCTCACCAGCAACTACATCGCCAGCCTGTTCGGGTTCGTCAAGCACGAGCCCGAGGGCGTGTCCATCTCTGGCGAGATCACCATGCGCTACCAGATCGAGCGCGAGGAGATGGCCTGCGTGCGCCTGCGCGACCGCGGGCTGGACCTGCGCAACATCGAGGTGCAGACCCTCATGGGCCGCACGCTGTCACGCGCCGCGCAGTCGTTCCTCATGCACCTCAAGGAGCAGCTGCAGAGCGTGGCCGCGCCGCTGCCCGGAGGCTGACCGCACCCAGCGCCCAGGCCCTGCGCGGCCTCAGCCCAGGCGCTTGGTCAGCAGCGCCTTGGCGGCGCGCGAGTTGGACGGCCGGCCCAGGAAATCGCTGATGTACGCGCCCGCATCGATGAGCGCGTCCAGGTCGATGCCCGTGTCGATGCCCATGCCGTGCAGCATGTACACCACGTCTTCGGTCGCCACGTTGCCCGTGGCGCCCTTGGCGTAGGGGCAGCCGCCCAGGCCCGCCACCGAGGTGTCGTACTGCCACACGCCCATCTCCAGCGAGGCCAGCGTGTTGGCCAGCGCCTGCCCGTAGGTGTCGTGGAAGTGGCCCGATACGGCATCGATGCCGTAGTGCTGCAAGGTGGCCTCCATGGCGCGCTGCACCTTGCGCGGGGTGCCCACGCCGATGGTGTCGGCCACGCCCACATGCTGCACGCCGATCTGCTTCATCAGGCCGGCCAGGTACGCCACGCGTTCGGGCGCCACCTCGCCCTCGTAGGGGCAGCCCACGGTGCAGCTCATGGCGCCGCGCACGGCAATGCCCGCCGCGCGCGCCGCCTCGACCACGGGCGCGAAACGCTCGATGCTCTCGGCGATGCTGCAGTTGATGTTCTTCTGGCTGAAGGCCTCGCTGGCCGAACCGAAAACGACGATCTCGTCGGGCCGCGTGGGCACGGCGGCATCGTAGCCCTTGAGGTTGGGGGTGAGCACCGAATAGCGCACGCCGGGCTGGCGCTCGATGCCCGCCATCACCTCCACGTTGTCCGCCATCTGGGGCACCCACTTGGGCGAGACGAAGCTGGTGACCTCGATCTCCGTGAGGCCTGCCGCCTGCAGGCGGTGCACGAGGCCGATCTTGACCGCGGCGGGCACGGGAGACTTTTCGTTCTGAAGGCCGTCGCGCGGGCCGACATCGACGAGTTTGACGCGGGAAGGAATGCTGCTGCTCATGGGGAAATCCTGCGGTGATGAATGCGGGGCGGCGCCCGTGGCCTAGTAGCCGCGCCGGGGGTCCACGATGCCGGCCACCGGCTCGCCGCGCTGCATGGCGGCGATCTTGCGCGCGATCTGGGCGATGCTTTCTTCGCGCAGCGTGCGGGCGGAGGTGTGGGGCGTGGTCGTGATGCGGGGGTGCGTGCGCAGCGGGTGGTCGGCAGGCAACGGCTCGGTGCGGAACACGTCGAGCGTGGCCCCGGCCAGATGGCCCGCGTCGATGAGGGCGATCAGGTCGTCTTCGACCAGGTGCGCGCCGCGCGCCACGTTGACGACATAGCCGCCCGGCTGCAGGCGCGAGAGCGTGTCGCGGTTCATGATGTCCTGCGTGTCGGGCGTGAGCGGCAGCAGGTTCACCAGCACGCGGCTGGCGGCCAGGAAGCCGTCGAATCCCGCCGCGCCATGAAAGGCCCGCACGCCCTCCACGGCCTTGGGCGAGCGGCTCCAGCCGTTCACCGGGAACTCGAAATGCGCCAGCGCCTTGGCCACGCGCTCGCCCAGCACCCCCAGGCCCATGACGCCGACGGAGAAGTCGCTGCGCAGGCGCGGCCGGCGGTAGGCCCAGCCCCCGGCGCGCATGTCGGCCTCGTAGGCTTCGAACTCGCGAAAGTGCCGCACCACCGCGTGGCACACGTATTCGGCCATCTGCACGGCCATGCCGGCATCGTCCAGCCGCACCACCTGCGCGCCGGGCGGCAGGCGCAGGGCCAGCAGCGCATCCACGCCCGCGCCGATGTTGAAGAGCGCCTGGATGCCGGCCTGCTCGTCCATGAACTGCTGGGGCGGCGCCCAGACCACGGCGAAATCGGCCGGGGGGGCGCCCGGTTGCCAGACGGTGATGTGCGCCCCGGGCAGCGCGGCCTGCAGGCCCTGCAGCCAGGGCTCGGCCTTGGTGTTCGTACAGCAGAAGGTGATGTTCATGGCCTGGGAGCGTATCGCGCCTGGGGGCTGCGCGCTGTCACGCGGGCGAGAGCTTGAGCAGCTCGGCGCCTTCCGTCACCTGGTCGCCCGGCGCATAGAGCAGTTCCTGCACCGTGCCGTCCACGGGCGCGGCGATGGTGTGTTCCATCTTCATGGCCTCCATCACGGCCAGGGCCTGGCCCTTGGTCACGGCATCGCCCGCTTTCACGGCGAACGACACCACCTTGCCGGGCATGGGCGCGGTCAGGCGCCCGCCCTCGGACTGCGCCTCGCCCGCGTGGGCCAGCAGATCGATGGCGACGATCTGCGTGGCGCCGCGCGGCGTGAAGACGTGGTCGGTCTCGCCCTGGGCATGCACCACGGCGCGCGTGCGCTGGCCGGCGAAGTGCAGGTCCAGGCCCTCGCCATCGGCGGTGAAGGCCAGCGGCCCGGCCACGGCAGCCTCGCCCTCGCCCACCGCCAGTTCCATCGCGCCGCCCGGTCCGTAGGTGAGCCAGGCATCGGCGGGCTGGCCGCCGAATTCGAACGCGAACCGGCGGCGCGTCACGCCGTGCGATTGCCAGCCGTCGCGGCGGCTGAACGGGTCGGCGCCTTCCGTGGCGCGCTCGCGCTGCAGCGTCCGGGCCACCGCTGCCGCCGCGGCCAGCGGCAGGCCCACCGGCTCCTGGTGGAACAGCACGGCCTGCTCGCGCGGGATCAGCGCCGTGTCCAGATCGGCCTGCACGAACGAGTCGGTGCGGGCCACGCGGCGCAGGAACTGCACGTTGGTGGACAGGCCCACGATGCGGGTCTGCGCCAGCGCCTCGTCGAGCCGCGCCAGCGCCTGCTCGCGCGTGTCGCCGTGCACGATGAGCTTGGCGATCATCGAGTCGTAGAACGGGCTGATGGCATCGCCCTCGCGCACGCCGTCATCGATCCGCATACCGGCGGCGGCGCCATCCAGTGGCGCGCGCTCGAAACTGGTGGCCGCGGGCTTGCGGTACACCTGCAGCGTGCCGGTGGCGGGCAGGAATTGGTTGTCGGGGTTCTCGGCGCAGATGCGCGCCTCGATGGCATGGCCGCCGATGCGCAACTGGTCCTGCGCCAGCGGCAACGGCTCGCCGCAGGCCACGCGCAGTTGCCACTCCACCAGGTCCTGGCCGGTGATGGCCTCGGTCACCGGGTGCTCCACCTGCAAGCGGGTGTTCATCTCCATGAAGAAGAAGTCCATGGACCCATCGGCCCGCTGCTCCACGATGAATTCCACCGTGCCCGCGCCCACGTAGTTCACCGCGCGTGCAGCGGCCACCGCGGCGTTGCCCATCTCGGCGCGCATGGCCGGGGTCATGCCGGGGGCCGGGGCCTCTTCCAGCACCTTCTGGTGGCGCCGCTGCACCGAGCAGTCGCGCTCGAACAGGTACACGCAGTTGCCCAGGGTGTCGCCGAACACCTGGATTTCGATGTGGCGCGGGCGCTGCACGTATTTCTCGATGAGTACCGCGTCGTCGCCGAAGCTGTTGATGGCCTCGCGCTGGCACGACGCCAGGGCGGCGGCGAAGTCTTCCGACCGGTCCACCGCGCGCATGCCCTTGCCGCCGCCGCCCGCGCTGGCCTTGATGAGCACGGGGTAGCCGATGCGGTCGGCCTCGCGCTGCAGCAGCGCGGGGTCCTGGTCGGCCCCGTGGTAGCCGGGCACCAGGGGCACGCCGGCCTTTTCCATGAGCTGCTTGGACTCGGCCTTCAGGCCCATGGCCTGGATGGCGGACGGGGGCGGGCCGATGAAGACCAGCCCGGCATCGGCACAGGCCTGGGCGAACTCCTCGTTCTCCGACAGAAATCCGTAGCCGGGGTGCACGGCCTGCGCGCCCGTGGCCCGGGCCGCGTCGATGATGCGCTGCCACTGCAGGTAGCTGTCCTTGGGCGAGCTGCCGCCGATGTGCACGGCCTCGTCGCATGCGGCGACGTGCTTGGCGCCGGCGTCGGCATCGGAATACACAGCCACGGTCTTCACGCCCAGGCGACGTGCGGTCGCGGCCACGCGGCAGGCGATTTCACCGCGGTTGGCAATCAAAATCTTCGTGAACATTCAAACCACCTTCGCAGGACCAGAAAAAAGAGACGACACGCGCCGCAGCACGGCGCGCAGGAATTTGAAAAGCACGATCAGCAGCAGCGCCGACAGCACCAGCATCACCACCAGCGCGACGCCGAACAGCACCGGGTGCTGCGTGGCCATCCACACGACGGCCACCACCAGGCCGTCCTCGAAGAACGACAGCAGCCAGTTGGAGAAAGGCTCGGGCGAGGTGTTGGCCGCGGCGCGCGTGGTCATCTTGGTGGCCAGGGCCGTGGCCGAGAGCGAGCCGCCCAGCAGCCCCGCGACGAGGCCCATGGTGGCGTTGTCGGCGCCGAACACGCCCGCGGCCAGCAGCGCCCCGCCAGGAATGCGGATGACGGTGTGCACTGCATCCCAGGCGCTGTCCAGCCAGGGCACCTTGTCGGCGAAGAACTCCACGCAAAGCAGCAGCCCGCTCACGGTGAGGACGGCAGGGTGCTGCAGCGCGTGCAGCCCGGCAGGCAGCGGCAGCCAGCCGCCCGCGCCCATGAGCCCCACGATGAAGACCACCGCATACAGCCGGAACCCGCTGGCCCAGCCGAGCGCGGCGGCCAGGGCCAGCAGGCCCGGCAGGTCCATCGCTGCCGTGGCCTGGGACGCGCCGGCCGCCACGCCGCGGGCGGTGCCGGGGTCCACGTGCAGCCCCACGGCGTGGAGCCACTGAACGATGTGCAGCCAGAGCGCGTCCATGCCGTCCCCGGTCAGCCCGGCCCCACCAGCCAGGAGGGCTTGCGCTTTTGCAGGAAGGCCTGCACGCCCTCACGCCCCTCGTCGCTGGCGCGGATGTCGGCAATCCCCTGCACCGTGGCGGCAATGAGCGCGGCATCGATGTCGCGGCCCGCCACGTCCTGCACCAGCCGCTTGCAGGCGCGCACCGCGGCCGGGCTGGCGCTGGTGAGCGCCTTGAGCCAGGCATCCACCGTGTCGTCGAGCTGCTCGAACTCCACCACCGCATGCACGAAACCGAGGTGAAGCGCCTCGGCCGCGCCGAAGCGCTCGGCGGTCAGGAAATAGCGGTGGGCGGCGCGCGCGCCCATGGCGCGGATCACATAGGGGCTGATGGTCGCCGGGATGAGCCCCAGCTTCACCTCCGACAGGCAAAAGCCCGCCGTATCGACGGCCACCGCCATGTCGCAGGCCGCCACCAGGCCCATGCCGCCGGCATACACGTCGCCCTGCACGCGGGCGATGGTGGGCTTGGGGCATTCGTAGATCGTGCGCAGCATCTCGGCCAGCGCGCCGGCGTCGGCCACGTTTTCCTCGCGCGTGTAGTCGGCCATGCGGCGCATCCAGTTCAGGTCGGCGCCCGCGCAGAAGGCAGTGCCCTGCGCAGCCAGCACCACGGCACGCACATCGTCGCGCGCGCCGGCCTGCGCGAAGGCGGCCGTGAGCGCGGCAATGGTTTCGTCGTTGAAGGCGTTGCGCAGATCGGGCTGCGCCAGCGTGATGCGCGCCACGGCGCCGTCATAGGCCGTCTGGACGGAGTTCATGGGGTGGGTCCTCGGTGCTCTGGAGAAAAAGCCGAACGCGGATGCGGCCGGATGCGTGCGGCGGGCGAATGTGCCGGCCTCATGGCGCCTCCCACACGACGTGGTCGTCCACGGCATACAGGTGGCAGGTGGCCGCCTTGGCGTTTTCGTTGCAGCGGGCCACCGCCGCGGCCATGGCATCGGCCCGGCCGTAGTAGTAGGCCCAGGCGCCGCTGGGCGCGATGGCGTAGGCCCGGGGCCATGGCGCCGCAAGAAACTTGCGGTAGCCCTCCCGCGCTGCATCGCGCACATAGGGAATGGCCGCCGCATCGGCGACGGGGTAGGCGTCGGTGGCCCGGGGCACGGCGCTGTCGTGCGGCATCATCGGAATGTGCGTCACCGGCCGGGACGGCAGGCCCAGTCCGGCCAGGAAGCGCTCCACCTGCGGCAGCCAGATCGGCACGCCGCTTTGCGAGGCGAACAGCCGGTGCGAATCGGTTCCGAACTTGCCGTACGCCACCAGTTGGGCCCGCCCGCCAGCCGCCACGTAGCGCGCGTACATGTCGCGGTACAGCGAGGTCGGCCAGTACGAATCGTTGTCGCCGTAGAACCACAGCGACGGCAGGCGCGTGCCCTGGCCGTAGGCGCCGAAGGCCCTGGCCAGGTTGTTTTCCCAGCCGGGGCATTGCTCCTGCCGCAGCCCGCCGGCGAAATTGACGAGGCCGCGCACGCCGGGCGGGTTCAGCGTGCCCAGCGCCAGGGTGGTCAGGCCGCCGTGCGACTGGCCGACGACGACGATGCGCTGACTGTCCGCATCCGGCAGGCGGCGCACGTAGGCCAGCGCGGCCTGCACGTCCTCGGCCTGCGTGCGGCCGTTGCCTTCGACGTTGCAACCGCTGCCCAGGTAGGCGCCCGTGGACCGCGAGAAGCCCTGGCGCATCGGGATCACCACGAGGTAGCCGCGCTCCACGAACACGCGGGCGGCCGCCAGGTAGCGCGCGCGCTCCTGCAGGCGCGGGTTGCCGTTGGCCTTGCCGTGGTTGATGACGACGACCGGGAACGGCCCCGTGCCCGCCGGGCGGTACACGGTGGTTTCCAGCTCGGTGGACAGCACCCCCTCGCCCTTGGGCACCATCACGATCTGCTCGCGCAGCGTGGCATCCAGCGTGGGCGCGGTGGACGGCGCCAACTGCGCCAGGGCGGGCAAGGCGCCCAGCAGCAGCGCGCAGCGCAGCAGCCAGGCCAGGGCGTGTCGGCGAAGGGTCATGGCGGGATCTGCGTCGGAGTCTTCGGCGGGCTGGCGGTCACATGCGGAACAGGCCGAACTTCGTGTCTTCGATGGGCGCATTGCGCGTGGCCGACAGGCCCAGCGCCAGCACGCGGCGCGTGTCGGCAGGGTCGATCACGCCGTCGTCCCAAAGGCGCGCAGTGGCGTAATAGGGGTGGCCCTGGCTTTCGTACTGCTGCCGGATGGGGGCCTTGAAGGCCTCTTCTTCCTCGGCACTCCACTGGCCCCCCTTGCCCTCGATGCCGTCGCGCTTGACGGTGGCCAGCACGCTCGCGGCCTGGTCGCCGCCCATGACGGAGATGCGCGCGTTGGGCCACATCCACAAGAAGCGCGGCGAATACGCCCGCCCGCACATGCCATAGTTGCCCGCGCCGAACGAGCCGCCGATGACGATGGTGAACTTGGGCACGGCGGCGGTGGCCACGGCGGTGACCATCTTGGCGCCGTTGCGCGCGATGCCCTCGTTCTCGTACTTGCGTCCCACCATGAAGCCGGTGATGTTCTGCAGGAACACCAGCGGGATCTTGCGCTGGCAGCACAGCTCGATGAAGTGCGCGCCCTTGAGGGCGGACTCGCTGAACAGGATGCCGTTGTTGGCGATGATGCCCACGGGCATGCCTTCGATGCGCGCGAAGCCCGTGACCAGCGTGGTGCCGTAGCGCGCCTTGAACTCGTCGAACTCGCTGCCATCGACGATGCGGGCGATGATCTCGCGCACGTCGAAGGGCTTGCGCGTGTCCACCGGAATCACGCCGTACAGCTCGTTCGCTACAAATTTAGGAGCAATAGAGGCATGTAATTCACCGGCATGGGCCTTGTTTCTATTCAAATTGCGCACCGCGTTGCGGGCCAGCTGCAGCGCGTGCAAGTCGTTTTGCGCCAGGTGGTCGGCCACGCCGGACAGGCGCGTGTGCACATCGCCGCCCCCTAGGTCCTCGGCCGTCACGACCTCGCCCGTGGCCGCCTTCACCAGGGGCGGGCCGCCCAGGAAGATGGTGCCCTGGTTCTTGACGATGATGGATTCGTCGCTCATGGCCGGCACGTAGGCGCCGCCGGCGGTGCACGAGCCCATCACCACGGCGATCTGCGCGATGCCCTGCGCGCTCATGTGCGCCTGGTTGTAGAAGATGCGGCCGAAGTGGTCGCGGTCGGGAAACACCTCGTCCTGGTTGGGCAGGTTGGCGCCGCCCGAGTCCACCAGGTAAATGCACGGCAGGTGGTTCTGCGCGGCCACCTCCTGCGCGCGCAGGTGCTTCTTCACCGTCATGGGGTAGTAGGTGCCGCCCTTCACCGTGGCGTCGTTGCACACCACCATGCAGTCCACGCCGCTCACGCGGCCGATGCCGGCGATCAGGCCGGCGCCGGGCGCGTCGTTGTTGTACATGTTGAGCGCGGCCAGGGGCGCCAGTTCGAGGAACGGCGTGCCGGGGTCCAGCAGCATCTGCACGCGCTCGCGCGGCAGCAGCTTGCCGCGGGCCGTGTGCTTGGCGCGGGCGGCTTCGCCACCGCCCTGGGCCACCTGGGCGGTGCGGGCGCGCAGGTCATCGACCAGGGCGCGCATGGCGGCAGCATTGGCCAGGAAGTCGGCCGAGCGGGCATTGAGTTGGGATTCGAGGATCATGCGGTGGTGCTTTCCTGCAGGCCGAGCTGTTCTTTCATGGCATCGCGGATCTTGAATTTCTGGATCTTGCCGGTCACCGTCATCGGGAACTCGGCGACGAATCGGATGTAGCGCGGCACCTTGTAGTGCGCGATCTGGCCCTTGCAGAACGCGCGGATGTCGTCCTCGGTGGGCGCGGCCGTGCCGGGCTTGGGGATGATCCAGGCGCACAGCTCCTCGCCGTAGCGGGCATCGGGCACGCCCACCACCTGCACGTCCTGGACCTGCGGGTGGCGGTAGAGAAACTCCTCGATCTCGCGCGGGTACACGTTCTCGCCGCCGCGGATCACCATGTCCTTGATGCGGCCGACGATGTTCACGTAGCCCTCGGCATCCATGGTGGCCAGGTCGCCGGTGTGCATCCAGCCGGTCTCGTCGATGGCCTCGCGGGTCTTGGCCGGATCGTCCCAGTAGCCGTGCATGACCGAGTAGCCGCGCGTGCACAGCTCGCCGCGCTCGCCCACGGACACCACGGCGCCGGATTCGGGGTCGATGATCTGGATCTCCAGGTGCGGCTGCACCTGGCCCACGGTGGACACGCGCTTATAAAGCGGCGTCTCGGTGCTGCTCTGGCAGCTCACCGGGCTGGTTTCGGTCATGCCGTAGGCGATGGTGATCTCGGGCAGGTGCATGTCGCTCACCACCCGCTTCATCACCTCGATGGGGCATGGCGAGCCGGCCATGATGCCGGTGCGCAGCGTGGACAGGTCGAACTCGGCAAAGCGCGGGTGGTCCAGCTCGGCGATGAACATCGTGGGCACCCCGTGCAGGCCGGTGCAGCGCTCGGCCTGCACCGTCTCCAGCACCTTGAGCGGATCGAACCCGTCGCTCGGGTACACGATGGCCGCGCCGTGCGTGAGACAGGCCAGGTTGCCCAGCACCATGCCGAAGCAGTGGTACAGCGGCACGGGAATGCACAGCCGGTCCTCGGGGGCGAGCCGCATGCACTCACCGATGAAGAAGCCGTTGTTCAAAATGTTGCGGTGCGTGAGCGTGGCGCCCTTCGGAAAGCCCGTGGTGCCGCTCGTGAACTGGATGTTGATGGGGTCGTTGGCATCGAGCGTGGCGGCCACGGCGTCGATGCGCGCATCCTGCGCATCGCCGCGCGCCATCAGCTCGGAAAACCGCAGCAGGCCGGGCTCGTCGCCGCCGACCGCACCGTCGATCCACACCACGGTGCGCAGCTGCGGCAGCCGGTCGGACTGCAGTGCGCCCGGCGTGCCGGCGGCCCACTGCGGCGCCAGTTCGCGCAGCATGCCCAGGTAGTCGCTGGTCTTGAAGCGCGCCATGGTCACCAGCGCCTTGCAGCCGACCTTGTTGAGCGCGTATTCCACCTCCGACGTGCGGTAGGCGGGGTTGATGTTCACCAGCACCAGGCCCACCTGCGCGGTGGCCAGCTGCATGAGCACCCATTCGGCGTTGTTGTGCGACCAGATGCCCACCCGGTCGCCCGGGTTCAGGCCCAGCCCCAGCAGCGCGCTGGCCAGGCGGCGCACCTCGGTGTGCAGCTGGCCGTAGGTGTAGCGCAGGCCCTGGTGCACGCTCACCAGCGCCTCGCGGTCCGGCTGGCGCTGCGCCATGTCGCTGAAAAAGGCGCCGATCGTCTGCTCGATCAGGGGCACCGCCGTGCTGCCGCGTGCAAAGGCGGAAGTCAACGGGGCGGTCGGGCTCACTGGGTCCATGGCAATGTCTCCTCGTGTGGCACGCCCCCGGCCCGGCCGGGAACGGCGATGGGCCGCAGCATACGCCCGCCCGGGCCAGGACCGCATGACAGATGGGGTCACAAAGGTTGCAATATGCGCCACGCAAGGCAAACTCCCTCCATGCCCGAACCCGCCACCGCCCTGCCCCACCCCCCACCCCACCCCGCCCCCCACGCGCCCACCGCTGCTACGCCAATGGCCTTCGTGCGGGCCATCGTTCAGGCCTACACCCAGCGCGGCATGGATGCGTCGGCCGTGCTGCGGCAGGCACAAATCACGCCATCGGACATCGACCATCCGCAAGGGCGCATCACGGCGCTGCAGATGGAGCAGCTCTCCGACGGCGCCATGCGCGAACTGGACGACGAGGCCCTGGGCTGGTTCGGCCGGCGCCTGCCCTGGGGCAGCTACGGCATGCTGGCGCGGGCCTCGATCAGCGCGCCGCACCTGGGCCTGGCCCTGCAGCGCTGGTGCCGCCACCATGGCCTGCTGACCGACGACATCGCCCTGCACCTGGCCACCGACGGCGCCACCGCCACGCTGGCGATCACCGAGCACTGCGACCTGGGCACGCTGCGCGAGTTCTGCCTGGTCTCGATGCTGCGCAACGCGCTGGGGCTGGCCTGCTGGCTCATCGATTCGCGCCTGCCGCTGCAGGGCGCGGATTTTCCCTTTGCGCCACCGCCGCACCAGGCGGCCTATCCGCTGCTGTTCGCCGGCCCCATCGCCTTCCGTGCGCCGCAGGCCGCGCTGCGCTTCGATGCGCGCTATCTGGCGATGCCGCTGCAGCGCGACGAGAACGCGCTGCGCACCATGCTGCAGCGCGCGCTGCCCCTGACCGTGCGCCAATACCGGCGCGACCGCCTGCTGGTGCAGCGCGTGCGGCAGGCGCTGGCAGCCGACACTGGCGCGCTGCAGGGCGCGGACGCACTGGCCGAGCGGCTGCACCTGTCGCCGCGCACGCTGCACCGCCAACTCAAGGAAGAAGGCGCGTCGCTGCAGGCGCTGAAAGACGAGGTGCGCCAGCACCGCGCCATCGAATGGCTGCACCGCACCGACCGGCCGATCAAGCAGGTGGCACAGGCCGCGGGCTTTCTCAACGAAAAGAGCTTCATCCGCGCGTTTCGGGGCTGGACGGGGCAGTCCCCCGCCGCGTTCCGCCGCGCTGCCCGGCTGGCGGGCGGGGGTGGATTCGGCCAGGGCGCGTGACCTAAGCCTTGCCGGCGGCGGCCTCGTCAGGAATGGGGCGCACGAACAGCTTGGCATAGTGGCGCAAGGTGCCCGATTGCGACAGGTCGTCGGTGATGAACGCCCGGTACTTGGCGCTCAATGCGTCGCCCGATGCGCCACTGCCGTGGTTGACCTGGTCGAGAAAATCCTGCCGCATCTGCTGCAGCTGCGCGTGCGACATGCCGCGGTCCTTGAGCGCCTGGAACGCCGCCTCCCGCTTCATCCCGGCGAGGGCGATGGGCTTGGTTCCTGCGGCAGCAGGCACCGCCGCCGGCTGCTGCTGCTGCACCTTGGCCGAGGGCTTCGGCGCCTCCTGCCGCCCGGCGCCCGCATTCGGTCGGGGACCTGAATCGGCCTTGGGGCCCGGGCCTGGCTTGGGGCCGGCATCCGCCTTGGGGCCAGCGCCGGCTTTCGGCGGGGGCGGCAAAGCCGTCAGAAACTCCACCACGTTGGCGGTGTCGTTCAGCAGCAAATGCTTCAGTTCCGGCTCGGTGAATTTTTGGCGCAGCAGTTGCCAGTTCTCGGCCCGTGCTTCAGGGCCCTTGCCCGGGGCATGGCCACCCAGGATCGCCACGAGCTCCTTCAGCCTCGGCGGGTCCATGCGGTCGATTTCATGCAACTGGAACACGGCCAGCACCTGGGCCGCAGGCGATTTCGGCAGCGCTGGGGCCGTCAGGAACTTCATCACGTCGGCGGTCTTCTTCAGCAGCAACTGCTGCAGTTCAGCCCCGTTGAACTGGCTGCGCAGCAGCTTCCAGTTCTGCGCCAGCAGCGCGGGCTCCACGCCGAAGGTCTTCCCGCCCAGGAGCTTCGTGAACTGCTTGACCTGCACCGGGGTCATGCGATCGACTTCGTGCAGCGGAATTTTGGACAAGACCTGCGCGACCGTGGGATTGCCAGGAACGGTCGGCGGAGCGCCCGGCCGTCTGGCCTGCGCACTGGTGCGGCCTGCAAAGTTTTGCGGGGCGGGCCCACGGCGGTCGTTGGCGGCGGCGCTGTCGGCCGGGTGGCCTGCAGCGCCGGCCCGGCGCTGCGGCATCGGCCCCGCGTCCCCACCGGCCTTGAAACGGCTCTGCCGGGGCGGCTCCCGGTGCTCCGGAGCGGCGTTGGCACCGCGCGCGGAGGCGCTGTTGAAACGCGAGAAAGGGCTCTTGGGAAATTGAATCGACATGGGTTCTCCTGGGGGCATGGAGCGGTGCGCCGCACCACGCCCATCCCACTGCTGCCGATCGTGGAAGCCAAAGTCCCTGCCCTGCACCGATCAGGCGAACCCATTTCCCACCCTGCGAAGGCGCGCTGTTTTCGCCGGGCCGCCCTCAGCCCAGCAGCGCGGGCAGTTCCGCCATGTGGAGCATCACATGCGCCGCGCCGGCCGCGCGCAGGGCCTGGACCGAGGCATGCCCCTCGGGCATGGGGCTGTAGCCGACCACCGTGGCGCCCGCCGCCACGCCGGCCTGCACGCCCGTGACCGAATCCTCCACCACCAGGCAGCGCGCCGGCGCCACGCCCAGCGCGGCGGCGGCGGCCAAATACACATCGGGGGCGGGCTTGGTGCGGGGCATCTCGTGGCCGCTGAAGATGCGGCCCTGGAAGAGCGGCGTCAGGCCCACCTTGGCCAGTTGCAGCTCCACCTTGAAACGGTCCGCGCCCGATGCGCAGGCGATGCGGCCACCGAGCCGCTCGTGCACGGCCCGCACGGCATCGGGGGCACCGGGAATCGGGCCCAGTTCGGCCTGCAGCGCGGCGTTGCGGCGGGTGTAGAAATCGGCCATCCAGGCGTCGGTCAACGGCTGGCCGGTTTCGGCCTCGATGCGTGCCGCCTCGCTGCGCACGGCCTTGCCCAGGAAGATGGCCAGGCATTCCTCGGGCGTGAGCGACCAGCCCGAGGCTTCGAGCTGGTCGCGCAGCACGCGGTGGGTGATGGGTTCGCTGTCCACGAGCACGCCATCGCAATCGAACAGCACGGCGTCGTAGGAAGAGGGCAGGACGGATGGGGGCATGGCAGGGGTGGGGCAAGAGCGCGCAGGATCGGCGCGATGGGCAGCACAGCCACTGCTGGCAATGCAGCCGGCGCCGCTGGAAACCAGCCGCTGAATCTACCCCATCCGTGCCGCGGCCCGGACGCCGCCGGCCTTTACGGGTAGGTGATGCCCGCCAAGGGGTTGCGCATCGTGAGGGCACCGCCGACCGACACCGTGAACCGGGCACTCTGGCTGGTGCCGAGATCGGTGACGCCCACGTCGCTGTAATAGAACAGGCCCTGGGCCGCACGCGCATTGAGCTGGGACTGCAGTTGCGCCAGGCTCTGCTGGCCGCTGGAAGGCTCCACGCTGTAGCGGATGGCACCGCTCTGGCTTGCGCTCTTCTCGAAAATGCTCGCGCTCGCGCCGCCCGCCACCACGAAGTCGCCGATCCACAGGCGGCCTTGCCCGCCCTGCTCGTCCAGCCGCTGGCGCAATGTGTCGCCATAGGTGGAAGGGGACGAAGGCAGGCCGTCCAGGCCCACGTAGGCATAGGTATCGGCCGAAGAGTCCTTCACGTACAGGTTGAAAAATTCATTGCCTGCCGCCAGGGGGCCCACCAGGCGGAAGCCGCGCGCGCCCTGGGCATTGAGCTGGGCCACGAAGCCGTCCCGGGACAGCGCGGACGACATGGGCTGCCGTTCATAGGTGTAGGTGAGGGACTTGGAGGTGTCCTTCACGAAAAGGCCCCGGATGCCCGACGCCGAGCCGAACGACAGAGGCGCCTTGTAAGCGAAGCCGCCCGCGCCCTGCTGGTTGAGCAGCGCCAGCACCGCGTCCGCCGTGGCGGGCTGCGCGATGGCCACGTACTGCAGGCGCGATGCGCCATGGGCCGTGTCCTGCAGATAGAAGTCGCCAAAGGCCTGCGCGCTGCCACCGGCATCCGCGACGAACGTGGAGAGGAACGCATAGCCTTGCGCGCCCTGGGCGTTCATGGCCGCCAATGCGGCGTCCACCGACGTGGCGGCGCTTTCCTGCCGGTACTGGCCGGTCACATTGGCGGGGGCAGGCGCCGGAGCGGGCGCCGGCGTGGGTGCCGTCGGATCAGGGGCGGGCGCCGGGGCGGGAGCGGGGGCACCAGGGGCCGTCGGCGCGGTGGCGTCGCCGTTTCCGTCGCTGCCGCCGCAGGCAGCCAGAAGGGAGACGATCAAGGCCGCAGCGGTTCGGCGGGACAGGTCCGCAGTGTTCATGGTTTTTTCCTGGAGAAGGTGGCAAGGCAAGGTGCCCGCCGGGAAGGCGAGGACACCCACGATCGCAGCGGACGCGCGTGGTCCGGCACGGCGGCGCCGGCACGTCCCTGCGTCGGGGTGACTGGCATCAAAGCAACGGCCGTGGAGCGATATCGCCCGGCACGGCGCAAAGAGGGGGTGATTTTCAGTACAGTGCACCCCATGCCCCACCCCCCTGGAGGGGGGTATTTGTTACACGGTGCACCAGGCTCCGAGGGCGGCAAGCCTGCACCGGCACGGAAATTTCATTGAGCTTTTCAGAACCCCTGCGCCCTGGCAGCGACCACTACGGGCTGGTCGTGGACGACCATCCCCTCGTCGCCCACGGCATGACCGCGTTCCTGCGGTTACACAAGAAACTGGATGATGCGGTGAGCGCGGGCAGCCCGCCCGAGGCCCTGCGCACCATCGCCCAGCGCGGCGCTCCGGCCATCGCGCTGGTGGACTTCTGGCTGGCCGACGGGGCGACCGACCTGTTCATCCGCGACGTGCTGGCGCTGGCGCCGGCCACCCGCGTGCTGATGGTGAGCGGCGACAGCCACCCGGCCATCGTGCTCAAGGCGCGTGCCAGCGGCGCCCACGGATTCGTGCACAAGCAGGAAGCGCCCGAGGCGTTCGCCGCGGCGGTGAGCACGTTGCTGGGCGGCGGCACCTGGTTCGATGCCGCGCCGGACAGCCCCGCGCCGGTGGCCGACACGCCGCTGGCGCGCGAGGTGCCGCTGGCCCCGGCCGAACTGGGGCTGACCCCGCGCCAGGGCGAGATCCTGGCCTTGCTGCTGCAGGGCTTGCCCAACAAGCCGATTGCCACCGCGCTGAACGTGTCCGAACACACCGTCAAGGAGCATGTGACGGCCATCCTGCACAAGCTGCAGGCGCGCAACCGGGTCGAGGCCATCGCCAAGCTGCGCGGCGTGCGGCTGGAACTGCCGCCACCGACCTACCCCCGCTGAGCCGCGCCACGGCCTGTGGGCCGCCCGGCCTCCAGGGGCCGCGCCGTCACGGTGCGTCGGCGTGCGCCAGCCAGCGGGACAGCACTGCATGCAGCGCCTGCGGCGCCAGCGGCTTGCGAAAGACGAGGTAGCCCTCCTCCTCGGCCTGCAGCAGCGCCGGGGCATCGTGTTCGCCGCTCACCATGGCGCCGCGCGCATGGCCGCAGCGCGCTAGAAGCGCCTGCAGCACGGCAAAGCCGCTCTCGCCCGCGCCCAGCCGGTGGTCGCACAGCACGGCATCGGGCACGAAGCCGCCGTCCACCCCGGCCATGGCCTGCGCCCCGGTGGCCGCGCATTGCACCTGCAGTCCCCAAGACTGCAGCAACTGGGACAGCGACGAGGCGATCTGCGGGTCGTCCTCCACCAGCAGGCAGCGCCCCTGCAGCGAGGCCATGCGTTCGGCCCAGGGCGCCGCGGGCTGCAGCATGGGCTCGGCCGGCAGCGGGCCGCCCGGCGGGGCCGCCGTCAGCTCCAGCCAGAAGCACGAGCCCCGGCCCGGCGTGGATTCGAACCCGTGCCCCGCGCCGATCAGCCCCGCCGAGCGGGCCACCACCGACAGCCCCAGGCCGTGCCCTTCGGCCTGCTGCACCCGGGCCTGCTCGCTGCGGTAGAACGGCGCGTAGATGCGGTGGCGGTCCCGGGGCGCCACGCCCGCGCCGGTGTCCCACACCTCGATGCGCCAGCGGTCGCCCCGCGCCCGCGCGCCCAGCAGCACGCCGCCCGAGGCGGTGTAGCGCAGCGCGTTCTGCGCCAGGTTGAACACCATCTGCCGCAGCAGCGCCGGGTCGCCTCGCACCGCCGCCTCGCGCTGGCGCGGCAGGTAAAGGCGCAGGCGCAGGCCGCGCAGCTCGGCATCGGGTGCGAACACGGTGGCCACGTCGTCGAACAGCGCACGCAGGGACACGCTCTCTTGGCGCACCGAAAAAGTGCCAGCCTCGATGCGCGACAGATCCAGCAGCGCGTTGAACATGAAGTTCAGCGACCGCACGCAGCCCTGCACGTCCTGCAGCACGGCGTTCAGGCGCTCGTCGCCGTTGCGCTGCAGGGCCGTCTCCACCAGCAGGCCCATGGCGTGCAGCGGCTGGCGCAGGTCGTGGCTGGCGGTGGCGATGAACCGGTTCTTTTCCTCCAGCGCGCGCTCGGCCGCCTCCTTGGCGGCGCGGTACTGCTCGGCCAGCTGCGCGCGCTGGCGCTCCATCTCCACCTGCTGCACCACGAAGCGGCGCGACCCCCAGGCATGGCGGCACAGCACGGCGCCGTACAGCAGCATCAGCGGCAGCAGGTAATGCCAGCGCTGCGGAAAGTACCAGTAGATCGCCAGCGTGGGCGGCAGGTAGCTGGCCGCGAAATAGCGCCAGAAGATGCCCGGCACCGGCGCGAGGAACGTCGTGGCCGATGCGATCACCGCGCACAGCACCATGTACAGGAAGAGGCGGAATTCGAGCGGGGCCGCCGGCATCGTGAGAAAGACGGGCAGCGTCCACATCAGCCCGGTCGCCAGGGACAGCCAGTGAAAGATGCGCTCCCACTTGGGCACGGCCACCGCATCGGGCAGCGCCGCATCGCGCAGAAGGCCCCTGCGCAGCCGCAGCAGCCCCACGGCCACGATCCCGAAAAGCGCCCACCACGCGATGAGCGGCCCCGGCGGCGCGAAGCGGCTGTAGAACCCCACCAGCACGCCGGGAATGACCACCGCGGCGATCTCCGAGGAGCCGCGCGAGGCCAGCGACTGCAGCAGCCGGCGGCGCACGGCCAGGTCCAGCGCCTGCACCCCGGCGTCGCCCGCCACGGGCGTGGGCGTGGGCGTGGGCGGGGAGGGCCTGGGCGGGGCCGGCGCGGAGGCAGCGGAAACGGATGGCACCATGGCGCCGGAGCGATCGGGCATGCGGCGGGTTAGCGAAGGTCGCCGTCCACGTAGAACCAGCGCCCCTCCTGCCGCACGAAGCGGCTCAGCTCATGCAGGCGGTGCGCCCGGCCGCCGGGCGCGCGCTGGCGGGCGACGAATTCGACCTCGGCGCGCTCGCCGGCAAGGCTGCGGTGCGCCCGCACCTCCAGGCCCAGCCAGCGGATGCCCGGATCGAACTCCACCCGCGCCGGCCGGTGCGTGGCCTCCCAGGTCGCCAGCAGGTAGGGCGCCTGCTCGCGCACGAAGGCGGTGTACCGCGAGCGCATGAGGCTTTCCGCATCGGGCGCGGGGGTGGTGTCGAAGTGGTCGATGTAGCGGCCGCAGCATGCGGCATAGGCCAGCGGCCGGCGCGGCGGCGAAGCACCGATGGAGGGGCCGCTGGAGCGGCCGCAGGGGCAGTCGGTGGCGCCATCGCGCGGGGCGGGCGGGCGCTGGGCAACCGGGCTCATGGGCAGGCCCCCGTCATTGCAGCGCCCCGAACACCTTGCGCAGGATGGCGCTGCCCGAGCCGACCGGGTCCTGGCGGATCTTCTTTTCCTCCTCGCCGATCATGAGGTACAGGCCGTCCAGGGTCTTGCCCGTGACGTACTGCGACAGGTCGGCATCCTCCTGCCGGATCAGGCCGAACCCCGCGGCCTTGCTGGCGAAGGCGTTGTACTGCTGCGTGAGCCCCACCTGTTCGATGGCGCGGTTCACCACGGGCAGGAAGCGCTCGCCCAGCGGCGCCCGGGTCTTGCGCGCGAAGAACCCGGTCACCGAGGTTGCGCCGCCGGCGAGGATGCCCTTGGCATCGGTCACGGTCATCGTCTGCACCGCGCCCACCAGCAGGTCGCGGCCCATGGGCACGGCCTGCTCGGCCGCGCGGTTCATGGTGGTCACCAGTTCGTCGATGCGCCGGCCCTGGCCGAAGCGGCGCATCAGGTCCGCGGCCTTTTCCAGCTTTCCAGGCAGCGCGATGCGCACCTGCGGATTGCCCAGAAAACCGTCGGGCCGCCCGAGCAGCGCCACGGCCGCCTGCGCGCCCTGCGCCAGCGCGGCTTTCACGCCGCTGGCGGCATCGGCGCTGGACAGCTCGCCCAGCGACAATGCCAGCGCTCGGCCGTGGGCGGCCAGCAGCCACAGGGCGAGGGCCCCGGCGCCCGCGCGGTGATGGAAGGTGCGACGCTGCATGGCGGTCCTTTGCTGCAAAAACGGAAAGCACGAAAGCGGCCCGGCACGGGCCCGAGGGGCGCATTCTTGCAGATGGCACACTGCACCCCGCCCATGTCGGGCGCAATTGGAGAATGGCCATGTTGGCAATGAGCGTGCCGTGGTGGGAGTTCATCGTTCGCGGGGTGATCGTGTACCTGTTCCTGCTGGCCTTCCTGCGCCTGACCGGCAAGCGCCAGACCGGGCAGACCGCGCCGTTCGACCTGGTGCTGCTGCTGGTGCTGTCGAACGCGGTGCAGAACTCGATGAACGCGGGCGACAACTCCCTGGTGGGCGGCCTCATCTCGGCCCTGACCCTCATCGCCTGTCACGTGCTGCTCGCCCAGCTGACCTTCCACTTCCCGCGCCTGGCGCACCTGGTGGACGGCAAGCCGGAGGTGCTGGTGCAAGGTGGCCAGGTGAACCAGGCACTCATGCGCAAGGAACTGATCTCCACCGAGGACCTCGCCGCCGCGCTGCGGGCCGGCGGCAGCCTGCACCTGCACGAAGTGGAGCGGGCCACCATCGAGACCAACGGCCAGATCACGGTGGTGCTGCGCCAACGCGGCGCAGGCTCTTGATAAAAAAGGCCTCCAGCGCAATATCCACTAGGGCATGATGCTACATATTTAATAGCAACCATCAACCCGGGCCATTGCTTCGTCTCACCCTCCCCCAAAGGTCCCCTGGCCCATCGGAACACCCCCATGAATCTTCTGCTCCTGAGCAACTCCAGCAGCGACGCAGGCTATCTCACCCATGCGCTGGACTGGGTCCGCGACTGGGCCGCGCTGCCCCCCGGCCCCGGCGGCGCGCACGGCGGCGAAGCGCTCTTCATTCCGTTCGCCGGCGTCACGCGCGGCTGGGACGACTACGAGGTGCTGGTGGCGCAGGCCCTTCAGCCGCTGGGCCTGACCGTGCGGTCGGTGCACCACGCCGCCGATCCGCTGGCCGCCGTGCAGGGCGCGCGCCGCATCGTGGTGGGCGGCGGCAACACCTTCGCGCTGCTGGGCCACCTGCGTCGCCGGGGGCTGCTGACGGCCATGGCCGAGCGCGTGCGCGTAGGCGATGCGTCGTACCTGGGATGGAGCGCGGGCTCCAACATCGCCTGCCCCACGATCCGCACCACCAACGACATGCCCATCACCGATCCCGGCGGCCTGGACGCGATGGCCCTGGTGCCGTGGCAGATCAACGCGCACTACACCGAGGCCCACCCGCCCGGCCACCGCGGCGAAACGCGGCAGGAGCGCCTGCAGGAGTTCTGCGCGCTCAACCCCGACACCCCGGTGCTGGGCCTGCCAGAGGGCACGGGCGTGCGGGTGCGCGGCAGCGCGCGCGCGCTGCTGGGCGATGCGCCCGCGCGGCTGTTCCATGGCGCGGCCACGCCCCGCCTGCTGGATGCGGGGCCGCTGCCGCAAGACATCTGATCGAAGGGATGCGCTCATGCCGGATGCCAGGCCGGTACGGGCATGGCGGGGACAGAAGACCTGCGGCTCAACCGGCTGCTAAAACCTGCGGCTTCTTGCTGAGCTCGCGGCCGATGTAGCTGTTTTGCGCATTGAAACGCCCCTGCACTTCCGGGCTATCCCATCGGTCCGGCGCGATGACCCACCCATCGCGCCTCAGCTGGTCAACGTGGAGCCTGATGCCCTGTAGGCGAGAGACCGCAGCTTCGATCTCCTCGTCGCTCAGTTTGTCGTCCAGCATGGCATGCAGTTCATCGTCTCCCAGGCCACCGATCATGCTCGCCATCGCGGTATCGATCACCGGGGGCAGCTCGGTGCCATGGAACGGCAGCCCGCTGAGCGGCCGAATATCGGACGGACGGAGCAGGTCCTTGCCGAAGCACTGATCGTTGTCGATGCCCGTGACCTTGACGTCCCCGTTCGATCCGACGTGAATGAAGTAATTGTTGGGATGGCGATCGACCTGGCCCGTCAGGTGGTCCAGCAACTGCAGCTTGGTGACCTCCTTGAAGACCGCCGGATTTTTCAATGTGTCTGCACCGACGTCGCGGGCCTGCTTGCCGGGGGCACGTTCCATGAGCAGGCCGAGATCGGGGTCCAAGGGGCCTCGTCCGGTGTCGATGATTGCCAACTGCGTGTTCGCGATCACATCGAGGCCGAGCTTCTTCGCACAGGACACGGTCGCGATGTTGCGCATGGCCGCTTGCGGATCGTCCATGGGGATGCCGGACCACTTGCCCACCCAGCCTTGCTCCGTTGCCTTGAGCGGCTTGAACACACTGTCTTGCACGACGCCATTGCTCTTCTCGACCTTGAGCGCAAAGACGGAGGCGAACGTGCCCGATGTGAGGTGCGCGGGTTTCTCCACTACCTGGGCGTCCGTGTAGGCCGGCAGGGTGTCGGGCATGATCTTCAGATTCAGCCGCTGGTAGAGGTGATCGGTGGGGTCGGTGCACTGGTTCAGCACCTCCAGCAGCAGTTTCCGGTCTTCCGCCAGGATGCCGTCGCCCAGCGTTCCGTCTTCCACCGCCGCGCGCATCTTGTCGGCGGCCAGCCGGGGGTCGATCTGGCCGAACCGTGCCAGCGCCATCGCGTCGGCGCGCACCAGGGCCTCGAACGCTGCCCTGCGTTTGCCGTCCACGATGGGTTTGGGCGCCCCGTTCAGGCGCGCGTGCCATTTATCGGCCACCGTGGCCGGATGCTGTCTGGCCGCGCGCGCCTTCAGCCGCTTCATCGCCCCGCCGCCACCGGGCAGTGCCGATGCCAGCAGTTGACCCCGCTCGGTCTTTTCTTGCGCGCGCTCTTTCGCCAGCCAGTCGCCCAGCGTCGAGCGGGCCGCTGGATGCCCCGCCTGCCCGGCCGCCGACGATGGCCCCGGCCCATCCTGGGCCGTTCTCACTGGGGAGCGGGGTGGCGCGCTGCGCAAGGGCGACAGCTGGCCAGCCATGCCTTGGGACCGCAGGGGAGCCTCTCTCAATCCGGCGGGCCCCTTCAGCGAGGCTGGCGAAGGCGACGCGGGAAGGGAAGGCGTTGCATCCAGGCCAACGCGAGGCGCAACGGGGATAGAACTCCGGGCGATCCGAAACGGGTTCTGTGGCAAGGCGACTCTCTCTCTGCCGTCAAAACAATACGGCACAGGGGAGTTTGCTGCGGGCCGGCTCCCGGGAGGCATGGGATGGCGAAGCGGCCCACTGACAGGCGAAACCGGAGGGCGAAGACGCATCGACGCAGTGCGTTCGTGTGCCTCACAGAGATGGGGCCGGGTAGCCGGTGATTGCGGTCTGCCTTATCGCAAGGGCTTCCAGAGAAAATCTCACCAGGGGTTGTCCAACGCGCGGGCATGGATCGGAACCCAGAGGCGTTCGCGCCCCACGTAGCTGTTGTTCTCGTCCAGCAGCCCCTGGACATTCGGGTCGTCCCATTGCGAAGGATCGATGACACGGCCGACCTCCCGCAATTGGGCGATATGGGCCTTCACGCCTTGGTAGCGCTGGATCGCAGCACGGATCTCGGCGTCGTTCAGCTTGTCTTCCAGCATGGTGCGGATGTCGCTCTCCGTGAGCGCATGGACCGAGCGTTCCATGTCGGTGTCGATCACCGGAGGCAGCCCCACGCCCCGGAACCGGGCCTGCGGGGTGCGGTCGGCGCCGGGCTGGATGCCGGCGGGATCGGTGAGCTTTTGGCCGAAGCACTGGTCGTTGTCGATGCCGGTGACCTTGACCTGCCCGTCCGGCCCGATGTCGATGAAATAGTTTTCATGATTTCGGTCGGTCTGTCCCGTGAGATGGTCGAGCAACTGGAGCTTCATCACCTGCGCGCACACGTCCGCGCGGCCCAGCGTGTCCACATCGGTGTGCAAGGCCGGCTTGCCACGGGCGCGCTCCATGATCAGCCCCAAGCCGACGTTGGAGACCGAAGGGTCTCGCCAGGTGTCGATCAGCGCCAGCTGCGGGTTCACAAAAACACGGCCCCGGTCGAGATCCAGCTATCGGAGCCATCGCTATCGCCGTCCCTCTGCGCACGCGCCAGTTCGGCCTATTTTTTCAGAGCCCGCTCGCGCTGGCGCCCCACATAGCTGTTTTCCGGGGTCAGGAGCGCCTGCACCCATGTCTGGCTCCATGCCTGCGGACCAATGACCCGGCGCTGGTTTCGCAATTGCGCGATGTGACTTTTAACACCCTGAAGGCGCTGGATCGCCGCCCCGATCTCGGCCTCGTCCAGCTTGTCTCCCAGCATCGAAGGGATGTCTTCCTGCGTGAGCGCATCGATGGCGCGCGCCATGTCCACGTCCACCACCGGGGGCAGTCCCGTGCCGCGATAACCCTTGCGCGAAGGGTCGCCCTTGATCCGCTGGATGCCGGCCGGATCGATCAGCTTGTGGCCGAAGCACTGGTCGTTGTCGATGCCCGTGACCCTGGCACGGCCATCGCCGTGGATGTGGATGAAGTAGTTGTTGAGGTGGCGATCGCCTTGCCCCGCGAGGTGGTCGAGCAACTGGAGCTTGGTCAGCTCCGCGCACACCTGCGGCCGGTCCAGAATGTCCGACTTCATTTTGGCCGCAGGCAGGCCGCGCGCTTTTTCCATGATCAGGCCGAGGGCTGGCTTCACCGGGCCGGCCCCGATGTCGAGCAGCGCCACACGCGTGTCCACGATCACATCGAAACCGAGCTTCTTCGCATAGGCGAGCGTCGAGAGGTTGCGCATGGCGGTCTGCGGATCGTCCTGCGGGATGCCGCTCTTCGCTGAGACAAACCCCTGCGCCTTGGTTCTGAGCGGCTTGAAGACGCCATTGAACACGGAGCCATCCGGATGGTTGAGCTTCACCGCAAAGACGGTATTGAACTTGCCCGCGCCCATCCGGGTGGGCGGGGCCTGCACCTGGGCGTCGGTGAAGGCGGGCAGCGTCTCGGCCGTTCTCTTGAGTTTCAGCCGCCCGTAGAGGTGATCGATGGACAAGCGCTCCAGCACGTCCAGCAGCAGTTGCCGGTCTTCCTCCAGCACGCCCTGGCCCAGGACCCCGTCCTGCACCGCGGCCCGCATCGTGTCTACCGCCGACAAGGGCGCCATCTGGCTCGTGCCCGCCAGGGCCATCACGTCGGCATGCACCAGGGCTTCGAACGCCTTGCGGCGCTGGTCTTTCATGGGCTTGGGCGCCCCCTGGAGGGTGGCGCGCATCCTGTCGCCCAGCGTGGCCGGATTCTGTCTGGCCGCCCGCTCCTTCAAGCGCTTCATGGCCTCGCCCCCACCGGGCAGGGCCTTTCGCACCTGCTGCGCGCGTTCGGCTTTCTCCCGTTCTTGCTGCGGGGCCGACGACCCTTCCGGTTTTGGAGAGTTTCGGTGCGAAGGCCGCTGGCGCGATGCCTGCGGCGGTGGCGAATTCCTTTCGGAAGACTGCGATTCGATCTCGCCACGGCGCCGGGTGACGGGCGGGTGATGCGCTATCGCGGCAGGGGTGGACGGCGAACCGATGACCGACACAGCGGAAACGGCTGGCGCATGGCCGCCCGGCCCGCCGGGCAAACGGCTGCGCACGGGAGAGCGCTGCCCTGAGGCCCCTTGGGGCCGGTTGCGCGCGCTGCGCAACCCCTCAGGTCCGTCCTGCACGGCCGGCGAATTCGATGCCGGCGTGGAAGGTCCGGCATCCGTCGGGATGCGCGTGGTCGCGGGCACGGTGGAGCCCCGGGTGATCCGATGTGAGTGGTCGAACAAATGACTCCCTTTCTGGCACCAAAACCGATGGGCGCCCGAGAGTCTGTCGGTGCGGGGCTCTGGCGGCACGCACCGCCGCGAAGCGCCGGCCTGGCAGGCGAAAACGCGATCGCCCCCCGCCGTTCAGCGGCCCATCAAGACCGCTGCGCCGTCAGCACCTTGCGGCCGGCGATCACATCGTCCAGCTCCTGCAGCAGGGCCGCCCTCATTCCGGACGGCGGGTTCCACGGGGCCTGGGCCGCATCCTGACCCGTGCCGAGCCAGCGCCAACCCGCGTGGTCGAACTGGCTCGCGGCCACCTGAAGCCGCAGGCCTGGTGGTATGTGGCCGGCCGACTCGGCACGTTGCAGCCGGGACAGCAGGGCGGCGGCCCAGTCGAATATTTCGGCGATGTGCGCCCGGGCCGGTTCGGGGTCCATGTAGGCCCCGCCCCAGGGGAGCTTGACGAAGAGCGCGATACCGGTGCCAACCAGGTAGAAATGCACCGCCCAACTGTTGGTGCCATGGCCGTCGAAGCCCACCACGGCGTAGTCCGCCAGCTCGGGCTGTGTTTCGACTTCGTCCAGGAAGTGATGGAAGTCGTAGGGGGTGGAAGCCACTGGGCGTGTGGCGAACCACGCTGCGCCTTGCTGCTTCATCGACGCCAGCAACAGTGCGGGGACCGGAGGAAACGGCAGTCCTTCGTCAGCGAAGAGGGTCATGGCTGAGGACGCGCCGGCATGGCGTTCGGCTTCGTTGGCAGAGAGGTTCATGTGGGTTGTTCAATGTCTATGGTTGGCTGGCAACCTAAGCAAATTCGCGATCGCGGCCCAGATAGCTGTTTTCCGGGGTGAAGAGTTCCTGGATGTCGGAACGGCTCCATTCGTGCGGCGCGATGACGAGCCCCGCCTCGCGCAACTCGGCAATGTGCTGCCTGACGCCTCGGTACCGCTGGATGGCGGCAGCGACCTCGGCATCGTTCAGCTTGTCTTCCAGGATCGAAACAATGCCGTCTTCCGTGAGGGCAAGGACTGCGCTTTCCATGTCCGTGTCCACCACAGGGGGGAGCGCCGTACCGCGGAGCCCCAGGAGCGCTGGATCGATTACGAGGACTTCCGGGTTGGTCGGCGGCGCTTTAGCGCCGGCTGGATCAGTCAGTGCTGCGCCGAAGCTGGTGTCGTTATCGATGCCCATGACCCTGGCCCGGCCATCGGAGCCGAGCTCGACAAAATAGTTTTTGTCGTAGCGATCAGCCTCCCCGGTCAAATGGTCAAGCAACTGGAGCTTCGTCACTTCCGCGCACACGGAGCCCTCCTTGAACACTTCCGCATCGACCTCTTCAGCCGGTTCACCACGGGCGCGTTCCATGATCAGCCCCAAGGCAGGGTTGAACGGGTCATCTCCGATGTCGATCAACGCCACGCGCGTGTCGGTGACCACATGAAAACCGATCATCTTCGCGTAGGCGACGGTTGCGAGATTGCGCATCGCCGTCTGCGGATCTTCTCTCGATATGCCCGCCAGTCTGGCAGCCGCACTCCACTCCTCCACGCTGGGCACTTCGGGGTTCAGCGGCTTGAAAACGGCATCCAGTTCAGAGCCATCGGTATTCTCAATCTTGACTGCGTAAACCTTGTTGATTTTCCCCTCCCCCAACTCCACAGGCGCCTCCAGCACCTGCGCGTTCGTGAACGCGGGCATGGTGTCGTCCGTCATTTTCAAGTTCAGCCGCGTGTACAAACGGTCGATGGCCAAGTCGTCCAGCACTTGCGTCAGCAATTCAAGATCGCTCTTCAAAATGCCTTGGCCGAGTATTCCCTCTTCCAAAGCCTCGGCCATCTTGTCGACCGCCACCAAAGGATCGATCCCACCAGCCATGGCCATGGCCCACAGGTCGTCACGCACCAGCGCCTCGAACGCCGTTTTTCGGGGGCCTTCCATCGGTTTGGGAGCTCCATGGCGGATAAAAAGCAACCTGTCGGCCAAAGTGGCCGGGTGCTCCCTGGCCGCGCGCGCCTTCAATCGTTTCATGGCCTGACCGCCATCCGGCAATGCCGAGTGCACCAATTGCGCCAGCGCAGCGAGGCGGGCTTGTTTGGCTTGCTGGGCCTGCTGCGCCTTCTCGGCTTTTTCTTCTCGCAGGGCCTCGGCCAGCAGTTGGCCCAGCGTCTGGCGCCGTACCGGCTGAGAAGGCGAGGTCTCGTGCATCGGCGATGAATGGCCGCCGGAGACATGGGGCTGGATCTCTGACTGCGAGCGGTCGATGACCGGTTGGCGGCGGTTCAGTGCGGACGGTGGCAACGGACTGCGCACGGGGGAGGACTGCTCATCAGCGCCCTGAAGTCGCTTTGGTGCGCCCATGAGACCTTCAGGCCCCTTCAGCGCCACCGGAGTATGCGGCGTACGCGCGGGAGGCACGCCGCCAGACTCGACGCGCGGCGCATTGGGCACGGAACTGCGAGCGGTCCGAAACAGGTTATCCAGCAAAACGACTCTCTCTCTGCCGTCAAAGGGAACGGTGCAAATGAGTGTGTCGGCCAAGGGCACCGGACGAACACATTGCAGCGAAGCGCGGGGTCGGCATGCGAAATGTCATGACCTTCCGCCGCAGAGCCCCGTGGCTCAAGCGCCTGCCACTCGTTGAAGATCGCGTGCCAGGTAGCTGTTCTGAGGGGTCATGAGCGCCTGCACCTGCGGCGTCTCCCAATCTTTCGGATCGATGACCAAGTTCTGCTCTCGCAACTGAACGATGTGCGCTTTCAAGCCTCGGTACCGCTGAAGCGCGGCGGCAATTTCCGCGGTGTTCAATTTGTTGCCGAGCATGGAATGGATGTCGTCCTCCGTCATCGCCTCAATAGCGCGCTCCATGTCGGTATCCACCACGGGAGGCAGCCCGACTCCCTCCAAGAGCCTGTGCTGTGAGTCATCGGCGTATCGCGCACCGGCGGGATCGGTCAACTTTTCGCCAAAGCACTGGTCGTTGTCGATGCCCATGACCGTGGGCCGATCGTCCGCGTCGATATGGATGAAGTAATTGAAACCATGGCGGTCCCCCTCCCCCGTCAGGTGGTCGAGCAGCTGGAGCTTGGTCACTTCCGCGCGAACATCTGCCCGGGCCAAAACGCTCGCAGGCGTGCGCTCGGCCGGTTCGCCCTGGGCTAGCTCCATGAGCAGGCCCACAGAGGGATCAAACGGTTTTTTCTCGACGTCGATCAGTGCCACGCGGGTATCCGGGATCACATGAAACCCGAGCTTTTTGGCGTAATCAACGGTGGCGAGATTGCGCATCACGGTCTGCGGGTCATATCTCGGAATGCCGGTCACCAAACCGGCATAAGACCAATCCTCCTTCGGAATCGGCTTGAAGAGGGCATTCAGCACCGCGCCGTCGGTCTCCTTGAGCCTGACTTCATAGACTTGGCTGGATTTTCCAGCGCCGAACTGTTTAGGCGCCTGCAGAAGGTCTGCGTCGGTAAAGGCGGGCTTGGTGTCGTCTGTCATTGCCAAATTCCACCGCCGGTAGAGACCTTCCATGGACAGGTCACCCAATATTTCCAATAGAAGCGCTCGATCCCTTTTGAGGATGCCTTGGCCGAAGATGCCTTCTCCAAGCGCCTCGGTCAATTGGTCGACAGCAGCCCTGGGTGCAATCTGGCCACTGGATGCCAGCGCCCGCAGATCAGCGCGCACCAACGTTTCGAAAGCCGACCTGCGCTGGTCCTTCATGGTTTTGGGCATTCCGGTCTGGACCGAATGCCATATCTGGGCCGCGGTCTTCGGGTGCTTTCTGACTGCGCGCTCCTTGAGCCGTTTCATGGCCTGTCCCCCGTCGGGCAACGCAGAATGCACCAGTTGCTCCAGCGCGGCACGCCGTTGCTGGCGGTCGTGCTCGGCCTTTTCGGCTTGCTCGATTTTTTCCTGCCGAAGCTCCTGCTTCAAAAGTTCGCCCAGTCTCGGACGGCCAACCTTGCGCGATGGCGGAGCCGCACCCGGCCCTTGCGATGGATTGGCGCCAGAAGACAACTCTTGAATCTCACTTTGCAGTCGAATGCTGGGCTGCCTGTTCAGGGAGGGCAACGGGCTGCGAAGAGGTGAGAGCTGCTCCAACGATCCTTGAGGCCGCTTGGGCGCATGCCGGAGTCCCGCAGGACTTTCCGACGCGAGGGGCGAAGGCGTCTCAGGAGGCTTCGGTACATCGGCGGAGGTGCGAGGCTTATTGTGTATAAGGCCTCGGGCAAGCCGGGAAGCGATATCCGACAACATGGCTTTCTTTCTGCCGCCAGAATGGTTCGGCCCGAGCGACTATGCCGGACAACAACACTGGCATGCACGCTGCTGCGAAGCCCATGGCCGAAAGGCGAAAAAACGAAGAGCGATTGGCAATGAGCCACTAGCAATTCGATTGCCATGCGTTGGCGATCAATGCCTCACCAGGTGGTGATCGACAGCGCATGGTCACGCTCGCGCCCCACGTAGCTGTTTTGGCTGTTCAGGAGTTGCTGCACGCCCGCATCGCCCCACTCGGCCGGATCGATCACGCGGTTGGTGGAACGCAGTTGCGCAATATGCTGCTTGACGCCTTCGTGCCGCTGGACCGCCGCGTCGATCTCGGCCTCACTCAACTTGTCTCCCAGCATCGAACGGATGTCGGTTTCAGTGAGCGCGCCAATCGATCGCTCCATTTCGGTATCGACCACCGGAGGCAGCCCCGTCCCGCGGAACCCTTTACGCGAGGGATCATTCCGGATTCTCTCGATTCCGGCCGGGTCCGTCATTTTGTGTCCGAAGCATTGATCGTTATCGATCCCCATCACCTTGGCACGACCGTCCGGTTCGATGTTGATGAAATAGTTGCCGGCATGGCGATCGCCTTGCCCTGTGAGGTGATCCAGCAACTGCAGCTTGGTCACTTCCGCGCATACGTTCGCTTGCTTGAAAAGGCCTGGATCAGTATCGGCGGCCGACTTGCCGCGGGCCCGCTCCATCACCATACCAAGTTGACGGCCTTGTCCGGTATCGATCAACGCGACGCGTGTATCGGCAACCACGCGCATGCCGAGCTTTCTCACATACGCAACCGTGGCCACGTTGCGCATTGCGATCTGTGGATCGTCAGGCGGAATACCGGTTTCCATGGCCACCCATCCACGCTCCACCGTGCTGAGCGGTTTGAAAATGGCGTCGATCGGAACGCCATCCGGGCCCGTCAGCTTGACCGAAAACACCGTGTTGAACGTTCCCGACCCCAGCTTCCCGGGCTTTTCAAGAACCTGATCATCGGTAAAGGTCAGCCGCGTATAGGGAGTGATTTTCAGGTTCAGTTCATCGTATCGGCAGTTGACGGCCCATCCTTCAAGCACTTCCAACAGCAGCTGCCGGTCTCGCTCCAGGATGGAAGGGCCAGCGGTGCCATTTTTCAACGCGTTGATCATCTCGTCGATCGCGCGTGAGTTTTCGATATTGCCAGCCTCGCCAAGCGCCACGACGTCCGCCCAAATCAGATCCTCGAACGCCTCTTTGCGCTTCCCCTCCATGGGTTTGGGCTTTCCATTCAAGATGGCGTGCCATCGCTGGTCCATCGTGGACGGATGCATTCTGGCCGCACGGTCCTTCAACCGCTTCAGTGCTCCACCTGCATTGAACAGTGCCAATCGCGCCTGCTCGGCCTCCTCCCGGCGCTCTTGAGCCAGCAATTGCCCCAGTGTCGTTCGGGGCACACGCGCGGATCGCTGGGCGCTTGCCGCGCGCTGCACGGGATCAGACGCGCCATGAATGCCGGCGTGTGGCTGGACGAAGGGCGTATGGCGTACCAACGCAGGCAGAGGCAACGCCGATGCTGCGGCAGACGCCTTGGCGCTTGCCTGCGCCTTGCCTAACAGCGACTGTGGCAACGGGCTGCGCACGGGAGAGCCATGCTCTTGGGCGCCCGGTGGGCGCCTGGCAGCGCTGCGCAGTCCGGCTGGTGCATCCAGCACTGACGGAGAGGGCGATGCCGACCGGGATGGCTCCACGTCGGTGTGCATGCGCTGCGATCCCAGGCCGGGGTTTCGATCTATCCGAAATGAGTTCTCCGGCAACATGGCTCTCTTTCTGCCGCCAATATCTGCCGGCTTCTCAGAGCATCCGATATTTGCGCGCGCGCCAACCCGTCATGCCGAAGCACTGGGCAAACCAGCGAAAAATGCAGGCCGTCTTTCTAGACTTTGAAGGAATAGCACGCCCGGACCACTCGCCCCCTCACAGCGCCGGAAATCCATCAACCGCCGCGCCTGATGGGGCAGTCAGCCCCGGCGAGGATGGTCGCGCCAATGCACCACCACCTGTACGGTCAAAGTCAGGCCAGCGCGCGCTGAATGATGATCTTCTGCACGTCGCTCGTGCCTTCGTAGATCTGGCATACGCGCACGTCGCGGTAGATGCGCTCCACGGGAAAGTCGTTCACCACGCCGTAGCCGCCCAGCGTCTGGATCGCCGCGCTGCACACGCGCTCGCCCATCTCGCTGGCAAAAAGCTTGGCCATGGCGGCCTCCTTCAAGCATGGTCGGCCGGCATCGCGCAGCGCCGCCGCGTGCCAGATGAGCTGGCGCGCGGCCTCGATCTGCGTGGCGCAGTCGGCCAGTCGAAAGCCCACCGCCTGGTGGTTGAAGATGGGCGTGCCGAAGCTTTCGCGCTCCTTCGAATACGCCAGCGCGGCCTCGAACGCGCTGCGCGCCATGCCCACGCTCTGCGCAGCGATGCCGATGCGCCCGCCCTCCAGCGCGCCGAGCGCGATCTTGTAGCCCTCGCCCTCCGCGCCGATGAGGTTTTCGGCCGGCACGCGGCACTGGTCGAACTGGATCTGTGCCGTGTCGCTGCTGTGCTGGCCGAGCTTGTCCTCCAGCCGCGCGACGGTGTAGCCCGGCGAATCGGTGGGCACCAGGAAAGCGCTCATACCCTTCTTGCCCGCGCCCTTGTCGGTGACCGCGATGACAATGGCCACGTGGCCGTTCTTGCCGCTGGTGATGAACTGCTTGACGCCGTTGATCACGTAGCCGTCGCCGTCCTTCACCGCCGTCGTGCGCAGGGCCGATGCGTCCGAGCCCACGTGCGGCTCGGTCAGGCAGAACGCGCCCAGCATCCGGCCCTGCGCCAGCGGCGCGAGCCAGGCCTTCTTCTGCGCGGCGTTGCCATAGCGCATGAGGATGGCGTTCACCGGGCAGTTGGTCACGCTGATGGTCGTGCTGGTGCCGCCGTCGCCGGCCGCGATCTCCTCCAGCACCAGCGCGAGCGTCAGGTAGTCGAGCCCCGCGCCGCCGTCTTCCTCGGGCACGCAGATGCCGTAGGCGCCCAGCGCGGCCAGGCCCTGGTGGGCCTCGCGGGGGAAGTGGTGTTCGCGGTCCCAGCGGGCCGCATGCGGCCACAGCTCGCGCTGGGCGAAGTCGCGCACCGCGTCGCGGATCATTTCCTGGTCTTGGTTCAACAGCATGCTTTTTGTCTCCGTCGTCGAAAGAAATGGCTGGATGAAGCCTTAAAGATCGGGGCAAGGCGCTGCCTTGCAAACCGGCACAGGCCGGTCACACCGCCGCGCCCTGCACGCCCAGGCTGCGCCGGCGCGACAGCCACTCGACCACGCGGCGGCCGTGGCGAACGCCCGGTTTTTCGATGCAAAACCACGAGAACGCGGCCATGGCCAGCGTGAGCGCAAGCGACACCGCGATGCACACTGCCAGGCTCCAGCCGCGCTGCAGGCCGATTTCGGTCACGGCCTGCTGGATCGGGAACGCGTAGATGTAGACGCCATAGGACAGGTCTTCCCGCAGCCAGCCCCCCGAGCGGCCGCCGCCCACGTGCGCGGCCCAGAAGGTGCCGGCCGCCACCAGGACCCACACGCCGATCTGCACGCTCCACGCCTGCGGCGTGAACAACGCCAGAGCGCCGCCCAGCACGGCCAGCGCCAGCAGCCACGGGCCGCTGCGCACGCGATAGGCCGCGAAGGTGCAGCCGAGCAGGAACACCACGCCGAAGCCAGACACCTCGGCCCAGTGGAACAAATGGAAGAACGCCGTGAGCCACCGCGGCCCGGCATCGACCCAGGCATCCCAGCCGGCCACCCGCGCCCACTGCCAGGACACCGCCATGAGTACCGCGGCCACGGGATACACCCAGCGCCGCCGCGTCCATCCCGCCACGCCCGCCATCGACAGCAGCAGGTACATCAGCAGCTCGTAACGAATCGTCCACAGCGAGCCGTTCACCGATTTGGCGAACGGGTTGTTCTCGAACACGCCCGGCAGCACCTGCATGAAGGCCAGCCCCGCGGCGTTGTTGAAAAAATTGATCCAGGTGCGGGCATCGGACCAGTACTGCGCCGTGGGCAGATGCGTCATGGCCCAGCCCAGCACGAACACCGAGAATCCGGTCGCCACCACCAGGCCGGGAAAGATGCGCGCCACGCGCTTGGCCCAGAACACGCCGATGCCCGGCTCGCGCTCCCAGCTCTGGCACACGAGGTAGCCGCTGATGAAGAAAAAGCAATACACCGCCAGCGAGCCCAGGCTGTGCCCCGCAAAGGGCACGGGCAAGGTCAGCCGGTAAAGGAACTCGCCGTGGGACAGCAGCACGGCGATGGCCGCCGCCAGGCGCAGCAGGTTGAAATGGTTCGCGCTATGCGCGGTGGGCGCGATCGCCGCCGCCCCGCGCGGGGCCTCCAGCGTCGCGGCGGTCACCAGTGCGCGGCCCGGCGGCCGTCGTGGTGCAGCAGCCGGCCCCGGTCGGCCGGGGTGACGCCCGCCAGCACAGCGCGCATGCCGCGCACGCTGGCCTCGGGCGTGAGCGCCGCGCCCACGCCGCCCATGTCGGTCTGCACCCAGCCCGGGTCGAGCGTGATGAGCGTGGCCTGCGGATGGTCGTGCTGCGCCGCGGCCACGGCCATGTTCAGCGCGGCCTTGCTGGTGCGGTACAGCCACGAATCGCTGCCCGGCACGCTGCCGATCAGCGACATGGTGGACGACAGGAACGCGAAGGTGCCGCCCGCCAGCGCCACCTGGGGCGCGACCTGCGGCAGCGCCTGCATGGCGCCCAGCACGTTGGTGTGCATGACCGCATCGAAATCCTCGCGGGTGGGCGGGGTGAGCGCCGAGGGACGGCGGATCACGCCCGCCACGTACAGCGCCACATGGAAGCTTTCGCCGGCCAGTTGCCGGCTCAGGCCGCTGACGCTGGCCGGGTCGGCCACATCCAGGAGGATCGGCTCGGCGCCCAGGGCCTGCACGCGATCGCGGCCCGGAGTGTCGCGCACGGTGGCGATCACCCGCCGGCCGGCCTCGCGGTACTGCCGCACGAATTCGAGTCCGATGCCGCGCGATGCGCCGATGACGAGAACGGTCTGGGTCACTGCCTGAATCCTTGTATCAAATCGGCCTCCACCGCAATATTAACTAGGGCATATTGCTATTAATTTTATAGCATTTCACCTGCCACCCGATCAGACCAGCTCCAGCGCGAGGGCCGTGCCCTCGCCCCCGCCGATGCACAACGTGGCCAGGCCGCGCTTCTTGCCGCGCGCCTTGAGCGCGTGGATCAGCGTGACCATGATGCGGGCGCCGCTGGCGCCGATGGGGTGGCCCAGGGCGCAGGCGCCGCCGTTCACGTTGACGATGTCGTGGGACACGTTCAGCTCTTTCATGAGCGCCATGGGCACCACGGCAAAGGCCTCGTTCACCTCCCACAGGTCCACGTCCAGCACGCTCCAGCCGGCCTTGTTCAGGGCTTTCTGGGTGGCGCCGACCGGGGCGGTGGTGAACCATTCCGGGGCCTGCGCGTGCATGGCGTGGGCCACGATGCGGGCGATGGGCTGGCGCCCGAGCTTCTTGGCGGTGGATTCGCGCATCATCACCAGCGCCGCGGCGCCGTCGTTGATGCTGGAGCTGGAGGCGGCGGTGATGGTGCCGTCCTTCTTGAACGCGGGCTTGAGCTGCGGGATCTTGTCCAGCTTGACCTTGCCCGGACCTTCGTCCACCGACACCACGGTCTCGCCCGCACGGGTCTTCACCGTGACCGGCGCGATCTCGTCGGCGAACGCGCCGGAGTCGCTGGCCGCCTTGGCACGCTGCACGCTGGCCATGGCGAAGGCATCCTGCTGCTCGCGCGTGAATTGGTACTTGGCGGCGCAATCCTCGCCGAAGGTGCCCATCGAGCGGCCGGGCTCGTAAGCGTCCTCCAGGCCGTCGAGCATCATGTGGTCGAAGATGCGGTCGTGGCCCAGGCGGTAGCCGCCGCGGCCCTTTTGCAGCAGGTAGGGCGCGTTGGTCATGCTCTCCATGCCGCCGGCGACGATCACGTCGTGCGTGCCGGCCAGCAGCAGGTCGTGCGCGAACATCGCGGCCTTCATGCCCGAACCGCACATCTTGCTCAGCGTCACGGCGCCGGCGCTCTGCGGCAGCCCACCCTTGAAGCCCGCCTGGCGCGCGGGCGCCTGGCCCTGGCCGGCCATCAGGCAGTTTCCGAACAGCACCTCATCCACCGATTCCGGGGCGATGCCCGCACGCTCGACGGCGGCGCGGATGGCCACGCCCCCAAGGTCGTGCGCCGCCAGGCTGGAGAAGTCGCCTTGAAAGGCGCCCATGGGAGTGCGCGCGGCACCGACGATGACGATGGAATCACTGCTCATGCTGTTGCTCCTGCTGCTGAAAAGGGAAAGGGATGTAAAAGCCGAAGGGACACGGCCACGGGGTGGCCACGGCCGTACTCAGGAAGGCGGTGCGGCCTGGGGCGAGAAGCGCCGCTCCTTGTCGTAGGGAAAGACGTCGTGCACATGGCCCGCCTGGATGCGCTCTTTGTGCGACTGCCAGAAGTCTGCATCCAGCAGGTCGGCGTGGTGGCGCATGAACACCTCGCGCACCGCATCGTTGCCGAGCAGAAAGGGGCCGAAGGTTTCCGGGAACACGTCGCGCGGGCCCACTGCGTACCAGACCTCGCCGCTCATCTCGTCCTCTTCGTTGCGCGCCGCGGGCACGCGGCGGAACTGGCAATCGGTGAGGTATTCGATCTCGTCGTAATCGTAGAACACCACCTTGCCGTTGCGCGTCACGCCGAAGTTCTTCCACAGCATGTCGCCGGGAAAGATGTTGGCGGCCACCAGGTCCTTGATGGCGTTGCCGTACTCGACCACGCTGCGCTCCATCTGCTGGCGCGCACGCGCGTCGTGCAGACCGGCATCGAAGGCCTCCTGCAGGTAGATGTTGAGCGGAATCATCCGCCGCTCGATGTACAGGTGCTTGATGATGACTTCGGTCTGGCCGTCGCCGTCGCGGTCGCTGATCTCCAGCTGGCTCGGGGCGAATTTCTCGATCTCGGCGATCAACCCGTCCTCGAATCGCTCGCGCGGAAAGGCCACCTCGCTGTATTCCAGCGTATCGGCCATGCGGCCCACGCGGTCGTGCTGCTTGACCAGCAGGTACTTGGATTTGATCTGCTCGCGCGTGGTGTCCTTTTGAGGCGGGTAGTAATCCTTGATGAGCTTGAACACGAACGGAAAGCTCGGCAGGTCGAACACCAGCATCACCATGCCCTTGATGCCTGGCGCGATGCGAAAGCGGTCGCTGGAATAGCGCAGGTGGTGCAGGAAGTCGCGGTAGAACAGCGTCTTGCCCTGCTTGGCCAGGCCCAGCGCGTTGTACAGCTCGGCCCGGGGCTTGCGCGGCATCAGGCTGCGCAGGAACTGCACGTAGGCGCTCGGGATTTCCATGTCCACCATGAAATACGCCCGCGCGAAGCTGAACAGCATCTGCAGGTCGTCTTCGCCGAACAGGGCCGCATCGATCACCAGGCGGCCCGCGCTGCCGTGCAGGATGGGCAGGGCGAACGCCAGTTCGTTGAAGCCGTTGATCACCTTGCCCACCAGGTAGGCGCCCTTGTTGCGATAGAACAGGCCCGACAGCACCTGCACCTGGAAATTGGCGCGCAGCTTGGTGTGTGGCCCCAGGCGCTGCTGGAGGGCGGCCAGCACATGGCGTGTATCGCGGTCCAGGTCTTCGAACTCGCTCTGCAGCTGGAAGTTATCCACGATCCGGATCAACGTTTCGTGCAGTGTCTCTGGCGACGGGTAATAGGCGCGGTAGGTCGGCCGGGCGGCCGGCTCCTCGTTTTCGATGTACTCCGTGCTCACGGCCGGCCGCACGAAGATGAAGTCGTTGTGGAAGTGCGTGCGGTGCAGGATCTTCGTCGTGACCGAGTTGAAGAACGTCTCGGCCAGCTCGGGCTGGTGGTGGTCCACGAGCAGGCCGATGTAGTGCAGCTTGACCTGGTGCCACACGTCCATGGGCTGCTCGCCCGCGTGGAACTCCTTGTCCAGCCGCCGCACGCATTCCTTCACGCGCAGATCGTAGAACTCGATTCGCTCCCGCTGGGCCCGCTGTTGCCCATGCCAGTCGGCTGTCTCGAACCGGTGCTTGGCGCGAGCGGATTCCGAGCGGAACAGCTGATAGTGGCGGTTGAAGCCATCCATCATCGCCTTGGCGATCGCGTAAGCGTGGGGCGAGTCCAGTCGCTGGGGAAACATGGGCTGCGTCCTGCGAAAAGGAGCGGGCTTACTCGCGGCGGATGGCCGCGATTCCGGCAACGGCTGCCTGGTAGAGCGCGTCGAGGCCTTCGGTGCCGGAGACCTCCAGGTTCAGGTTCTTGATCAGCCCGTCCTTGAGACCGTAGCACCAGGCGTGCAGCGTGACATTCTGGCCGCTCGCCCAGGCATCGAGCATCACAGTGGTCTGCGCGATGTTCATCACCTGCTCGATGGCATTGAGTTCGCACAGCACGTCGTGGCGCCACTGCTCCGGCGTTGCGGCAATGAGTTCACGGTGGCGGTCGCGCACATCCTTCACGTGGCGGATCCAGTTGTCCGCCAGGCCCACGCGCACATCCTGCAGCGCGGCCAGCACGCCGCCGCAACCGTAGTGGCCGACCACCATCAGATGTTCGACGCGCAGTTGATCAACCGCGTACTGGATGGTGGAGAGGCAGTTCAGATCGGTGGGCACCACCACGTTGGCCACGTTGCGGTGCACGAACACCTCGCCCGGCTCCAGCCCGGTGATCTGGTTGGCCGGCACGCGGCTGTCGGAACAGCCGACCCACATGTACTTGGGCTTTTGCTGCGCCATGAGGCCAGTGAAAAACCCGGGACGCTCCCGCTCCATCTGAGCTGCCCATGCACGGTTATGGACAAAAAGTTGTTCGATGTCTGGAACGGCCATGTCAGTTCTTTCGAAGATTGTTCAACAAATCAGCATGTTTCCGCGAACAATTCGCGGCCGATTAGCATACGGCGAATTTCGCTGGTGCCGGCCCCGATCTCGTAGAGTTTTGCATCTCTCCATAGGCGTCCCAAGGGGTATTCGTTGATATAACCGTTTCCACCGAAGATCTGCACGCCCTCACCGGCCATCCAGGTGGCCTTTTCGGCGCACCACAAGATGACGGACGCGCAGTCTTTGCGCACTTGGCGCACGTGGTCGGCGCCCAGCATGTCGAGGTTCTTCGCCACGGTGTAGGCAAACGAACGGCCGGCCTGCAGCACCGTGTACATGTCGGCCACCTTGCCCTGGATCAGCTGGAACTCGCCGATGCTCTGGCCGAACTGCTTGCGGTCGTGGATGTAGGGCACCACGTTGTCCATGACGGACTGCATGATCCCCAGCGGTCCGCCGGTCAGCACCGCCCGTTCGTAGTCGAGCCCGCTCATGAGCACCTTGGCACCACCGTTGACGATGCCCAGGACCTGGCTTGCCGGAACTTCAACGTTCTCGAACACCAACTCGCCCGTGTGGCTTCCCCGCATGCCAAGCTTGTCGAGCTTTTGCGCAATGCTGAAGCCCTTCATTCCCTTTTCGATCAGGAAGGCCGTGACGCCGCGCGCGCCCAGTTCGGGTTCCGTCTTGGCGTAAACCACCAGCGTGTCGGCGTCCGGGCCGTTGGTGATCCACATCTTGGTGCCGTTGAGCAGGTAGTAGCCACCTTTGTCCTCGGCCTTGAGCTTCATGCTGATCACATCGGAGCCGGCGCCCGGCTCGCTCATGGCCAGCGCTCCCACATGCTCGCCGCTGATCAGGCCGGGCAGGTACTTGCGCTTTTGCTCTTCGGAACCGTTGCGGTTGATCTGGTTCACGCACAGGTTGCTGTGGGCGCCATAGGACAAGCCCACCGATGCGCTGGCGCGGGAAATTTCCTCCATCGCTACCATGTGCGCGAGATACCCCATGTGTGCACCGCCGTACGCCTCCGGCACGGTGATGCCGAGCACGCCCAGCTCGCCCATCTTGCGCCAGAGGTCCATGGGGAACTGGTCGGTGCGATCAATCTCTGCGGAACGCGGTGCGATCTCGGCCTGTGCAAAGTCGCGTACGGCATCGCGCAACGCGTCGATGTCTTCGCCCAATTGGAAATTCAGGCCGGGAAGGCTGGCGATGGTCATGGAAGTCTCCTGTTCTTGGAATCAGTGAAGAAGAAGTTCAGCCGGTGACACCATCGCGCCCGATGACGGACATGAGCGTGCAACCCATGGTAGCGATGAGTTTTTCCTGGCTGCCGTCAATGCCGTAGGCGCGGCCCTCGCACACGGTAATGGTTCGACCGGGCTTGATGACACGGCCTTCCATTCGAAAACCCGGGCCGCGCGCTGGCGCGAGAAGGTTGATCTTGAACTCGACCGTCAACACCGCGGCCTCATCGGGCATCAAGGTGAAGGCCGCGTATCCACAGGCGGAATCGAGCGCGGCAGACACCATTCCCGCATGCAAAAAACCATGCTGCTGCGTCAGCGATGGAGCCCAGTCCAGTTCGATGTCCACCTCGCCTGGGGCGATGCGCCCCAGATACGCACCCAAAGTGCGCATCGCGCCCTGAAGCGCAAAACTTTGGGAAACGCGTTGCACATGGTCGGGGTGAGCAAGGTCAGACAGCGTGGTCGGCATGGCTTGGCTGCATTACGTTTACGTAAACGTCAATTATGGCCTATTTCTTCTTGTCTGCCTTGAGGAGAAGTGCTCGCGCTTCCTTTTCATGCTCCCGCACCTCCTCAAGATTCGCCTGAAGATCGGCCATCTGGGCTTCCAACTGCTTGCGGTGGCCCGCCAGCACATCCAGAAATTTGCGGAGCTGCACGCCCGTGTCCCTGGGGCTGTCGTAGAGATCGATGATTTCCTTCGCCTCAGTCAGCGAAAGACCCAGGCGTTTTGCCCGCAGGGTGAGCCGCAACCGAGTCCGATCGCGGGCGGTGTAGATGCGAGTTCGAGCGCCAGGTCCGGTGCGTTCGGGTTGCAGGAGCCCCATGTCTTCATAGAAGCGCATGGCGCGGGTGGTGAGGTCGAACTCTTTGGCGAGGTCGCTGATGGTGTAGGTGTTGGCGGCCATAGGAGGTGGGGGAGACTCGTGGAGTTGAGACCCATCCCTGTCAGCGGGCTGCCGTGGTGGGGAGGGTTTGCTGACGTTGACGTAACGTCAATCGTAGCGTATCCGCCGGGCCTGGAGCGGATTGAGTGGGCGGGGATGGGGGGGCTGGCTTATTGGAGGGGCAGCGAGTTGCGGCTTCGTCCACTGCCTTGGGCCGATGAACAGCGCCGAATTGGCCATGCAAAGCGTTATCAACGCTTGGACCCAAGTGAAGGGAATGCCTGACTGGGGGCTGGTCAATCAAGCCGAATAGAGTGAGCGATGTTTTACAGGAGAGGATTTCATTCCCCAAAAGCAAAGCGCCCCGACATCGTTGGATGTCGGGGCGCTTTGGGCTGTAAGAGCCTGACGATGACCTACTTTCACACGGGAACCCGCACTATTATCGGCGCAAAGTCGTTTCACTGTCCTGTTCGGGATGGGAAGGAGTGGTACCAACTTGCTATGGTCATCAGGCATAACTTGGAGCTACCTTGATGTGATCAAGGCGGCGAATTCATAGAGTTTGGAATCAGCTTGTATTTTGACTGCGTCACTTGGCATAACAACTTGATCAAATGGTGATCAAAGTTATAGGGTCAAGCCGCACGAGCAATTAGTATCAGTTAGCTTAACGCATTACTGCGCTTCCACACCTGACCTATCAACGTCCTGGTCTTGAACGACTCTTTAGGGGGCTCAAGGCCCCGGCAGATCTCATCTTGAAACGAGTTTCCCGCTTAGATGCTTTCAGCGGTTATCTCTTCCACACTTAGCTACTCGGCAATGCCACTGGCGTGACAACCGATACACCAGAGGTGTGTCCACTCCGGTCCTCTCGTACTAGGAGCAGGCTTCCTCAAATCTGCAGCGCCCACGGAAGATAGGGACCAAACTGTCTCACGACGTTTTAAACCCAGCTCACGTACCTCTTTAAATGGCGAACAGCCATACCCTTGGGACCGGCTACAGCCCCAGGATGAGATGAGCCGACATCGAGGTGCCAAACACCGCCGTCGATATGAACTCTTGGGCGGTATCAGCCTGTTATCCCCAGAGTACCTTTTATCCGTTGAGCGATGGCCCTTCCATACAGAACCACCGGATCACTATGTCCTGCTTTCGCATCTGCTCGACTTGTCAGTCTCGCAGTTAAGCACGCTTATGCCATTGCACTATTAGCACGATGTCCGACCGTACCTAGCGTACCTTCGAACTCCTCCGTTACGCTTTGGGAGGAGACCGCCCCAGTCAAACTGCCTACCATGCACTGTCCCCGATCCAGATAATGGACCTAGGTTAGAACCTCAAACACACCAGGGTGGTATTTCAACGTTGGCTCCATGAGAACTAGCGTCCTCACTTCAAAGCCTCCCACCTATCCTACACAGATCTGTTCAAAGTCCAATACAAAGCTACAGTAAAGGTTCATGGGGTCTTTCCGTCTTTCCGCGGGGAGATTGCATCATCACAAACATTTCAACTTCGCTGAGTCTCAGGAGGAGACAGTGTGGCCATCGTTACGCCATTCGTGCAGGTCGGAACTTACCCGACAAGGAATTTCGCTACCTTAGGACCGTTATAGTTACGGCCGCCGTTTACTGGGACTTCAATCAAGAGCTTGCACCCCATCATTTAATCTTCCAGCACCGGGCAGGCGTCACACCCTATACGTCCACTTTCGTGTTTGCAGAGTGCTGTGTTTTTATTAAACAGTCGCAGCCACCGATTTTTTGCAACCCCTTTTGGCTCGCCTTGTACAGGTTCACCTACTTGGGGCATACCTTCTCCCGAAGTTACGGTATCAATTTGCCGAGTTCCTTCTCCTGAGTTCTCTCAAGCGCCTTAGAATACTCATCTCGCGCACCAGTGTCGGTTTGCGGTACGGTCGTGTGTAGCTGAAGCTTAGTGGCTTTTCCTGGAAGCAGGGTATCACTCACTTCGTCTGCAAGCAGACTCGTTATCACCCCTCATCTAAGCCTGGCGGATTTTCCTACCAGGCACGACTACAGGCTTGAACCAACATATCCAACAGTTGGCTGAGCTAACCTTCTCCGTCCCCACATCGCACTACACATCGGTACAGGAATATTGACCTGTTTCCCATCAGCTACGCATCTCTGCCTCGCCTTAGGGGCCGACTCACTCTACGCCGATGAACGTTGCGTAGAAAACCTTGCGCTTACGGCGAGGGGGCTTTTCACCCCCTTTAACGCTACTCATGTCAGCATTCGCACTTCTGATACCTCCAGCATCCGTTACCAGACACCTTCACAGGCTTACAGAACGCTCTCCTACCACTCACAGTAAACTGTGAATCCGCAGCTTCGGTAACTGGCTTAGCCCCGTTACATCTTCCGCGCAGGACGACTCGATCAGTGAGCTATTACGCTTTCTTTAAATGATGGCTGCTTCTAAGCCAACATCCTGACTGTTTTAGCCTTCCCACTTCGTTTCCCACTTAGCCAATTTTAGGGACCTTAGCTGGCGGTCTGGGTTGTTTCCCTCTTGAGTCCGGACGTTAGCACCCGGTGCTCTGTCTCCCAAGCTGTACTCGTCGGTATTCGGAGTTTGCCTTGGTTTGGTAAGTCGCCATGACCCCCTAGCCAAAACAGTGCTCTACCCCCGACG